>NZ_CP034675.1:0-730000 GCF_003990395.1 Cellulosilyticum sp. WCF-2 | reverse complement strand
TCATTACCTTGCATAAGTCAATAGGATTCTAGATTTTTTTATACTTTTTATTATGACTATAGTATTATGCTTTTATTCATCGAACCAATATATTTTACTTCTATCTATAAACTGGAATATCAAAAGTCTTATTTGCATCTTCAAATTCCTCATAAATTTCTTCAATTCGTTTCGCTTGTTTAATTGCCCATGCTACATCTGTGGCATATTGATGTGTTCCTGGACTGGCAGGATTCCATCGCATCTCATATAATGTATCTTGAGCATAAATATCGTGATTAACATATTGCTCTGATATGTACTTAGCCCCACCCTCTATAGCCTTGTCAGGAGTAGTCCAACCCATTTTATAAGCAAATGCAGCTCCTTCTCCCAAAGGATTACTATCTATCGCTTTTATCCCATACATATTATACACTTTTGCCCCTTTATACATAACACCTTGAGCTAATGCACTAGTTCCATTACCTGTTTCTAATAATGAGTGAGCCACTAAATATATTTCATTTAGATGATAATCCTCTGCAGCTTGAATAAAAACGTTTTCTTTTCCACTTAAAGTTCCCTTACCTTCTAAATACTTCTTCATAATATCAACCGAAATACCTGCCGGCTCTGATAAATCTAGGAACTGATACTTATAGTTATTAATATTATAGCGATTTGGAATGCAATACGATTTAATATCGTTAAGCGATGCAGACACCCACTTCCCATTCTTAGATACCATTGGATTAGAAGCTTTCTGTATATTAAGTGCCATCTCTAAAGGAATTCCGTAATTAGAATATGTCTCATTAATACTACTTGTAGTTTCCATCTCTATATTTTCTGATGTCTTACTATAAGTAGTTTTATATGGCTTTTCCCATGCTATTTCTATATTCATATTTCTATTTACAATTTCACTTACTTCAACTAAGAATTCATTTTTTTTAGTGCTGTTTACTTCAAGAAATTGATTATACATATTAGTTTCTATTACCATAATATTCCCCCATAAATGATATAACTACTATTTATAATACAGCTTAATTTTTCTATTCCTTATCTATCACTATATTTATTCATCTCTTTGGCAAAAATAATCAGAACTGCTCTTTTAATAAATATCGCTATAGTATTTCATAGATAATAATAGATATCTATTATTATCTATGAGGACTCAATTGAATAACTATTTTTTATTATACCAATCTTTTATTTATGTGTTAATAGTTTATAGATAAAAAGGAGCTAACTATACAGTTAGCTCCTTTTTTAAGCGCGAGACGGGACTCGAACCCGCGACCCTCTCCTTGGCAAGGAGATGCTCTACCAACTGAGCCACTCGCGCGTAAATCTGGCAACCACTTACTCTCCCAGTCAGTCACCCAACAAGTACCATCAGCCGCTTAGATCTTAACCTACGTGTTCGGAATGGAAACGGGTGTTTCCCCTAAGCGCATTATCACCAGAAATATTTTGTTGTTTAACGCATATATACTATATCGTATTTACTTACGTATGTCAATATATTTTTCATATCCTCCCTGGCTAAACTATAGTCTAGTATCTAGAGCTAGATATTCTTTATCTCTCATTTCCTTAGCTTGCTAACCATTCACTACCAACTTATTGATTATCCATATTCATCACTCTACTCATATATGCTATACTAGAACAAAAATATATTAGGAGATAGATATGAATATCATTATAAGACAAGCCCAATTAGATGATTTAGACCGTATTACTTTTGTTGAAAGTACATGTTTTCCTCAAACCGAAGCTGCTAATAAAACTCAGTTCCAACAACGTCTTCTTACTTTTAAAGAAAGTTTTTTTGTAGCAGAACACTATAATCAAATCATAGGTTTTATAAATGGTGCCGTTATTGATGAGCCTACTATTAGTGATATTCTTTTCAAACAAGCAGACTTACACAAACCTTCAGGCACCTATCAAACAATCTTTGGACTAGATATTATGCCCGATTATCGTCATCAAGGTATCGCTATTAAGCTTATGAATCATATGATTGATTATGCTAAATCTACCAAAAGAAAAGGTGTTATTTTAACTTGTAAAGAAAATCTTATTCCCTTTTATAATCAGTTTGGCTATGTTAACCATGGTATTTCTGAGTCAATTCATGGTGGTGCTATTTGGTATGATATGATTTTACTATTTTAGTATCAATCAAGCAATAAAATACCTGTTTTTCAACATTAAATTTAACGGCCTCTATAAAACAGCGATTAGTTATGGAACGAAATTGATCACTTTATAGAAGATATTTTATGTAACAAAAAAACACCCTCTCGGGTGCTCTCTTCTCATACCTTCAAAAACAAATACTACAACTATTCAACCTTCATTATCTAGGTCAAACCCTCGAACCGTTAGTATTGGTCACCTGAACATGTTACCATGCTTACAGCTCCAACCTATCTACCTCATAGTCTCTAAGGGGTCTTACTCCTTTCGGATGGGAAATCTTATCTTGTGGTCTGCTTCACGCTTAGATGCCTTCAGCGTTTATCAGATCCAGACTTGGCTACTCTGCTATGCCTTTGGTAAGACAACAGATGCACCAGTGGTCCGTCCATCCCGGTCCTCTCGTACTAAGGACAGCTCCACTCAAATTTCCTGCGCCCACGACGGATAGGGACCGAACTGTCTCACGACGTTCTGAACCCAGCTCGCGTACCGCTTTAATGGGCGAACAGCCCAACCCTTGGAACCTGCTTCAGCTCCAGGATGCGATGAGCCGACATCGAGGTGCCAAACCTCCCCGTCGATGTGAACTCTTGGGGGAGATAAGCCTGTTATCCCCGGGGTAGCTTTTATCCGTTGAGCGATGGCAATCCCACTTTCATACCACCGGATCACTAAGTCCTACTTTCGTACCTGCTCCACCCGTCGGTGTCGCAGTCAAGCAACCTTATGCCTTTGCACTCTTCGAATGGTTTCCGACCATTCTGAGGTTACCTTTGAGCGCCTCCGTTACTCTTTAGGAGGCGACCGCCCCAGTCAAACTGTCCACCTGACATTGTCCCAGACCCGGGTAACGGGCCATGGTTAGAAGTTAAGTATTACAAGAGAGGTATCCCACCGGCGACTCCACCTAGACTGGCGTCCAGATTTCTCAGTCTCCCTCCTATCCTGTACATGTAATACCCAACCTCAGTATCAAGCTACAGTAAAGCTCCACGGGGTCTTTCCGTCCTGTCGCGGGTAACCAGCATCTTCACTGGTACTACAATTTCACCGGGTGCGCTGTCGAGACAGTGCCCAAATCATTACGCCTTTCGTGCGGGTCAGAACTTACCTGACAAGGAATTTCGCTACCTTAGGACCGTTATAGTTACGGCCGCCGTTTACTGGGGCTTAAGTTCAAAGCTTCGTCCTTAGACTAACCTCTCCCCTTAACCTTCCAGCACCGGGCAGGCGTCAGCCCTTATACATCACCTTTCGGTTTAGCAAAGACCTGTGTTTTTGTTAAACAGTTGCTTGGGCCTATTCTCTGCGGCCTACCTAAGTAGGCACCCCTTCTCCCTAAGTTACGGGGTCATTTTGCCGAGTTCCTTAACAACGCTTCTCCCGTCGGCCTTAGGATTCTCTCCTCATCCACCTGTGTCGGTTTACGGTACGGGTACCTATCACGCAATAGCAGCTTTTCTCGGCAGTGTGGATTCAGCAACTTCTCTACTTTTATTTCGATCCCCATCACACTTCATCCTCGCCTAACGGATTTGCCTGTTAGGTGCGACTTTGTGCTTGGCCCAGGATACCATTCCTGGGTTTGCTTATCCTCCTGCGTCCCTGCAGTTCTGATAATAGGTAGTACTGGAATATGAACCAGTTGTCCATCGACTACGACTTTCGTCCTCGCCTTAGGTCCCGACTTACCCAGAGCAGATCAGCTTTACTCTGGAAACCTTGGATATTCGGCCTACAAGATTCTCACTTGTATCTCGCTACTCATTCCGGCATTCTCACTTGTAATTACTCCACAGCTCCTTACGGTACTGCTTCTGCGTCGTTACAACGCTCCTCTACCAATCCACTATTGTGAATTCCATAGCTTCGGTGGTGTGTTTTAGCCCCGGACATTTTCGGCGCAAGATCTCTCGACTAGTGAGCTATTACGCACTCTTTGAATGAGTGGCTGCTTCTAAGCCAACATCCTAGTTGTCTTCGAAATCTCACATCCTTTTCCACTTAACACACACTTGGGGACCTTAGCTGATGGTCTGGACTGTTTTCCTTTTGACCACGTGTCTTATCACTCGTAGTCTGACTGCTGACGGTATCTTGATGGCATTCTTAGTTTGATATGCTTCGGTAAGCTTGTGGGCCCCCTAGGCAATTCAGTGCTTTACCTCCATTAGACTCCTATCAACGCTAGCCCTAAAGCTATTTCGAGGAGAACCAGCTATCTCCGGGTTCGATTGGAATTTCTCCGCTACCCACACGTCATCTCCACCTTTTTCAACAGATGTGAGTTCGGACCTCCATTACCTTTTACGGTAACTTCATCCTGCACATGGGTAGGTCACCCGGTTTCGGGTCTACTAACAATGACTATTTTGGCGCCCTATTCAGACTTGGTTTCCCTTCGGCTTCGTACCTCCTGGTACTTAACCTTGCCACAGCTAGTAACTCGCCGGACCGTTCTACAAAAAGTACGCGGTTGCGCATCATATGGCGCTTCCACTGCTTGTAAACATAGAGTTTCAGGTTCTCTTTCACTCCCCTCCCGGGGTTCTTTTCACCTTTCCTTCACAGTACTATGCGCTATCGGTCACCGAGGAGTATTTAGGCTTGGGGGGTGGTCCCCCCGGCTTCCCACAAGGTTTCTCGTGTCTCGTGGTACTCTGGATACTGCTAGGCTTCACTTGGATTTCGCTTACGGGATTATCACCCTCTTTGATGAGACTTTCCAGACTCTTCAGCTATCCGCAGTCTTGCCATGACGCAGTCCTCAACCCCAGATTACAAGTAATCTGGTTTGGCCTGTTTCCCTTTCGCTCGCCGCTACTTAGGAAATCGATGTTTCTTTCTCCTCCTGAAGGTACTTAGATGTTTCAGTTCCCTTCGTTCCCTTCCTATAGTTATGGATTGGCTATAGGATGACAGAGGTTTGCTCTGCCAGGTTTCCCCATTCGGATATCTACGGATCAAGGTTTATTTGCAACTCCCCGTAGCTTTTCGCAGCTTATCACGTCCTTCATCGGCTCTCGGTGCCAAGGCATCCACTCTACGCTCTTAGTAGCTTGACCTATTGCTCATTATTGAGCGGTCTAATCATGTTTTCACATGATTGGTGCCTTGTTAATTATCATTTCTGATAAAAACAAAGAATGTTTTAAGTCATTTCTGACTATATCGGTTAAATTGTAGATTTTACACCCCGACAAACATTTTTGCATTATACAATGCGTGTACATTTATCGTTAGGCGCAAGTTATATTGCTATAACTTACAAATCTATAATTGTTGTAGTATTTGTTTTTCAAAGTACGATTAAAATTCATACATTTCACATCTTTGATATTCATGTATTTCTTTTATTTGGTCGCCATTTGTTCCTGGCGACTTTTATTATAGTACACTATTTACTTACATAAGTCAACGATTTTTTATAAGTTTTTTATAGATATGTTGATTCACCCTTTATAAAGCCAAGAATTATAGAAGAAATAAAAAAGTAAAACAAGGATATGATATTCAACAAGAACTCATATCTTTGTTTTTTACTTAATTAGAGTCTTTCTATTATTTAAATGAACTTTAAATCAAGCATCCATCATCTACATTATTTTAGGTCCAAACTGTTTCTTCAATACTTCTTTTTCTAGTTCTATCTCGCCCTTCTTTAATCCTATAGCTAACTTCTCAAGAAATTCCGGTATATCTTCCATTAACAAATCTCCTACTACTTCACCTAGCTTCGCACCGGCTTGACCTTTGCTACCGTTAATGGAAAGTGTAAATACTGTTTTTATTTCATCATTAATACGTTTTTTGCTACCGCAGAAACCTAGTACTGCAATTTGATGGGCACTACAAGAGCTTTGACAACCCGAAATATGTATAGCTGGTAGCCAAACTTGCACCTCTTTAGGTACCTTGTCAAACCTCTTCTTTATAGATCCTGCAAGCTCCTCTGACGCAGCTAATCCAATCTGACAGGTATTGGCTCCTGTACAAGCTACTAACTTACTCATAATATCTGTTAAGCCTAACGTCTCAGTTTTAGCCAATATCCTTTCTGCTTCTTCACCATTCAAGTTAAGCATATAAAATCCTTGATCCATTGTCAGACGTATTTTCACATCCTCCACAGCTTCTGCCATTTCTACTATTCTGCCTAATTCTTCTACACTTAAATAGCCACCAAAGGGATGTACATAGACACCATAAAGTCCTTCTTGCTTTTGGCTTACGAGCCTTTCATTATTTATGCTTAGATGAGCCCCCTTTTTATTATAGGTTATTTCATTAATAATTGGCTCATTTATCCCTCTGGCTTTTACTTTATCAATATAATCATGTAATTTAGCCTTAAATGCTTCTTCACCTAAGCGTTCTACGATATATCGGATTCTTGCTTTATTACGATTTTCATAATCCCCATAATCTTCAAAGAGCTCTTTAAGTCCTTGTATGACATAAAGTATTTCTTGTAACTCAAGCTTCTCTTCAAACACAATACCTGGTTTAGGATTTCTACCAAGTCCCCCACCTACAAAAACCTTAAAATACTTGTGTCCATCTTCTTCCATCGCCATAAATCCAAGGTCAGTCACGGTAGTATTTGAGGTATCCTCCTTACTACTTGCAAATGCAATTTTAAACTTACGAGGTAAGTGAAAAGAGTCTATAATCTTCATGATAAAGTCACAACTAGCTAGTGCATAAGGGGTGACATCAAATATATCCTTAGAGTCTACTCCTGAAAGTGGTGAACAAGCAATATTTCTAGGGCTATTGCCCCCTCCACCTTTAGTTACTAAACCTTCTTTCAGTAATGCTTCCTTTACTTCAATGGTTTGCGCTAGGGTAAGCCCATGATATTGAATATCTTGTCTAGAGGTAAGGTGAAAACGTCTCACACCTACTTCTTTACCAATTTCATATATACTTCTTAGCCATTTTACTTCACATACACCTGCTGGGATACGTACTCTTAACATAAAAGTCCCTTTTTCACGTTGTTCGTAAACACCCATCCCACCGAGGAGAGGTTTAATATTCTTTAACTCTTCTTTCTTATTTAATACCTCTTTCACCTTTTCTTTATAGTTTTGTACACTTTGGATAACTGCTTCTATCTCTGAATGTTTCACTATTTTTGCCCCCATTTTGTCATCTTTTCTACAGCTTATCTTCCCCACGCTAATCTTCTGTAAGTTTCTATAGTCAGCCATTGCTCTGAAAGCCTTTCTTCTTCATCGGCTTCTTTATTTTGTACCTTACTATAAGTTCCTATAAAGTGGGCCAATTCTTCATTTGAATGTACATTTACCTCAAAGCCCCTACCATTTACTACAGGATAGCCGGAATAAGTATAGTTTTGAAGAGATACTATGTCTACTACTTTTCCTTCTTTAATACTTATAGCCACATGATCTCTTAATACTAATATATCAAAATAAGATGGATACTTGAAGCTTTTACTTTGTAAAGGAATACTATCCCCTATCTCATATACCTGCCCATAACTTGTAGCCTTTTTTATGTTATAGTCCTCTATGCTATAGTAAAATTCATCAAATATATCAGTCCTAGCCTCTAAGCCATTCCCCCTAAAAATACTAAACGAAACTGTTTCGCCCTCTTTTTGGGTGATGATACCACCGCCGGCTACATCATAGCCATCCACCATAACAAAACGTCCTGTTACAGGACTCTCCCTAAAAACATCAAATACTACAGGTTCTTTAGTATTTATAATAACTTCTGCTACCCCATTTAACTCTACTTGTTGATGCGTCACATTACTATCTAAGCTAGTGGCATCGATTACTTTGATAATACTACTTACTTCTCCTTCTATCTCTTCCGTAGCTAATTTAATCTTATATTTTTTGCCTATAGTAAGTGGTTCCTTTCCCATCCAAAAAATGCTTGCACGGAAGCTTTCAGCTACTAAAGGAGGATTTGTTTCATGAGTAATAATTTCTCCTCTTTTATTAAAGAATTCATCTTCAACAATAATACCAATAGACTCACCGGCAAAACCTTGTTCCTTTTGATCTCTCTCTGCCCAATATGCAATACTTTTAATATGTGTTGTTTTACCCTCTGGATAAATAGTAATCTTATCTCCTACTTTTAACTGACCACTTTCAATACGCCCCGCAATGATTCGTCTATCATCGAATTTATATACATCTTGAATAGGTAGTCTAAGTGGCTTATCTTCTATCCCTTTATCTCTTTCTATTACATCAATGCCTTCTATAATAGGCGTGCCTTTATACCAAGGCATCTTATCTGATTGACTAGTGATATTTTCTCCATAAAAAGCTGAGATTGGAATATATTTTAAAGGATATACACCTAAAACTCCTAAAAATGTACTCATTTCCTGACGGATTACATTAAATACCTCTTCTTTATAATCTACTAAATCCATTTTGTTAACAATGACATAAACCTTCTTTATGCCTAACAAGGATAGCATATAAGCATGTCGTCTTGATTGCTCCTGTACACCTTCTTTGGCATCTATTACTAAAAGTGCGGCTTCTGCACTAGCAGCTCCTGAAATCATATTTTTTAGAAACTCCTTATGTCCTGGTGCATCAATAATGACATAATCCCTCTTAGTTGTTTGAAACTGTATTTGTGTGGTATCAATGGTTATTCCTTGCTTTTGTTCCTCTTCAAAAGCATCTAGTAAATAGGCATATTCAAAAGGCTTTCCAGTTTCTTTAGCTATTTTTCTAACTTTCTCAACCGCCCCTTCAGGCAGTGATTTTGTATCATATAGCAGTTTCCCAATTACTGTAGACTTACCATGATCCACATGACCTACTACAACTATTTTAAGTACCTCTTTATTTGGTATCTGACTCATATATTCCCCTCCATCATTTCACTCTTTCATATATCTTAGGAACTTTTATCTACATATCAGTATCTTATCTCGTGATATCAAACCCTATCTACATATAACCATCCTTGCGAAGCTTCTGCATTGCATAAGAATCTTCTTGGTCTTGAGCTCTACCTGCTCTTTCACTAACGGTAGTATTTTTTAGCTCCTCTATGATTTCATCAAGGTTGGTAGCACTTGATTCAACTTGTGCTGTACAAGGCGCACACCCTAAACTACGATAACGTTTACCATTCTTAGCAAAATATAAATCTATAATAGGCATATTTTCTCTTTTGATATATTCCCATATATCAATCTCATTCCAGTGCAGAAGGGGGTGAACACGAATATGATTACCTTTTGGGAAATCTGTTTTGAACTGGTCCCATAATTCTGGAGGTTGATTTGTATAATCCCATTCATCATTTTTATTTCTTTCACTAAAGACACGTTCCTTTGACCTTGAACCTTCTTCATCACGTCTCACACCTACTATTAATCCTTCAAAACCATATACATGCACCACCTGCTGTAAGCCTTCTGTTTTAAGTGCCTTGCAACATACTAATCTTCCCTTATCTGGTCCCATCCCCGCTTCTATAGCAGCTTTATTGGTATGGACGATTAAATCTAAATTCATTTCCTTTGCAACACGGTCACGATATGCTATCATTTCCGGAATCTTATAAGTAGTATCTACATGAATAAAAGGAAATGGGCAGTGACCATAGAAAGCCTTTTTAGCTAACCAAAGTAATACCGTTGAGTCTTTTCCTATTGACCAAAGCATACCTAACTTACCTAGTTTTTTATATGCTTCTCTTAAAATAAAAATACTCTGCGCTTCTAATCTATCTAAATGATCCATCTTTTAACCCCCTCTTAATAGGTATTTGCCTGTTTTTTGTTTATAGTAATCACTTGTTCTGATTCATCTGTATGCTTCATAATCCAATGGAGTAAATCGCCTTCTTCTTTTGTTTGTAAAGTACTTCCTAAGCCTCCTATATCTGCTCCCAAAAAATAAGAAATTGCTTGGAAATTACATGCCTTTACACAAGAAGTACAACCCCAACAATCTTCCGGGCATCTCATAATTGTTTGATGCCTATCATTCTCTGTTAGGAGATTTCCAGGACAAACCTTTCTGCACATGCCACAATTAGTACATTTATCTGCATTAATTTGTATGCTCATAATGCTCACTCCTCCTTACTAAATCCCTTAGTATTATCTCTATGTTTCCATTTACCTTTTTAGAGTTCACATATTTAAGCCATTTATCATCTTGCTCAGGGTAATCTGTATGCTCAGCAAAGCTATGCCACCTTGTTTCTTTTCTTACTCTTAAATGCTCAATGAGTACCTGGGCCACCTGAAGTCTGTCTATTAGCTCATAAAGCTTCATGAGTTCATACATGTCCTTAACCTTTAGTGTACGGCTTAATTCTACTAGAGCATTTATTTTATCTCTTGCCTTAAGTAGCTGTTTTTCATTGTAACGATAACCTACTGAAATGCCTCCTGCATAGGTATCCATTACTTTTTGCATAGCTTCTTCTACCTCTTCTACCTTATATAAGGTAGTTTTTTCACCTATGTAACCTTTTACCTCTTCATATTTTAGAAGCGCCTCATCTATTTCATTTAAAGTATCATTATCTTGTGTAGTTCCACTTTGAGGTTCTTTTCTATTATTCATTTTTTCTTCGCCCTCTTGTTCCATATACTCTCGCTCAATATATGCTATAGCAGCTTCAGCTGCTATTTCTCCTTCAGCAAGTGCCCCCGTCACATACTTTTGCGGGCAACCACCTGCTACATCCCCCGCAGCAAAAAGTCCTGATAAAGTTGTACTCCTGTCTTCTGCTACCCAATATCCACTTGCAGTATGGCCACCTACAATATAAGGTTCTGTTCCTTCAATCTCTACATTCTCCCTGCTAGGTCCTTTGCCACCTTCTATCCATTTTAAGGTTTGTGCAGGAGACATATTAAGATAGGCTTTAAGTAATTCTTGCTCTTCTCCCTCACTAATACCTTCTGTCTTTAAATAGCAAGGCCCTCTTCCTGCCTCATTTTCCTTAACAGTCCCATATACCCTTTCTGACGTAGTATTCCCATAATGTATTTCATAAACCTCACCTAAACTATTAATCTGCTTTGCACCAAGTCCCTGCGCAATAGTGCCTGTAGGTGATATTGTATCCTTACAACGTAGTGCAATAAAACGCATCTCGAAAGTAGTCATTTCTGCTCCAGCACGAATGCCCATAGCATAACCTGCTCCTGTATTAAAAGGACTATACCACATCTTATGTCTTGAAAACCCCGGGTTATTAGGTTTATAAATGCCTGAAGCACCTCCTGTTGCACAAATCACCACTTTAGCTTTAATGTGGTAAAAAATTTCTTCTTCTACTCCTATAGCATAAGCACCTGCTACTTTACCATCCACCACCTTGTAATCAATAGCATTCACTTGATTTAATACTTGCACATTTTTTGAAGCGTAGACTGCATCTGCTAATAGGCTTTTTATATTTTCACCATTTATCTTTATATTCCTATTTCCTCTTGCTACATATTCCCCCTGTTCATCCTTTAAAATAACTAGACCTAATGCTTCAAGCTTGCGAGTTACCTTATTTAGTCTTTGAGACATGGAAAATAATAAATCTTCTCTCACTATACCGGCTGCATCTTTTGTTGCATAGTTCACATAGTCTTGTGGTGTTTGTCCTTTTGTTATATATGCATTTAGTGCATTGACTCCAGCAGCTAAGCAGCCACTTCTTTCAATATTAGCTTTTTCCAGTATAAGTATCTTATAAGAGCTTTGTTCTCCAAGTGTAAGTGCTGCATAACACCCTGCAGTTCCTCCACCTATAATGACTACATCCGTTTCTAATCTTCTAAATTCCATCTTCTATCACTCAACTCCCTTGGTCATCTTAGATAAATATAGGCATTTCGTCATATTTCAATTTATTTTCTACAATCTTTGTTGCTACTTCATCAAATAAATAAAGTTTATGCACAAGTAGATGTACCCTTTCACCAATTTGAACTGGCTCCTCTTCAAGGGAACGATAACCTGATATTTCTAAATCCCCCACTACAACGGTTATTTCCAGATTATTCCCCCTAAAAGCAATCGCCTTAACGTAGCCATCTTCCGCTGCCGATCCTGCTACTATTTGCTTATTATCCTTAAATACCTCCACAAACTCGGGTCTTACAACAGCTTTAGTACCATGCACTTCTTCATTAAAGCCCTTTAACCTACTGTAATTTTCTATTACAGTAGATTCTCCAATAAACTGCGCTACAAAAGGCGTTCTCGGATTCTTATAAATCACTGTAGGACTTCCCATCTGTTCTACTTGCCCTTTATTCATAACAATGATTTCATCTGCAATTTCTACAGCTTCCTCCTGGTCATGGGTAACAAAAACACTGGTAATACTAAGCTTCCTAACCATTTCCTTTAACCAACTTCTTAGCTCTTTTCTCACCTTAGCATCAATAGCTGCAAAAGGCTCATCTAAAAGAAGTAATTCTGGTCTTGGTGCAATAGCTCTTGCAAAAGCCACTCTTTGCCTTTGTCCACCCGAAAGTTGATGCGGATATCTTTTCTCTAGCCCATTAAGCCCTATTAACTCTATAAGTTCTCCTACACGCTCTCTAATTTCTTCTAAAGAAAGTTTTTGTAATTTTAAACCAAAAGCAATATTTTCATAGACACTCATATGCCTAAATAAAGCATAGTTTTGAAAAACAAAACCAATTCCTCTTTTACCAGCTTGAATATCATTCACCCTTATGCCATTAATAATAATATCTCCTGTATCAGGTGCCTCGAGACCTGCAATCATCCTTAAAACCGTTGTCTTTCCACTCCCACTTGGCCCTAAAAGCCCAATGAGCTTTCCTTTCTCAATGGCAAAGCTGACATTTTGAGAAGCATTAAATTTTCCAAAAGACTTGTTTAGCCCCTTTACTTCTATGTGCATCCTCTATCCCTCCTTTTTATTTCTTTTTTCAATTTGATTTCGTAATATTAGTATGATAACAGCAAAAATCACTAATATGGATGCTACTGCAAAGGCAGCTGCAAATTGATATTCATTGTATAAAATCTCAATGTGTAGAGGTAGGGTATTGGTCTTTCCTCTAATGTGTCCAGAAACAACAGATACTGCTCCAAACTCTCCCATAGCTCTTGCCATGCAAAGGACTATCCCATATAAAAGCCCCCATTTAATATTAGGTAAAGTAATTTTCGTGAAGATAGTAAATCCACCAGCACCCATCATTGCTGCCGCCTCTTCTTCATCTTTCCCTTGAGACTCCATAAGGGGAATAATTTCTCTAGCCACAAAAGGAAAGGTAACAAATACGGTAGCTAATACAATTCCTGGTATAGCAAAAATAATCTTTAGGTTATAGGCATCTAAAAAAGAATAAAATAAACCTCCTCGACCAAAGGATAATACAAAAACTAAACCTGCAATAACCGGGGAGATAGCGAAAGGTAAATCAATAAGACTTACTAGTAGATTCTTTCCTTTAAATTTAAATTTAGTAATAGCCCATGCAGCCATAAGTCCGAAGAGGGTGTTTAGCCCAACAGCTATCAAGGTTGCTAATACTGTGAGCTTCATAGCTGCTACTGTACTAGGGTCTATAACTACCTGTGCATACGCTTCAAAACCCTTACTTAATGCTTCAACTATAATAAGTACAAGAGGAAAACCTAACATAAGTACTAAAAAACTTATACTTATACCGATTAAAATACATTGATTCCTTTTCATGCTCTTACCCCCTCATCATCTTATTATTGTGATGTTGTACTACATTAATAAGTAATAACATTAAGAAAGATAACCCTAACATAACAACTGCAATAGATGTAGCCCCCTCATAGTCATACTGCTCTAGCTTAGCCATAATAAGTAAGGGCGCAATTTCTGTTTTCATAGGCATATTCCCCGCAATAAATACTACACTGCCATATTCTCCAATCCCTCTTGCAAAAGCTAAGGAGAATCCTGTTAGAAGTGGCGCCATAAGTTCAGGCAAAATAACCTTCCTAAAGGTAGTAAAGCCGTTCGCCCCTAGCATAGTAGCAGCTTCCTCATACTGAGGGTCTAAGTTTTCTAAAATAGGTTGCACCGTTCTTATCACAAAGGGCATTCCTGTAAATATAAGTGCTACAGTAATGCCAAAGGTTGAAAAAGAGCTTTTTATACCTAAAGAATATAAGCATTTACCTATCCAGCCATTTTCTGAATATAGGGTAGTCAGCGCAATACCAGCAACAGCTGTGGGCAAAGCAAAAGGTAAATCTATGCAGCCATCTAAAAAAGCTTTAAAAGGGAAATCATACTTAACTAATGTCCATGCCAGTATAATTCCAAATATACTATTAACCAAGGCTGCTGTTAAAGCACAACTAAAGCTTACTTTATAGCTTGCTACGGCTCTCGGGTTCAGTACTGTATCTAAGAAACTATCTACCCCTATTCCCATGCTCTTTAGTATCACACTTGCTAAAGGAATCAGTACAATCAAGCTTAAATAAGCTAAAGTAAATCCCATAGTTAACTTAAAACCGGGTATGATTCCCCTTGTTTTTTTCATTTAATTTCCCCTCTCCATGTTTCCTGTCAACTCAAGTTCTTCTTTGCTCCTCTTCTAACACTCATTACTTTAAGGCTGTATCTCGTAAATCTCATCAAATACACCACCATCTTTAAAATGCTTTTCCTGAGCATTCCGCCAACCACCAAATACTTCATCTACTGTAACCATTTTTACCTCTGGAAAACGTTCCTTATATTTCTCTGCTATCTGCTTATTTGTAGGCCTATAATAATTTTGAGCCACAATCTCTTGGCCTTCTTCTGTATAAAGATATTCTAAATAAGCCTTAGCAATTTCTCCTGTACCTCTTTTATCTACTACTTCATCTACAATAGCTACTGGTGGTTCAGCTAGAATACTTATTGAAGGGACAATAATTTCAAATTCATCTTCACCTAGCTCATTTATAGATAAAAAGGCTTCATTTTCCCATGCAAGAAGAACATCCCCTATACCTCTCTCTACAAAAGTAGTCGTAGCCCCCCTAGCACCAGAATCTAATACTTCAACATGTGAAAAGAGTTCTTTAACAAAAGACTTAGCTGCTTCTTCATCTCCTCCTGAACGTTCTAACTCATATGCCCAGGCAGCTAAATAGTTCCATCTTGCACCACCCGAAGTCTTGGGATTTGGTGTAATAACGGATACCCCTTCCTTGATTAAATCATCCCAATCTTGAATCCCCTTTGGATTCCCTCTTCTCACAAGAAATACAATTGTCGATGTGTATGGTGAGCTATTATCTGCGAACTCTTTTTGCCATTCACTATCTATAAGCCCTGCATCACTGATAGCATCTATATCATAAGCTAACGCTAAGGTTACTACATCTGCTTCTAAACCTTCAATAACCGAACGCCCCTGTTTACCTGAACCTCCATGTGATTGATTAATTATGACGTCCTGACCGGTCTTTTCCCTCCAATACTTGCTAAAACCCTCGTTTGCCTGTACATACAGTTCTCTGGTAGGGTCATAAGAAACATTCAAAAGCTCTACCACTTGAGCATCTTTATTACTTTCTTTTGCTACTTCGCTTTCACAGCCAGACATTAGTAGCACTCCCCCTAAAGTTAAAGATAAACTTAATAATATACTTACCTTTTTCCACACTACTCCATGCTTGCTTAATACGTTGAACATTTCTTATCCTCCTTTTTATAATAATTAATCCTCTAACTAAATCTTCATTTCTTTAATTCCAAGTAAACATATATGTTTATTCTGTATAATATATTATGATTTTTTAAATTTGTCAATTAATTTTTTATATTTACTCTATATTCATTAAAATGCTATTCCTTAACTATAAAATAGGCTATTTTTTAGTTATCATTTACTAATTTCCTTCCTATTACTTCTTGAAATAGATTATCTAGATAATCTTCTTTAGACGTAGTACAGTAGCTAAATCATCATTAACATAAAAAGGAGGTTGTGCTATGTAGCACAACCTCCTTTTTATGTTACCTTACTTATTACTCCAATACCTCTACTGATATTGTTACGCATTTACAACGTTATCCTCCTATACCAATAATGCCTCTCAGTCATAGTCTCTACTTTGACCTTGCGTCGAGGTAGTATGATATCTACTTCTTGATACTGATACTTTCTCTTAAACATTCACTTAGTTATAATAGAAATTAATACAGTTATTTACATTCCGACCAGGTGAAGATAAGTAGCTCCCATTATAATATAACCCTGAAGAAGCACCTCCATCCAAACACATAGCACTTACAAGCCCCATTTCTTTAACTATATTTTTAAGTTCACTTACACTTGCTGATACTGTACCTATTATAAGCTGATTATCTTTTGTAGTACCAATAAAACTTCGACGAGCTACTTGAGTAAGAATTTTAGCTTCCGTAAAATTTTCATCAGAAGGATTTCCTGTGATTTTTCCATCAATCATTAAGCTTGGTCCTGCACTTAGTGCATAGATTACATTATTCCAATCCTTTGAAGATGTGTTTTTAGGTAAGTAATTTACTTTATATTCTACGCTATCTCCTACATTAAACTTCTGACTTCTCTTCTCCGTCATAGTAAGAATAAAACCATTGTTAGGGACGGTTCTTGTTTGGGTTACCATCTTAGCTACTTTCCCATCTACACATACTACTGCGGCCCATCCACTAGGTAAGGTAATATTACCTTCATACTCTGGTGTATATATTACTGTTGTACTTGAATCCGCAGTATGACGATTTACGCGATAGCTTGTCCATGCTTCTTCCCCATTTATGTATCCTTGGACTCTAGTAGTAACAAAATCAATTAACACCTTATTATCGGAAGTGAAGCCTATAGTAGCTCCAATATCAGTAATGTGTAGAACCCTTCCATTACTTACTAAAGTTCCATCAGGTAACGGTACATCTCCATTATATGCTGCAAAATAGGTGCCATTAATACTAGCTTTTGCCCCATTTGCCATATCTTTAATGGCAGCTGCCCTTGTTACTTTATTACCTGCTGTGGCAATTTTTACTTTTACTTTAGGATCATTCATATTAATGGTAAGCATTGTAACATTTTTCCCTAGTAACGTCTTGCTTGTATTTATAAAACCACTTCCATTAGTAGCGCTACTTGTGTTTATGCCTGTTGCTATAGTCTCTAGTTTCCACTCTTTTTCATTTCCTTCTAAGTTAATGGCCAAAATACCATTTTTATAATTAACTTCTGCCCCTAATGCTTCTGCAACAAAACGAATAGGTACATAGGTAACTCCATCTACTACTTGAGGTGCTACTTGCAAATTTTTTTCTTCTCCGTTTACAGTTGCCTTTTTACTCCCTACTTTTAATTCAATGTTTGTATCCCTGTAAGATAAAGTAATGGTTTGGCTTGCCTGTTCAAAGCTCACTTTAGCTCCTAAATCTTCACCTATTACACGAAATGGAACCATTGTCGTATTATTTTGGCTTAGACACTTTAAATTACTTGCTTGTAACGAATTTACTAATATTATACCACTTACTAAAATCAACCCTATTTTCTTTGATAGCTTCATATCTATCTCCTATCCTTATCTGGAATTGTATTGTAAAACCACTTATAGATTTTATTATATTTTCAATATCAAATCTATTATTTATATACACAAAATTATTTCAGGCCCCAAATACTATCTGTTTAAAATTAATCGTCAATTTTCCTTTTATAATTCTTCCGTTGCTATTATAAACGGTTATTTTTATTTTATGTAAAATAAACGAGAGACCTCTTTAACAAATATTAATTTGTCTCTGATGTCTCTCATTTATTTTGCATTTTTTATATTTTGATTTCTAAGGGCTTTATTCCTAAGTAAATAGAAAAAGATAAACACTGTCTCTACTTTTCTTTAAATATACTACTTCATATATTTCATCATTTGATGGTGGTCAGGGTAAGAAGCTATTGCTCCTTCTACTAATACACTATGCTCGCAAAAACGATTAGCAAAACGTAGATATTCTATTAAATTGTCTCTGCTTAAGTCACTTATATTATTTATATCAATTCCTGATTCCATTAATTTGTACAAAAAGGCTCCAATAAATCCATCACCAGCACCGGTAGTATCTACTGCTTTTACTTTATTAGATGGTACATTAACTTTTTGAGTTAATGTATAAGCTTCAGCGCCATCTCCACCTTTAGTGAATAAAACAAGCTTTACTCCACCCGCAAATAAAATATCCTTAGCATCCTCTATTGTTTTATAACCTGTAATAAATTCTAATTCCTCATCTGAAATCTTTAGAATATTAGCTTTTGGAATAAATTCGAGTATCGTATCTCTAAGAGCTTCTTTACTCTCCCATAGTGGAAATCGTATGTTAGGATCAAAACTTATTAATGCTCCGCATTTACTAGCCAAATCTATTGTTTTTTTGTGTGCTTCTTTCATTGAACTAGGGACTAAATCTACTGAGCAAAAATGAAGAGCAAAACTTTCTTTAAACCATTCTGCTTTTATTTCCTCTGGTTTTAAAAGTAGGTCCGCACTTGGATTATGATAAAACGAAAACTCCCTATTTCCGTCTTCTGCTAAAGATACGAACGCTAGGGCTGTATTAGCTTCTGTTGTACGCAAGATATTGCTTACATCTATGCCATGGCCACTTAACTCTTCTATAATTTTATCACCAAATGCATCTTTTCCTAACTTTGTAAGCATCATAGAGTCTCCGCCTAATTTCGAAAAGGCTCCACATACATTAGCTGGTGCCCCTCCTACTTTAGGCGCAAAGCTTTCCACTTTCTTAATTCCTACTCCCGATTTCCCTGGGATAAAATCAATTAGAGCTTCTCCGATAGCAATTAATTTACGCTTCATCATATTTCATCTCTCCTAGTTCCCATACTGCCACAGTTGCCTTACAACATGTTACCTCTATACTATTTTTTCTTTGTTCCGGGTAATACCTGGTGGCAAATACTTCTTGTCCTTCATTTATAAAAATCTCAAGAGCTGAATAATCACAAAACACACGTAAGTTT
The DNA here is from genome assembly GCF_003990395.1 of Cellulosilyticum sp. WCF-2. Lineage (NCBI taxonomy): Bacteria > Bacillati > Bacillota > Clostridia > Lachnospirales > Cellulosilyticaceae > Cellulosilyticum > Cellulosilyticum sp. WCF-2. Next base: position 710,754 of record NZ_CP034675.1, on the reverse strand, counting down.
CGTAGTTCTTTTAGGCTTACTATACGTTTTGTTCTACCTGCTCCAGTTGCATTTAAAAATTCTAAAGTAAAGGTCTCATCTGCTGCATCAAAAGTTAGAGATACATCTTCATTAATAATTAAGCTAAGACCACTTTCACTATTAATATCCGTTACAATAACCTCACTTAAACTATATGCCGATAATGTTTCTTTTCCTTCTATATTATTAATAATACATTGTTTTCTTAAACTTTCTATTTCCTTAACAGGATTTTGAAAAAGCTTTCCTCCTTTAAAATGAAGCTCTCTTGGTATTGTTAAACAATGTTGCCATCCTTTTTCTATTGTTGGGTTATGATATTCAGGTTCACAATCCGGTAACCCCATCCAACCAATTAGAATTCTTCTTCCCTTTTCATCTTGAAATGTTTGAGGTGCATAGAAATCAAAACCTCTGTCTAACTCACAAAAATTATTTAAACTATACGTACTTCTAAAATCTCCATCTATCACATAGTAACCTGATTGATAAACATTCCAAAACTCAAATCCTTGCTTCTCTACACCTTGTGGCGAAATACTTAATATAGTAGTGCCATCCACTTTAAATAAGTCAGGGCACTCCCACATATAACCGAATCTTTCCTCAGAGGTTATCTCATTAATTAGCTTCCACTTCTTCTTATCCTTTGATTCAAAAACCAAGACCTGTCCCCTATCTTCTTTAGTTCTAGCGCCTTGAACCATATAGTAGGTGTCTCCTTCTTTCCATACTTTAGGATCTCTTACATGGCAACTCATTTTTTCAGTATAATCTTTGTTAGTCATAATACATTGTTTTGGCTCAAAGTATTTCATATCTTGTGTTTCAACAAGCATGGTATTTGCTTCTCTTCCTATATAGTCATAGTCGAAGTCTCCTAATCTTTTTACATTCCCTGTGTAATATATATATGCTTTATCATCTTCAACAAATGTACTACCTGAGTATACACCATGGCAATCTTCTGCTTGGTCCGCTAGTAAAGGCGTTCCCTCATATGTCCAGTCCACTAAATTAGGGCTCGTATAATGTCCCCAGACTTTAATACCACCTTTTGGGTCAAAGGGGGAGTATTGAAAAAACACATGATACTTTCCCTTAAAATAACAAAGTCCATTAGGATCATTTAACCAACCTATTGGAGGCATTAAGTGAAATCCTAATCTCCATTTATCTTTTTTTACTCTAGGTCCATCTAATTGTTCTATTATCTTAATTACTTTTTTTAAATCCTTATGTGTCGAATTCACCGTCTAAATCCCCTTCCCATACTATAAAGGACTGACACTATCGAATGTGATATGTGACAGTCCTTATATATTTTTAAAACAAAAATGAAATCTGTCTATAGCTATACTATACTTATTTATTTTTGTCTATTTATTCTCATCTATTCCTAGCACCCAAGAAATAACGAACGCTACTGATGCAGATACAACTAAAGTTAATAAATAGCCAAAAGCTGAATTAGTTGTTATCAAAAATCCGAATACACCTGTTACACCATAAGCTGTTGCTCCCACATTAAAGATAGAAGCTACTAAAGCTCCACACGCTCCACCAATCGAACCAGCAATAAACGGTTTCATATAACGGATATTAACCCCAAAGATTGCAGGCTCCGTGATACCTAGAAATGCTGATAAGGATGCTGGAATTGCCAGTGCTTTAATTTTTTTATCTCTTACTTTTAGTGCTACTGCAAGTGCTGCTGCTCCTTGTGCTACGTTCGCAGCTGAAGCAATTGGCATCCATGTATTAATACCATCTGCACTAATCATTCCTGCTTCAATAACATTATACATGTGATGAACACCTGATACTACTGTTGTAGCATATGCTCCACCCATTAAAAGCGAACCAATACCAAATGGAATTGCAATAAGCCACTGTACACCTACTAATACCCAGTTCTCAGCAAATGCAAACACCGGGCCTATTACAGTTAAAGCAAGATATCCTGTTACTAATACTGTTATAAGTGGTGTTACAAATAAATCAATTACCTCTGGTACAAATTGATGCAGTTTCTTCTCTAACTTACTCATAAAACATACAGAGATAACAATCGGAATAACATGTCCTTGGTATCCCACTTGTCCAATATCATACAAACCAAACCACACTGAAAACTGAGGTATGCTCTCCATACCTGCTACATTCCATGCATTAATAAGGTTTGGGTGAATCATAATCATCCCAATAACTGCACCTAAAAATAAGTTTCCACCAAATACTTTAGCTGTACTAATTGCAATTAAAATAGGCAGGAAAACAAAAGCCGCATTAGCAAACAATGAAAGTAATGTAAATGTATCAGAGGCTGATAAGCCAGGAAATGCCTTACCTAAACCTTCTAATAGTCCCATTAACAACCCACTAGCTACAATAGCTGGAATAATAGGTACGAAAACATCACCTAGCGTTTTAATAGCACGTTTAAATGGACTAATTTTAGCTGTTGCTGCTTGTTTCACTTCTTCCTTTGTGGCTGTTTCTATTTTTGCCGCTTTTGAAAACTCATCAAAGACTTTATTAACTATTCCTGTCCCAAAAATAATTTGTACTTGTCCTTGTGCTTCAAAAACACCTTTTACACCATCCACCTCTTCAATAGCCTTTTTATTCAAACGACTATTATCTGCTAATACCAAACGTAATCTTGTAGCGCAATGTGCACCTGATACGAGATTGTCCTTGCCCCCGATTCCTTCTAGAACTTGTAGGGCGGCTTGTTTATAATCCATAGTTGTCCTCCTGCTGTCATAGTGAAATTGATTTCATATTATATTGTTTTAAACAGAACAATATCCCAACTAATATTATTTTAATCCACCTTGTATAATTATTAATGCATATGTGAAATCGATTTCATATATTGGTTTTATTATACGGTATTTTACTGTATTTATAAACTAATTATTTAAACAAAATCTCGTTATTTATTTGTGCACTTTGCCTAGCAATACTATATTTTTACAGATTCTCTTCCAATTATTTCATAACCCAATTTAATTTTCTTATTATATGTTTGATTTTGTTCAATCATATCTAGTAGCATACTTGCTCCTTCGACTCCACTGATCCTGTAATAGTACTTCACCGTAGTAAGTTTTGGCGAAACAACCTTAGAAAGCTTAGTATCTCCCATACCTACTATTGAGATTTCTTCCGGAATAGCTTTCCCCTCTTCTTTAATAGCCTCAATGGCACCTACTGCAATTGTATCTGTAGCACAAAAAATACCATCTATTTCTGGATGACCTGCTAATACCTTCTTCGTCAGCTCATATCCTGATTCCATAGAAAATGGTCCCTCTTCTAAGGCTACAGCTTCTACTTTTTCACTATTAGTCTCGATTGCTTCAAGAAAGGCTTTCTTTCTACTTAATCCTGCCGCCTTATCCTTTGAGGGTGCTCCAATATAAGCAAGCTTTTTGCACCCCGCCCTAATTATTTCATTAACCAAAGATTTAGCAGCATTATAATCGTCATGATAAACGCAGCAATATCCTTCTAACTCTTGACCGATAATGACAACTGGTATGGGCATTTCCTTTAATAGTTTTTTATGTTTATTATTAATAATCGTAGCAATAAAAATCAGTCCATCTACTTGATTATTTCTAAAGATATTTAAATACTCCAACTCCTGTTCTATATTATTATCTGTATTAGCAAGGATAATATGATACCCTGAACTGGCTAACTTCTCACTAATACCATCAACAACCTTTCCAATCGTTTCCGAACTTATCTTAGGTAAAATGACACCTATTAGCTTAGTTTTTCTTGTTCTTAACATTTGAGCTTGAGAAGATGGAACATAGCCTGTTTGCTCTATAATCATTCTTATCTTCTCTTTTTTATCTTCACTTACATACCCATTATTTAAATATCTAGATACTGTTGCACTAGATACGCCTGCTATCTTTGCTATTTCACTAATATTCAATATCTTTCCTCCTATAGTCTCTCCCTTTAATTTTATTATTACGCTTTTTACAGATATATTCAATATTTTATGCACTATACTTATATTAATAGCATACTCTTTTATGATAGTTTGTACCAAACCCCTTATTACAAGCTTTATGACATCTTAACACTAAAACACACTTAACTTCTGTTATAATCTCACTATGAAGAATCATTATTTAAAGGAGGTAATTATATGAAATTTATACCCTCTAGGACTTTTACAGTATACTCTTGTTTATCCTTTGATGAGGTTAAAAATACTCTCAGTAATCAAACTACAGAAAGCATATTTGATAAAAGGCACTGTCCCTTTATTAGTAATGTTGGCGAAGGACATTTTGAAATTTATAAGGTATTACATCAAGAAAGTAATCTTAATAAAAAAAGTGGCTTCAACCTTATTACAATAGGAACTAAGAATGCCGAAGATGACCATATCATCCATATTGAACAACGATTTCATCCGATTACATTGGCTTTATTCTACATCGAATGTATAATTGGGATGATTTTATTTCTGACAGCTATTGTTTTAACAATTGTAGCTCCTCAGTCTCTTTTTATGGATCTAGTCTTCTTACCCTTAGTAGCCCTTTGTGTGCTTGCTAGCTATATGAGTATGCGCTCTTTTGATCGTCAAACAGAATATACTAAAAGAGAACTTTTTAAACTTATCAAAGCTGTCCAAATCAATTCTCAAACCACACCTTTAACAGAAGAACATCTTATCTTTTAAAATAATTCCTTAGATTTTATTTTCTTTGTTTAAATTATAAACGAGCTAACCTATATTCAATCATTTCATTTAAAAATAAACATATCTCATTTATGATATGTTTATTTTTTTACATAACAATATTGTTCTTAACTTCCTAAGTATTAAAATATTATTACATTAAAACCTATACTTTTCTTATACTCTTCCTAATTTTGCCAATGCATAAATCAGTGTAGAATTCCAATAAATATCGACTTCATTTGTTGAGTAACTCTCTCTATTATCAATGTAGCATTTAGTAGCTGGTGCTGCTCCTAAATCTTGTTTAGCAATATTATCTTCTCTTCCTGTATTAGGTCCTCCTACAATCATACCTGGAATCGTCTTTTCCTTGGCTACAGAAGGTCTATGGTGAGGGAATTTAGGATACACTGTTCCATATCCTGTTACATAAGACATATCCATTGGATTTTTTCCAAAACAATAATTGATCTGTTCATTAGCATATTCTATATATTCCTGTTCATCAAATATCTCACTGGCATGTGCATAAAGAAGCGCTAAACTTAGTACATTCATATTACTTCCCCAGTAATATATATCCTGTTTATTATACACATTATATCCATCTTGTTTTGCTGCAGAAAGAAAAAAGTCCCCTGTCATCTTTAGATTCTCTTTTAAAACCTGAAGTACTCCATCATCTGCATTTGGCAGATTAATATAAGTATCAATAGCATATTCGGCCACACCTTGCCAGCCATATCTACAATCAAGTCTATTTATATCTTTTACAATCCCTTTTATCTTATCATGATATTTTTCATCATTAGTTACTTTAAATAGCTCTACTGCGCCCCATAGTCTTTCATCTAAATCATCGCTATCTCCATACTCACCAGTCAGAATGCCTGTTGGATTTTTAAAATTACTATTAGGAGCCTGCTCCAGATATACCCATGCTTTTTGTGCTGCCTTAAGACATTCATCTGCTAGTTCACTATCTATTTCTTTATAAGCTTCATGTCCCATAGCCATCACAGCTGCAAAATCTCCGGTAGCCGTAGTTGAAATTGGACAAACAATAAGGTCTGATATTTCTAGCTGTGGCATGATATACCCTGGAAAGTTAGCTCCTGTCACCTTATGATATACTCCTCCATTCTCTTGGTTCTGCATCTTTAAAAGCCATACAAGTTGATATCTAACTTCATCTAATACATCAGGTATACCATTTCCACTTTCCGGTATATTGAGATTATCATCAAAAGCTTCCTTATTAGTTTCATACGCCAAAAGCAAATCCGCTACCGCTTTAGACGTTGCTACCACATAACGTCCATAATCACCTGCATCATGCCAACCTCCAGAAACATCTATTTTTTTATCACTACCATATATTGTTGCCATTTCAGTATGACAAGCCTGATGAGCCCACGTATCTCCATATTCCTTTGGAATATCCTGCCCACATCTTTGTAAATAAAAAAACCTTAATGCATCTTCAAACGCCTCTTTGTAAATTCCTTGACCTATTTTAAATTGATAAGATTCTCCTGACGTATCGGTGATAATTTTATATACACCTTCCTTAGTAACTTCAGAAAAATCTCCTATATAATTAGTCTCATCTGCTGCTGGGCTATAGATTTTATTACCCACTTCTCCTGTATACACAATTTCATTAGTATTTATTGAAATAACGCTAAACTTTTTCCCTACTTTTTCACCTCTAAAAACAACCTTTTTTATATCATTAGGCAAATATCCCAACTGATTTAAGATAATATTTTTCTCTGCATCAGGTTCCTGTGAAATTAACGCTTTATTAGCCCCTATCCCATCTCCGTCTTTTACTATTGTCTTTTCTTCCGTAACTTGAACTGTTATGTCTTGAGATGTTTTTTCTTGCACATTGCAGCCTGTTAATGCTCCTATGCTTATGCTAAGATATATAATAAATATTTCCTTTATCTTCATTTTTCTCATCCCCCTATTTTTTACATTATATTAGATATCTTTGTATAGCAAAATAGACTTTCTTGTTGCTTCTTTATAATATGATAAGAAAAATTTTTAATATATTTTTCATCCTAACGCGCAAAAACGTTAACTCCTATAAGGATGATAATTACTCATCCGTTTTTAAACATTACCCTAAAAGAATTTTAAAATTTATTTAGGGATAATCCCTTCTACTCACATATATATAAGTGAAGTAAATAAGATTTCAAACTAAATTAACAACCTTTTCTTTTTAGCACCCCAAGAGATACCTCTCAGCTACTTTTGTAGTCAGCTCCTCTCCTTGCAGTCATGTAAGTCTTGGTTAGTAAGTGAGCTATCTTATTCGACTACTTCAACTTTTTACACTAACCAAAGCATAAAGTCATTCGGGCCCCTAACATGGTTTGATTTTATGAGTTCCCTACTGGTAAATAGTCAACTGAATACTTTTTCTAGGTCTTGTTATTATGCTCTAGGTATCCTAGGGAACGGTACTACGGATCATAGTAACTAAGCCTCCAAAATTACATTGATTAAATACTAGTTTGGAACAAATAAAATAGGCGTAAGCACTGAGCTTACGCCTATTTATCATATCGTTAAATATCGTTCACAAACAAACTTTCAAAACAAAATAGTAACTATTAAACCAGCGATTTCTATCCTTAGAAAGGAGGTGATCCAGCCGCACCTTCCGATACGGCTACCTTGTTACGACTTCACCCCAGTTATTGGTTTTGCCTTAGACGGCTCCCTCCCCGAAGGGTTGGGTCACCGGCGTTGGGCCCCCCCAACTCCCATGGTGTGACGGGCGGTGTGTACAAGACCCGGGAACGTATTCACCGCGACATTCTGATTCGCGATTACTAGCGATTCCAACTTCATGTAGTCGAGTTGCAGACTACAATCCGAACTGGGACTGCTTTTTTGAGGTTTGCTGACTCTCGCGAGATCGCTTCCCTTTGTAGCAGCCATTGTAGCACGTGTGTAGCCCTAAACATAAGGGGCATGATGATTTGACGTCATCCCCACCTTCCTCCAAGTTATCCCTGGCAGTCTCTCTAGAGTGCCCAACTTAATGCTGGCTACTAAAGATAGGGGTTGCGCTCGTTGCGGGACTTAACCCAACATCTCACGACACGAGCTGACGACAACCATGCACCACCTGTCACCAATGTCCTAGCAAGCTAGGAAAGGTCCGATTAAAGACCGGTCATCGGGATGTCAAGTTTAGGTAAGGTTCTTCGCGTTGCTTCGAATTAAACCACATGCTCCACCGCTTGTGCGGGTCCCCGTCAATTCCTTTGAGTTTCAATCTTGCGATCGTACTTCCCAGGTGGAATGCTTAATGTGTTAACTTCGGCACCGAGACCCGTAAGCCCCGACACCTAGCATTCATCGTTTACAGCGTGGACTACCAGGGTATCTAATCCTGTTTGCTCCCCACGCTTTCGTGCCTCAGCGTCAGTTATGGTCCAGAAAGCCGCCTTCGCTACTGGTGTTCCTCCGAATCTCTACGCATTTCACCGCTACACTCGGAATTCCACTTTCCTCTCCCACACTCTAGTTCATCAGTTTCAGAAGCAGCTTAGAGGTTGAGCCCCTAAATTTCACTTCTGACTTAACAAACCGCCTACGCACCCTTTACACCCAGTAAATCCGGATAACGCTCGCTCCCTACGTATTACCGCGGCTGCTGGCACGTAGTTAGCCGGAGCTTCTTAGTCAGGTACCGTCATTTTTTCTTCCCTGCTGATAGAAGTTTACAATCCGAAGACCTTCTTCCTTCACGCGGCGTCGCTGCATCAGGCTTGCGCCCATTGTGCAATATTCCCCACTGCTGCCTCCCGTAGGAGTTTGGGCCGTGTCTCAGTCCCAATGTGGCCGTTCACCCTCTCAGGCCGGCTATGGATCGTCGCCTTGGTGGGCTGTTATCTCACCAACTAGCTAATCCAACGCGGGTCCATCCTATGCCGATAAAATCTTTACTATAACAATCATGCGATTGTCCATAGTTTATGCGGTATTAGCGTTCGTTTCCAAACGTTATCCCCCTGCATAGGGCAGGTTACCCACGCGTTACTCACCCGTCCGCCACTAAGTTCTAGGAGCAAGCTCCTATCACTTCGTTCGACTTGCATGTGTTAAGCACGCCGCCAGCGTTCATCCTGAGCCAGGATCAAACTCTCATATAAAAGTTTGTCCGTGTAGTATCTCTACTACTGACTATTTTACTTAGTACAAGTTGTACTGATTCTCATCTCTTTTAGAGACGTAATGAATCGACTGGTTTATAGTTACTATTTTGTTTTCAAAGTTCATTTGTTGTTTGTTTATCAAGGCTTAATGCCTTTTGTTAGCAGCTTTTTTCGCTGCCGACTCGTATAATATTACAGTATTACTAATAAGAAGTCAACACTTTTTTTAAACTTTTTAGAGTTTCTTTATGAAATATAAATGGATTCTATAAATATACTCCTTAATACCTCATTCTTTCTATCTATCCCTCATTTTTCTTCTCTCTTTTAATAAAAAGACTCTACTACTTTATAAATAGTTCCTCATAAAATAGTCTTTTAAAAACTATAATGTGAAGATGCTTCTATTTAATAAAGTAGAAGAGTTCACTTTTTAAATAATTAACTTGTTATCTAATCTTATTAACTTATCCTTATGTTTTAAATACAGATAAGTGCTTGCCAAAACAATACCTTTTATAATACTAGTTATACTTATACTCCACCACACACCATCTAATCCTAATGGTCTACATAGTATTATTGCTAATGGTATGCGTGCCCCTGTTAATAGTATACTTGTGAAATTAGGTAAGTACGTCCTACCCATCCCATTAAATGCACCTGTTATTGTAATTTCTACACACATAAATAATTGAGAATACCCTAATATGAGAAGATATTGCATACCAACCTTAATAGTTTCTATCTCTGAAACGAAAATTCTCATTAATAATTCCCTTCCAAAAATCAGCAGTACCGTAGAGAATAATCCTACACTCAGAGCCATTAACATTGTAATTTTAACACCCTTACCTATACGTTCCTTTTTACCTGCACCATAATTTTGGCCTACATAAGTAGCAACAGCTGTAGAAAATCCTCCTGCTGTTAACCACGAGATAGATTCTATCTGTGAGCCAATTTTTTGTGCTGCAATAGGAACTGGCCCCCAGTGTGCTACAATACGACCAATAATCATCGAAAAAACTGTGAATAATCCACTCTGAATAGCTCCTGGTAAACCTATATGTGTGATTTCTCTAATAACTTGCCAATCTGGTTTTGCAAAAACCTTAAGAACAAAATAATCTAGTTTCCTTTTCAAAATCACTATTATAAAACATAACGTTACTACCATTTGAGCTACAACAGTAGCAAGAGCTGCTCCTAATACACCTAGCTTAGGAAAACCAAACAATCCAAAAATAAGAACAGGATCGAATACTATATTAAATATAAGACCAATAGTATTAATAATAAATGGTGTTTTACTATCTCCTAAACCATTAAAAATCCCACTAAATACTGGACCAGTAAAGAAAAATAGCATTGCTGCTGAAACTGTTACTAGGTATGTTCTAGCCATACTTATGACCTCGGCATCCCCTAAAGTAAAGAAATCTATAAGTTGCTTATTAAATAAGATTAAGAAAAAACCATATAAGAGTGCTAGAATGGTATTCATCTGCAGTGCACTAGTAATATACTTCTTTGTTTTCTTATAATCTTTACTGCCTATACTTTGAGAAACCTTAATGCTTACACCTAATTTTGTAATCATAATAAAGGCTTCTGCTAACCATGTAAAAAATCCCGCTGTTCCTACAGCTGCTACTGCATTACTCCCTATCTTCCCTATCCAAATCATATCTATCAAACTATATGCTGTTTGAATAAAAGATACCCCCATAATGGGTATCGCTAATTTAATAAGTTTTCCTGTTATTGAACCTGTTGTCAGATCTATTCTTTGTCCCATACCATTTCCCTTCTTTGTTAATTTACTCCTTAGATTTGCTGTAAAATACTATTCTTTCATACTTCTTCATCTTTTTACCACGCACTACTCTCATGTGTGTTTCTGTGAATATTATTAACAATGTATCTTTTTGAGTATGTCACATACTCAGACTAAAAAGCAATATAAATCTTGAATTAAATACATATAGGAGACCTTCTCATTTTACTAGCAAGGTCTCCTATTTTTAACTATATATAATAGAAAGTTTAGTTATAGAACTAATTTCTTGTTTTGCTTAGAGCTATTTCTACAGACTTTAAGTAGGCTTTAGAAGTAGCTGTGGCTCCAGATACTGCGTCTATATCTACTTGTTGCTTATCTATAATTTGTTCAAAGAGATTTTTACTTACATCTGGTATAAGTGGATTTGATAGCCTTTCAATCGCTATAATCTTACCACCTTCAACTTTCACTTCGACTTCACTTAACCACCTGCTATATTCAAATTTCCCTTCATAGGTTCCATCTGGGATCTCTGATATATTAATTTTGTTAACGGGTGTATTACACATTGCTGGAATATCTTTTGTTACCCCAACTGTAATACCTCCTCCTATAATCACTATACCACAAATTGTCCCAATAATAATTTTTATTCCTTTTTTCATATTTTCTCCCCTGATCTTTCTTTCCAGTAGCTTACTACTAACACTCTAATAACTTGAATCATCTAATCCATACTTAGAGTAAGAGCTTTATGCTTTAATTCATATCCATAATGTTTACTATACTTTAATGTTTCTAATTTATAGTTGTATTAATAGTTATAATAATTTCTATCCCCTTATTAATAACTAGAAGCTCCTATACTTGATTAAGTGCTGTTGTAAATTTGCTAATTCTTTCTTCATCAAAAAGCTCTATATCTACTTTAGTATCTACTTTAGCTGGATTTTCTTTTGTCTTTTCTTTGGATTCTGTTATTTTCTTTATAATAAATTTTTCAAAGAAATTCATTTTTTTAAAGTAAAAGGCACCTCCGCAACTTTCTACAGCAGTTAAATTTTTAATAAATTCTTCTGTGAAATTATTTTTAAGATAATTTTCTATTTGGCTAGAATCCATACAGCAAAAATAAAGGGCTACTTTTTTAGTTTTTAAAATGTCCATATGAGCTTCACAAAAGCTTTTAATATCTTTATTAATCATTCCTGCATAAATAGGTGTACCTAATATAACTTTCTCATAGTTATCTAAAACAATATCACTCTTATCCTTTATACTAACAAGCTGTACTTCACCTTCAAGTCCTTTTGCTATACGTTCTGCTCCTACTTTTGTTGCACCATGTTTTGATGCATAAACCACTAATGTTTTCATATTTCATAACCTCCATTTACTAGCTCTTCCATTTTTATTATATTTTCTAATAGTCTTTGTAAGCATCGGGCTGTCACTTGTATTTCTTCTTCTGGTATGTCTTTATACAGTAATTCTAGAAAATGTTCTTGATATACAAGTTTTCCCCGGAAATATTCATAACACTTAGGACATACTCTTAGTCTTAAGATCCTAGCATCATTTGAATCTTTTTCCATTTTTATAAGACCTTTATCTAGTAACTTTAAGGCTAGCTGTTTTACATTTTGTCTCGAACTTCCTAATGCTTCAGAAACTTGAGTTAAAGTAGGTGGTTCTTCTTCAAATTGAAGAATCATAATGACTAGTAACCACTGCTTTAAGCTGATATCCCCCGGCCCTCTATCTGCAACCCCTTGAATCTTATTAGCTAACACATGAAGTACCGCGAATATAAACTTACTAGGTCCTATCTCCTGTATATCTATAGCTACTTGTTTTGCCATACTACTCCTCCTAAGTAAATACGAAAGGTAATATATTACCTTTGTACGTAATATATTACCTTTCGTATTCTAAGTCAATATTTTTATAATATTTTATATTTAATTAATATTTATTCCTATATTTAAAATCCTATTCAATTCATCGTTATGACCTAGTATTATTTTTATTATCTATTTAATGCTTTACCCTCTTAAATAATACAATAATTAATTTTCTATTTGCATCTATTCCATATTACAAAGTCTATAGATGGTTTTTTTATTAAAAGCCATGTTATCTAATCTAACATATAAATATAGCTAGACATATTCTCAATATAAATATCTCTAAAATAACAAAACATTGCTTTTCAACAAAAAAATAATGCAGGGTCTCAAACTTCTGATTCCCTGCAAATCTTAACCTTTTTAAACTCACAGTGCATAATTGCTCAGCTTCTCCCACTAAGCATGATATAATACTTAAGTATAAATAGGCGCTTTATTAGCATCTTAATGCTCTAAGATTAAATAACTCAACACCTTATATGAACTTTTGGGCTATTGAATAATTATAAAGGATTTCATTATCTTCATAATGGCATCCTCATTTTGCTGCCAATTTTGCTTAGATACGTCTATATGTATACCATATTTTTGACCTTCAAATACTAGATCTATAATTTTGCGTTCATTTTCTTCCTTAATAAACATGTTGCCTCTTAAACCATTTGTGGTTTCAAAAATTGTACTGTCAGAATCTGTTTTTTCTAATTCAATAGGTTGATCAGTATAATAACAATAAATAGTTTCCTTTTCATCCTCATTTACATAGATACAAATACCCTTTTTATCTTCTTGCTTTACCTTACCTTTTGCAGTTTCCCAATTATAAGGATAATGTACTTCAAAACGTGTTACATCATCTAAATAAGGTAAACGTATACCATCTCTTTTAATAATCTCATTTTGTTTCCACATTAAAAATAGTACAATTGTTGAAATTGTGCCTATTAAAGCAAGTAACCCCACTATCTTAAAAATTAATTTTGCTTTCTTCATCTATTCTCTTCTCCCTTTCCCCGTACTTTCTAACCTTATTCTCAGACCTACTCCAGCTTACTTTCTAACTTTTTTATATTTTTATATATTATATAGATTCTATTTATACAGTCAATCCATTATGCAGTTTCTTGACGCAATCTTAACATCACTTGTAAGATATAAAAGAGATGGACTTTCTAAAATGTCCATCTCTTTTATATCCCTTCTATTCTCCAAACTTATAACCTACACCCCATACCGTGTAAATATAATCAGGCGTTCTAGGATTTTCTTCTATTTTCTCCCTTAGCTTCCTAATATGAACCATCACTGTGTTATTATTATCAAAATACTCTTGACCCCATACACGTTCATAAATCGTCTCTATTTTAAACACCATACCTTTATTCATCCATAAAAGTTTTAATATACTTAATTCAGTAGGTGTAAGATTAATTTCTTCTCCATTCTTATGCACCTTACCTGTTTCTAAATTAAGCGTTAATCCGTCTTGCTCTAAAACCTTACTACTTGTATGTGCCGTATTTAACTTAGTAAATCGACGAAGCTGAGCCTTTACCCTAGCAATAAGCTCTAGTGGATTAAACGGTTTTGCGAGGTAATCATCTGCTCCAACTGAAAGGCCTAATATTTTATCAATGTCCTCTACCTTAGCTGAAAGCATAATAATCGGCGTATTATATTGTTCTCTAATCTTGATGCAAGCATCTATCCCATTTACTACTGGCATCATAACATCTAATATAATAAGGTCTATCTGTCTCTCCTCTACTAACTGCAGTGCCTCTAGACCTGTCCCTGCTTTCTCTACTATATAGCCCTCATTTTTCAAATAGATTTCTATTAAATCCCTTATTTCTTTTTCATCATCTACTATGAGTATTGTTTCTTTCCCCATTTAATCACCTCATTTGCTTATTGCCCCATATTATGGTTTATATTACTACTTTCAATTATAGTGCCTTTATTATGTCCTAGGTAATCCTATTTTAAAGCTAATTAAATCTTCATTAATAGTCGCTCCTATTTCACCACCATGTAACTCTACTATATTTTTAGCAATGGCTAGCCCTAAACCACTTCCTCCTGCCATGCTATTCCTAGATTTATCTGCTCTATAAAAGCGTTCAAAGAAAAGTGATACCTCTTCTGGTGAGATATTTTCAAAAGCATTACTAACTGCGACGTAAATTTTGTCTCCTATAGCACGGAGCTCCACATATATAGCTTCTCCTTGTGGACTATACTTAATGGCATTTTCAATAAGATTTTCAAATACTCTTGTCATCTTCTGAATATCTACCTCTGCCGTAGTTCCTGTACTATCAATATAAGTTTCTATCTCGATATTTTTATCACTTGCTAAAGGCATGAGCTCCTCAATTAATTGATTCATTAAGTTACTCAAAGAAATTTTCTCTTTTTTTAATTTAATGGCTTGTTGATGGAATTTAGTTAGCTCAAAAAGGTCTTCAATTAATACCTTTAATTTTTCAGCCTTAGTATAGGCGATATCTAGGTACTTCACTTGATCTTCTTTATCGTGACCCCCCCCATCTTTTACTAAACCAATATATCCTATAATAGAAGTAAGTGGTGTTCTAAGATCATGAGCTACATTAGTAACAAGTTCATTCTTACTTTTTTCTGCTTGCATCTGTGCTTCTATCTGATATTTTAACTCTTTTTCCATGTGAGTGATAGATTGAGCTACCTCCGCTAATTCATCTTCACCTATTACTTCTATTTTATAATTTAAATTACCCTTTGAAATTTCTCCTAAGCACTCTGAAAGATATTCAATATAAGCCACCTTATCCCTAGTTAATCTAAAAATGATTAAAATAAATAAACCTGCGCCTGCAATAAAGCCTAGAACATTACCTAAGTCTGTATGAACAGTATGTGAAAAAGGTTCTATAGCCGTTTCATTATATAAATAATACACTTCATTATTTAAAGTAACTGGATAAATACCTACAAATTTGCTACTATCCCCACTAGCCTCACTATTATTGGTTTTTTGAATCGCATTAATCAAATTCAAACTATCCACTACACCATCTTGATACATAATCTTTCCTGTTCCATCTACTAAATAAGTCACAGAATCGCTATAAAAGAAATAGTCACCTAATGCATTATCTAATATCTCTTTTATTCTTGCTTCTACTAGTATCTCTTTTGTCATTCCTCTAGAAGTAAAATACTCTGTTATAGCCTGATCAACATTTTCTTTACTCCAGGTATTGTTATGATACAACTCCAATAACTTGGTATAAAGTTCACTTAGCGCTGACTCTCTATTGTTATTTCCTGCATTTAACTCTTCTTCATTGAGTCCTAAAAACTGCTCAATTCTATATTCATCTTCATATTGGATAGCTTCCTCTAAAGCAGTATAATCAATATTCTTACCAATATCTGATACCTCTAAATTATTAATTTCTTGTACCATATTGAGTAATTGATTTTGAACGTATTCTCTGCCTTCAGTATAAGTAACATATTCATTTGTTCCCATATCCGTACGATTAATAAAATGAGATACTACCAAGAAAACAACAGTTGCTGCCATAAGTGCCAATATCACCATAGCTAATAATTCTAACCATAAATGTTTGCCAACCGTTGTTTTTCCTCTTTTATAAACCTTACCTATTCTTTCCTTAAGAGGTAGCTTATTGATATGCTTGGGTTCTTTTTTCCTTCTAATCTTCACTATTTCACCTTCTTTTAGGCCTATTGTACTTCACTGCTATAGCCACCATCTATAATCTCTAATCTAGAATCTGAGTCAGCCTCTAAAGTAATCGGTGTAGAACCATCCCCATAGGTGTATATTTTCTCTCCTTTTGGTGATATGCCTTCTATTACATCAAATTCACTTAATACCTTATTTCTATCTTCATAATAGTCTTCAGTTTGGTTATTACCTAAATATTTCACTTGGAAGCCTTCAATATTAGAAGGTAAAGTTAAATTAACTGGCTCTGTAACATAACCTAATAATTTAATGTGTTCAGGTACAACTGTTGTTTGTATATCTATAGAAGCACGTTCACCATTGAGTGCTATTTCTTTAAAAGCACCATTTAAGTTAATAATACTACTTTCATCTTCTACGGTAATCTTACATACACTATCTGATTTAGCATCTATACTATTACTATAACCTGCTACGTTAATCTTATCATATTTCCCTCTTAATTTAATATTAGAATAATTACTTGATAGTTTGATATTAGTAGGTATTTCTGACTCTACATAAATCTCTCTATTCTCTATATCTTGTATATCAATATCTTGGTACTGGCCTGTTAAATTAGCTTTTACTCTTCCTTGCACTTCTAATTGTGCTGGCTGATTAGAATGAATCTCTAATATTCCTGAATTGATATGTGCTGATATTTGCTCATAACTCCCTTTTAGTTTTACTTCTGAATATTCCATGTCAATTTCAAACTTTTTTACATCTATATCTTCTAGGTTAATGTTATTATCTCTATACTTACTATAGTAGCTATACTCATTGTTTTTTATCTGTATCGTATCATATGCCTTCTGAGGTAAATGGACTGTAAGACTTGCTTTATCCTCTTGAATTCCTATATAGACTGTTATTTCTTTAGTTTGCTCCAAATTAACATAGGTGCTATTTCCTTTTGTTTTTACTTCTAATTCAAATTCAGGTGCCATACCTAGTAGGTCTGTAAAGCTTTGGCTAAACTCTACGTATGGTTTTCCTTGAGTTACTTCTACTTGGACAGGAATCTGGGAATCAATATAAATACTTTCTAGAGCATTTATATCTAAGTCCTGCTTATCATAGTCTGTATATGCATTGAGCTCTTTATAATAAACTTGTCCAGCAATAACAGCACTTGTTATAAAGCCTATTCCAAATATTATGCTAAAAATAATAAGCCATTTCTTCATGTCTATCTCCCCTCCTGACTAGTGCGTATTCTTCTAGGCTTACGATATCTCTGTATTAGATTTCTTATTTGCTTAATCATCATAATAAATAGGATGGTTAAAATAGAACCAAAGGCCAGCGCCGTTATACTACTTGTTATTCCAAGGGCAATTAATAATGCACTAATTTGAGTAGCAAAAAAGCTAGTTATCCCTATAATGAATATTCCCACACCAAAAGAGCCTACTATTCCAGCTATAAAAAATCCAAGAAAAGTAAGTATGACACTTCCAATAATCCCGATAAAAGGTAAAAGCATTAAAATAAGTATAAGTTTCGCTAAACGCATTCCCCATTTAACAAATCTGCTTCGCTCCTTTTTTTGATAATTATCCTTATAAGTTGAAAATGAAGTATCATTATATATTTTTTCTTCCTTATCATTGTTTATATTATACGTATTATGATTTTCATGATATGTTTGTTCTTTGCTCATAGAATCTGTTATTTCTTTTTCAAAGGACTTTATATTTTCAGTAGATAGGTTAGCTAAATCTACTTTTTCTGATTTAATTTTACTTGTACTTATTTTATCTAAAGTTTCATTGATCTTACTTAAACGGCTTTTTCTAGCTGTAGATTTACTTTTTTCAAGTTCCTCTGCTACTTCTGCATTTTCTTGAACTAAGTTGGCTTCTTCCTTAGTTTGATTATTATCTATATTTATACCCTCTTGAGTGATAGACATTTCTAAAAATGGTTTGCTATCACTAGTTTCTTTCTTCAAAATGTTTATTTCTTGAGTCGTATTAGCTTGCTTTGCAGACTCTAAATGAGGGAATGCTTGCTGATTTATATGCGATTTATTTTGTTCTTCTTTATCAAGTTCTACCTCTTGATTTTTACTATCTTCTTGGACTAAATCTTGTAGTTCTATCTCTTTTTGCATCTCATCCCCAAGAATATTGTAGCTTCTATAATCCCTTTTAGCCATTTTTTATCTCCTATCTTACTTGTTCTACTATTAGCATAACGGGTGTTTCTTAATATCTTTATCCTTTATGAATTAAGATTTCTTAAGAACTTAATATTCAAATATAAATAAAAGGAACTAGTTCATTCATGAATCTTCTAGTCCCTTCATTATTACCTATTCTTTTTATGCTTCACTTTCATTACTAATTTTATAGAAATCTAAGATTGGTAGAAGTGCTGCTCCTAAAGTAGTCGTATTCTTGATATCTGAAAAAGTAATATCCAAATCTAATCTTTCCATAATTTCATTGTATTTGTTAACAACATTTTGTAAGACAGTAGGTTGCGTCTTTATTAATCTTCCTACCTTTCCACCTATGATAAGTGTCTGAATATCTAAGACCATCGTGAGGTTATAGATAGTCATCATCAAAATCTCTATACCTTCTTCAAGTATCTCACATGCAATAGGATCATTCATTTTCACTAGCTTTTCAAATTTTAAAAAGCTCTTTATATTTTCTCCTGTACGTTGTTTGTAGCGATTAAGTAAGCTACGAGTAGATATATGATCCTCCACTTTATACGCTCGTCCAGTATCCTTTTCTACTAAACGCATATGGCCAAATTCACCCGCACGTCCACTTGTTCCTGTGTAAATTTCTCCATTTACAAAAATACCGCCACCTAAACCTTCATTTATACCAATATAAATCAGATTTTTAAGTTCTTCATATTTACCAAGATTCTTTTCTGCTAATAAAGAAAGATTGGCTTCATTTTCTACATATACTGTATCGTCAAACAAATCATAGATTTGATTTAATGGAATTTCTTTATATCCCATATTTGTTTGTTCTATAGTACCTGAATTCTGATTAAGTGTTCCAGGAATAGAAATGCCAATACCTAATAAATTTTCTTCTGGTATTTTAAGTTCTTCTATAACTTCATCTACTAGCTTTTTACCTTTTATGAAGTAAGTCATGAGTTGCTCTTCTTCGCAATCAACCTCCTTAGAAATAAGTACTTCATTTAATAAGTTCATTGCAGCTACTGCTACTTTATATTTCGTAATGCTCATCCCAATAGAAATTCTCGCATTAGGAATAAGCTTAATAATCTTAGGCTTTCTTCCACCTGTATAAATATCAGATTCTACCTCTTCAATAATACCAGCCTCTTTTAATTCGTTAATATTAGTAGTAACAGTAGGGATGCTAATTTTGAGTGTATAGGCAATATCTAGTTTGGTTAGGTTTTCACCTTTACCTATTAACTTTAGGATTTTCTTATAATTTGTTTCTTTTATTAAATTACCTTTTAAAATGACTCTTTTATTCATTACTCCTCCCCTTTACACTGTTATTTCTGTTTATATTATATATGATTTAAGTCTCTAAAGGTAGTTAAATCTGCCTTTAGAGACTTATTAATTCATATTTATTTATTGTTATAGATATATTGGTTAACTACGGTTTCTAACCATTCTTGTCTACCAGACTTATTAACGATAGGTTGTTGTTTAAGTGCATATGCTTCTAACTCTTTAAAACCTACGTTACCACTTACAATATCTTTACCAATACCTTCATTAAAGCTTGCATAACGATCTGCTACAAAATCTTCTAACACGCCATCTTTTAGTAAGTTATAAGCTACTTTTAAACCTTTTGCAAAGGTATCCATACCCGCAATATATGCGATAAATAAATCCGCTTCTTCAAATGAGCCTCTTCTTACTTTTGAGTCAAAGTTAAATCCACCTGGTGCAATACCGCCTGCTTTTAACACTTCGTACATAGCCAGTGTTGCATCATAGATATTTGTTGGGAATTGGTCTGTATCCCACCCTAGCATAAGGTCTCCCTGGTTCGCATCAATACTTCCTAATACGTTGTTAATTCGGCTCATATTGAGTTCATGTTGGAAAGTATGCCCTGCAAGTGTAGCATGGTTAGCTTCGATATTCATTTTGAAGTATGTATCTAAGTTGTATTTTCTAAGGAATGCAAGTACGGTTGCTGTATCAAAGTCGTATTGATGTTTTGTAGGTTCTTTTGGTTTTGGCTCGATAAGGAATTGTCCTGTGAAACCAATTTCTTTAGCATAATCTACTGCCATTTGTAAAAGTCTTGCAAAGTTGTCAAGTTCAAGACCTGTATCTGTGTTTAAGAGTGTTTCATAACCTTCTCTACCACCCCAGAATACATAGTTTTCTCCTCCTAATTCTTTTGTTACTTCGATTGCTTTCTTAATTTGAGCTGCCGCATAAGCAAATACTTCTGCATTGCAAGTTGTTCCTGCACCATGCATGAAACGTTTGTTATTAAAGCAGTTAGCTGTTCCCCAAAGAAGTTTAATGCCTGTTTCTTGCATTTTAACTTTGATGTAAGCTACTACTTCATCAAGAATTTGATTAGTTTCAGCAAGGTCTTTACCTTCTGGTGCAATATCTCTATCATGGAAACAGAAATATTCAATCCCTAATTTTTGCATAAATTCAAAGCCAGCATCTACTTTAGCTTTTGCCATTTCAATAGGATTAGCTATTTGGTTCCAAGGTCTAGCTGCTGTAGTAGAACCAAATGGATCTCCACCTTCAGCACAAAGTGTGTGCCAGTAAGACATTGCAAAACGTAAATGTTCTGCCATTGTCTTATCACCTACTTTTTCGTCTTTGTTATAATGTTTGAATGCAAGTGGGTTTACTGAATCTGCCCCTTCAAATGGGATTACCCCAATTCCTTTAAAAAATTCTGCCATTTTTTATTCCTCCTTAGGATTAAAATTATTTTATTTTAGTTATTTAAGCCACTAAGCTTATCATGATGTTCTTTAAAAGTATCTTTTAGCTGGGTATATAAAGTCTTATAAATTGGATAGAAGTTCTTATAATAAGCTACATTTTCTGAAATAGGTGCTTGTGTTGTTTTAATGCCTATTATTCTTTCACAAGCTTCTTTCTCATCTTTATAAATACCAGTTCCTACACCGGCCAGTATAGCTACACCCAAAGCAGGTCCTTCTGATACATTGATTGTTTTGACTTCTGTATCAAATAAATCAGCATGGATTTGACGCCATACATCACTTTTACCACCGCCACCTGATATTTTTACACTAGTGATTGGAATATTGTTAGCTTTAATGAGTTCGAAACAGTCTAATAAGCTATATCCTACACCTTCCATAATAGCTTTTACCATATGACCTTTACCTTGAGATGCTCTTACGCCAAAGAATACACCACTTGCGTAAGGATCCATATGTGGTGTGCGTTCCCCCATAAGGTAAGGTAAATAAATAAGGCCTTCACTACCTGTACTTACTTCTCTAGCCTGATCAGTCAAAATTTCATATACATCACAATTTTTTTCTATTGCTATTTCCTTTTCTTCTTTGCAAAAAGTATCTCTATACCACTTCAAAGATAAACCAGCGCCTTGTGTAACTCCCATAACATGCCAGGTATTAGGAATAGCATGACAGAAAGTTTGTATACGTCCTTCTGGATCTGTTACAACTTCATCTGTATAAGCAAATACAACTCCTGAAGAACCAATAGTTGCTGATACATCTCCTGTAGCTACAATACCATTTCCTATAGCTCCAGCTGCTTGATCTCCTGCTCCTCCTACTACGGCTGTTGTTTCACTTAATCCTGTTTCAATAGCCACCTTGCTTGAAACATAGCCCGTTATTGCATGAGATTCTACTACTGGTGCCAAAAGAACTTTATCAATATCTAGAATTTCTAATAGTTCATCGCTCCAATCTCTCTTATGTATATCTAACATCTGCATACCACTAGCATCCGATACTTCTGTCATAAATTCTCCGGTTAACTGGTAGCGAATGTAATCCTTTGGCAAGAGTACCTTATGAATACGTGCATAAACTTCTGGCTCATGTTTTCTTACCCAAAGTAGTTTAGATAAAGTGAAGGCTGGTATAGCTACATTTCCAGTTATAGAAGCGAGTTTTTCTCTACCTACCTGCTCTTCCATCTCCTTAGCTACTTCTGTTGTTCTATTATCACACCAAATAATAGCATCTCTTAATACTTTGCCATTCTCATCTAATAGCACTAAGCCATGCATTTGGCCTGAAAGTCCTATACCCTTAATTTCACTTGTATCAATAGCTGACTTTTTTACAATCTCTATTAAGCTTGCCTTAGTTGCTTCCCACCACGACTCTGGATCTTGTTCGGCCCAACCAACCTTTTTTTGAATAATGTCATACTCTTTCAATGAGCTACTGATAACCTCTCCTGCCTCATCAAATAGTACAGTTTTAGTTCCAGATGTACCTATATCTATCCCTATTAAATATGCCAAGCTCCTTCCCTCCTTTTATTTTAATTAACTTGATTTTAATACTTTTCAAATTATTTTTCAATACTTTTTATAACTATTTTAAAAAGTTTTTTATTTATTTTGTTTAACTAGTTTTCAAACGGAATATTACTTATGTTTTTCACTACTTTTTTCATATAAAAAAAGCAGTAGTCAAGTTGCTTTCAACCTTACCTACTGCTTTTTAACTATAAACAATCTAAATCCTATATACTGCCTTCTCTTTCCTCCATCACCTGTATTCCTAACATCTTACTAAAGTCCACAGCTTGGGTTGGTGATAATCTTAATCCTCTTACATCTTCTATCCTTAAATTAATACCGTCAATAATGCAGCTACTTAGATCTATGCCTTTTAGCTTTGTTCCGCTTAACTCTGCTCTTTGCATTTCACAATATTTAAACTGTACATTGTTCATCTTGCATACGCTAAAACCTGCTTGATTCATACGACATTCATTAAAAGTAACACCTTTTAGATTGCTTCCTCCTAATACAAGGTAATCGCACTGACAACCATTAAAAAGTACTTCTCTCATAGAAGATTCCATTAAATGTGTTCCTATTAATTTACAACTAATAAACTCGCTATGATGAAAAATGGCTTTATCAATGTTAATATTAGATAAATCACAGTTTTCAAATCTCACATGAAGAAACTCAGTACTTTCCCAATCAATATCCATAAAGCTAACATTTTTAAAAACTACATCTCTAAAAATAACATTACATGCATTTGACTCCTCTATACTACAATCTTTGATTGTTAGCTCATTGAATTCATCCTCATCATTAATGATATAACTCATTGTATTTCCCCCCTTATCATTTTGTATTTCGCCTCTGTATCTTCTGTAGTCTTATATATTTTGGGTTTTATCTGATTCCAATAACTCTTTTTACTACCTACTTATCCTATTTATTACATTCTATTTTTTAGACAGTCTCCCTTTTTATTATTATGACATATGCTATGGGTATACCTTATCACAAATTAATCTCTGCTAAAATAGGATAATGGTCTGAGGGATATTTATTATTTTTTTGATATTTGATAATCTCTACATCTTTAATTTCAAATTCCTCTGATACAAAAATATAGTCTATGTGTAACCCTCTTGTTTTTCCTTTGAAATGCCCCATTGTCGCCTCATTGTAAATTTCCTTCTTAACATCTTGAACTGCTATAAAACGTTTATCGCTATAGCTTCCCTGTGAAAACTGTTGGATTAATTTACTTTGTGGCCCAGCATTAAAGTCCCCCATTAAAATACAAGGTAATTTTTCCTTTTGATAACACTCCCCAACATACTCTCCAATCTTTTTTAAACCATATTCTCTAGCAGATGGTAGTAAACAATCAAGATGTGTATTATAAATTCTTATTTTTAAGTTATTAGCTAATTGAATAACAGCCGTAGTACAAATACGAGGAAACATAGAATACCAGACAGAACTTCCTGTTTTGCTAGGTGTTTTTGATAACCAAAAGGTTTCCTCTTCTAAAAGATTATAATCCTCTTTAACCAATAAATTATTCCTCTCATTAAAATAACGTTTTGTTCTACCCTTGCCTATCATATAGTAGCCATCTATGGCTTTATTTAAATCCATATACATACGATCTGTTACTTCTTGTAAGCCTACTACATCACAATCATACTTTTTGATAACTTCATAAACTATCTCGGAACGATGCCTCCATCTATTACGTACATCCAATATACTATCTGCTCTTACATTAAAACTCATTACTTTCATTTTTAGTGCCTCTTTCTCCATCGTTTATATCTACTATTTTATTGTGTCTTAAAATTTATTCTTTGAAACCATGTATATTATTTAAATTTTAGCAAATACTATGTTTCTAAGTTTCCTATTTTTTAACATATCTGTGTTACTTGCCTCATAGTTATAATAATAGGGACTTTAACCTTAGTTATAATACATCATCTAAAAATAATCCATAGGTTATTACACTATAATAAAAAGGAGGTTATGTATAGCTATGGACAAAAAACAACAACTACTTCAATATCTTAATTCTCACCTTTTTCTACCTGTATTAGAATCCCCCTATGCATCCTCACAACTCAAGTATGATTTTGAGCATACTAGACAAACCTTAGAAGAGTTCTCAGCCGAAGGCATATTGTTTTACATTTGGAACTCCTTTGCTAATAGTGAATCTCAAAGGATTTTATCTAATCGATTACTAGATGAAGGATTTATTAACTATGAGCATACTCTAGATCAATTTAAGAATGAATACACTTACGAATGGCTTATGTCTTAATATTACAAAGTTGATACTCTCCTTTAATTTGGTTATAATAAGATTAATAGAATTTAATATCAATCTTAATTAATCCACGAAGGATAAGGAGCTACTATTTTATGAGACGCTACGCCAAATTATCATCTATTGATAAAAAACTTTTCATAGACATTCTTAAATTCTTTTTTGATAAATGTGATAAAGTGAATATCTATTTTCCTAATACAACTAAAAATGCCCAAGCTAAAGAAATTAATACTTTTAAAACAAATTTTTTAGCTGCTACTCATATCATTGAAAACCCAGAAGAACTAGGAAACCTAGAAGAATCACTTGAAGAAAAAGATGGTTTCTCTATGATTATTGCTTCTCTCACTGAAGAAGTAAAAGAGCTTATTATTCAGATGAAATCTAATCTTTCTTTAAATCTTGGCCTTATTCAAGGTGATAAAGTGCTTTTCTATCTAGGGGATGAAGATGAATGTGTTGTTGAGGCAGATGAAGATTCTGATATCTTTAAGTCTACCCTCTTTGATACTTTTAAAACGATTTAATCTAGAATACATGATTTTTCTTAAAGCCATATTCTCCTACTTTACAGAGAATATGGCTTTATTGCTTTTCTCATTAATTTTTAATAATCCATTTATGTTACTCTCATGAATAAAGGGTATATTATTACTATAGGAATATATCCTATTCATTAATAAACTTATAGAAAGGAGTTTACCTCATGGGAAATATAACTTTAGAACAAATTGATCTTATCATGCAACGTACACATGTTTCTTATTCAGAAGCTAAAGAAGCCTTAGAACAAGCTAATGGGGATATTCTAGAGGCATTGCTCCTACTAGAAAGAAAAGAAAAAGCGCCTAAAAAGGATAATCACTCTACTACCGAAAAGGTTACTTCTTTTGTCGATAATCTTAATAATACTACCTTTATTATGGAAAAAGATGGGCGTACTTATATAGATGTTCCTTTGTCTATTGCTATCATTACATTTATTCTTTGTTTTCATGTATCTCTTATTGCTTTGGTTATCTCTTTAATCATTGGTATAAAAATTCAGGTTAAAGGTGAGAATGAAATTGCTCGAAAAATTAAATCTACCTTTGACGATTTTACTAAATAATTTAGACTGACTAAATTTCTTTTAATTTCTTTTATTATGGTATAATAAAAGAAAACATTTAAGCTTTTTGTTTATTTATAAAGAGGGTGATTTTATCAAACGTATATTAATCATTGAAGATGAGGTAAAAATTGCACGTTTTCTTCAGTTAGAACTCCAGCATGAAGGCTATGAAGTTAATATGTCTCATGATGGACGCGAAGGCCTTAATATGGCACTTGAAAATAACTATGATCTACTTATTTTAGATGTTATGCTTCCTTCTTTAAATGGTATGGAAGTTTTAAGGCGTATTAGACAAGTTTCAAGTTTGCCTGTTATTATGCTAACAGCTAAAGATGATGTCATGGATAAAGTAATGGGATTAGATTTAGGGGCACAAGATTACATGACTAAACCTTTTGCCATTGAAGAACTTTTAGCTAGAATCCGCGTACTTTTTAAATTAAAAGCTACTACTCCAACTGCTACTCCTGAAGTTCTTAAATGTGGCCAGTTAACTTTGGATCCAGAACGTTATGAGGTAAGCTATAATAATATTCCTTTAGCGCTTACTAAAAAGGAATTCGAATTACTTCAATTCCTTATGCTGAATAAAAATTTACTTATTACTAGAGAACAAATTCTCGAAAAGGTATGGGGATATGACTATTTAGGGGATACTAATGTTGTAGATGTTTATATCCGTTACTTAAGAAATAAAATTGACCAAAGGTTTGAAGATAAATTAATTTATACGGTTAGAGGAATGGGGTATCAAATAAAAGATGGAGAAAGCTAATTCTAAGAAAAAATCACCTGTTAGACTTATTGGCTCCGGCTTTATTTTTATCCTGAAAATTTTAGGTGCCATTTTAAATGGTACCTTTCTTGTTATCTTTAATCTTATAGGTTCTTTTTTTAAGAAATATCGTTTTTCTATTAGTTTCAAGGTCAACTTACTTTATAGCGTACTTTATACCTTCCTTTTTTGTTTAACTTATTTTACTACTCAATCTATCTATGTTTCGCACTTTAGAGATAATGCCGCCTTGCACCCTATTCTTAGAAATTTTAATGTACTTTTAAGTGTAGCTATTTTAATATCTTTACCTCTATTTTTAAGTATAGGACATTACTTGGTAACCATGATGCTTACTCCTATTAAAGATATGACTACTAAAGTGCAGAATATTAACGGTAATGATTTAATGACTAGATTAGATACAGACCTCTCTAAGGATGAATTAAAGGACTTAGCTATTACCTTTAATCAAATGATGGACCGTATTCAAGTTTATGTAGAACGACAAAAACAATTTGCTTCGGATGTCTCTCATGAGCTGCGTACGCCTCTCGCTATTATTCAAGGCTACGCTGATATGCTGGAACGTTGGGGAAAAGACAATCCTCAGATCCTAGAAGAAAGTATTTCTTCAATTGCCGAAGAAACAGCCAATATGAATACCCTTTTGGAAAAGCTTCTTTTCTTATCTCGTAGTGATAAACATACTTTAAAGGTGGATATCAATACCATAGATTTATCTGCTCTTTGTAATGATATCTTGAGAGAAACCAGCTTTATTGATGATGCTCATGAACTTATCTCTAAAGTCAGTCCTAATGTTATGCTTAAAGGGGATAGTGCTCTTATTAAAGAACTTATTCGTATACTAGTAGACAATGCTTTAAAATATACTCCTGAAGGAGGTAGTATTACACTAGGTTGTGCTACCACTAATCAAAATATCGTATTATCCGTCAAGGATACTGGTATAGGTATTCCCAAAGAACATATTCCTAAACTCTTTGAACGCTTTTATAGAGTAGATGAGGCCCGAAATAAAAACACTGGTGGAACAGGCTTAGGTTTAGCTATTGCACATGAAATTGCCGAGACCCATCAAGCTAAGATTTTTGTTAATAGTGATATTGATGAAGGTACAGAATTTGTTATCTTTTTTCCACACGAATAGTTCTAATAGTGTGAAGGAATCTTTGAATAGAAAAATACCTAAATAAATTTCTCTTATGGACATAGAAAAACGTCTTAAAAAAGCTATAACCTAATTAAGACGTTTTTCCATAAACAATTTTACTTCACACACATACTTAATGAATAAGCTAACAATGATATTTAATTATGACTTGCCTTTGTAAATCCCATTTTACATAACCAACCATCAAAGCCTTTAGGATTACGAGTCTGAATTAATACAACTCCTGGCCCACGAAAGCGACATACGAGACATTCTCCGGAAGCAATACTCCTTAACCAGCCATTATTAGAAGCTTTTTCAATATTATATTGCATATAATCGGCCCATGCTACCAGATGTCCATTATCTACTATGTACTCTTCTCCTGGTTCTAAATTAATGGCATGAATAGAACCATACGAGCTTAAAAACACAGTTCCTCTTCCACTCACATTTAAAATGAAAAATCCTTCTCCTGAAAACATACCTCGAACTAAATTTTGAGCTTTGGTACTTACCTCAACACCTTCTGTAGATGCTAAAAATCCATCTTTTTGTACACGTAAACCATATGACCCATCTAATTCTACATCAATAATACCTCCTGGAAGAGGATGTCCAAATAATACTTCTCCATCCCCTCTGGCAGCAGTCAAATATTGAAAGAAGAAACTCTCTCCCGCTAACATACGTGTAAGACCTCTTACAATGCCTCCTTCTGTTCCTCCTGTAATATCAATCGTATTAGACATGCCTATCATGGCATCTGATTCTGCCTTGATTCGTTCGCCTCTACTTAATTGACACTTTACAATAGGAAAAGCCCCTTCATACAAAATTTCGTACTTCATTTCTTGTCCCCCTTAAATTAATAAAAAATATATTTCTAGCTATATCAACTCTGCCTATGAAAATGTTAACAATCTTATATTACTTATATTTATATTACTTATACTTATATTACTTTTTTACGTATTCTTATTCTTTAACAAATACGACCACTACTGATGAATAACAGCATAAATATCTCTTTTACTCACACCTCTATCCTTTGCTACCTGTTTCATCGCATTCTTTTCATCCATTCCTTTACTGGTATAGATTTTCATATGCTCTTCAATAGACATGTTACTCCATCCTTCTTGGATTTCCTCTTGAAGTTCTTTTTCATCTTTACCTGCTAGAATTAATACATATTCTCCTCTAGGTTCGTCTATTTCAAAGTGTCCAATAGCTCCTGATAAAGTAGTTTTCAATACAGTTTCGTACTTCTTAGTCAATTCTTTAGTTACTGTAATCCCTCTATCACCTATTGCTTCATATAAGGTTTCCAAAGTCTTAATTAAACGATGTGGTGCTTCATACAGAATTACTGTTCTTGTTTCATCTTTTAATCTATCTAGAACTTGAACTTTTTCTTTTTTATTAGTTGGCAAGAAACCTTCAAATATAAATCTTCTTGTAGATTGTCCAGAAATAATAAGTGCTGTAATCCCTGCTACTGCTCCAGGTGCAGAAGTTACAGTAATACCTTCCTCTAATGCTAATCTAGTTAAATCTTCCCCCGGATCCGAAATACCTGGTGTCCCTGCATCTGTTACTAAAACGATATTTTTTCCTTCTTTTAAAAGATGAATTAATTCTGGCCCTTTTTCTATTTTATTATGTTCATGATAACTAATTAATTTTGTATGAATATCAAAATGATTTAATAATTTCTTTGTATGTCTAGTATCCTCTGCTGCAATAAAATCTGCTTCTGTTAGTAATCTAACTGCTCTATATGTTATATCTTCTAAATTACCTATTGGTGTCGCACATAAGGTAAGTATGCCATAATCCATTTCATGGTCCTCTCTTATCTTTCGTATTAATACTCTTTTTATATTATATAGCCTTTTTTAAAATTTATATACCCTCCTATATAGAACTTATTATTTTAAGATTATATGGTAGCACACTTATCTCACCATTTAATTTTATAAAAGTACTAATCTTTACTATGCACCATTTATTTTATATGAAGCTATCTACTATGCTACTACCCTTTTTCCTCTAGTATATCTATTTTCTATTCTAGATTTCCTATTAAATATCATATTTGTACATCTTCTCCTGCCGATATGATAGATTAATAAATTCAATTTATTTACTATATTTATCATGTTATTTATACCTCAGAGATTTGCCTACTCCTTATTAAATATACGAATCATATCTTACATATTATAGTTTGCTCAATACTTTTATCATTTTTTATACTGCAAATGTCTTTCTTATAAAAAGAGCTTTTAAAAATTAGTGTCTATTAATCTCAATAAATAAAAGCGCTATATAACTAGAAATTTATACTAGTTATATAACGCTTTTATATTTAGAAAAATCCCTCTTCTATTTCATAGAGTATTTATGCATTTCATGGCTGAGCTTTTATTCTAAGCCTTATTCTTGACGGCCCTTTTTTCCATAAATCTCATTAATTTCATCGGTATAAGTGCCATCCTCATTATAGACGGTTAAAGGTGATTGAACCCTTAATTCAGGTTTCCCATTCTTAACCCCCTCTACTAATACCATAGTTGGTTCCTTGCCTTGCTTAGGATAAATCATTCGCATAACCTTTGGCTCAATATTATATTGTCTCATGGTAGCAAAGATATCCACCAAGCGATGAGGTCTATGAATCATACACATCTTTCCACCATATTTTAACATATAGCTTGTCGCAGAAATAATATCTTCTAATGTACATGCTACTTCATGCCTAGCAATGGTTTTCGAAGGATGTTCATTTTTAAGACCTGCATGTCCTTTCATATATGGTGGATTACAAGTAATAATATCAAAATAGCCTGTGCTAAAGTGTTCCTTATAATCTTTAATATCCATAACCTTCATTGTTACATCTGTATCTATTTCATTTAACTTAACGGACCTGCTTGCCATTTCTATCATTTCTTCTTGAATATCAATACCTGTAAAATGACCTTTACCATAAATAGCATGCATGACAATAGGAATAATTCCCGTTCCAGTACCTATATCTAATACCTTCTGCCTTTGATTATTTACCTTTGCAAAATGAGCCAATAAAATAGCATCAATCCCGAAGCAAAATACCTCGGGATTTTGTATTAATTTATAACCATTTCTCTCTAAGTCATCAACTCTCTCATTCGAGCGTACTAAAGTCAAATCCTTCATACTCTTTGTCTATTTCTCCTCCATTGTGGCAACCTCCACATTTCTTCTTCTTAACAATCTTAAGGTCTGTAGAATGATACATAATTGCCTCTTTTTCATCTTTATCTTTCTTCTGAACAGCTACTTTAATTTGCTCACGAAGAACATTTACAGACAATACTTCACCTTT
The DNA here is from genome assembly GCF_003990395.1 of Cellulosilyticum sp. WCF-2. Taxonomy (NCBI): domain Bacteria; kingdom Bacillati; phylum Bacillota; class Clostridia; order Lachnospirales; family Cellulosilyticaceae; genus Cellulosilyticum; species Cellulosilyticum sp. WCF-2. The sequence continues at coordinate 679,132 of NZ_CP034675.1, read as the reverse complement.
TCCATCTGGTGTTATAACAATATCGCCTACAACAGGTAGACGTCCTCTGATTTCAACATAGCAATCCTGCTCATACTTTAAACAACACATTAATCTACCGCAGATTCCTGATATCTTAATAGGATTAAGTGATAAACTTTGCTCCTTCGCCATTTTTATAGATACAGGTTGAAAATCTCCTAAAAATGAGTTGCAGCATAAAGAACGTCCACAAATTCCTATACCACCGCACATTTTAGTTTCATCTCTTACACCTATTTGTCTAAGTTCAATACGTGTCTTAAAGATAGAAGCTAATTCTTTGACTAACTCTCTAAAATCTACACGTTCGTAAGACGTAAAATAAAATAGAACTTTATTATTATCAAAAGTATATTCTACATCGATTAGTTTCATATCTAATTGATGCTTGATAATCTTTTCTTTACAAATAAAGAAGGCCTCTTTTTCCTTTACTTTATTCTGCTTATATCTCTCATCATCTTCTTCTGTTGCCAATCGAATTACCTTTTTTAGAGGTTGTACCACTTCTTCTTCCGCTACCTCTTTATTAGGAATTACGACTTCTCCATATTCTACTCCCCTTGCTGTTTCAACAATGGCATGTTGCCCTTGATTATATAACACATTATCCTCGGGTGCAAAATAATAGACTTTACCGGCACGTCTGAATCTTATACCAATAACAGTTATCATTTTTTTCTCTCCTTCAATTTGAGTAATAAATTCTCTATAACAAACGTACTATATATATTCTGCTTTATATCTAAAATTGCATGTTTAATCGATTCTATATTCTGACTAACTTTATTATACGTTAATTTTTGGGACATGTCCAACAACTGTTTTTGGTAATCCAAATAATATAAATCTCTACTATTAGTGGTCTTTATTACTGCTATATCTCTATACCAAAATAACCAAAATTCTAAAATTTTCTCTATGTCTTCTTTTTGGTCTGTTATTTCCTTTACTAAGTCATATAATTGTAATAAGTTGGCTTTATTTAGTCTCTCTATATACTCTACACTTTGCTTTCTAAGTTGTAAATAAAGTTCATCTTGAAGAATATCATTGATAACGCCTATGCTACCTTCTGACAGCTTAGTATATACCTCTTTTTCTTCTCCACTTATACCTTTACGTTCCAAATACGAACTCATTTTTTCCTTACTTAATGGATTAAATCTTACTGTTATACAACGAGATTTAATAGTAGGTAACATGCTAGCTAAATTCTCACAAACTAAAACAACAATACCATAGCTAGGTGGCTCCTCTATAGTTTTTAGCATTGCATTTTGACCTTGTACATTAATAGTATCTGCTGCATTAACAATAATAATTTTATGTTCAGCCTGATAAGGTTTAATCTCCATTTCTCTTACGATATTCTCTCTAATGTTATCTACCTTTGTAACCTTTGTATCTTTTTCAATCGTAATAATGTCAGGATGAGTTCCTGCTTCAACCATATGGCAAGATTGACACTCATTACAAGCCTTATCATTTTTTCTTTGCTCACACAAAATAGCCTTTGCTAACTTTCTAGCAAAAGTTTTTTTTCCTACACCATAAGGCCCTTCAAATATATAGCTATGGGATAAATGATTTTTAGTTAATGCTTTAATGAAATATTCTTTTGCATCTTCATTACCTATTATATCTTGAAATTCCTTCATTCCCAGTCGCAGTAAGGAAATATTCCTCACTACCCTCCTTTTATCTTAGTAAACTTTAAATACCCTATTAATCCGTCTTTAAATACATATTTTATTGTATTAAAAATGTTCGTGAACTCTTCACGAACATTAAGTAATAATATCTAATACTAACCCCTGTATCTCACCGATACGGTCTAAAATATTAACTTGGTTTTTTTCTGAACTAATTAATTCCTGTGCTAATTCATCTAGCTTATCATTTACTAGCCTAACAATACCGTAAACACGATGTCTACCTCTTTTATCTAGAAAGTTCTCTCGAGAAAATTTATGAGAATTTGCTACTACCTCATTAATAAAATTAGAAATCATCGTCCTATAAACTTTTAAATCTCTAATATCCATATGCTCTGAAATTTTTTGACCTTGCTTAGTAATTTCGTCAACCATTTCCTTAAGTTTTTCTTGAAGCTCTGACTGATCAATTTGACTCAGTAGGGTAAATTTAAAACCTTTATCCACCTTAGCTTCAGATACTGTAGAAATTTCTCTTAGAGTTGGCATCTGAACCTGATTAATTTGTATGTTAGCCATAGTAAATTCCCCCACTTTCCCTTTTTTAATGCAACTTCCTTCAATTTATTCTATGATAATAATCTATTAATTGCAAGCATGTACGTTATCTTAATCGACTTATTTTAACTTATAATATATTCTTATACCTATATTTATATTATCTTCTATAGTATATAAACTATATATTATATCTAACCCCTAATCTATAATACACTTATTGCTTTCTTGAATCGGATTTTTTATTATCCTTGTTTAAATATAATCTTTTCTGTACAAACCAATGGATCTTTATAGATATGAATCTAGGTTTATAATCCCATAATCTTACTTATACATATGTAAGTTTATAGGCTCAAACACCTACATTCAAATAGAGCTTGGCTTATATACCATTATAAAAAACATAAACTTATCAATGTAGATACTATATAAATACTAGTTTATAAACATATATATCTAATTTACTCTTAATCTAATTAAAGCATATCCATTCTTTTATCTATCTAATCACTTGTTTAAACTTATTACATTATTAACTAATCGTCCTTATTCTATCTTTAATCTCTTTAATACATTGATCTAAGTTTAAATTCTGATATCTTTTGGTTATTCTATTAATATTGAGCCTTTCCTCACTAAAATCTTTATTATCGGCTAAAAACCTCCTACATAACTCATCATAGTTGGGCTGAATTTGTTGCTTTTCCCTACTTAAGGCTCTTTCCAAACGTAAACCATCTTCTACTTCTATATATATCGGGATGATATTTTCCATATTAAAGTATTTTAACAAATTACTATATGCCTCTAACGTGACAATAACAATATAATTATTATTATTCAAATCGATTTGTCCATCATCTATAGTGGCATAATACCAATTCCCATTAATAGTTTTATAACATCTTTGTTCAATAACTTTTCCTTCTCGAGTATAATGCTCTAACTTCTCTATATCTATGAAATAATAAGCTTCTCCATCTAATTCGTTAGTTCTTTGCGGTCTTGTTGTATAGGGTACAATAGGCTTTAAATTTAATACCCTATCATTTTTTAGCGCTTCAAAAATAGTATCTTTTCCTGTACTACTTTTTCCCATTAAACAAAATATTTTACCCATAATTACCTCCCTACATTTTATTCTTAAACTAAAATGCTACTATTTCTTAGTTTTACTTTAGATATGATTCTTTAATTTATATATTTACTTATTTTTGAAATCATTTAGCCCATCTACAACCTAATCTTATTTCATATAAAATTATTAGCTTATATAAATTCTATATTGTATAAATCAATATTTCATCATCTATTAATTGAATACCTTGTAACTTGTCTTTAAAATAATAAATTAAATCTATATGTTGCTGCTCAATCAATTCTCCTATGCAAACTAAAGGTATCCCTGGTGGATATAACATGATATTTTTAGCTGATTTTCTTGTTATTGCATCTTTAATACCTACCCATGCTTTATCACTATAGTAAATTTTTCTAGGACTAAATCCTTTTATAATGTCTGATACAATAAAGTTATTTATACCTTTGTTACTCTTACCTACTTCTAGTTCTTTATCTATCTCTTCTAGGGCTATTCTTAGTCTTGTCATATTCGAGCTATTATCTGCCATTGTCGTCATTAAAATAACATATGTTTCTAATGCTGCCTCTACTGAAATATCATACCTTGTATTTAGTATGTCAGCTAATTCATATCCATCTATGTTAGATTCTATCGTTGAAATAATTATCTTACTCTTATCATATTTTTCTTTTTCCATATCTAATAGCCTTAAAACCATAAGATGATCATTTAATTCTTTTCTAAATACTAGTAATTCATCTACATATTGCTGTTGTATCTTATTCTTGTTTTCTATAATATACGATCTTATATAATCCATAAGCCCCATCATCATATATGAAGGGCTACTAGTTTGTATCATTCTAAGACTTTCTATAACATTATCATATCTTATTCGTTCAGAACATATATGTAATAACCCACTTTGTGTAAGTGCTGGTAAAGTCTTGTGCATACTGTTAATGACTAGGTCTGCTCCTTGATGTATACTACTTAGTGGAAAATCTTTCCCTAATACAAAATGTGCACCATGGGCTTCATCTACAATAAGTACCTTGTTATATTTATGAACTACTCTAGATATCTCTTTGATATCTGATACTATCCCTTCGTAAGTAGGGCTAACCACTAATACCCCCTTTGCCTTAGGATAATCTATTAGCGCCTTTTCAATTATATCTGCACTTATCTCTCCCAACATATCGTCTTCAGGTCTGTACTGTGGACTAATATATATAGGAGTAATTCCCCCTAAAATAAGTGCACTCCAAACGCTATGATGAGAATTTCTTGCTATAATTAATTCATCACCATCCTTGCAAACAGATAAAATACTTGCTATTATTCCACTAGTTGAACCATTTGTTAAGAATAATGTTTCTTTAGATCCATAAAAATTAGCCATTAATTCCATTGCTTCCTTTATAATGCCCTGTGCATCATATAAATTATCCATACCTATAGCTTCTGTATTATCTAATTCAATTATACTAAGATTATTAAGTTCTGCAGCAATTCCAAACTTATGCCCAGGCATATGAAATGCCAATTTTGACCTACTATATTGTAGTAATTTGTCATACAAAGGTGTATTCACCTAATCAACCCTTTTCTATTATTAATTATTACTTCTTATAGTTTACCTTACTATAGCTTCAAATACAAACGACTTAAAAGTTAAAGTAATTAGTAAAATAAGAATAAATAATGGACCAAGCTAAACTAACTTGGTCCATTATTTATTCTTATCTCCTTCTGGCGTCGAGAGTATAATCTCTTTAGCTACATTATAAAATTGGTCTACTAAAATAGACTCATTCTTTCTATGATATTCACATAATCTACTAAATTCTATTTCCAATCGTTCCCTACTCTCTTCAAATAAACCTACATTAACACAATCTTTGCTATATCTCCTAATAATTTCTTGATATCTCTCAGGATTTTTCTTCACTTGGGTTAAATTAACCCCTTGATTAGCTAAAAATGTTTTTAGTTTATCAATTTCTTTTGCATTCTCTTGTGCACGTTTAAGTATTTTAAACTCCATCTGATTCATATAACATCCCCCATAATCTATTTATAAATTATATTCTAGCTTGTCGCTGTTTATTCTCTATAAATAGATTTATCTACTAAGTATGTTATATCTAACTTTTCCTTATTGATTGTATACGTACACTATATTCTCCATCTGGAGAGTCTATATTTACTATATCGCCTACTCTCTTTTTATAAATCATCTTTCCTAAAGGCGATTCAATACTTATTTTATTATTTATAGCATCGGTTTCCATAGTAGTAACTATTTCATACTCTATATTCATATCATCTTCTATAAAATAAACATCTACTAACTTTCCCAGTCCAACTTCTCCTGCCTCTGTATTATCAGTAATGATAGTTGCTGTTTTTATCATTCGCTCTAAATATTTTATACGCCCCTCATTCCTACCTCTTTCACGTTTAGCGGCCTTGTATTCATAATTCTCGCTCAAATCCCCATGTGCTCTGGCTTCTTTAACTTCTTCATTCCTTTGTTTTCTTACCACTACTTTTCTATATTCTATCTCTTTTTTCATATTATCAATGTCTTGTTGTGTAAGATAATTGTTCATATTATTCCTGACCCTTTTTACTCTTATATATTATAAAAAATTATAGAAAAATACTTTTTTTACTTAAATACTAAAAAGGTCTTACAACTAACAATTTGTTAACTGTAAGACCTTTGATGTATGAGCCACCCGGGAATCGAACCCGGGACAACTTGATTAAAAGTCAAGTGCTCTACCGACTGAGCTAGTGACCCACATGGTGCCCAGAGCCGGAATCGAACCAGCGACACGAGGATTTTCAGTCCTCTGCTCTACCGACTGAGCTATCTGGGCATGTGGTAGCGGGAACAGGATTTGAACCTATGACCTTCGGGTTATGAGCCCGACGAGCTACCTAGCTGCTCCATCCCGCGTTATAAGGTATATGGAGGGAGAAGGATTCGAACCTTCGAAGCTATCGCAACAGATTTACAGTCTGCCCCCTTTGGCCGCTCGGGAATCCCTCCATATTAATACAAAGACCATATTAGTCCTGTATCAAGCCGACGATCGGACTCGAACCGATAACCTGCTGATTACAAGTCAGCTGCTCTGCCAATTGAGCCACGTCGGCATGTAAATGGTCGCTATAGGGCTCGAACCTATGACCCCCTGCTTGTAAGGCAGGTGCTCTCCCAGCTGAGCTAAGCGACCATATCTAATAAGTAATAATTATTACTTATTCTAATATATTTAATACATTAAGTATTAAAACGACCCAGAAGGGACTCGAACCCTCGACCTCCGCCGTGACAGGGCGGCGTGCTAACCAACTGTACCACTGGGCCATTAGAAGTTTATACTTCCAAAACTAAACACAATTTTTATTCAACCTTTATTATCTAGGTCAAACCCTCGAACCGTTAGTATTGGTCACCTTAATGTATTACTACACTTACAGCTCCAACCTATCTACCTCATAGTCTCTAAGGGGTCTTACTCCTTTCGGATGGGAAATCTTATCTTGTGGTCTGCTTCACGCTTAGATGCCTTCAGCGTTTATCAGATCCAGACTTGGCTACTCTGCTATGCCATTGGTATGACAACAGATGCACCAGTGGTCCGTCCATCCCGGTCCTCTCGTACTAAGGACAGCTCCACTCAAATTTCCTGCGCCCACGACGGATAGGGACCGAACTGTCTCACGACGTTCTGAACCCAGCTCGCGTACCGCTTTAATGGGCGAACAGCCCAACCCTTGGAACCTGCTTCAGCTCCAGGATGCGATGAGCCGACATCGAGGTGCCAAACCTCCCCGTCGATGTGAACTCTTGGGGGAGATAAGCCTGTTATCCCCGGGGTAGCTTTTATCCGTTGAGCGATGGCAATCCCACTTTCATACCACCGGATCACTAAGTCCTACTTTCGTACCTGCTCCACCCGTCGGTGTCGCAGTCAAGCAACCTTATGCCTTTGCACTCTTCGAATGGTTTCCGACCATTCTGAGGTTACCTTTGAGCGCCTCCGTTACTCTTTAGGAGGCGACCGCCCCAGTCAAACTGTCCACCTGACATTGTCCCAGACCCGGGTAACGGGCCATGGTTAGAAGTTAAGTATTACAAGAGAGGTATCCCACCGGCGACTCCACCTAGACTGGCGTCCAGATTTCTCAGTCTCCCTCCTATCCTGTACATGTAATACCCAACCTCAGTATCAAGCTACAGTAAAGCTCCACGGGGTCTTTCCGTCCTGTCGCGGGTAACCAGCATCTTCACTGGTACTACAATTTCACCGGGTGCGCTGTCGAGACAGTGCCCAAATCATTACGCCTTTCGTGCGGGTCAGAACTTACCTGACAAGGAATTTCGCTACCTTAGGACCGTTATAGTTACGGCCGCCGTTTACTGGGGCTTAAGTTCAAAGCTTCGTCCTTAGACTAACCTCTCCCCTTAACCTTCCAGCACCGGGCAGGCGTCAGCCCTTATACATCACCTTTCGGTTTAGCAAAGACCTGTGTTTTTGTTAAACAGTTGCTTGGGCCTATTCTCTGCGGCCTACCTAAGTAGGCACCCCTTCTCCCTAAGTTACGGGGTCATTTTGCCGAGTTCCTTAACAACGCTTCTCCCGTCGGCCTTAGGATTCTCTCCTCATCCACCTGTGTCGGTTTACGGTACGGGTACCTATCACGCAATAGCAGCTTTTCTCGGCAGTGTGGATTCAGCAACTTCTCTACTTTTATTTCGATCCCCATCACACTTCATCCTCGCCTAACGGATTTGCCTGTTAGGTGCGACTTTGTGCTTGGCCCAGGATACCATTCCTGGGTTTGCTTATCCTCCTGCGTCCCTGCAGTTCTGATAATAGGTAGTACTGGAATATGAACCAGTTGTCCATCGACTACGACTTTCGTCCTCGCCTTAGGTCCCGACTTACCCAGAGCAGATCAGCTTTACTCTGGAAACCTTGGATATTCGGCCTACAAGATTCTCACTTGTATCTCGCTACTCATTCCGGCATTCTCACTTGTAATTACTCCACAGCTCCTTACGGTACTGCTTCTGCGTCGTTACAACGCTCCTCTACCAATCCACTATTGTGAATTCCATAGCTTCGGTGGTGTGTTTTAGCCCCGGACATTTTCGGCGCAAGATCTCTCGACTAGTGAGCTATTACGCACTCTTTGAATGAGTGGCTGCTTCTAAGCCAACATCCTAGTTGTCTTCGAAATCTCACATCCTTTTCCACTTAACACACACTTGGGGACCTTAGCTGATGGTCTGGACTGTTTTCCTTTTGACCACGTGTCTTATCACTCGTAGTCTGACTGCTGACGGTATCTTGATGGCATTCTTAGTTTGATATGCTTCGGTAAGCTTGTGGGCCCCCTAGGCAATTCAGTGCTTTACCTCCATTAGACTCCTATCAACGCTAGCCCTAAAGCTATTTCGAGGAGAACCAGCTATCTCCGGGTTCGATTGGAATTTCTCCGCTACCCACACGTCATCTCCACCTTTTTCAACAGATGTGAGTTCGGACCTCCATTACCTTTTACGGTAACTTCATCCTGCACATGGGTAGGTCACCCGGTTTCGGGTCTACTAACAATGACTATTTTGGCGCCCTATTCAGACTTGGTTTCCCTTCGGCTTCGTACCTCCTGGTACTTAACCTTGCCACAGCTAGTAACTCGCCGGACCGTTCTACAAAAAGTACGCGGTTGCGCATCATATGGCGCTTCCACTGCTTGTAAACATAGAGTTTCAGGTTCTCTTTCACTCCCCTCCCGGGGTTCTTTTCACCTTTCCTTCACAGTACTATGCGCTATCGGTCACCGAGGAGTATTTAGGCTTGGGGGGTGGTCCCCCCGGCTTCCCACAAGGTTTCTCGTGTCTCGTGGTACTCTGGATACTGCTAGGCTTCACTTGGATTTCGCTTACGGGATTATCACCCTCTTTGATGAGACTTTCCAGACTCTTCAGCTATCCGCAGTCTTGCCATGACGCAGTCCTCAACCCCAGATTACAAGTAATCTGGTTTGGCCTGTTTCCCTTTCGCTCGCCGCTACTTAGGAAATCGATGTTTCTTTCTCCTCCTGAAGGTACTTAGATGTTTCAGTTCCCTTCGTTCCCTTCCTATAGTTATGGATTGGCTATAGGATGACAGAGGTTTGCTCTGCCAGGTTTCCCCATTCGGATATCTACGGATCAAGGTTTATTTGCAACTCCCCGTAGCTTTTCGCAGCTTATCACGTCCTTCATCGGCTCTCGGTGCCAAGGCATCCACTCTACGCTCTTAGTAGCTTGACCTATAATGATTAACTTTCGTTAATCGGTCGTTTGTGCCTTGTTAATCAACTTTCGTTGAATACAAAGAATATTTATTATCGGTTAAATTGTAGATTTTACACCCTGACAAACATTTTGCATTATACAATGCGTGTACATTTATCGTTAGGCGCAAGTTATATTGCTATAACTTACAAATCTATTTTAATTGTGTTTAGTTTTCAAAGTACAAATTGTCCTATTGTAAGGACAGTGGAGATTAAGGGATTCGAACCCTTGACCCCCTGCGTGCAAGGCAGGTGCTCTCCCAACTGAGCTAAACCCCCATAAATGTGGCAACCACTTACTCTCCCAGTCAGTCTCCCGACAAGTACCATCAGCCGCTTAGGTCTTAACCTACGTGTTCGGAATGGAAACGGGTGTTTCCCCTAAGCGCATCATCACCACAAATGAGTGAAATATTCATTTAGTTCAATGAACTTTCAAAACAAAATAGCAACTAACAAACCTTCGATTTCTATCCTTAGAAAGGAGGTGATCCAGCCGCACCTTCCGATACGGCTACCTTGTTACGACTTCACCCCAGTTATTGGTTTTGCCTTAGACGGCTCCCTCCCCGAAGGGTTGGGTCACCGGCGTTGGGCCCCCCCAACTCCCATGGTGTGACGGGCGGTGTGTACAAGACCCGGGAACGTATTCACCGCGACATTCTGATTCGCGATTACTAGCGATTCCAACTTCATGTAGTCGAGTTGCAGACTACAATCCGAACTGGGACTGCTTTTTTGAGGTTTGCTGACTCTCGCGAGATCGCTTCCCTTTGTAGCAGCCATTGTAGCACGTGTGTAGCCCTAAACATAAGGGGCATGATGATTTGACGTCATCCCCACCTTCCTCCAAGTTATCCCTGGCAGTCTCTCTAGAGTGCCCAACTTAATGCTGGCTACTAAAGATAGGGGTTGCGCTCGTTGCGGGACTTAACCCAACATCTCACGACACGAGCTGACGACAACCATGCACCACCTGTCACCAATGTCCTAGCAAGCTAGGAAAGAAGGCATTACCCTTCGGTCATCGGGATGTCAAGTTTAGGTAAGGTTCTTCGCGTTGCTTCGAATTAAACCACATGCTCCACCGCTTGTGCGGGTCCCCGTCAATTCCTTTGAGTTTCAATCTTGCGATCGTACTTCCCAGGTGGAATGCTTAATGTGTTAACTTCGGCACCGAGACCCGTAAGCCCCGACACCTAGCATTCATCGTTTACAGCGTGGACTACCAGGGTATCTAATCCTGTTTGCTCCCCACGCTTTCGTGCCTCAGCGTCAGTTATGGTCCAGAAAGCCGCCTTCGCTACTGGTGTTCCTCCGAATCTCTACGCATTTCACCGCTACACTCGGAATTCCACTTTCCTCTCCCACACTCTAGTTCATCAGTTTCAGAAGCAGCTTAGAGGTTGAGCCCCTAAATTTCACTTCTGACTTAACAAACCGCCTACGCACCCTTTACACCCAGTAAATCCGGATAACGCTCGCTCCCTACGTATTACCGCGGCTGCTGGCACGTAGTTAGCCGGAGCTTCTTAGTCAGGTACCGTCATTTTTTCTTCCCTGCTGATAGAAGTTTACAATCCGAAGACCTTCTTCCTTCACGCGGCGTCGCTGCATCAGGCTTGCGCCCATTGTGCAATATTCCCCACTGCTGCCTCCCGTAGGAGTTTGGGCCGTGTCTCAGTCCCAATGTGGCCGTTCACCCTCTCAGGCCGGCTATGGATCGTCGCCTTGGTGGGCTGTTATCTCACCAACTAGCTAATCCAACGCGGGTCCATCCTATGCCGATAAATCTTTACTATAATAATCATGCGATTACCGATAGTTTATGCGGTATTAGCGTTCGTTTCCAAACGTTATCCCCCTGCATAGGGCAGGTTACCCACGCGTTACTCACCCGTCCGCCACTAAGTTCTAGGAGCAAGCTCCTATCACTTCGTTCGACTTGCATGTGTTAAGCACGCCGCCAGCGTTCATCCTGAGCCAGGATCAAACTCTCATAAAAAAGTTTGTCCGTGTAGTATTTCTACTACTGACTATTTTACTTAGTACAAGTTGTACTGATTCTCATCTCTTATTAGAGACGTAATGAATCGACTGGTTTATAGTTACTATTTTGTTTTCAAAGTTCATTTTTAAGCACTTTCATAAGTATAAATTATACCTTAACTTATGTCAAGCTTTTTTGTTTTTTCTTCAAAAAAAAACAAAGCGGAGAAGGAGGGATTCGAACCCTCGCGCCGGTTAACCCGACCTATACCCTTAGCAGGGGCACCTCTTCGGCCAACTTGAGTACTTCTCCGAATTATCAATATTTATTATTCCCTGTTTTCTCAGGACAAGATATATATTATCAAATGTTATTCTTTATGTCAAGCCTTTTTTAATATCATTTTTTTAATATAAAAAGACCCTTCCGTATTAAAACGTAAGGGTAAAATTTGTTGGAATATCTTTGATGCTTTACCTTTCACGTATAAAAATATCTTAACTCATTTATTAATTTGTTATTTGCACAGTTTCTTATTTCATAGGAAAAGAATACTTTTTACTAGCTTATATTCTTATTCCAATTTAAATGAGTAAAGTATTTGTTGGAATGATAAATAATAACATCTTATGTATTATGATATCATCTTATACAGTAGTTTACAATTAATATTTAGTATAAATTAAATATTTTTAAGTAAAATAAGAATTTTTATTATTATTCCTCCCTATTTCTATTTTATAATTGTAATTGCTTGATGTCCCATTTGTTCCCACGCTAATTTAAAATCATTTTTATTTACGGCTTTATTAGGATAAGTCGAAAAAGGATCATTAATATATACATTCTCTTTATCAATACCAGTTATTATAACAGCATGTAATTTATTAGTCGTTTTTACAATTCCAGATGGAGTATGCCAGATTTCAAAATATGTATCATCTAGAGGTTTATATGTTGCATTAGTAATCACCCATATAGGATATCCCTGTTTTAAAAAATAAGTAATGTCACTAAATTCTACTCCTGTTAAATCGATTGCACTATCTCCAACATATTCTTTAGCTAACTCAGTTATTGGTCCATGATACACACCATATCCATTATTTTTGATATTGTACATGTCTCCCACAAATCCATCATATGGATTACCATAATAGATTCTTCCCTTATTATCTTTATAATAAGGAGTATCGTCTTTTTTTATGTTTTTAGCCAATGTCATTTTATCAATATCTATATTCATATATTGAAGTAGCATTGCAAGTGAAGTTACTTCACAGCCTCTGGGTAATTCTGGATATTGCCTAATCAAAGGAACATTAAGGGGCTCTATCTCTATTTCCTTATTTTGATTTTTCCAAATAAGGTTTGAGTCACTATTAAAATAGATTTTATCATGATTATTATCTTTAGCATAATTAACTGCTTCTTTAAAGTTATCAAAGTCATGCACTGCTGTATCTGTAATAATAAGAAAAGGTTTAAAACTACTATAAACCCATTCATTATTCAATGTATTAATCGCTATACTCCTTTTAATCTTTTCTGCTTTTGACACAGCTTCTTCTTCAGTATCAGCCTCTGCTACAATGTTCCCTGCTTTTTTGATGATATACTTTTTACTTGATGTAGGTTTATTTATAAAAGTAGGCAGCGCACCACCATTATGTTTAACATAATAGATATATGCCCCACCTACACTTGTTATTATTAATACTGTGCAAAGAATAAATAAGATTACCTTCTTCATTTATTCCTCTACTTATTCTTGTTCATCAACAATGTCTTCATCAGATACTTCTGTTATAGAAGCTTCTTCAACATTATCATCAATGAATTCTTCATTTACTTTTTCCATACATACAACCTGTACATCATCAGCAACATTTATTAATTTAACACCTTGAGCATTACGGCCTATAGAAGAAATTTGTGCAACTTTAATACGAATAATAATACCCTGAGAAGTAATAAGTAGTAACTCATCTTCTTCACTTACTGAAGCAACACCAATAATACAACCTGTTTTTTCAGTAATTTTATTAATTCTTAAGCCCTTACCACCACGTTTTTGAGCCCTGAAAGCTTCTATTTGTGTTCTCTTTCCTAACCCTTTTTCTGTAGTTGTAAGAATCTGTTCACCTTCTTTTGGTACAGTTGCTCCTATTACCTCATCAGTTTCACCTAGATTAATAGCACGTACACCTCTTGCTGTTCTACCCATTGGTCTTACATCTGTTGCATCGAACATAATACCTTGACCATTTCTAGTGGCTACCAAGATAGCATCTTTTGATGTAGTTTGATGTACATCAACTAGCTCATCTTCTTCGTTAAGAGAAAGTGCAATAAGCCCACCTTTCCTAATGTTCCTAAAATCCTTTAGAGGTGTTTTCTTAATTTGTCCTTTTTTAGTAACCATTGTTAAGAATGTATTATCTTCAAATTCTTTAATTGGAAATACTGCAGTAATTTTTTCATCTTTATCTAACTCTAATAAGTTAACAATAGCTGTTCCTCTAGCAGTTCTTCCTGCTTCAGGAATTCTATAACCTTTTATACGATATGCCTTCCCTTTATTAGTGAAGAACATAATATAATTAAAGTTAGTGGTTACGAAAAGTTGTTTGATAAAGTCATCCTCAATTGTATTAACACCAATGATTCCTTTACCGCCTCTATTTTGATTTTTATAGGTATCTAATGGAATACGTTTGATATAACCTAATTGAGTGATTGTTACAACGATATTCTCTTCATCAATAAGATCTTCAATATCATATTCATCTTCATCAATCGTAATATCAGTTCTACGCCCATCACCATATTTTTGTTTTACTTCTGTAATTTCATCTTTAATAACACTTAATAATTTATACTCGCTAGCTAAAATTGATTTTAAGTATTCAATTTTTTCAAGGAGTTCTGCATACTCTTGATCAATCTTTTCTCTTTCAAGACCTGTTAAAGCACGAAGCCTCATCTCAACAATTGCCTGAGCTTGAATTTCAGTAAGCTCAATAGCTTCCATTAACTTATCTTTAGCTTCTTGAACATTTGCTGATTCACGAATAAGAGAAACTACTAAATCAATATTATCTAAAGCTTTACGAAGTCCTTCTAATATGTGTGCTCTAGCCTCAGCTTTATTTAATTCAAACTGCGTTCTTCTTGTTACAACTTCTTTTTGATGTTTTAAATACTCTTCAAGAATTTGCTTTAAGTTAAGAACTTTAGGTTTATCATCTACTAAAGCAAGCATATTGATACTAAAAGTATCTTGTAATTGGGTATATTTATAAAGCTGATTTAAGATAACTGTTGGATTTACATCTCTTCTAAGCTCAATCACCATAGAAATACCATTTCTATCTGATTCATCGCGAATATCTGTAATACCATCTATTTTTCTTTCTTTAACTAAGTCTGCCATCTTTTCAATAAGTGATGACTTATTAACCATGTAAGGAATCTCTGTAACAACAATGCGATTCTTTCCACCTTGCATTGCTTCAATTTCAGCTTTAGCTTTAACTTTTACTTTACCTCTACCGGTCCTATAAGCTTGGTCAATTCCATATCGTCCATATATAGTAGCACCTGTAGGGAAGTCTGGGCCTTCAATGATAGCCATAAGCTCTTCTATCTCTGTTTCACGGACTTCGTGCTCTTCATTTTCTCCCATATAGTTATCGATCATTCTAATAACACCGTTTACAACCTCAGTCAAGTTATGAGGTGGAATATTAGTTGCCATACCTACAGCAATACCTGATGAACCATTAACCAATAGGTTTGGAAATCTTGATGGTAAAACACAGGGTTCCTTAGATGATTCATCAAAGTTTGGTCTAAATTCAACCGTATCTTTATCAATATCAGCTAGCATGAGAGCTGTCATTTTACTCATACGTGCTTCAGTATAACGCATAGCAGCTGGACTATCGCCATCAATAGAACCAAAGTTACCTTGTCCATCTACAAGAGGATATCTCGTAGAGAATTCTTGCGCCATACGTACCATCGCACCATAAATTGAAGAGTCACCATGAGGGTGATATTTACCCATGGTATCCCCGACAATACGTGCTGATTTTCTATATTGTTTATCTGAACCTAACCCTAATTCACTCATAGAGTATAAAATACGACGATGAACTGGTTTTAATCCATCTCGTACATCTGGAAGGGCACGAGATACGATTACACTCATAGCGTAATCAATATAACAGTTTTGCATCTCATCGTTAATATCTCTATGAATAATTCTGTCATAAGTTACATCATTTGTATCCATTTATTATTCTCCTTGCCCTTAAATATCTAGATAAGTTACTTTATGAGCATGTTCATTAATGAACTGGCGCCTTGGTTCAACATCATCACCCATAAGCTTAGTAAAGATTTCATCTGCTGCTGCTGCATCATCAATATTTACTTTAACAAGTACTCTTGATTCAGGATCCATAGTTGTTTCCCAAAGCTGTTCAGCATTCATCTCTCCTAGACCTTTGTATCGTTGCATACGGGTAATACCTGTTCTACCAACTTCTTCGAGTAACTTTTCTAATTCTTTATCATCAAATGCATAATGCTTTTTCTTATTTTTTTCAACTAAATAAAGTGGTGGTTGAGCAATGTATACATGGTCTTGCTCAATAAGTTCTCTATAGTATCTGTATAAGAATGTAAGTAGAAGGGTCCTAATATGGGCACCATCTACGTCGGCATCAGTCATGAGAATGATTTTTCCATATCTTAATTTACTAATATCAAAGTCATCACTAATTCCAGCACCAAACGCTGTAATCATATTACGGATTTCTTGATTTTCTAGCATCTTATCAATTCTAACTTTTTCTACATTAAGAATTTTACCTCTAAGTGGTAAGATTGCTTGTGTTTTAGGGGAACGTGCACTCTTTGCAGAACCACCAGCTGAATCCCCTTCGACAATATATATTTCACATTTTGAAGCATCTTTTTCTGAACAATCTGCAAGTTTGCCTGGAAGGGCATTTCCCTCTAAAGCACTCTTTCTACGTGTAAGCTCTCTTGCTTTACGTGCTGCATCTCTAGCTCTTGCTGCCATTACACCTTTTTGAACAATTACTTTTCCTACATTAGGATTTTGTTCAAGGAAATAAGTTAATTGGTCACCAAATACAGATTGAACTGCTCCAGCTGCTTCACTAGATCCAAGTTTGGTTTTAGTTTGTCCTTCAAATTGAGGATCTCCGATTTTAATACTGATAACAGCAGTCATACCCTCACGGATATCATCTCCTGTTAGGTTTTTATCTGAGTCCTTTAAAAGACCCATTTTTCTTGCATAATCATTTAGATTTTTTGTAATTGCCGTTCTAAATCCTGAAAGGTGAGTTCCACCTTCTGGTGTATTTATATTATTAACAAAACTAAAAAGGTTTTCAACGTAACTATCATTGTGTTGGAACGCTACTTCTACTGCTATTCCGTCCTTCTCTCCTTCACAATAAAAGATCTCGTCATAGATAGGTGTTTTATGTTTATTAAGATGTTGTACAAACTCCTTAATACCACCTTCATAGTGGAAGGTCTTATTTTGCTCTTGACCTTCTCTCTCGTCTACTAGTTGAATCTTAAGAGCTTTAGTTAAAAACGCAGTTTCTTTTAAGCGTTGTTCTAAAACTTTATAATCAAAAATAACTTCTTCAAAGATCTCAGTATCTGGTTTAAAACGTACATAAGTTCCAACTTTATCAGTATCACCAATAACAGTGAGAGGTTGTACTACATCACCTCTTGAAAACTTTTCTTGGTGTACTTTTCCATCTGTATACACTTCTACTGTAAGCCATTCTGAAAGTGCATTTACTACTGATGCACCTACACCATGTAAACCTCCAGATACCTTATAACCTCCACCACCAAATTTTCCACCTGCGTGTAAAATGGTAAATACGACTTCTACTGTTGATATGCCTTTTTGTGGGTGAATTCCTACAGGAATACCACGCCCATTATCGATAACAGATATTGTATTATCTGCATGTATCGTAACTTTAATAAAGCTACAAAATCCAGCTAATGCCTCATCAACTGCATTGTCTACTATCTCATATACTAGATGGTGAAGACCTTTGGAAGAGGTACTGCCTATATACATACCAGGCCTTTTTCGTACCGCCTGCAGCCCCTCTAATATTTGTATTTGATTTTCATCGTACGTTGCTGCCATAACTAAGATCTCACTCCTTTAATATTTACTCATAATCATCCAAGTTTTATTATATACCAAAGTATTAATAAAGGCAAATTTACTAACAATTATAAAAAATACACCAAATTATTATATGCCGATATTTTCTATACTTCCTGCTTTTACATTATATAGTTTTCCAATTTTTTGTGTATTCCATACACTTTGTTCAATTCCTGTGCAAGTTATTAAGGTTTGAATATTTTGTGTGTACTTAAATAAGTCCCCCTGCCTATTATGATCTAATTCAGAAAGAACATCATCAAGTAAAAGAATAGGCTCTTCCCCTATATATTTTTTCATAATATTTAATTCTGCTAGTTTCATAGAAAGAACTACACTGCGTTGTTGTCCTTGAGAGCCATAGGTCTTAACATCCATATCATTAATCAAAAAGGTTAAATCATCTCGATGCGGACCTATAGAAGTTGTCTGATAAAGAATATCTTTCTCTCTATACTTTAACATTTTCTTTCCAAAGTCTCCAACTTCTACGTTAGGCTCATATATAACTTGAAGCTTTTCTTTATGACCAGATATATCATCATGAATTTTAGAAGCAATTTCATTAATTTCCTGGATAAATTCATGCCTTTTCTTAATAACAGCAGAAGCATATTCTTCAAGTTGCATATCCCATACATCTAGCATAGATGCGTCTTTATTACTAAAGTATTGCTTTAGAGCTAAGTTACGTTGTTTAAGAACCTTATGATATTGACGAAGAGAGTAATAGTATAATTTATCAATTTGACACAATTCAATGTCTATAAAACGCCTGCGTTCTTTAGGACTATTTTTTATAAGCTGCAAATCTTCAGGAGAAAACATCACAATATTAAGACATCCGAATAGTTCACCTAATCTACCGATTGGCATGCGATTAATTATAGCCGACTTTGCCTTAGATGTTAAATGAAAATCGATAATATCTTGTACATAATTTTTCTGAACGGCAAGCTTTACATGTGCACTTTCTTCATTCCACCTGATAATTTCTTTCTCTTTATGAGTCCTATGTGATCTAGCAGTTGCACAAAGGTAAATAGACTCAAGAATATTGGTTTTTCCTTGAGCATTATCACCTTTAAAAATATTAATACCTTTATCTAGGGAAATGTTTAGCTCTTCATAATTTCTGAAATTCGTTAAAGCTAACTCTTTAATATACATAAAGCCTCCCTCGTTAGTTAATTAACTTTATAGGTTTCTCCATCAAACAAGACCTCATCACCAGGTCTTATTTTTTTGCCTCTTTGAGTACAAATCTCTCCATTCACTAAAACTAACTCTCCTGCAATAAGCATTTTAGCTTCTCCGCCAGTTTGTACCATTGACGCATATTTCATAAGCTGATCTAACTTAATAAACTCAGTATCAATCTTAATCTCTTTCATTTTCATTCTCCTTCGCTTTTAAAGTATATTGTATACAAAATACCAATGAATAAATCGCTCTAAGATTCTAAAATGAATTGTAGAGCGATTATATCTCATATAATTATGCATTTACACGGATTGGTAAAATTAAATATTTATAGTGTTCCCCTTCTTCAGGTTGAATAATACAAGGTGTAAGGGATGAGATAAAGTGAATACATACATTATCATCATCAATTGCTTTAAGTGCATCTATTAAGTACTTAGGGTTAAATGCAATTGTAATTTCCTTACCTTCAAGTATTACATCAAGTTCCTCACGAGCAGTACCAAGCTCAGCATTAGAAGTAATAATCATCTTTTCACCATTAATTTCTACGCGAATAGGATTCTTCTTACCTTCTCTAGAAATTAAAGCTGCACGTTCAATACTCATTAAGAAGTTTTTACGATCTACCAAGATTTTTGTTTCATAATCAGGCGAAAATACTTGCTCATATTTAAGGAATTCACCTTCAAGTAAACGAGAAACAACTTTACTATCTCCTAAATCAAAGAGTACATGTTTATCGCCAAAATAAACTGTTACATCTTCTTTTTCTTCACTAGTCAAAATTTTATTGATTTCAGATAATGTCCGTCCTGGAATGACAACTTCAATTTCACCATTCTCATTTGAGAGTTGAAGCTGTCTATATGAAATACGATAACCATCCACAGATACCATATTTAGATTATTATTTTTAATTTGTAGCATTTCACCTGTAAGAATAGGCCTCGTTTCATCTTGTGCTACTGAGAAAATGGTTTGGCGAATCATTTCTTTAAGGGCTAATTGATTAACAGTGCAAATATTTGCTTTTTCTACGTCCGGAAGAGCAGGGAAATCTTTACCCGATTGACCAGCAATCTGGAATTTAGACTTTTCACTAATAATACTAGTCATAAAATTATCATCTGTTGAAATTTCAACAACTTCTCCGGGCATTCTTCTTATAATTTCTGAAAAAATCTTAGACTCTAGAGCAATATAACCTTCATTGATAACATCAGCATCAATAGTACTTTCGATTCCTAATTCAAGATTATTACCTACTAAAGTAAGTTTGTTATTAGAAGCCTTCAAAAGAATACATTCTAGAATAGGCATCGTAGTTTTTGTTGAACATGCTTTAAGCACAGTATTGATGCTATTAAGCAAAAGATCTTGTCTGCAATAAATATGCATGTGGATATCTCCTTTCGTGTAAAACCAATACAATTATTAAAGTTAATTTAGCAATAATAGTAGTAGGGGGTGTGGGTACTGTGGATAACCCCTTCAAGCCATTACTATCGTTATAAAAAATGATGTTTATACACATGTGGATGAGTTAAAGTTTTACTTTAGGCTTATCCACAATACTAACATCAAAAAAAAATCACAAAAATAATCCACAAAACATTCACGTTAATTTCACATGAATATACACAGATTTATTTAGCTGTAATTTTAGATTCAAGTTCATTAAGCATTTGAGTAAGCTCAATATCAGTTTGAAGTTCCCTAGAGATTTTTTCAAAGCCATGAATAATAGTAGTATGGTCACGACCACCAAATTTTTCACCAATCTTAGGTAATGAGAGATCTGTGAGCTTTCGACAAAGATACATTGCTATTTGTCTTGGATAAGCAATATTACGAGTTCTCTTAGAAGATTTTAGTTCTTCTGGTTTGAGGTGAAAGTAAGTTGCTACTATTTCTTGAATATATTCAGCTGTAATAATTTTAGGCCTGTCCTTAGAAATAAGATCTTTAAGAGCTTCATTAGCAAGCTCTACTGTAATAGGTTTATTAGTAAGAGAAGAAAAAGCTAAAATGCGATTTAAAGCACCTTCAAGCTCACGAATATTAGATATAACAGTTTTAGCAATGAATAAAAGAACGTCTTCAGGTACAGATAAGCTTTCTATTTCGGCTTTCTTCCTTAAGATGGCGATTCTAGTTTCTAAATCAGGACTTTGAATATCAGCAATAAGGCCCCATTCAAATCTAGAACGTAAACGCTCTTCTAAAGTTTCAATTTCTTTAGGAGGACGGTCACTAGAAATAATAATTTGCTTATTAGCTTCATAAAGTGCATTGAAAGTATGGAAGAACTCTTCTTGAGTACGTTCCTTACCTGTGATGAATTGAATATCATCTATTAAAAGCACATCAATATTTCTGTATTTATTACGAAAACTTTCGTTTTTATCATCACGAATTGAATTAATAAGTTCGTTAGTAAATTTCTCAGAAGAAGCATAGATAATTTTAGCACTAGGGTTTTGATCCAAAATATAGTGAGCAATTGAATGCATAAGGTGAGTCTTACCAAGACCTACACCACCATATAAAAAGAGTGGATTATAAGCTCTAGCAGGTGCTTCTGAAACAGCTAAAGCTGCAGCATGAGCCATACGATTACTATTACCTACTACGAAACTATCAAAAACGTATCTAGGGTTTAAGTTACTAGGATTATTTAAAGGGTCTTGAAGCTGCTCATTTCTTTTTGCAGCTTTTTGTTCAGTAGTAGTTTGTTCATTTGGAAGCATGAACTTTATATTGTAATCCTTATTAAGAACTTGGAGAGCACTATTACGAATAAGCTCTATATAGCGTGTATTAAGAATTTCCTTTGTAAATTCGTTTTTTACACTAATGAATAGAGTATTATCTTCTATAGATAAGAGCTCAGTTTCTTTAAACCAAGTATTAAAGCTTACACTTGATGTCTCCAGTTCTATAATACTAAGGATAGCTTCCCATTGCTTTTGATACAGCGGCGACATACTTAATCCTCCTATTTTATTTATTTATGCACAAGTTATTAAAGTATTGTCAACATGTGAATAAAGTAATCAACATATATGATAAAAATTTAAAATTTAAAAAGTGAAATAAACGTACTAAACAGTGTGTGGATAAAGTTATTAAGATGAAAAAAAACCTTAAAACATTAAAAAATGCAAAAAAAAAGGAAAAAATATAAGTTATACACAACTTTATCAACAGAATGTGAATAACTTAATGAAATTAACAACTTATCTACAAGTAATTTTATAATATCAAATTACCTGTGGAAAATCAACCTTAGATAAAAAATATCCACAAGATAGGATGTCAAAAAACATGTGGATATTTTGTGTAATAAATATAGAAAGAAATATTTCAAGAGAAATAAGAAAAAAAATAAAGAGAAAAAGATGAAATTAAAGAAAAACTTGAAGTTTAAGTAAAGAAAAGGAAAAAAGTGTAGAAAGGAATAAGTTAAAGTGAATAAATAAGTAAATAGGAATAAAAGTAATAAAGATAATGGAGAGGTGATAAGTAAAATGTAAAGGGAGTAAAGTTTAATGATCTAAGATATAAGGGGGAGATTATGAATAATTAGAGGAGTAAAAATAAGAAAAAAGATTATTAAGGTAATGAAATAAAAAGAGGTATATTAGTAGGATAAGGTTATAAAAGAAGTCATAAAAAAAGAGTAGGAGTTTGTTAATTAAAATGATTAAAGTAAAAGTAGCATTAAAGAAGTGGATTAGTAAGTGAATAAAAATATTGATATAAATAAAAAGGATAGTTAGTAAATAAAATAAGTATATTATTACAGAAGTAATTAAATTATTCGTAGACAAAATAGTAGAAGCATATAATTGAAAGAGTAAAGAAGATAATAATAATATGAAATGAGCAATAAGAGATCAATAATGGGAGATTTAATATAAAAAGTAGAGAGCTACTATTAAGGAAAGAATAATTTTTATAAAAGTAGGTAAGGTTAAAAAAGAGTATGAATAATGAAAAGCTATCACAAATATTGTCGTATAAAATATACAGAATTGATAAAACATAAAATAGCATATATAAGGAAGAGGAAATTTAAATTACCAGTTATTTATTCTGATAATATAGTAAGTAAGGCTTGACTACAAATTATAAATCTTCTATACTATCCATAGTGCTTATTTACATTCAATAAGTTTAATGTAAATATTTTTTATTATTGGTGTGAAGATAGATAGCGCATGTGCAGTGGCTATTTATCGATTTTTATGTGCATATTGTGTGGTAACTTATCCAATAAAGGAGGTGCTCACAATGAAAATGACTTATCAACCAAAGAAACGTCAAAGAAGTAAAGAACATGGTTTTCGTAAAAGAATGAGAACTAAAAATGGTAGAGCGGTACTCGCTAGAAGAAGAGCAAAAGGTAGAAAAAAACTAACAGCATAAAACAAGGCCGCTTATGTGGCCTTGTTTTGCTATAAAATTTAGGAGTACTAAGTATGAAATATGCGCAGTCGCTAAAGAAAAACTACGAATTTAGAACTGTATATAGAAAAGGAAAATCTTTAGCAAATAAATATTTAGTGGTTTATAGATATAAAAACAACTTGCCTGAGAATCGCTTAGGTATTTCAGTGAGTAAAAAAGTTGGAAATAGTGTAGTACGTAGTCGCGTAACTAGACTTATTAGAGAAAGCTATAGGTTAAACGAAGAGTTTATTGATAAAGAAGGCTGGGATTTTGTAGTTATTGCAAGATCAGCAGCTAATGGTGCATCATATCAAGATATTTCTAATGCACTGATAAATTTATTAAAACAACATAAAGTGTATGTATAATATACAATATTGTGTTAGTGAGATATTGCTATGGCTACAGAAAGGATTGTAATTATGAAAAATATCCCTAAGAAAGTAGCACTTATACTTATTAGATTTTATCAAAGAGGAATATCACCTATGCTTGGAGGACACTGTAGGTTTACTCCAACATGTTCACAATACACTTACGAAGCTATCCAAATTCATGGTTTTATAAAGGGCACATTTCTTGGAGTAAAGAGGATATTAAAATGCCATCCATTTCACTCAGTTATGTATGATCCAGTACCAGAGAAAAAGGTAAAAAATAGCGATAAGAAAAACTAGGAGGAATAAAATGGGATTTATTAATGACATTTTTGGTGCCATACTAAGCTTTATTTTTGATGGGGTTATCCTTATATCTCCAGTAGCTGCACTGGGTATATCAATTATTTTATTTACATTAGTAGCACGTATACTTTTAACACCACTTCAATTATCTTCTCAGAGAACATCTAGAGGTATGAGTAAGATTCAACCAGAGATGCAAAAGATACAAAATAAATATAAAGGGAAAAAGGATCAAGAATCTCAGCTTAAACAGAGCCAAGAGATGCAAGCTTTATACAAAAAGTATAAAATTAATCCTTTTGCAGGTTGTTTACCATTATTAATTCAGTTACCATTAATTATGGCTTTATTTAATGTATTACGTGAGCCAGCTAAATACATTGCAAAATTAGGACAAGAGTATACTGTTATTGCAGATAAAATTATGGCCTCTGTATCTAACTATGTAAGTTTACTAGAACCATTTAAATCCAATATTGAGATGACTACTCGTGCAACATTTGATTTAAATAACAACGTGCAGTTAGGACAATTTCTAAGTCATTTAAATACAACACAATGGAATGAATTCTTAAATAAAATGGGTGGTACAGCAGATGTTGTAAGACCGGCTTTAGATCTTAAATATAGCATTGAAAACTTCTTAGGTTTTAATGTAGTAGATACACCAAGTGTCTTAATGAGCACACAATGGTGGGTAATATTAATTCCTATTATTGCAGGTGCATCAACATATATCTTTACTAAACTTACTATGGCAGCAAATGGACAAGTTCAAAGTGCAGCAGCTACTTCAAACAATGGAGCAGCAAATCCAGGTGAATCTATGATGAAAACGATGAATATCGTTATGCCAATCATGACAGGTGTATTTGCATATACTATGCCTATAGGTTTGGCTTTATACTGGATTGCAGGTAACGTGATTATGATGGGACAACAATGGATTGTTAATAAGATTCTAGAAAAACAAGATGCAAAACTTGATGCTCAGCTTGAAAAAGAACGTGAAGAAGCTAGAAAGAATAATAAAATTCAAACTAAAAAAGTAATGAAAAAAGTTCCTGTTGAAAAGAAGCCAGTAACTAAAGTAGAAGCTCCAGTGGAGAGTGATAACAAGCCAAAAACTTATACTAAAAAAGTAATGAAAAAGGTACCTGTTCAAAAGAAAACAGACAGTCAAGAATAGCCCAAAATGAAGGTAAGTAGTTAAAATAATAAACCTATAAAGAGTTGGGGGTATGGATATGAAATCTATTGAAAAAGTAGCAAGAACCGTTGATGAAGCTATAACAGAGGCTCTTATTGAACTTGGAGCAAGTACAGATGAAGTTAATATTGAAATTATATCTAAAGGTTCAAAAGGATTATTAGGAATAGGTGCAAAACAAGCTAAGGTTAAAGTTACACTTAAAGAAGATGTAGTTAAAGAAGATATTGAGCTTCAAGTAAGCAAAGTTGAAGCAAAGGTAGAACCGGTTATTAAAGAAAAACCAGCATCAACTAAAAAAGCCGAAGTAATAAAAGACTCAGAAGATGCAGTTATAGTAACTGAAGAAGAGCTAAATAGAGTCATAGAACGTGCCAAAGACTTCTTATATAAGTTATTAAAAGAAATGAATATTGATTGTGAAGTAAAAGCTCAGGTTGTTAATAATAACCGTATCAGTATTTGTTTAGAAGGTAAAAATATGGGTACAATAATAGGTAAGAGAGGTGAAACTCTCGATGCTATTCAATACCTTGTTAATATTGTTGCCAATAAAGAAAGACAAGAGTATATTAAAATTATGTTAGATACTGAGAACTATAGAGCAAGAAGAGAAGAAACACTCAAGAATCTTGCTTATAAACTCAGTAAAAAGGCTCAGAAAACGAGAAAACCAATTATACTTGAACCAATGAATCCATATGATCGTCGTATCATTCATTCAGCACTTCAAGATAGTAAAATTGTAAAAACGCATAGTGAAGGTAAAGAACCATTTAGAAGAGTGGTTATTACACCTAACTATCAAAATAGATCATATAGATAAAACCAGTTTAATACTGGTTTTTTTTTTAGAAAGGATGAACCACGTTGTTATTTGAAGATACTATTGCAGCTATATCTACTCCAATTGGTGTTGGTGGGATTGGCATTATTAGAGTGAGTGGAAAAGAAACAATAGAAATTGTTGATAAAGTATTTAGAGCGGCCAATAAAAAATCTCTTAAGGAAGTGGATTCCCACACAATTACCTATGGACATATTGTAAGTGATAGTGGTAAAGTTCTAGATGAGGTACTAATCATGTTAATGAAAGGACCTAGAACTTTTACAAGAGAAGATATTATAGAAATTAACTGTCATGGTGGTCCAGTACCATTAAATGCAGTGTTAATGGAAGTTATTAAAGCTGGAGCAAGAATGGCTGATAATGGAGAGTTTACAAAAAGGGCTTTCTTAAATGGTCGTATAGATTTAGCACAAGTAGAAGCTATTATGGACATTATTGAATCTAAAACAGAACTTTCATTGTCACAAGCAGTTGGTCAGCTTGAAGGAAATTTGTCAAAAAAAATTAAGGAATACCAAGATACTTTAATTCAAGTGATAGCTAGAATTGAAGTATCTATTGACTATCCAGAATATGATGATGATGAGCCAATTACTAATGATTTCGAAGCTGAATTAAAAGACTTGCTAGAAGAATTACGAGAACTTTTAAGAACAGCTGATACAGGAAAAATGATTAGAGAAGGTGTTAAAACCGCTATTGTAGGTAGACCTAATGTTGGTAAGTCATCCTTGCTAAATGCCTTACTTGAAGAAAATAAAGCTATTGTTACTGATATTCCAGGTACTACAAGAGATGTAGTAGAAGCTTATTTAAATATTGATGGTATACCATTTCAATTACTAGATACAGCAGGAATTAGGGAGACAGAAGATATAGTAGAAAAGATAGGTGTAGAAAGATCTAAATCTTCTATTGAAGAAGCAGATTTAGTATTAATGTTAGTAGATAGTCATGTAGGACTTCTAGATAAAGATCAAGAGATATTAGAGCAAGTAAAAAATAAGCATGTTATTTATATTTTTAATAAAACTGATTTAGAGAGCAATATTACCCAGGAAATGTTAGAGACTCACTTTAGTAATGGTGAAGTTATAAAAGTTTCAGCTAAAGAGCAGTCAGGCCTTAATGAATTAAGACAAGCTATGAAGCATTTTGTGATTAAAGGTAGTGCCGCTGTTCATAATGAAGCTACCATTTCTAATCAAAGACAAAAACAATCTCTTATTAATGCAATTAAGAGTTTGGAAAAAGTAATAGATGCTATTGAATTAGGGCTTCCTGAAGATTGCTTAGCGATAGATTTACATGATGCATTCGGCCATCTGGGGATGATCGTAGGTGAATCGTTAAAGGAAGAGATTATTAATCAGTTATTTAGTAGATTTTGTTTAGGAAAGTAGGAGAGAAAAAATGTATGTTGCAGATAAAGTAGACATTGTTGTAATAGGAGGCGGTCATGCGGGTTGTGAAGCTGCACTTGCAGCAGCTCGTATGGGTAAGAAAACTATTATGTTTACAATGTCATTAGATAGCATTGCTATGATGCCATGTAATCCTAATGTAGGGGGAACTTCAAAAGGGCATTTAGTAAGAGAGATTGATGCGCTTGGTGGAGAAATGGGAAAGAATATTGATAGAACATATATTCAATCTCGTATGCTTAATACAGCTAAAGGACCAGCTGTACACTCACTTAGAGCACAAGCTGATAAAACTAAATATAGTCATGCAATGAAAAAAGTACTTGAAAACGTAGAAAAATTAATAATTAAACAACAGGAAGTTGTTGAAGTACAAGTAGAAGATGGTAAAGTAAAAGGTGTAGTAACTAATACAGGAGCAATATATGAATGTAAGGCAATTGTTTTAGCAGGAGGTACTTATGTACGTTCTAGATGTCTTACTGGTGAATGTATTGAATATACAGGTCCTAATGGTCTTAAAACTTCTAATAAGTTAAGCGAGGCTTTAAAAGAATTAGGTATTGAATTAAGACGTTTTAAAACAGGAACACCAGCGCGCGTTGATGCTAGAACAGTCGATTTTTCTAAGATGGAACCACAACACGGAGATGAACGCATTGTACCATTTTCTTTTGAAAACAAAGAAAAGGATATTAAAAGAGATCAATATCCTTGCTATTTAACTTATACAAATGAAAAAACACATCAAATTATTAGAGATAATTTACATCGTTCTCCAATGTATTCAGGTGTTATAGAAGGAACAGGGCCAAGATATTGTCCTTCAATTGAAGATAAAGTGGTACGTTTTGCAGATAAAGAGAGGCATCAAGTATTTATTGAGCCAGAAGGCGAAGATACAACAGAGATGTATGTTCAAGGGATGAGTTCATCTTTACCAGAAGAAGTACAAATTGCTATGCTTAGAACGCTTAAGGGACTCGAAAATGTTGAAGTAATGAGAATAGGTTATGCTATTGAGTATGATTGCATTAATCCAATGCAACTTAAACATTCACTTGAACTTAAAGCTATTGAAGGTTTCTTTAGTGCAGGACAAATGAATGGAAGTTCTGGTTATGAAGAAGCAGCAGCACAGGGACTTGTAGCAGGTATTAATGCAGCTTTAAAAGTAGATGGTAGTGACCCTATGATTATTGATAGATCTGAGGGATATATAGGTGTTCTAATAGATGATTTAGTAACCAAGGGAACTAAGGAACCTTATCGTATGATGACATCAAGAGCTGAATACAGATTACTTTTAAGGCAAGATAATGCAGACCTTCGTTTAACGCAAAAAGGTTATGAAGCAGGTCTTATATCAGCGGGAAGATATGAACATTTTGCAGCTAAGAAATCAGCGATTGATGCCGAGCTTGAAAGATTAAAACATGTATATGTGGGAACAAGTGAAAAGGTACAAGCTATATTAGAGAAAAAAGGAAGTACACCTCTTCGTTCAGGTATTGCATTAGCTGAAATTTTAAAACGACCAGAGCTTGAATACGAAGATTTTACTGAAGTAGATACAGATAGACCAGATTTATCACTTGATGTTATTGAACAAGTTATGATTGAATTACGCTATGAAGGCTATATCACAAGACAAATGCGTCAAGTAGAGCAATTTAAAAAGCTAGAAAAAAGACTTATTCCAGCAGATATCAATTATGATGATGTCTATAGTTTAAGACTTGAAGCTAAACAAAAACTTGAACAAGTAAGACCTATTTCTATCGGTCAAGCTTCACGTATTTCAGGGGTTTCACCAGCTGATATTTCAATGTTATTAGTTTATTTAGAGCAAAGAAACCGCAGCCACAAAGATGAAAGTACTGAGAAAGAGGAAGTTTAATGAAACAATTATTATTAGATGGAGCAAAAGAATTAGGAATTAACCTAACTGAAACTCAATTAAATCAGTTCATAATGTACAAGTCATTGTTACAGGAATGGAATGAAAAGATGAATTTAACAGCTATTACAGAAGATAGAGAAGTAATGACAAAACACTTCCTAGATTGTATGACCATTCAAAAAGCAATTGACATGAATACTCAAAAAACAGTCATTGATATTGGAACAGGTGCAGGTTTTCCTGGTTTAGTCATTAAAATAGCATTTCCTCATTTAGAAGTAACCTTAGTTGATGCTTTAAAAAAACGATTAACTTTTTTAGAAGAAGTGATTAATCAATTAGGACTTAAAGGAATAAAATGTATTCATTCTAGAGCAGAGGATTTAGGTAAAAATAAAGCTTACCGTGAAGGATTTGATATCTGTGCTTCTAGAGCAGTAGCGAATTTAGCTGTGCTTAGTGAATATACTCTACCTTTTGTAAAAATAGATGGCTATCTTATGGCCCTAAAAGGTCAAAAGATAGAGGAAGAATTAGAGCAAGGGAAAAAAGCAATTAAAATATTAGGTGGTCAACTTGAAGAAGTTATTCATGCAGGCGTACCATTTACAGATCTAGATCATAAAATTGCTAAGATTAGAAAAGTAAAACCAACCGCGACTAAATATCCAAGAAAAGCAGGAGAACCGACAAAAGCTCCTCTTGGAGTATAAAATGTAACATGTAAAATTATAGACTATTAGTTATCAGGATAATAGTCTATAATTTTTTTATATAGGAACCTGCATCAGGGATAAAGATAATAGTCTAGAAGAATATATAATGTGGATAAATAAATAAAAAATAAGTTGTGGATAATAATAAAATAAAAGGTATAAAATTTATCAACAGGTATAAGATGATTAAAAAGTAAGGGGACTATATGGTTTTATCAAATACAAAGGATACAATGATGTTGGTTGTAACGGGGGATGAATTTCCAATAAGCAGGTAAGTTATTTTAGATACTTATATAAAATCCACAGAGAGATAAGTTACATAAGGAGAGGTTAAGAACACAACTAGGAAAAAATACTTTAAAAAATTAGGTGAATACCATACTGATAACATATATAAGTGAAGTAAATAAGATAAAGCTTTCTAGCATCCCCAGCGCCAATTATCAGCTACTATTGTAGTCAGCTCTAGCACTTGCGGTCAATATAAGTTGAAAAGAAAGATTGAGTAGCTTATTCCTCTATATTGTATTACCAGTTTCCAAAGTATGAAAGCTTTCGGGCCCATAACATATGGATAGCTTTTATGTACCCCTCCTTGGTAAATGTTTTTTTGAACTACCTTATATGTTTTGAAGATCTTCTGAAGGAAACTGAGGGATATTCCTAAGGCCGATAGAAAAGATGTAAAAGTAGTGTTGACCAAGATACCAGGTTGGGTATTAAAATAAGCTTAAGTGCATATAAAAATGAACTTAGGCTTATTTGCAGTGTATATTTTAATAGATTTTTAGGCTATAACAGATACTATGGTCTGTTTTTGTTTATATCATATAAAAAAGTAGAAAAGTGTTCGACTTATTATATTATGGCTTTTATAGGTAAAATATGTTATACTGATAGATAGCAAAACTGTTATTTTAGAGGGGAGCAGAACTTAAATGCAAAAAGATTTAAAAATAGAACATGTTGCAATTGACCGCGTTATACCTAACCCATATCAACCTAGAAAGGTATTTAGTGATGCGGCATTACAAGAACTTGCAGATTCTATTTTAGAACATGGACTAATGCAACCTATTACAGTAAGAATGATAGGTAACTCCTATGAGCTTATTGCAGGAGAACGAAGATTAAAAGCATCTAAATTAGCTGGACTTGAAACTATACCTGCAGTAATTGTAGAAGTAACCACAAAAGATAGTGCTGTACTTGCTCTAATTGAAAATTTACAGCGTGAGAACTTAAATTTCCTAGAAGAGAGCCAAGCTTATCATAAAATTATGCAAGACTATGGTTATACCCAACAGGAATTGGCAGCAACATTAGGTAAAAATCAATCTACAGTAGCTAATAAACTAAGGGTATTAAAATTGTCTCCAATGGTTCAAAAATTACTAATAGAAAACAATTTAACAGAAAGACATGCAAGAGCACTGTTAAAGTTACCTAATGAAGAATATCAGTTAATGGCTTTAGAAAAGGTCATTAAACAGGAGCTTAATGTAAAAAGAACAGAACAAATCATTGAACAGATGCTAGTGGATATCACCAAAGAAGATATGATTAAACACAAAGCTAATCAAAAGGTAAAATCATATATAAGAGATATGAGATTAGTTACTAACACAATTACAGAAGCTGTTAATTTAATTCAAAAAGCAGGTGTAGATGCAAAATACACTATGAAAGAACATGCAGACAGCTATGAAATTAGAATTAAAATACCAATCAACCAATAGTTTACATAAAAATCATGCGACTTCTAGTTAGAATAGAAAGTCGCTTTTATTTTGAGTAAAAGATTAATTTAATCAAATGCTTAATATGTATTACTATAGGTAACAATAAGGCAATGAGGTATTTTATTTCTTGTAGATTTCAAATATGAGGAAGAGTTTAATGTAATAATAGAACAATGAGACTTATATTGAAAGGTAGAATGAATGGTTGCATTAAACAGATAAATAGGTATTGATCGTAGAAAAATAAGATAAAGACAATCACTAATTAAATTTGAAAGGCTATGAGTAATATGATGAGTAGGTTAATAGAAGATAATCTGTAATATAACTTGATATAATGTGTATATTTCGATAAAATATAATAATACATTGAGTGGACGAAGGAGAATATAAATGAAAGATTTTAAATTAGAGTTAGCCAAGCTTTTAAATACAAAAATTGATACATTATCAGTAGAAGAAATTTATAGCATGATTGAAGTACCTAATAATGTGGCTATGGGTGATTATGCATTTCCATGTTTTAAATTAGCTAAAGCTTTAAGAAAGGCACCTCCTATGATTGCAAAAGATATTGTAGATACTTTAAGTGAAATTGATTTTATAGAAAAAGCTGAGAACGTAAATGCTTATATTAACTTTTTCCTTAATAAATCTGTGTTTGTAAAAGAGATTTTATTAGCAGTATTAGCTGATAGAGAAAGTTATGGTTTGGCAAAAGAAAAGAATAAAGGAAATGTTGTTGTTGACTATTCTTCACCAAATATTGCGAAGCCATTTCATGTAGGACACTTGCGTTCGACAGTAATAGGTAACAGTTTATATCATATTTTTGAAGCATTAGGGTATAATTGCATAGGTGTTAATCATTTAGGTGACTGGGGAACACAGTTTGGTAAATTAATTGTAGCTTATAAGAAATATTCTAGTAAAGAAGAAGTTGAAGAAAAAGGTATTTCTGAGTTACTTAGAATTTATGTATTATTCCATGACGAAGCAAAAGAGCATCCTGAAATGGATCAAGAAGCAAGAAATTATTTTACAAAAATGGAACAAGGTGATGAAGAAGCATTAGCACTTTGGAAATGGTTTAAAGAAGTGAGTTTAAATGAATTTGAGAGAGTATATAAGATGCTAGGTGTAACTTTTGATAGTTACAATGGCGAAGCTTTTTATAATGATAAGATGGATGCAGTTATTAAAGACTTAGAAGATAAAGGACTTATTGAGATAAGTGAAGGTGCAAAAATCGTACGTTTAGATGAAGAGAATATGGCACCATGTTTAATTACTAAAAATGATGGTAGCTCATTATATGCTACTCGTGATATTACAGCAGCTAAATATCGTAAAGAAACTTATGATTTTAAAAAATGTATTTATGTTACTGCACTCCAACAAAATCTTCACTTTGCACAATGGTTTAAGGTGATTGAAAAAATGGAATGGGAGTGGGCAAAAGATTTAGTTCATGTACCATTCGGTATGGTAAGTATGGAAGGTGGTGCTAAATTATCTACCCGTTCTGGAAATGTTATTTTCTTAGAAGATATCTTAAAAGAAGCAGTAGATAAAACAAAGAAAATTATTGAAGAAAAAAATCCAGATCTTGATAATAAAGATGAAGTTGCAAATCAAGTAGGTATTGGTGCAGTTATTTTTGATGATATGTATAATAATATTATTAAAGACATTCAATTCTCATGGGAACGTGTTTTAGACTTCCAAGGAGAAACTGGTCCATACGTACAATATACTCATGCAAGGGCGTGTAGCTTACTTAAAAAAGCAGGATTAGATATTGATAATTTACCAGATCTTGAAATATCAGAATCAGCGATTGCAGATGATACTGTTTTAGCAGTAGCAAAAGAATTAGCTGATTTTAAAAATGTAATTGAATCAGCAGCAGCTAATTTTGAACCATCTTATATTGCAAGATATGCAGTAGATTTAGCACAAGCTTTCAATAAATTTTATAATGAACAACCAATTCTAGTAGAAGATGAGGCAGTGAAAAATTCAAGATTAGCAGTTGTTATAGCTACAAAGTATACTATTAAGAACGCGTTACACTTACTAGGAATTAAAGCACCTGTACAAATGTAATATTATGGCGAAAGGTAGAAAATCTAAGTCGGATTTTCTACCTTTTTTGATATGTTTCACGTGAAACATCTATGTTAATGTTTTAAAATGTTTCACGTGAAACATATAGGAAGTACATATTATCGAAAATAACAAAACAAAAAGTAAATAGAAATTAAAACAGATATTTCTAACATAATTAGCTAATAAAATGACTTGTTATAAATTAGTATAATGAATTACGCTAGTTCAGTATGAGAATAATTATAAAGTAATTTAGTTATAAATTATGGAATGGCATAACGAGAAAAATAGATTCTTCCTTTGTAATAAAATATATAATATGAAAGAATAGATAGTACTGAGAGATAAATATGGAAAACTTTATAAATAAAACTTATCAAAATACTAGCATAAACAGTTTATAAAAAAACTATCCTATGATATACTTGATTAAAGAAGTACAGAAGAAAAAGAAGGAGAATGTTATGGGTAAAATCATTGCAGTAGTTAACCAAAAAGGTGGAGTTGGAAAGACAACTACAGTTGTCAATTTAGCAGCTGCACTCGTTGAAAAGAAGAAAAAGGTTCTAATTGTAGATATTGACCCGCAAGGAAATGCAACAAGTGGTTGCGGTGTACTAAAAGGTCAAAACCAAGCAACAATATATGATATTTTAGTAAATGAAGCAAATATAAAAGATGTAATAAAAAAAGCAGAGCATGAAAATATATACATTATACCTTCCAATATGAATTTAGCAGGAACAGAAGTAGAGCTAGTAAACACAAAGCAACGTGAATTTATCCTTAAGAAACAGCTAGAGACAGTAAGCAATGAGTATGATTACATATTTATTGACTGCCCGCCAGCAGTTAATATCCTTACTATTAATGCTTTAACTGCTTCAAATTCTGTACTTATACCAATGCAGTGTGAGTATTACGCATTAGAAGGGTTATCACAATTAGTACAGACTATTGGATTGGTAAAAAAGAATACGAATAATAAGTTGGTTTTAGAAGGAATTCTATTTACTATGTATGACAATAGAACTAACTTATCTTCACAAGTAGTAAAAGAAGTAAAAAATCATTTTAGTAGTACAGTATATAATACTAAAATTACAAGAAGTGTAAGATTAAGCGAAGCACCAAGTTTTGGGATGTCTTGTATTTGTTATGATCCAAAATCAAAAGGTTCAGAACAATATAGATCATTAGCAAAGGAATTTATAGAAAGGAACAAATAATAATGAAGCCACAAAGAGGATTAGGGAGAGGATTAAATGCGCTCTTGTCAGATGAAGCACTAAATATAACAGCAGAAGGCGAAGCAACAATTAAAATTGTAGATATCAATGATATTGAACCAAATTTTGGACAACCAAGAAAGAAATTTAGTGAAGAAGAATTACAAGAGTTAAGCCAATCTATATTAGAATATGGTGTCATACAGCCGCTCATTGTAAGAGAAAAAAATAATAAATATGAAATAGTAGCAGGAGAAAGACGTTATAGAGCTGCAAGATTAGCTGGTTTAACAGAGCTTCCTATTATTATTAAGCTCTTTTCTGATCAACAAACTCTAGAAGTTGCTTTGATTGAAAATATACAGAGAGAAGACCTTAATCCTATGGAATTAGCTTGTGCATATAGCTTATTAATGGAACGCTTTGATTTAACACAAGAACAAGTAGCTGATAAAGTAGGTAAAAGTAGAACAGCTGTAACTAATATCATGAGATTATTAAAATTAACGCCATATGTACAAGAAAAGTTAAGAGAAGATGCTATTAGCTATGGGCATGCGAGAGCTATTCTTGCGGTAAAGGATATAAAACTGCAAAAACAACTTACTGATTTAGTAATTGAAAAACAACTAAGTGTACGAGAAATAGAAAAATATATTCAAAACTTATCAAGTAATAAGGATAAAAAGAAAAAAGATAAAGAAAAAGAATTATACAATCCATTCTATAGAGAAATACAAGAAGACTTACAACGTGTTTTAGGAACAAAAGTAGCTATTTCTAAAGGGGCCAAAAAGGGGAAAATAGAAATAGAGTATTATTCAGATGAAGAATTATCTAGAATCATACAAATTATTAATGCTAATAAGTAAAATGAAAGAAGATGAGTAAGTGACATGGAACAAATAGAGTTACTATTAAATGATTATTTAATTTATATCGTATTAGGGTTAGGTTTATTAGTTATTATACTTATGATTTTAGTATGTGTTAATGCGGCTAAAATGAAAAAAATTCAGCGTAGGTATGAAATGTTTATGTCTAAAGAAGATATTAATTTAGAAGAACTGTTAGTCCAGTATACTAAGAAACTCAATGTTTTATTACAAAATGAAAAGGAAATGCAAACCTCTATTGAATATATGGAAAAAACCGTTAAGAATTGCGTTCAAAAAGTGGGAGTAGTGAGATATCAAGCTATTGCTAATATGGGAGCCGATCTATCATATATAGTGGCGTTATTAGATGAACAGAATGATGGAGTAGTATTAAATGGAATCTATGGTAGAGATGGATGTTATACATATGCTAAACCAATCAATGGAGGTAAGTCTACTTATAATTTATCAGAGGAAGAAATTCAAGCAATAGAACAAGCAATGAATAAAAAGAGTATGTAATTCACATACTCTTTTCTTATAAAAGGATAAAGGAAAGTTAAAATGAATGGAATAACAAAAGTAAAACAAATATTCTTTAATAAACAGTTTATATGTTTTTTAATTATTGGATGTATCAATTCATTGAGTGGTATTGTTTTTTCGTGGTTTTATTCAGAAATCATGGGACCTATTATTGCCTTTATACCGGGTTATATAAGTGGAATTGTTGTGTCATATGTTTTAAATAGTGTATTTACCTTCAAAGAAGGATTCTCATTAGAGAAATTTATTAAATTTGTACTCTCTACGATTCCTAATTTCTTAATACAGTTTATTGCCGTCTTGATTATTGTTAATCTATTAGGGCTTCATAAATTGGTTGCTTATGCATTAGCAGCTATAGTGGGTGTACCAGTGACTTTTATTATCTTAAAACTTTTTGTATTTATAAAAAGATAAGAGAGAAAAAGAGCTATAAATGATTTAAATCATTTTATAGCTCTTTTTCTGATATATAATGAGTAATACGATAAGGATTGTTACTAAAATACTAAATAAATTGAACCATTTAATATTTAAGATACATAAGAAAAACATTAATAAAAGTAAAAAGAAGTGAAAAATACATATCATACGAATGATTTTAAAGGTATCTTTTTTTTCATACATATACCAAGTATATACAAGTAATATAATTTGCAAGATGATGAGAATAAGTATATAGAGCAATACATAGGTGGTCAAAGGTATATACCAGGGCGAAATAGGTATTTTAGAAGAAAAAAGGAAAAAAGATATACCTAACAACAAGTATTGCAGATAACGGCAGATGGTTAGATTCTTTGTTGAAAGCTTAGAATTCATTTAAATAGCCTTTCTAGATAAAGTAAGCATTAATAGACATCTAATCATGAATAATGTCATCTAAAAGTGAACGAATGTGGTCGTAATTAATAGTCCAACCAATACTTCCAGGGTTAATAACAATACCTGCAAAATTATTTTGAGATAAAACAAATTTCCATAACCATTCCGCAGGAACAGAGATTGTATTAATAGATTCCGTACACCAATTTTGAAGTTCAGTAGTAGTAGTAAAGGCTGGAAGGTATACTTCTCGCTCTTTGGTAGAGCAGATTAGTAAATGTAAATCATCATATTTACTAATAGTTATCTGAGTAGAATTTTCAGCAGAATTATCACTAGGGAAAAAGCCAATCAGGTAGTTAATGGTGTTTAAATAACTACCAAGCTTGTCTTGGTTTTCTTCAGTAGGATGATCTGCATAAATATTAAATAATTCATAAAATGTATCATTATGTAGTGGTAGATTAATATCTAAGGTAACGTGATTAGAGGTTTCAGGTGATGAATGATTAGGATTAAGATTATAAAAGTTATACATAGAAAGTCCCCTTTAATAAAATAAAATTTATATTTATCATAGCATATATAACGTAAAAATGGAATGTGAACCTTTATTTGGAATTTTGATTAGCCATAAATTCTTTAATATATGGAGAGGTAAGTAAAAGAGCGCCTGAAACAAGATAAATTATACTTATAATAAGAAGGATGAAACTACCTGAACTAGTATATTGTAAGAGTAGTATAATACTTGAAAAGGCAAGAATAACACATAATATCCATTTTGCCCAAGCATGACCTTTATAGCAGAATATGACTAAAGCAATCTCGATTAATAATCTAAAAATACCCTGACTAATAGTGTAGCTGATAAGACTCGGTTCTTTAAGGAATGTATAGATAGAAAAAACAGTAGATAGCAAATCAAATAAAATAGCGATACAGCCAATAGTAAGAAGCAAGTTTCTACCTTTAATTTCAGATTTCATAAAAGCCTCCTTGGATTATACAAAAGAATATAAATATATAAGTGTATCATAGCATAATTAGTGTGAAAATAGAATCAGATATAAGAAATACCAGAAAAAAAACTTATTATACAAGGACAATATTAATTAATTTGTATTATTGACGAAATAAATAATAGAAGAGTCAGTTAAAGAGATTTGGGGAGGTCTATTTTTGTATGAAAGCAAAAAAAGTAGCAGTTATCTCAGACCTTCATGCTAGCTTATCGATGCTAGATGCATTTATAAGTTATATAAATAAGCAAGATGTAGAGCTTATTTTAAATTTGGGGGATTATATCAGTAATGGGCCAAATCCATGTGAAGTATTTGATCGGATTTGGGTAGATAAAAGATTTATAAACATTAAAGGCTATGACGAAGATAGTCTATTTCATAGTGTGAAAAAATCAGAAGGAATTGCTCAAGGAGAATGGATAAGAAAAAAACTGGGTAAAGATAGATTAAAAAAAATAGAATTATCACCTAGTATAAAAATGATAAATATTAATAATAAGAAACTGTTAATGTGTCATATAAATGGATGGGCAGAAATTCTTCAAAAGTCAGCCCATCATATTATGGGAAAATTAAAAGATGAGGATTATAACTATATTTTAATGGGTGGAAGTCATAGACCAGAAATGACTTATCAAAATAAGATTTTTTTAAAAGGAAATGTTATTGATCCGGGGGCTATGACAAGTAGTGAAAATAGAGGAAATTTTGTTATATTAGATTTTAGTCAAGAGGAGCCTAATATCAGTTTTCATAGTCTATATGCAGAAAAAATTCATTTAAATCAAATAAATAGTAAAGAGCAAAGAGATATAATAAAAGAAGAAGTAGAAGAAAATACCTTAAAAGATACTCTACTTTATATACATGGAAAGAAGAAAAGTGGAGAGGTATATATAGACCAGGATGTTGTACAGAGAATACTAGAAATAGGATTAGAACAAAGTAAGTATATCTGTATTGGATGCTGGAACCATGAAAAGCAGATTATTAGAGAGTTATTATACTATCTTAAGTGTAGAAAAATAAAAGCATCTGAAGAGGGCTCTCAAGAATGGTATATAGGAGAAGTTACTGATCAGGTAAGGGAACTAGTATTAAATAGACGCTTATTACCATGTGGAAGATTAAAGTGGTTTGAAATATCCTTTCAATATCATATTAATAGTACAGCACCATTATATAGTATCTATCATTATGGTAAAGAAGGATTTATAAAGAGATTATCATTGAAGGAATTATATAGTATGGAAGAGATGTTAAAAAGATATGATATTCCATATACTATACCAATAAACCAATAAATAGAAAAATTTATTATGAAGTAGACCCATTATTATAGAAGAGATATCCTAATTTTAAATTAGAATGTAAGACCTAGTTATTATGACAGTGGCCTACTTTTTATGTCTAAAAAAGACATTAAACTAAAAATATTGACAACTAAACAATAATAAGCTATCATCACTTTATGTAATATAAATACTGGATGAAGCTATACAGAAGAGTGGCCGTAAAGCCCACCGAAGGAGTAACACTCTCAGGTACTTATAA
Source organism: Cellulosilyticum sp. WCF-2 (assembly GCF_003990395.1). NCBI lineage: Bacteria > Bacillati > Bacillota > Clostridia > Lachnospirales > Cellulosilyticaceae > Cellulosilyticum > Cellulosilyticum sp. WCF-2. Next base: position 638,841 of record NZ_CP034675.1, on the reverse strand, counting down.
ATATTATAAGTGGTGACTGCATAGCTGACAGTACTCTGGAGAGACTCAAGTTATGAGCGCCGAAGGGGCAAAAGCAATTTTGCTTAATCTCTCAGGCAAAAGGACAGAGCAGGCTATATTAATCATAATTAATTATTAATTAGGGATAAAGACATATTTTTTTAGAATAAATAATCAGTTTATTTATGGAAACAATAATGCTATAAGTTGATTAGAGTAGTAATCTTTACTTATAGTATTTCAGTTATTGAAAAGTATGGGATTAATATGGAAAGCAAGTCTATAAACTTAAGGAACTCCTCTTATTTTAAGGTTAATTAAAAGAAGGGAGTATTTTTTTATGGATTTATTAAAGGTGTTAAACACAATTAACGATTTTGTATGGGGACCACCATTATTGGTTCTATTAGTAGGAACAGGCATTTTATTAACTGTTAGATTAAAACTAATTCAAGTATTAAAATTACCAAAGGCCGCTAAACTTATCTTTAAAGCAGAAAATAAAGGGAGCGGAGATATTAATAGCTTTGCAGCTCTATGTACAGCTTTAGCTGCAACTGTAGGAACTGGAAATATTGTAGGGGTTGCTACAGCTATTGGTACAGGTGGCCCAGGAGCCTTATTTTGGATGTGGATAGCAGCCTTTTTTGGAATGGCAACTAAATATGCGGAAGGTGTACTTGCTATTAAGTATAGAACAGTAGATGCAAATGGTCAGATTTCAGGTGGACCGATGTATTACATAGAAAAGGGACTTGGGAGGAAATTTAAACCATTAGCGATTTTCTTTGCAGTAAGTGGTATTTTAGTGGCTTTATTGGGAATAGGTACATTTTCACAAGTAAACTCGATTTCTACAAGTATTAATATGGTAGCTGGTATTGATGTTTACGTAGGAAATATAATAGTAAGCATGTTAGACCAATTACATATTTTATCAGGAGCAAGAGAATGGATTGCAACAAATGGTTTTCCTGTTATTAGTATGGTAGTAGCCATACTTGTAGCTATTATTGTTTTTGGTGGCATTAAAAGTATCTCAAAAGTATCAGAAAAAGTTGTACCAGTGATGGCTATTGTATATATTGTCTTATCAGGTATTATTTTAGGTGTGAACTATCAAAGTATTTTACCAGCATTAGGAGAAGTATTTACTGGAGCTTTTTCAGGAAGAGCAGCCGTAGGAGGTTTCTTAGGAGCAACCATGGCTAAAGCTATACAAAAAGGGATTGCTAGAGGTGTGTTTTCGAATGAATCAGGTCTTGGTAGTGCGCCTATTGCAGCGGCAGCAGCAAAAACAGAGTGGCCTGCTGAACAAGGGCTTATTTCTATGACAGGAACATTTATTGATACAATTATTATTTGTACATTAACAGGTCTTACTATTCTTGTTACTGGGACATGGTGTCAAGAAGGTATAGAAGGAGCAGCAGTAACACAAGCAGCCTTTTTACAAGTATTTCCTAAAACAGGATCAATACTTATTACGATTTGTTTAACCTTGTTTGCATTTACAACTATACTAGGATGGTGCTATTACGGGGAACGTTGTTTAGAATATTTAGCTGGTGTAAAAGGAATTAATATCTATCGTTGGGTATTCATTGGCATGCTGGCTATTAGTGGTTTCTTAAAATTACAAGAAATCTGGGCTTTAGCTGATATTGTAAATGGACTTATGGCATTTCCAAATCTTATTGGTTTAATAGGTCTCTCTGGGGTAGTAGTAACTGAGACAAGACTTTATATGGAACATTTGAAAAAACAGGAGATAAAAGAATCGCAAAGCAAAGTAGCATAAAGAGCTAAAAATAAAATCAAGGGATTATGATAAAATTCATAGTCCCTTGATTTTATTTTTGGATTTAAATATTGAGTTAATCTTATATTTATATGAAATTGGAGGACATATGATTTTATTTATATTAGAGGAGAACTATTAGAAGCACATTATAACGATATTAATATAAGTTCAAAATAAAATAAAAAAGTGTTGACAATTTAAAACGGGAGTCATATTATTGTATTAAGTAATTAATACAGTAAGGAGGTAACACAATGCCATGGGACTTTGATAATAGCAAACCTATTTATATACAATTAGTAGAAGAATTAAAACTAAGAGTTATATCAGGGCGGCTAGCAGCAGGTAGTAAACTTGATTCTGTAAGGGACCTAGCAGAGGAAGCAGGAGTTAATCCTAATACCATGCAAAGAGCATTAGCAGAATTAGAAAGAGATCAATTAGTGTATAGTCAAAGGACAAGTGGGCGTTTTGTGACAGAGGATATGGAATTAATAAAAACCATGAGAAACCAATATGCAACCACTAAAATTAAAGAAGTAACAGTAGCACTATTACAACTAGGCTATACCAAGGAAGAACTTTTAAAATTGATTGAAGAAGACTTAAAAGAGCAAGAAGAGAAAAAGATAGAATATATATAAAATTCATGAGTAAGGGTTTTGGCATAAAAAGAATTAGAGGAGGCAGTTAAATGAGTGAGCTTTTAAAGTTAGAAAAAGTGAGTAAACAATATGCTCATAAAGAAGCACTTAAGAGCGTAGATATTACCATACCACCTGGTAAAATAGTGGGGTTACTTGGGCCAAATGGTAGCGGTAAAAGTACAATGATCAAGTTAATTAATGGATTACTAGAGCCTACATCAGGAATGGTAACTATAAATGGATATAAACCAGGGATTGAAACTAAAAAAGTAGTGGCATATTTACCAGAGAGAACTTATCTTAACAACTGGATGACAGTAGAAGATTTATTAAACTTCTTTAGTGATTTTTATAGTGACTTTGATATGAATCGAGCACTAGATATGTTTGATAAGTTAAATATTGATTTAAAAGCTAAGTTAAAAACAATGTCTAAAGGAACTAAAGAAAAAGTACAACTTATTTTAGTCATGTCAAGGAAAGCAGAGCTTTATATTTTGGATGAACCTATTGGTGGCGTTGACCCAGCTGCTAGAGATTATATTATTAAAACAATTATTAAAAACTACTCTGATACAAGTTCTATTTTAATCGCGACTCATTTAATTCAAGAGATAGAAAATATTTGTGATGAGGTTATATTCTTATCAAAAGGCGAAGTAGTACTAAAAGGTAATGTAGATGAGATTAGAGAGGAAAAAGGTAAGTCAATTGATGCCCTCTTTAGGGAGGTATTTGTATGCTAGGAAAATTATTAAAGTATGAATTTAAAGCTACTTCGAGAACATTTTTACCTATTTATGGTGCATTAATACTAGTAGCTTTAGGGAATCGTCTATTTAGAATGGGAAATATAAATTTAGGATTTGGGTTAACGACTGCAATACTAGTAGGCTTGTTTGTGGCTCTTGGTGTATTAACACTTATGGTGACAATACAAAGATTTAATAGAAATTTATTAGGTGATGAAGGGTACTTAATGTTTACTTTACCTGTAGGGCCTAATCAATTAATTTTTTCTAAGCTTATAACAACTGTTATTTGGGGAATTTTAAGTGGAATTGTAGGAGGAATGACATTTGTTATATTAATGGGTGACTATCAAGTATTTAGAGAATTTATAAATGCATGGCCTGAGTTATGGAATGAGCTAATGAAAGGAATACAAACAGAGTTTAATGGGCAAGTAGCATTAGTATTAGTTGCTATTCCGGTAATAGGGATACTTTCTTATATAGAAGGCATATTGATGATTTATTTAGCATTAGCGACAGGGCAATTGCCAATATTTTCAAGGTACAGAGGAATCATTTCTTTTATAGCATTTTTTATTATTAATAGTGTATTACAATTAATAACCGGGCTAATTGGGAATTTCATACCATTTGAAACTATGTCTAGTACGACAACTTTAATGGTTGTTATGAGTGGAATAATGGTATTAGATGTAGCATTATTTATGGGAATTAATTATATAGTAAGTAAGCATTTAAATCTAGAATAAGGTATAGTATAAATAGAGTACTTATATAAAGCTAGCTAGATGCTGAGGGGGAAATAGAATGGAAAAAAGAGAATATAGCTGTCCTAAATGTCAATGTAGTACGTACGAAAGTGATCAGTTCCAAGCTACAGGTGGTAACTTTGCAAAAATATTTGATGTACAAAATAAAAAGTTTGTTACCATAAGTTGTACAAAATGTGGATATACAGAGCTTTATAAAGCACAGACTTCAGATGGATGGAATATCTTAGATTTCTTCACGAACTAAATAGAATAATAAAGATTAAATATCTAAAAAAGTGATATCCTAAGCAAATAGCAAGGATATCACTTTTTTTGTTATCAATAATTATTTTTTATATAGGGTTTTAAATCTTTCCATAGCTTCTACTGTATTATCAGCATCACCAAATGCTGTTAAGCGGAAGTAACCTTCACCATTAGAACCAAAACCAGCACCAGGTGTTCCAACTACAGCAATCTCATTCAAGAGGTAATCAAAGAAATCCCATGACTTCATATTATTTGGACACTCGAGCCAAATATATGGAGAATTATCACCACCATAATAAGTGATGCCACATTCCTCCATAGTAGCAGCAATAGTACGTGCATTTTTCATATAGTAATCAATGTTTTCTTTAATTTGTTTTTGACCCTCTTCAGTAAAGACAGCAGCAGCACCTTTTTGAATAATATAAGGTACACCATTGAATTTAGTTGTTTGCCTTCTAAGCCAAAGCTTATTTAAGCTTACAGCATCACCATCAACGGAAAAAGCAGTAAGTGATTTAGGTACGATTGTATAACCACAACGCGTACCTGTAAAACCAGCTGTTTTAGATAAACTGCAGAATTCAATAGCACATTCTTTAGCACCTTCGATTTCATAGATGCTTTTTGGAAGAGAAGGATCATTAATGAAACATTCATAAGCTGCATCATACAGGATAACAGCACTATTTTCATTAGCATAGTTAACCCAAGCTGTTAATTGTTCTTTATTATAGACAGATCCAGTTGGGTTATTTGGTGAACATAAGTAGATAAGATCTGGGGCGATTTCATCATCAGTTGGTGGCATAGGGCAAAAGTTATTTGTAGCATTAGAATCTAAATAAACAATATCTCTTCCAGCCATAATATTTGTATCAACATATACAGGATATACAGGATCTGGAATCATAACAATATTCTCATTTCCAAAAATATCTGTAATGTTACCAACATCACTTTTAGCACCATCACTAGTAAATATTTCATCTGATGATAAATCTACACCGTGACTTTTATAGTAGGACTGAACAGCATCATGAAGAAAACTATAACCTTGTTCAGGTCCATATCCTTTAAAAGTCTCTTTTTGGCCCATTTCATCAACTGCATCATGCATTGCTTTAAGTACAGCTGGAACTAAAGGGCGAGTAACGTCGCCTATACCCATGCGAATAATTTTTTTATCAGGGTGAGCTGCTACGTATTCATTTACCTTTTTTGCAATAGTAGAGAATAAGTAGCTATCTTGTAATTCTAAATATTGATCATTAATAAATGCCATTTTAAGCCTCCTCGTATTCTATAGTACCCTCAAAGACCTTAGTAGCAGGTCCTTTCATTAAGACAGTACCATCTTCCTTATAGGTGATTTTTAAGTCACCTCCACGTAATTTAACAGTAATTTCTTCATTGATTTTGCAGTAGCCATTTAAAACACAGCTTACAGCAACAGCACATGCGCCTGTTCCACAAGCCCAAGTTTCTCCAGAACCTCTTTCCCAAACACGCATTTTAACAGTGCTATCATCTATTATTTGCACAAACTCTGTGTTTATTCTTTCAGGAAAGAGTGGATTAAATTCAAATTTGGGTCCAATACTTTCTAAAGATAATAGGTCTACATCTTCGCAGTAAACTACTACATGAGGATTACCCATTGAAACACAAGTACCATAATAAATTTCATTATCAATAGAGATAGGTGTATTAATAAAGGTTTCTTGATCAGAGATAACAGGAATATCTTGTGGTTTAAGAATAGCTTTTCCCATATCAACCTCTACATAAACCACCTTTCCATCTTCGACTGTAAGTGTAAGATATTTAATACCACTTAAAGTTTCGAGAGAAATATTTTTTTTATCAGTATAACCTGTTTCATATACAAATTTGCCAATACATCTAGTAGCATTGCCACACATTTTACCTTCTGAGCCATCTGCATTAAACATACGCATTCTAAAATCAGCTATTTCAGAAGGTAGAATGATTACTAACCCATCTGAACCTATGCCAAAATGGCGGTCACTAATAAATTCAGAAAATGCATTGGGATCTTTTAGTGTTTGTTTGAAACCATCTACATAAACATAGTCATTGCCTATGCCATGCATTTTAGTAAAATTAATTTTCATGTCTTCACATCCCTACATTATATTTCATACGTTTTAAGAATATTATCTGCCACTGCACGCTGTGCAATACGCAGGTCCATAGCTTGTTTTTGTATATACCTGTGAGCTTGTTTTTCATCTAGACCTAAGTATTTGATAAGACAAAACTTGGCACGTTCAATGACTTTTACATCATCCACCTTACGTTTAAGTGCTTGGTTTTGTTCACGTAAAGTAGCAATGATTTGTTTTGAATTTAATACAAACGGTATTGTTTGCAATAAGACTTGGCGATTAATAGGCTTTCCTACTACAAATGCGCCTGTAACAGAAACTTTATCTTGTACTTGCTCCTTGATGTCTGATTTAACTAGTAAAAGAATGGCAGATAAAGATTTTTCAGCTATATCTAAAGCAAGATCTGTACCAAATTCATCGCTTAAAGGAGTATTAATAATAGTGAGGTCAAAATCCATATAATCAAACTTTCTTCTTGCTTCACCACCGGAAGCAGCGTAGTCGTAACTAGAAAAATCAAGAGGTTTGATAATATCGAATAAGGTGTCTGAAGACTCTTTTTGGGTCGAAATAATTAAGACCTTTTCCACGGTTCCAGCTCCTTTACAATAGTTTCACAATGCCTCTTTTCCTAAAGATAGTTTTGAATTTCCCACTGATGTACGGTCTGATTGTAGTCATTCCATTCTTTAGTCTTTTCTGCTAAGTAACTATCAAAGAGATGTTCACCCAGTATGTTTTTAACAAATTCACTTTGTTTCATGCATAATAGAGCATCATTTAAATTAGCTGGTAATAAATTAATTTCTTTACATAAAAGTTCTGTTGGAGACATTTCATAAGCATTTTCTGTAAGAGCAGGAGGAAGTACTAATTGTTTATCAATACCCTCTAAGCCAGCAGCTAACATAAGCGCTAGAGTAAGGTATGGATTACACATAGAATCAGGGCTACGGAGTTCGATACGATTGTGACCATGCATGGTAGCAGGCACTCGAATTAAGCAAGAACGATTTTTATAAGACCAAGCAATATGTCTAGGAGCTTCAAAGCCAGAAGCAATACGTTTGTAGGAGTTGACAATAGGATTACTAATGGCAGTCATTTCTTTAATATGTGTTAAAATACCAGCTATAAATTGTTCAGCAATAACTGGAAGGGTACCATTTTGTTTGCTCGTAAAAATGTTTTCACCATTTTTAAAGAGTGACATATTAATATGCATACCTGAACCACTGGTATTCATGAGAGGTTTTGGCATGAAAGTAGCATGAAGACCGTTACGACCAGCAATGGTTTTAACAACAGTCTTAAAGGATAATATATTATCAGCAGATTCTAACACACTATCGTATTTAAAATCTATTTCATGTTGACCAAGAGCGGATTCATGATGAGAAGATTCAATTTCAAATCCCATTTGTTCAAGTGTTAAGCAGATTTCACGCCTCGTATTTTCACCCTGATCTAGAGGAGCAATATCAAAATAAGTAGCTTTGTCAGTAGTTTCTAGTGTAGGATTTCCTTCTGCATCTGTTTTAAATAAAAAGAACTCGCATTCAGCGCCTACTTTAAAAACAAAGCCTTTTTCTTTTGCCTTTTCAATAATACGTTTTAGTATATAGCGACTATCTCCCTCGAAGGTTTTTCCCTCAGAAGTCTTTATATCGCAGAAAAATCTAGCTACCTTACCATGTTGAGGACGCCAAGGAAGAATACAAAGGGTAGTAGGATCCGGGAATAAAAATAACTCTGAATCTTCAATAGGAGTAAAACCAGTAATTGATGAAGCATCAAAGGCTACACCTTCATCGAAGGCTTTGCTAAGTTGGTTCGAAGTAATAGAGATATTTTTAAGTTCTCCAAGTAAATCACAAAACTGAAGTCTAATAAATTTAACATCATTTTCTTCAATAAATCTTAAAGCGCCAAGCTTATTATAAGACATAAATCATTCCTCCTTATATCTTTATCGACTTACCTAAATAGTTAACAACATTTTAAGTGATTTAGTAGGACGTGTAAAGTAAATTATATTTTCAGCTAAAAATTTTAGAAGCATTATTTCTTTACACTTTTCTTACTAGGTAAATAAAAAGCAACAGGAAATAATAAATTATAGAATGCATATTTATTAGAATGAGGATATAAAAAATATTTTTAAAAAATAATAGCAAAATAACTTGACAATTTTCAGATTATATAGTATATTTAACTCCAATTGTTTTGGATGTTATTTTGGATATAATTGAATAAGATTATGAAACTGATTTTTGTGTTATGTTTCATTTACAAGTTATGAAATCAAAATTTGTATTTTTACAAGTTCTATTCTTTATGCAATTTTTAGCATAAAGGAGAAGTTGTATAAATCGGTTTTGATTTTTTTCGCTATATACACTAATTTATAGGGGGATTAACTATGAAGGATAACTTTAAAAATCAAAATCCGTATCAGCAGCAGGGTCTCTACGACCCAAGATTTGAACATGATAATTGTGGTATCGGAGCAGTCGTAAACATTAAGGGCATTAAGTCAAGAGAGGTTGTTGAGAATGCACTTAGAATTGTTGAAAATCTAGAACACAGAGCGGGAAAAGATGGTGAAGGAAAAACTGGAGATGGAGTAGGTATCTTACTTCAAATAAGTCATGATTTCTTTAAACAAGAGGCAAAATCAGTAGGGATAACTATTGGGAATGAAAGAGATTATGGTATTGGTATGTTTTTCTTCCCACAAAACGAATTAAAAAGGAATCAAGAAAAGAAATTATTTGAGGTCATTGTTCAAAAAGAAGGAATGGAATTCTTGGGCTGGAGAACAGTACCTACTAATCCAGAAGTTCTTGGACAAAAAGCTTTTGATAATATGCCTTGTATTATGCAAGGTTTTGTAAAGCGTCCTCATGGATGTAAAAAGGGAATTGAATTTGATCGTAAACTCTATATTGCAAGGAGAGTATTTGAACAAAGCTGTGAAGGCACTTATGTGGTATCCTTGTCAAGTCGTACAATCGTGTACAAAGGAATGTTCTTAGTAAAAGAACTTCGTCAATTCTTTGATGACCTTCAAAGTGAAGCATATACTTCAGCTATTGCTACGGTACACTCTCGTTTTAGTACCAACACAAATCCAAGCTGGCAAAAAGCACATCCTAATCGTTTTATTGTACACAATGGAGAAATCAATACCATTACAGGTAATGCAGATAAGATGCTAGCTAGAGAAGAGTCTGTAAGTTGCAAACCACTTAAGGAACATATGCATAAGATTCTTCCTATTATAGATACTAATGGTTCTGACTCTGCAAGACTTGATAATGCACTAGAATTTATGGTGATGTCAGGTATGGAGTTACCACTTGCGGTTATGATTATGATTCCTGAACCATGGAATAATAATAGGGCAATGTCACAGGAGAAAAAAGATTTTTACCAATATTATGCAACGATGATGGAACCTTGGGATGGGCCAGCTTCTATTTTATTCTCAGATGGTGATCTCATGGGTGCTATCTTAGATAGAAATGGTCTTAGACCTTCACGTTATTATATTACAGATGATGATCATTTAATCCTTGCTTCTGAAGTTGGAGCAGTGGATATCCCAGCAGAAAAAATCATCAGAAAAGAGAGATTAAGACCAGGTAAAATGCTTTTAGTGGATACTAGGAAAGGTCAACTTATTGATGATGAAGACCTAAAGACAGAGTATGCAAGTCGCCAGCCTTATGGAGAATGGTTAGATAGTAATTTAGTAGAATTAAGTTCTCTACATATTCCAAATAAAAACGTAGAGAAATACTCAGAAAAAGAGCTTAAAAGATTACAAAAAGCATTTGGATATTCCTACGAAGACATTAGAACAACGATATTACCAATGGCTAAAACAGGAGAAGAACCAGTAGCAGCTATGGGTGCTGATAGTGCATTACCTCCACTTTCTAAGACTAATCCACCACTATTTAATTACTTTAAACAGCTTTTTGCACAAGTAACCAATCCTCCTTTTGATGCAATACGTGAGGAAATTGTAACTTCTACATGTGTTTATGTAGGAGCAGATGGTAATATCCTAGAAGAAAAGGCAAAAAACTGCCATGTACTCAAGGTAAACAATCCAATTTTAACAAGTACAGATATGCTTAAAATTAAATCTATGAAGGTACCAGGTTTTAAAGTAGAGGTACTTCCTATTACTTATTACAAAAATACTTCATTAGATAAGGCAATTGAGCATTTATTTATCGAAGCAGATAAGGCCTATCGAGATGGTGCAAACATCTTAATTCTCTCAGATAGAGGAGTAGATGAATACCATGTGGCTATGCCAGCTTTATTAGCTGTTTCTGCTATGCAGCAGCATTTAGTATCAACGAAGAAGAGAACTTCTGTAGCGATGATTCTTGAAAGTGCAGAGCCTAGAGAAGTACATCATTTTGCTACACTTTTAGGCTATGGTGCTTGTGCTATTAATCCTTATTTAGCACAGGATACAATTAGAGATTTAATAGATACAAATGTGCTTGATAAGGATTATTATGCTGCAGAATACGACTATAACAAATCTATTCTTAAGGGTATCGTAAAAATAGCTTCTAAGATGGGTATTTCTACAATTCAATCATACCAAGGCTCAAAGATATTTGAAGCTATGGGTATTAGTAAAGAAGTTATCGATAAATATTTTACTAATACAGTAAGTAGAGTGGGTGGTATTACCCTTAAGGACATCAATAAACGCGTACAACAGCTTCACTCAAGTGCTTTTGATCCATTAGGATTAGATGTAGCTAGTGATGTAGATAGTATTGGTAGCCATAAGTTAAGAAGTGGAAAAGAGGAGCATTTATATAATCCAGAGACCATTCATTTACTTCAAGAAGCAACAAGAACAGGTGATTATAATACTTTCAAAGAATTTAGCACAGCTATTAATAAAGAAAATCGTACAATGAATCTTAGAAGTATATTAGACTTCAACTTTGCTGAAGATGGTGGTATTCCTATTGAGGAAGTTGAAAGCGTAGAAAGTATTGTAAAACGCTTTAAAACTGGGGCTATGTCTTATGGTTCTATTTCTCAAGAAGCACATGAAACAATGGCTATTGCAATGAATAGAATAGGTGGTAAGTCTAATAGTGGTGAAGGTGGAGAAGATCCAGAACGTTTAAAGGATAAGATAAGATGTTCAGCAATTAAACAAGTAGCATCAGGGCGTTTTGGTGTAACTTCAGAATACCTTGTAAGTGCTAAAGAAATCCAGATTAAAATGGCACAAGGTGCAAAACCAGGTGAAGGTGGTCAATTACCAGGTGCAAAAGTATATCCATGGGTTGCTAAAACAAGGCATTCAACCCCAGGTGTAGGTCTTATTTCACCACCTCCACATCATGATATTTATTCAATCGAAGACTTAGCACAACTTATTTATGATCTTAAGAATGCCAATAAAGATGCTCGTATTTCTGTAAAACTTGTTTCAGAAGCAGGAGTAGGAACTGTTGCAGCAGGTGTAGCTAAAGCTGGAGCTGGTGTTATCCTTATTTCAAGTTTTGATGGTGGAACAGGAGCAGCACCAAGAAACTCTATTTATAATGCTGGTCTGCCATGGGAGTTAGGTCTTGCAGAAACCCATCAAACACTTATTATGAATGGACTTCGTTCAAAAGTAGTTATTGAAACAGATGGAAAGCTTTTAACGGGACGTGATGTAGCTGTAGCAGCACTTTTAGGCGCAGAAGAATTTGGTTTTGCAACAGCACCACTTATTACAATGGGCTGCGTTATGATGAGAGTATGTAACTTAGACACTTGTCCTGTAGGTATTGCAACTCAAAATCCAGAATTAAGAAAACGCTTTAAAGGTAAACCAGAATACGTTGTTAATTTCATGCACTTTGTAGCACAAGAGCTTAGAGAATATATGGCTAAGTTAGGTGTTCGCACAGTTAATGAATTAGTAGGACGTTCAGATTTACTAACAGTCAAAGCATTCGATGAAAATGATAAAGCAAGTAAGATTGATATGAGTAATATCTTAAATAATCCATATGTTAATCAAGATCTACCAAGAATATTTAATCCAAAGGATGTTTATGATTTTGAACTTCAAAATACAATTGATGAAAGAGTTATTTTAAGCAAGTTACAAAATGCACTTAAACATAAACAGCCTAAATCTATAGAAATTGATGTAAAAAATGTGGATAGAACAGTAGGCACTATATTTGGTTCAGAAATTACGAAACTCTATGGTAATACTTTAGGGGATGATACGTATGTTATTAAATGTAATGGTAGTGGTGGGCAAAGCTTTGGGGCCTTCATTCCCAGAGGTTTAACTTTAGAATTAGTAGGAGATAGTAATGACTACTTTGGTAAAGGTCTATCTGGTGGCAAGTTAGTTGTTTATCCGCCAAAAGGTTCTAAGTTTAAACAAGATGAAAATATTATTATCGGAAATGTTGCTTTATATGGTGCAACAAGCGGTAAAGCCTTTATTAATGGTGTAGCAGGTGAACGTTTCTGTGTTAGAAATTCAGGGGCACTTGCGGTTGTTGAAGGTGTAGGTGACCATGGCTGTGAATACATGACAGGTGGTAGAGTTGTTGTCTTAGGTAAAACAGGCAAAAACTTTGCAGCAGGTATGAGCGGCGGGGTAGCTTATGTTCTAGATGAAGACCGAGACTTGTATAAGAAATTAAATAAGTCCTTAGTTTCGCTAGATGAAGTTACTGAAAAATATGATGTCCTTGAACTTAAACAACTAATTGAAGAGCATGTGGCTCATACTCATTCTGTTAAAGGTAAAGAGGTACTTGATCATTTTGATGAGTATCTATCTAAATTTAAGAAGATTCTTCCTCATGATTATGCACGTATGAGACAGACGATTTTGCTTATGGAAGAAAAAGGTATGAGTAGTGAACAAGCACAAATTGAAGCATTTTATGCTAATACCAGGAAATAAGGAGGCCGCATATGGGAAAGCCAACAGGATTTATGGAGTATGATAGAACAACAAGCAGGAGCATTGCCCCTGCTCAGAGAGTGAAAAATTTCAAGGAATTTCACATACCACTTGCTAAAGAAAAGCAGGAGGTACAAGGAGCAAGATGTATGGATTGTGGCGTGCCTTTTTGCCAATCAGGAATAATGCTTAAGGGAGCAACATCAGGTTGTCCTCTTAACAACCTGATTCCTGAATGGAATGACCTAATTTTCAATGGACAATGGGAAGAAGCAGCTAGAAGGTTACTACTTACTAATAATTTCCCAGAGTTTACAGGTAGAGTTTGTCCAGCACCTTGTGAGAATGCATGTACATGTTCGCTTAACGGAGATGCAGTTGACATTAAAGAAAATGAAGAAGCTATTATTGAAAATGCATTTGCTAAGGGACTTATTAAGCCTAAAAAGCCTTCTGTCAGAACAGGAAAAAATGTTGCTATTGTAGGATCAGGTCCAGCAGGACTTGCAGCAGCAGCACAACTTAATAAAAGAGGTCATACTGTCACTGTATATGAGAGAAGCGACAGGGTGGGCGGATTATTAATGTATGGTATTCCTAACATGAAAATAGAAAAGCATATCATAGAAAGACGCGTAGATTTAATGGTACAAGAAGGTATTAAGTTCATTACCAATGCAGACATAGGAAAGAAGTATAAAGCAAATAAGCTTTTAAAAGAATATGATGCAGTTATTTTAGCTTGTGGTGCTTCTAATCCTAGAGATATTAATGCACCAGGTAGAGATGCAAAAGGAATTTATTTTGCAGTAGATTTCTTAAAATCAACAACTATGAGTTTATTAAACTCTAATTTAGAAGATGGAACTTATATGAGTGCAAAAGATAAAAATGTAGTTGTTATTGGTGGTGGAGATACTGGTAATGACTGTGTAGGGACTTCTATTAGACATGGCTGTAAATCTGTTGTTCAGATAGAGATGATGCCTAAACTACCAGATCAAAGAGCAGATAATAATCCTTGGCCGCAATGGGCAAGAGTTTGCAAAACTGATTATGGCCAAGAAGAAGCTATAGAGACCTTTGGCTCTGATCCTAGAATTTATGAAACAACAGTTAAAGAGTTTTGCAAGGATGAAAATGGTGATTTAGTAGGTGTTAAAGTAGTTAAAGTGAAGTTTGCTACTAATGAAGAAACAGGCAGAAGGGAAATGCGAGAAGTGGAAGGTTCTGAGCAATTATTAGATGCAGACCTTGTTTTAATTGCAGCAGGTTTCTTAGGTTCTGAAAACTATGTAACAGATAGCTTTGGGGTGGATGTAGATGCCAGAACAAATGTAACTACTGAGCTTGGAGAGTATAAGACTAACATAGAAAAAGTATTTACAGCAGGAGATATGCATAGAGGACAGTCTTTAGTTGTATGGGCTATTAGAGAAGGACGAGAAGCAGCTAAAGAAGTAGATGAGTACTTAATGGGATATACTAATTTAAGATAATAAATAAAGGAGGTTAAAGTAACCTCCTTTATTTATGCTTAAGAATAAAGTAAATGATTAACGTCCACTAAAGTAAAAATAGATAATATTTTAACTTGTCCAATGAATTTTTTGTAAATTAGTGAAAAAATGAAAATTAGGTCTTGATATTTTGAAAAAAACGTTATAATATGGTTTCAATAGAACATGAACTTAGCAAAGGCGCTAACTTTAAACACAATTTATTTGTGTTTAGTTAGCGCCTTTATTTTTGTTTCTGTTCTTGAGGAGTAACTTGTATTGAGAGTAGAAGACAGGAGTAGGAGTAAGCAAAACAAATAACACAAAAGTATTATTCAAAAATCCAAAAACAATAACAAACCAAACAATCCAAAGAACAATTGAAAACCAAAGTAAGAAAACAATGAAGTAAGCAAGAAAGACTAGGAGTAGTTAGAAATTAAAGTAAAAAAATGAATTTGGAGTAATCATGAGGCAGGTGATAGGAGTTGTTAGACACAGACTTAATTACTTATTTAGCTAAACTGTCTAAGATAGAAATTGATGAGACAGAAAAAGAGAGATTAGTATCTGAGATGAGCGCAATAGTAGAACTAATGGACACCATGAATGAGGTAACTATGGAAGGTGATGAAAATCTTAATGGTGAAGGAGTAAGCCTAAAAGATTTAAGAGCAGATGAAATAGTATCTTCTTATGACAGAGAAGTCGTTCTAAATAATGCTTCTCATAAGAAAGATGGATTTTTCGTAGTACCGAAGATTATGGAGTAGTTAGTGAGGAGGAGAGTTATGTCACTATGTGATAAGAGCCTATTTGAGCTCAGAGAGATGCTTGATCAAAAAGAAATCACGTCAGTAGAGTTAACCAAGTATTATTTAGATAGAATAAAACAATTAGATGATCAGATAGATAGCTATATTACAGTTTGTGAAGAAGAAGCAATCAAAGCTGCTGAAAAAGCAGATAAAAGGATTGCGGAAGGTAACAGCAACCTACTTACAGGTATTCCAATAAGTATTAAGGATAATATTTGTACAGAAGGTATCTTAACAACCTGTGCTTCAAAGATGCTATATAATTTTGTACCACCTTATAATGCAACGGTCATCAAAAAGTTACTAGCTGAGGATGCAGTTATCTTAGGTAAAGTAAGTATGGATGAATTTGCTATGGGTGGTTCAACACAAACCTCATATTATAAGAAAACAAAAAATCCGTATGATATAACGAGAGTACCTGGTGGTTCTTCTGGTGGGAGCGCAGCAGCAGTAGCTGCAAAACTTTCAGTAGTAGCCCTTGGTTCAGATACAGGAGGTTCTATTAGACAACCAGCTGCTTTTTGTGGCGTAACAGGTATGAAACCAACTTATGGCACAGTTTCTCGTTTTGGTCTAGTTGCTTTTGGTAGTTCCTTAGATCAAATTGGACCTATTGCACAAAGTGCAAAAGAATGTGCAGCACTTTTAAAAGTTATATCAGGTTACGATGGTCATGATGGTACATCATCTCATAAAGAAATAGATTTTAGCAGTCAATTAGATATGGATATAAAAGGTCTAAAGATTGCTGTTCCAAAAGAATTTTTTGGAGAAGGTATAGATGAAGAGGTAAAAGAATCTGTATTAGAAGCAATTAAGAAATATGAAAGTTTAGGGGCAGAAATCGTAGAGGTTTCCATGCCAAGCTTAAAATATGCTATTGCAGCCTATTATCTTTTATCATCAGCTGAAGCAAGTTCAAATCTTTCTAGATATGATGGTATCAAGTTTGGTTATTGTACACCAAAAGCAAAAACTTATGAAGAACGTATTACACGTACACGTAAGGAAGGCTTTGGTAATGAGGTAAAAAGAAGAATTCTTCTTGGAACTTATGCTTTATCAAGTGGCTATTATGATGCTTATTATAAAAAAGCATTGTATATTAGACAAAAAATAAAGCAAGAATATGAAGAAATCTTTAAAAGCTGTGATGTCATGATTACACCAACAGCACCTACAATTGCATATAAAATAGGAGCTATTGAAAATGACCCAGTTAAGATGTATTTAGCTGATATTTGTACTGTAACAGTTAATATTGCAGGACTTCCAGCTATTAACACAACATGTGGTTATGATTCAGATGGTATGCCAATAGGCATGTCTATCGTAGGTAAAGCTTTCCATGATGCAAAAGTGATAGGAGTAGCTAATGCATTTGAAAAAGAATTTACGAGGATAGATCCTAGTATGCTAAAGAAAGTGTAGGTGATTAATATGGTAAATTATGTTCCAGTTATAGGACTTGAAATACATGCTCAGCTTCTTACTAAAACAAAAATATTTTGTAGTTGTGAAGTGGATTTTGGAGGCGAGCAAAATACACGTTGTTGTCCAGTTTGTACTGGACTTCCAGGTACTCTACCAGTTATTAATCAGCAAGTTGTTAAATATGGTATTAAAGCGGCACTTGCTTTAGGCTGTGGTGTAGGAAGCTTTACTAAAATAGATAGAAAAAATTATTTTTATCCAGATCTTCCTAAGGCTTATCAAATTTCACAATTTGATTTACCTATTTGTTTATCAGGTAAGGTAAAAATAGAAGCTGATTTAGGAGAAAAATATGTTCGTATTCATCATGCACATATTGAAGAAGATGCAGGTAAGCTTATTCATGATGATATTGAAAATACAAGCCTAGCAGATTATAACCGTTGCGGCGTACCGCTTTTAGAAATCGTATCTGAGCCAGATATGAACTCTGCAGAAGAAGCAAGAGCTTATATTGAAAAAGTAGCAGGACTTCTTCAATATGCAGGGGTTAGCCTTTGTAAGATGGAGGAAGGTTCTTTAAGAGCTGATGTTAACATTTCTCTTAGAAGAGCAGAAAGTAATACTCTAGGAACAAAGGTAGAAATAAAAAACTTGAACTCACTTAAATCTATTGTAAGAGCTATTGATTATGAAATAGAACGTCAGACTAAGCTTTTAAATAATGGAGAAGAGATTGTTCAAGAAACAAGAAAGTTTAATGATAATAGAGGTATTACCTTACCAATGCGTTCAAAGGAAGATGCTCACGATTATCGTTACTTTAAAGAGCCAGATGTAATGCCTATTGTAATTACAGATGAAGATATAGAAACTATTAAAGCAGAATTGCCTGTACTGATTGATGAAAGAATGGAGATTTATCTAAATAGTTATGGTTTAAATCAGGCAGATGCCAACATTCTTGTAGCAGACAAAGCTATATCTGATTTTTATAATGAAGCAGTAACAAGTTATTCTAATTATAAAGCAGTTGCTAATTTTGTAGTAGTAGAGCTACTCAAATATGTAAATGAAGGAGAATTAGATAGCAAAAATATTCCCTTCACAGCAGAAGCATTTGCTCATCTGGTAAAAATGGCAGAGGAAGATATTGTTAATAGAAACAATGCAAAAGCCATTCTGAAATTAATGTTAGAACAAAATAAATCACCTGAGCAAATAGCTAAGGAAGAAGGTTTCCTTATGAATGATAATCAGGAAGAAATAAAAGAAGTAGTTTTTGGAGTAGTAGAGGAGTTTACTGCTGAAGTAGAAGGCTATTTAGCAGGAAAAGAAAAGTTATTTGGATTCCTTATGGGACAATGTTCAAAGAGACTTGCAGGTAGGGCCAATCCGAAAACAATTAAAGGTTTACTTGAAGAGGAATTAATGAAGCGCAAGTAGCCTTGGAAAGGAGAGTAGTGTTATGCAGAGTATAGATGGAGTATCGCTTAAACGAGTATTAGATGTAGAGGGCATTAAGAAGAACCCAGATGAATTAGTCATTATAGAAGCTTGCGTTCATAAAATAAGAACAATGAGTGAGTTTGCGTTTGTTATTCTTAGAACTGGAAGATATATTGTGCAAGCTATTTATGAAAAAGATAGATGTAAAGCAAGCATTGAACAGCTTAAAGTTGGTGCTTATGTAAGAGTTAAGGGTCATATTAGAGAGGATGAAAGAGCTAATTTAGGCTTTGAACTTCAACTTGAAGACCTTGAGATTTTAAGTATGCCAGCAGCAGATTATCCATTAAATGTAGGACATAAAAAATTAGGCTGTGGTTTAGAGGCAAACTTAGATAATCGTAGTGTGGCTCTCAGAAATCCTTATGAAAGAGCAATCTTTAAAGTGCAAGAAGGCGTCGTATCTGGGTTTAGAGAGTTTATGGAAAGCCAAGGTTTTACTCAAGTGCATACGCCAAAGATTGTAGCTGCAGGGGCTGAAGGTGGTGCTAATATCTTTAAGTTAGACTACTTTAACCAGGATGCTTTCTTAGCTCAAAGCCCACAATTTTATAAACAAACTTGTGTTGCTTTTTTTGATAGAGTTTTTGAAATAGCACCAGTCTATAGAGCAGAGAAGCATAACACTTCTAGACACCTTAACGAATATATAGGCCTAGATTTTGAAATGGGATATATAGATAGTATGTACGATGTTATGGAGATGGAAACAGCCATGATTAAGTATGTAATGAATTATTTAGAATCTCATTGCAAGGAATACTTAGACTTATTAGAGGTTAAACTCCCTATTATTAAGGATATTCCTTCTATAACTTTCGTTGAAGCTTTGGACCTTATTAAAGGTAGAGGTGGAAAGAATAAATATGATTTAGAGCCAGAAGATGAAGTACTTCTTTGTGAATATGCAAAAGAGCATTGGAATAGTGAATTCCTATTTATCACTCATTTTCCAGCTTCTAAAAGACCATTCTATGCGATGAATGATAAAGAGGATAGCAGATTTGCACTAAGCTTCGACTTACTTTTTAGGGGACTAGAAATTACAACAGGTGGGCAACGTATTCATGATTACCAGCAACAAGTTGATAAGATGAAAGAAATGGGTATAGATCCTGAAGAATTGAGTCATTATCTGAGTATTCATAAATATGGAATGCCACCACATGGTGGACTTGGTATAGGACTAGAGAGGTTCGTTATGAAGCTCTTAGACCTACAAAATGTAAGGCAAGCAAGTATGTTCCCTAGAGATGTACATCGCTTAGAACCTTAAGTAAAAAATGGTGATATCAAGTAAAAAAATATAAAGAGATATTTGAGGAGGAATTTAGTATGGCAAATGTAAGTGAAATTTTTGGATGTAACGTATTTAATGAAACAGTTATGCAAGAAAGATTACCAAAAAACACCTTCAAAGCATTGAAGAAAACAATGGCAGAAGGTAAAGAACTTAGTAGAGATATTGCTGATGTAGTAGCAGCTGCTATGAAAGACTGGGCAGTTGAAAAAGGAGCTACACACTATACACACTGGTTCCAACCTATGACAGGTATTACAGCAGAAAAACATGATGCATTTATCTCACCATCTGCAGATGGAAAGGTTATTTTAGAGTTTTCAGGAAAAGAACTTATCAAAGGTGAACCAGATGCTTCTTCATTTCCATCAGGTGGTCTTCGTGCAACATTTGAAGCTCGTGGATATACAACTTGGGACCCAACATCGTATGCATTTGTAAAAGATGACACCTTATATATTCCAACAACTTTTGGGTCATACGGTGGAGAAGTACTTGATAAGAAAACACCACTTCTTCGTTCAATGGAAGCACTTAACAAACAAGCGATTAGAATTCTTAATAAATTTGGTAAATCAGTAACTAGAGTAACAACAACTGTTGGACCAGAACAAGAATATTTTCTAGTAGATAAAGAAATGTACGCAAAACGTAAAGATCTTATCTTAACAGGTAGAACACTTTTTGGTGCTAAACCAGCAAAAGGTCAAGAATTAGAGGATCATTACTTTGGTAATATCAGAACTAGAGTATCTGAGTACATGAAAGATTTGGATAATGAGCTTTGGAAATTAGGTATTTTAGCAAAAACAAAGCACAATGAAGTTGCACCAGCACAACATGAATTAGCACCTATCTTTGGTACCACTAATATTGCAACAGATCATAACCAATTAACAATGGAAATGATGAAGAAGGTAGCAGAAAGACATGGTCTTGTATGCTTACTTCATGAAAAACCATTTGCAGGTGTTAATGGTTCAGGTAAACACAATAACTGGTCAATGTCTACAAGTGAAGGAGAAAACCTGCTTGAGCCAGGTAAATCACCAAAGGATAATACTCAATTCTTATTATTCTTAGCTGCTGTTATTAAAGCAGTAGATGAATATGCAGATCTTTTAAGAGTATCTGTTGCTAGTGCAGGAAATGATCACAGACTTGGAGCTAATGAAGCACCTCCAGCAATTATTTCTATGTTCTTAGGTGATGAGCTTACTAATATCTTAGAATGTATTGAAAAAGGTGAAGCAGCTAGTGAAACAGCTAGATGCTTTATGGAGACAGGAGTATCTGCACTTCCTAGATTTGTAAAAGATACAACTGATCGTAATAGAACATCTCCATTTGCTTTCACAGGTAATAAATTTGAATTTCGTAGCCTAGGTTCATCAGTATCTATTTCTGGCCCTAACATTGTGCTTAACACAAGTGTAGCAGAAGTACTTGAAGAATTTGCAGATAGATTGGATGCAGCGACTGACCTTGAAGCTGAAGTTATGGCAATTGTAAAAGAAACTATGAAAGACCATAAGAGGGTTATTTTTAATGGTAACAACTACAGTGATGAATGGGTAGAAGAAGCAGAAAGAAGAGGTCTTCTTAACCTTAAAACATCTGTGGACGCTATTCCTAGATTTGGAATGGAGAAAAGTATTAAACTCTTTGAGAAACATGGTATTTTCACAGCAACAGAAGTTAAATCACGTTGTGAAATCCTATTAGAAGGCTATGCTAAAACAATTAATATAGAAGCATTAACAATGTTAGACATGGCACAAAAAGAAATTTTACCAGCCGTGCTTAAATACAACAAAGAAGTATTTGAAATACTTAAAGTTAAACAAGAGCTTGGCTTAAATGTAAGTGTTGAAAAAGAAGTAAGCTATGCTACTAAATTATCAAATCTTACAGAATCATTAATGAGCAAAATTGAAGAGCTCGATAAAGTATTACTTGAAGCTAAAAACTATGAAGATGCTCTTGAATCAGCTAAATACTACAGAGAATATGTATTTGAAGCAATGCAAACTCTTAGAGTAGTAGCTGATGAATTAGAGACAATGGTAGCTTCAGTTGCTTGGCCATTTCCAACATACGTAGACCTACTCTTCTACGTATAATCACATAGATACTCCAAAAAAAGGCGCCGCTACTCCCGGCGTCTTTTTTTTGTGCTATTATGGTTGAATCACAATCATAATATGTAATAAATATGTAATAAATGCAGGAGGATGGAATTAATAGGAAGCTAATAAAGGTTGAAAATATGGTGAAATCATGTATAATAAATATTACAAAGTTGTTACACGAATTAAACAAAATGTAATAATTTTGAATCCAAATTGAGACCAACGATAAGAGGAGAAAAAACATGAAATCAAAAAAATTAGTTACAAAAGCAATGACATTAACACTTATTGGAGCAACTATCTTAGGATCAAGCTCTTCCTTATATGCAAAAAGCCATAGACCAGGAGGTAGTCGTCCTCATAATCAAGCGAGCCACAAACCAGGAACAGCTACTAAACCACAAAAGCCAAATAATAGTACAAACGTTGGAACAGATAACGAAATAAGCAATGATACCAATACAGGAATTGATTGCGAAATAAACAATGGAACAAATGCAGGAACTAATAATGGGACAAGCAATGGAGGAAATACAGATACTGATTGCGAAATAAACAATGGTAACAATATAGGAACGGATAACGGAACTAATAATGATACTAGTACAGGGACTGATAACGGAACTAATAATGATACAAACACAGGAAATGACTCTACTACAGATACTGATGTAAGCACACAAACAGCTTATGAGAATAAAGTACTAGAACTTGTAAATGCAGAAAGAGCAAAACAGGGATTAAAACCACTTGAAATGGATGAAAGTGTGAGAAACGTAGCACGTCTTAAATCACAAGACATGAAGAAAAATAATTATTTCAGTCATACAAGTCCAACTTATGGAACGCCATTTGAAATGTTAAAGAAATATGGTATTAGCTATAAAAGTGCGGGAGAAAATATTGCACAAGGATATCAAACACCAGAGCAAGTTGTAAAAGGCTGGATGAATAGTTCAGGCCATAGAGCAAATATTCTAAATGCTAGCTATACTCATATTGGTATTGGTTATGAAGCAGATGGAAACTATTGGACACAAATGTTTATCGGTAAATAAGCTATGTCATTAAAAGTATAAAATAAGGAGGTCTAAGTATTAGCTTAGACCTCCTTATTTTATCTTAATAAAATCACTATTAGTTATTTTACTGGAAAACGATGTTGATCTTTTAGAAGAACATCATGAGCGCCACCTTCAATAATACTTGTGTTGGAAACAAGGGTAATCTTAGCATTTTTTTGAAGCTCAGGAATAGTAAGTACACCACAATTACACATAGTAGACTTTACTTTATTAAGAGTAAGTCCTACATTATCTTTAAGGCTACCAGCATATGGAACATAAGAGTCAACACCTTCCTCAAAGGAGAGCTTGCTATCTCCGCCCATATCATAACGCTGCCAGTTTCTAGCTCTGGCAGAACCTTCGCCCCAGTATTCTTTCATATAGTTACCATTAATATTAACTTTATTGGTTGGGCTTTCATCAAAACGAGAGAAATAGCGTCCCAACATAATGAAATCAGAGCCCATTGCTAAAGCTAAGGTAACATGGTAATCATGAACAATTCCACCATCTGAACAAATAGGTATATAAATACCAGTTTCTTCAAAATACTCATCTCTAGCCTTAGCGACTTCAATAACAGCAGTAGCTTGACCACGACCAATACCTTTTTGTTCACGAGTAATACAGATAGAGCCTCCTCCAATACCTACTTTAATGAAGTCAGCACCTGCTTTTGCTAAGAATAGAAAGCCTTCTTTATCAACTACATTACCAGCACCAATTTTGACAGTATCGCCATATTTTTGACGAACAAATTGCAAGGTGCGTGCTTGCCATTCAGAAAATCCTTCTGAAGAGTCAATACATAGTACATCAGCTCCAGCTTCTATAAGAGCAGGAATACGTTCTTCATAATCACGAGTATTAATACCGGCACCCACCATATAACGTTTAGAACCGTCTAAGAGTTCGTTAGGATTTTCTTTGTGAGAATCATAGTCTTTTCTAAATACAAAATAAAGTAACTTTTGTTCATTACTGATGACAGGAAGAACATTAAGTTTATGATCCCAAAGCATATTATTAGCTTCAGAAAGGGTAATGCCCTCATGACCGTATATAAGCTCATTAAATGGTCTCATAAAGCTGCTAATAAGTGTGGTAGGTTCCATACGGCTTACACGATAATCACGGCTTGTAACGAGTCCTACAAGCTTTCCATTAGCAGTGCCATCATCAGTAATAGCTACGGTGGAATGACCAGTTTTCTTTTTAAGTGCCAAAATATCGGCTAAAGTTTGCTCTGGTCTAAGATTTGATATACTTTCTACAAAGCCTGCTTTATAGCTTTTTACACGTCTTACCATAGCGGCTTCATTTTCGATGGATTGTGATCCATAGATAAAAGAAATACCACCTTCTTTTGCTAAAGCAACAGCCATCTTATCATCAGACACAGATTGCATAATAGCAGATACAAGAGGAATATTAAGAGAAATAGCTGGGGTTTCACCTTTTTTAAATTTAGTGAGTGGGGTTTTTAAACTTACATTTTTAGTCATGCATTCTACAGAGGAATACCCAGGAACGAGAAGATATTCACTAAAGGTACGAGAAGGTTCTTCAAAATAATATGCCATTTTAAATTGCTCCTTATTATTAAATTTAGTGAATATTATAGTATTTTAAAAAGAAAAATACAATATAAAAATAAATATTTTTATTAAGTTTGTACACTATCATAGAATAGATGAAGATATTGAGTGATTTTATGTGAAAAACATAATTAAAAAGGTATGCCTCCTATGAGAGCAATGTCATTAAGTTAAGATGACGAAAAAAGATCTCTATACCAATCAAATGGTATAGGGATCTTTTTTTGAAAAAGTAGTTGACAAGACAAAGAAAATGTGTGGCCGCTCTCACTACTGATTGAATAAAGAGGTAGTGAGAGCGGCCCTTGTAATTAAAGGAAACTTAGTTACAAGGAGGACACATATGAAACCCAAACAAATTAAAAAGCTTTTAGTAGATGAAATCCAAAAGTTAGCTGACAATCCGCAAGATTATTGTACCAATCCAGGTAGTGATTTTTTACGCAAAAGAAAATTGCCCATGAATAAAATTTTAGCTGGAATTATTGGAATGGGAAGTGGGAGCCTTACAAACGAATTATTAGATCTATTTGGTGCATCTGCAGATACACCCACTTCTTCTGCGTTTGTTCAGCAGAGGAAAAAGATAAAGCCCGAAGCGTTTAAGAAGATATTTGACGGCTTTTCAAGTAAACTTATAGATAACTTTAATGAAGATATGCCCATACTTGCTGTTGATGGGTCTGATGTACAGATTCCTACCAATCCTGATGATTTAAATTCATTTCATTCTGGAAAAGATGGAAGAAAATCATATAATCTTCTGCATATAAATGCGTTGTATAATATAAATTATTCTATTTATCATGATGTGATAATACAAAAATCTAAAGAAAAGAATGAACATAACGCTCTACAAGAAATGGTTGATCGTTCTGAAATTCCTAAAGCACTCGTGATAGCTGATAGAGGTTATGAATCTTTCAACAGCATGGCTCACATTCAAGAAAAAGGATGGTTCTTTCTTATTCGTGTCAAAGATGGAATTAATGGTATAAAGAATGGATTGGATTTACCCAAAACAGACTGTTTTGATATTGATATTTCTTTAAAACTTACAAGAAAGAAAACGAATGCAGTCAAAGAACTTTTCAAAGACAAAAATCATTATCGAAGTGTTTCTTCAGCCCAACCGTTTGATTATTTACCACTTAAAAACAAGAAATCTGAACCTGCTAAATTCTATGAATTACACTTCCGAATAGTGAGATTTCCTATTTCAGAAACTTCCTATGAAACAATAGTTACAAATCTAAATAGTGAAAAGTATCCTCCTGATGAGGTAAAAAAACTGTATGCTTCTCGTTGGGGGATTGAAACATCTTTTCGAGATTTGAAATATACGATTGGAATGTTAGATTTTCATTCAAAAAAGGTGATGTGTATCCAACAAGAAATCTATGCACATATGATAATGTATAACTTTGCAGAAATGATTACCTCCCACGTAGTCATTGAAAAAAAGCAAAGAAAGCATACATATAAAGCAAATTTCTCAGTTGCAGTGCATATGTGTAGGTTATTCTATCATGGAAAAGCAACATCACCTGATGTAGAAGCCATAATTGCAAAAAATCTCATTCCTATAAGACCTGATAGGCATAGGGAACGAAACTTAATTGTTAAGATTTTTCATGGCTTCCTTTATAGAGTAGCATAAATCTTTGTAAAAGAATATAAATTTTGAGTCAGATGCAAATCTGTCTATTTGTGGTACCTGGAAATAGAAAAAGAAGCTGAAGAAATAAATCTTCAACTTCTTTTCCTAGGGATGCGTTTCTATCACAATGTTAACTTAATGACATTGCCTATGAGAGAGACATACCTTTTTAAAATATCTATATTAGGAGTGAGCATGACATATTTATAGAAGAGTTAAAAGTAACTTTTATACTTTTCCCACCATTCTAAAGCTATCATTTTTTGAGCGTTATGAGTATTAGTATTAAAGTCTAAATGAGTATGGATATAATCATTCCCCGTAAAAACTTTAACATTTTCAGCTTGAGAAGCTAGAAGAAGAGCATAAAATACGAGTGACCGTTCATAGGGATTAGTAGTATCTAAACGTTTAATAAGAGCAGGGATAGAAGGTTTTCCTAGCTCTCCAAGTGCTTCTGCTGCAGTATACCAAGTATAGTCTGTATTATAAGTAGTGACATAAGTAGGATCTGATAATTTATCCATATAATAAGAAACCAACATTGTTTGAGTAGTAGTGATGTTGCTTTCTACAATAGAGAGCCTTTGGTTATAAGAATTGAGGCTATCAGAGGTTTTAGCTAAGTCTAGTTTTAACGCTTCTAATGTGGCTTCTAAATCTTTTTGTTTGATTGCTAAACTTTCTAAACTAATAGATTGATGCGTAGTAGCTGCCTCTATGGTATTAAGGCCAGGATAAGCAAGTAATACACAGATTATAGAGCAAAAAAGCAGCAAAAAAATGCAGGGTGTAAATATATTTAATTTTTTCATTTGTACCTCTCTCCATGAGTTTTTTAAAAGTGTAGCATAAAAACTGTAAATAATTAGGCGAATTAATGTAGCGTTATCTATAAAATTATCTACACAATAGTACAAAATTAATCATATAAAATGCTTAAATTGGGAGATGGATGACGAGGCTGAGGAAAGGAATATACTTTGATATAAACTTAACTAAGTCTTTGATAATCAATAGATATCGTTAAAAAAATAATTAATAAAATAGTGTTGACGTCTAGATATAAAAGTAATATTATTACATTATAAGAAACATTGTTACATATAATGAAATAAAATGAGCAACCGTATTGCAAGGTGAAACAAAAAATAATAAATTTCGTAAACCTATTTATCAAAAATAAGCTCATCTAGAAAGAAGATTAGAGGGCAGAAATAGAAACAATAATGGAGGGATATAGGATGAATAATATATTGAATAAATTTTCATTAGCAGGTAAAGTAGCAATTGTAACTGGCGCAACAAGAGGTTTAGGGCAGGGTATAGCAGTAGGATTAGCTAGTGCAGGAGCGGACATCGTTGGGGTTGGAACAACAGATTTGTCAGGGACAGAAGATAAAGTAAAAGAATTAGGAAGAAGATTTATTGGAATCAAAGCTAACTTGATTTCACAAGAGTCAATAGCTGAGATTCTACAAGAAACATTAAAGGCATTTGGGAAAGTTGATATTTTAGTAAATAATGCGGGGATTATTAGAAGAGAAGATACTATAGACTTTTCAGAGAAAAACTGGGATGATGTTATTAATATTAACTTAAAGACAACATTCTTCTTATCACAAGCAGTAGCAAAACAGTTTATTTTACAAGGAAATGGCGGAAAGATTATCAATATAGCTTCTATGCTATCTTTTCAAGGTGGGATTCGTGTACCTTCCTATACAGCAAGTAAGAGTGCCATAATGGGTATTACAAAATCAATGGCAAATGAATGGGCGGTGCATCATATTAATATTAATGCTATTGCACCAGGCTATATGGCAACAGATAATACAGCAGCTTTAAGAAGTGACGAAGAGAGACAAACAAGTATTTTAGAACGTATACCTGCTGGGCGTTGGGGAACTCCCGAAGATTTAGCAGGAGCAGCAGTCTTTTTAGCTTCAGAAGCAGCAGAGTATATCAATGGATATACTCTAGCAGTAGATGGAGGATGGCTAGCGAGATAAAAGGTAATAATGATTAATAAGGATTTAATAGAGCATTCGAGTATTACATGAAAGATATAACCATTAGAAAGGTTATATCTTTTATTTTTGCAGTAAATAAATACATGATTAGTCATGAAACGGTAGATTGTTTTATATTATTCATTCATATATAATAGGAGTTAAATAATATAGACAGAAAGCTGGGTGAGATGTATGGCTAAGGCGATACTGCAGACAGTAGACCGTGCATTACAACTTTTAGAAATCTTAGCAGAGCATCCAGAAGGTATGCAGCCCAAAGAATTTGAAAGTATTTTAGAATTAAATAAAATAACAGTTCATCGTTTATTAGCTACACTAGAAAATAGAGGGTTTATTGAGAGAGAAGGCAATAACTATAAGGTGGGTCTTAAACTAGTAGAATTAAGTAGTATGAAACTCAACAATATTGAGCTGAAAACAGAAGCGGCACCTTATTTAAGAAAATTAGTTCATATTTTAGGCTTACCTGTTCAGATGGCTATTTTAGAGGGGAATGAAGCGGTATTTATAGAAAAGATAGAAAGTATAAATGCATTTCGTATGTACTCTCAAATTGGCAAAAGAATTCCTCTGTATGCATCGGGAGTGGGTAAGATTCTTCTATCTCAGAATACCGATGAAGAAATTTTGAGTGAACTATCCAAAGTAACATTTGAGATATTTACTCACAGGACATTAACATCACCGGAAAGTGTATTGGATGAAATCAAAGAAGCTAGAAAACAAGGTTATGCTATAGATAACGAAGAACATGAGGAAGGTATTTTTTGTATAGCAGCACCTATTTATGATTATAGAGGGCAGATTATAGCCGCTATTAGCGTAGGAGGAAAAGAACCTCAGTTCATTACAGATAAAAGAGCAGAACATATTACATTAATCAAAGAGACAGCAAGGGATATATCAAGAAGGCTAGGATATACTAAGTATTAGGAGGATGGAAGATGAGTAAATGCAAAGTACTAAGAACTATAGAACTAATTTTACAAGTAGTAACGATTATAAGTAGCATTCTAGCTATTGTAAGTATAGTGAAGAACTATAAGTACAAGAGTAAATTAAGAGAAAAGGCACAAGTCTACTTAGATGAAGAACTAGGTGAATTTCAGGACGTAGAGAGAAAGGTCTCTGTGTTTTCTCCAGAAGTCAAGGAACAAGAAGGTAAAGTAAAGAAGCTTTTACTAGTAGCTAGTGCCAGTCTAATATCACTGTTTGTAATCCGGGTTTTAAAAAGAGACTAAGTAAAAAAAGTGAATTATAATAAGAAGGTTTGCAAGGTAACAAACGAGTAAATAATGAGATTATAGTAGAAAAAAAGGTAAGTCTGTGAAGAAAAATTTCTTAGCAGGCGTACCTTTTTAAAGTTAATTTATAAAAAGAGTTATTATATAAATGTTGAACGCTTTAATTGTGAATAGACAGGGGTGGAGACAATAATTAGGGCAAGTACTAAAGTAATAATTAATTCAGGAACTAGGTAAGAAGCATTATAAATGATGGAGTAAATCAAAGGTGACTGTTCTCCTGCATACTCAGCAAAGAAAACCACACCAGAAATAATATGCATGATAGCACGGCTAAGTACTGAGATGATGATACCAATAGTAGTTCCTACCTGGATATTTTTAGAAAGTTTTGGTGCAAATCCAGCAAGACCAAGGCAAGCGAATGCTAAAGGATAGTCTAGGAATAATTGTGCCCAGTGAACCATACTAGGATCTTGAATAAACTGCATAAATCCATATGCAACACCAGCAATAATACCAGGAACAGGCCCGAAAACGAGAGAATATAAAATAATAGGAAACATGCTAGCTAAAGTAATAGAACCACCTTGAGGCATTTTATAAAGTCTGATGTAAGACAGAATAAAGGAAAGGGCGACACACATACCACCATAAACAATCGTTTTAGTGGTGATGGTAGAGCTGGCATGCTTATCCTTCTTTGAAATAATTAATAATCCACCAATAGATAAAATAGCAATAACAAAAATAATACTCCATGATACTAAACTAACTTCGCTTAATTTAGCAAAAATATTAGGCATAATAAAACCCCCTTCAAATATATTTAATTTGCTAGGGGGTACAAAGTAGCATAAAAATAACCACACGAATGTGTGGCAAAACTAATCGTATCGCACATTCGCTTCCTTGCTGCGGCATTATCCGTGGACAAGTTAAAGGGTCTGCACCATATGCACTCTCAGCTCTAAAGCTCCCCTAGCATCATATTTATTATTGAGCAAATTATAGCACCATAGGGATAAATAGTCAAATAATTATGATTAACTTAAATTATCCTTTTAAATGCGAGTGAGTTAAACCTAATGAATTAATGGAATGAGTTCGGAAAGCGCAATTTATGGTAGGTACTTGACAAGGCTATGAGGGATGTTTATTCTTATAATAGATAATTAATACTGATAAACTAGTGATGACGAGAAATCAATAAGTGAGATTTGCTTTCAAGTAATTATAAAGAGAGGAAGCCCACCGGGTGAAAGGCTTCTAAAGCAAGCACATATTGTCCAAGCTCTAAGCTCTGCATGAAATCATAAGTGCAGCGGGAACTCCCGTTATAGAGAAACTTGAGATATTCATAACTTCTATTAAGCTAATAATTGATAGACATGTTGTGATTAATTAGGGTGGTACCGCCGGATAGATAAAGGCCCCTATGCATATTTGATGCATGGGGCCTTTTTTGATGAAGTATCTGCTTGGAATAGACAATTGATGAAGTGATCATGAATAAAATAATAAAAGAAAAGGATGAAGTGCTATGTTAATGAGTAAGCTCCTAGGAGAAAGATTCAAAGAAAAACCAGGCGAAGCAACTAGTATTAGTCATATTTATTTATTAAGAGGTGGTTATGTAAGACAAGTAACAAATGGTATTTATTCTCTATTACCACCAGCAAAAAGAGTCGTATCTAAGATTGAAAATATCATTCGTCAAGAAATGGATGCTATTGATGGTCAAGAAGTTCTCTTTCCAGTGGCTTTACCAGGAGATCTTTGGAGAGAGTCAGGACGTTTTGATGCAGTAGGAAGTGAACTTGTTCGTTTCAAAGATAGAGGCGGCAAAGACATGGTATTAGGTATGACACATGAAGAGGCAGCTGTTCATTTAGCTAGAACAGAAGCTAAATCTTACAACAACTATCCATTTATGATTTATCAAATCCAAACTAAATTTAGAGATGAACCAAGAGCAAGAGGTGGTCTTATCCGTGTGCGTGAGTTCACAATGAAAGATGCTTACTCTTTCCACACTTCACAAGAAGACTTAGAAGCTTACTATGAACAATGCTTACAAGCATATCATAGAATATTTGCTAGAGCAGGTGTGCCAGAAACAGTATGTGTACAATCAGATACAGGTATGATGGGTGGTAAAGTAGCACATGAGTTCATGCTTCTTACAGATATCGGAGAAGATACAATCATTATTTGTGATAGCTGTGACTACCAATCTAATATGGAAGTTGCAACAGGTAAATTACCAGTAGCAACTACAGAGGAAGGTACTATTGAAGAAGTACACACACCAAATGCACATACCATTGAAGAAGTAGCAAATATGTTAGGCGTAACAGCTGACAAAACTTTAAAAGCTTGTGTATTTGAGATGGAAGGACATAAAGAACCTCTTATTGTATTTATTAGAGGAGATCTTCAAGTTAATGAAGCTAAATTACAAAAGGTAGTTAAAGCTACTATTATACCATTTGAGAAATACGAAGATACTCCAAATCTTTGTTTTGGATTTATGGGACCATACAATCTAGATGCAAGAGATGCAAAGATTATCTTTGATGAGTCACTTAGAAATGAGAAAAACCTTGTAGTAGGTGGCAATAAAAAAGACTATCATATTAAAGGTATTAGTATTTCAAGAGACATTAAAGATGCTGACTTCCATGATGTGGCAGAAGTATTAGAAGGTCAAGAATGTCCATGTTGCCATGGTAAATTACAATTTAAACGTGGTGTAGAAGTGGGAAATATATTCCAGCTTGGAACAAGATATTCTGAAAGTATGGGAATGATCTATATTGATTCAGATGGTAAAGCTAAAACACCTATTATGGGTTGCTATGGAATTGGTGTAGGTAGATTGCTTGCTTGTATTATCGAAGCGCGTCATGATGAATGGGGACCAATTTGGCCAATGTCAGTAGCACCATGGCAAGTGCATATCTGTGTACTTAAGAGTAAGAAAACAGATATGGATGCTATCGGAAATGAAATCTATAACAAACTTAGCAGTAAATATGAAGTAATCATGGATGATAGAAATGTAGGTGCAGGTGTACAATTTGCTGATGCAGACTTACTTGGTATTCCAGTAAGGGTAGTTGTAGGTGAAAAGAATCTAAAAGAAGGTAAAGTAGAGCTTATGACTAGAGATAAGAGCGTTAAAAAGCTTGTAGACCTTGGAGATGTAGAAAAAGAAGTAGCTGCTCTTATTGCAGAATTATCATAAGAAATTCATAAGAGTAATTGATAATAGAAGTAGTACATGAGTCGCTTGCATAGGATTATGCAAGCGACTTTCTATTTAAAGAAATGAGGCTAAAAAATCAATAAAGGTATTTAACATAAGATAACTAGGGAGGAACAGGCATGATTTTTTTAGGTATATTACTTGGATTTATTTCATTTAGTTTCCTTTGTGAAGGTTTTAATAAAATGGAGATAAAAGTATTTGAATCTTTACAAAAGAAAACGAGAGCATTATTAAAAAAGAAAAAAGTATATCAATATACTATATTTGGGGTATTAGCAATTATAGCGCTGTTTATAACTGTTTTAGTAGGGGCCGGAGAGTTTCCGCAAGGATTTTTATTGGGAACCATATGGGCTTTAATTGATTTTGTTTTTGAAGATAGTTTGTTTGATAAACTAAGAAATAACTTAAGGTAATAATTAAAAATGGAGGCAATGGTATTAATACTCATTGCCTCTTTTTTATTTAAAGCTTATGGCTTTATGCGCTACTTAACTTTCTTTGTCACTTATTTTATGACCTTAAAAAGACCAAATAAGCATATTTAACAAACAAAAAACACATAAACAAAAATATTAAAAATATTATGTTTTAAAGAAATGTGAAATATTATATTTTGTTTAATTCATATTTTAAATTAAGCACTTAGGATAAAAGAGAAAAGAATACCTCTGTTCCGAGATAGCCTTGTTCGTATAGGAAGAGATAAGTTGGATCCCCTACAGTAATGTTGAAATTCATAGGTTGAATATCGCTAGTAAAAATCGGTATACTACGAGCAAGGTTAGATTTGTTTTCCTGAAATAGTAGTGCTTGAAGCCTTGTTGTGCATGAGATGGTACTAGAAATAAAATCTACTAGATTATTGATAGAAGCAGGAGGCAGCGCATTTTTGAAATAAGTTCCTAGAGTTTCTTTTTGTGGTGAAAGGCTATCAAAAATATTAATGGGATAGTTATAAAGGAGGCCGCCATCTACATAAACTTGAGGTGAATCTTTTGAAGAAGAAAATGGTGAGGATTTAATGGCTTCAAATAAAAGGGGAACAGACATAGAAATGCGTACGGCTTCTGCTACTTCCATATTCGGAGTAAACTCGTAAGAAAAGATGATGGAAGTACTTTTGGAAGAGTCGGTCCCTACTATATACAAATCTTTAAATGGATTTTGGTCTTTATGGATAGCGGTATTTTTAAAATCAGAAAAAGTATATGGTGGTGATTTTAAATCAGAGTTAAATTGACTAGCAATCTGTTCCTTTATCCATTCATAAAGATAACTAGAAGAATACCAACCAAACTGTGTAATGAGTCTATAAACACACTCAGCATTACCAAAAATATTATCCAGGTGTGATTTGATTGATTGTGTAAAATACCTAGGGGGTGACTTTGAATCAACACTAACATCATCTTTACCGGGGACCTTATTATAATCTAGTGAATCAGCTATTTCTTTTAGATCATCAAAGGAAAGATTAAAAGAAGTGAGACAAGCAGTTATGGCTCCTGCAGAAGTACCAGCCACACGTAATATTTGTGGGGGAAGATTGATTTTGTATAAGTAGTCTAATACACCTAGGTAAGCAATGCCTAATACGCCACCGCCAGAGAA
Source organism: Cellulosilyticum sp. WCF-2 (assembly GCF_003990395.1). Taxonomy (NCBI): domain Bacteria; kingdom Bacillati; phylum Bacillota; class Clostridia; order Lachnospirales; family Cellulosilyticaceae; genus Cellulosilyticum; species Cellulosilyticum sp. WCF-2. The sequence goes on along the minus strand of NZ_CP034675.1, from coordinate 604,317 downwards.
AACAAGATTTTTATAAGGAAGACTCAAGAAAATCACCTAATATTTATAACTCTAACAATATTATATTTAGAATAATTAAATATTAGAATTCTATAAATAACCAATTACAATATTTTGATAATTAATATATATTTATTCTGCAAATTAAATACATGGTATCTTAATGAAAATATATAAGCACAAATATTTATTTAGAATTGTTTATTTTATAATAATAAAGATAAAATTAAATAATGATTATATTGAATCAGTTTGTTGTAATGATAAATGGCACAATCTATGGTTAGGTTGGGTAATACGAATAAAAGGTCGATGAAACTAGTTTAAATATTCTAGTTTCATCGACCTTTTATTCTTAAACACTTATAAATATTAATTATGCAACAGCACCATTTTGTAATCTAAGCTTCTTTACTTGTAATATAGCCTTCAGCTGTAAGAAGTTCAGCGATAAGAACAGCACCGCCAGCAGCACCTCTTACAGTATTATGAGAAAGACCTACAAATTTGTAATCATAAACAGTATCTTCTCTTAAACGACCCACACATACCCCCATACCTTTTTCAGTATTACGATCCAAACCTGTTTGAGGTCTGTTATCTTCTTCGAAATAAGTAATGAATTGTTTTGGTGCACTTGGAAGATTAAGCTCTTGAGGTTTACCTTTATAATTTTTCCAAGCTTCAAGGATTTGTTCTTTAGTTGGTTTTTTCTTGAATGAAACAAACACAGTTGCAAGATGTCCATCTAAGACAGGTACACGAATACATTGTGTTGTAATAACAGGGCTAGTAGCTTTAACAATTGCATCATTTTCTACTTTACCCCAAATTCTAAGAGGTTCTTGTTCACTTTTTTCTTCTTCTCCACCAATGTATGGAATAACATTATCAATCATTTCTGGCCATTCTTTGAAGGTCTTACCAGCGCCAGAAATAGCTTGGTAAGTAGAAGCTACCACAGTAGTTGGTTCATAATCAAGTAAAGCAGAAAGCATAGGTACATAACTTTGAATAGAGCAGTTTGGTTTAACTGCGATGAAACCTTTTGTTGTACCAAGACGTTTTCTTTGAGCCTCAATAACTTTTAAGTGCTCATCATTAATTTCAGGAATAACCATTGGTACATCTGGTGTCCATCTATGAGCAGAGTTGTTTGAAACAACAGGTGTTTCAGTTTTAGCATATGCTTCTTCTAAAGCTTTGATTTCATCTTTTTTCATATCAACAGCACAGAAGATGAAGTCAACTTGAGAAGCAACTTCCTCAACCTTAGCAGCATCTAATACAATTAGATTTTTTACAGTCTCAGGAATAGATGTACTCATTTTCCATCTGCCTTCAACAGCTTTTTCATAAGTTTGACCAGCAGAACGACTGCTTGCAGCGATTACTTTTACATCAAAATAAGGGTGGTTTTCAAGTAAAGCTAAAAAGCGTTGACCTACCATACCAGTACCACCAACGATACCTACTTTTAATTTTTTCTCCATCATTAATCACCTTTACCTTTTTAATATCTTACTAATTACTCTATTTTACTAAGTAAATAACTAAATGACAATATATTATATAATTTTTTGATAAAATTGACAAATTATTATGAATATCTATAAAATGTGTAGTATTTTTATTCATATTTCACAGTGGATTATTAAGACAACTCTAAAATAGAATTTACACTAAGGGTAACATACAATATTACTTATTAGAATATGAAATATAAGGATAAAAAGAGTTTCTCTAATGAAATAATCCTATAAGAAAAACAAGGATAATAAATTAGAAAAGCATTCATAATAGTTATTAAATAAAACACTACAGATGAGTCTTGTAGAGGAAAGGAATAGTGATGAGTAAGTTGGAGAAACATGCCCCTATTTTTTTAAATAATACAGAAAGTAAATTATATCCTTGTTTAAAAGAAGATATGGAAGTAGAGTTTGCAATAATTGGAGGAGGTCTAGCTGGTATAACACTAGCATATTTATTAAAGCATATGGGGAAAAGAGTGGCTGTTTTTGAAGCGAATCAGATTGGGATGGGTACTTCCTTACGTACAACAGCTAAGCTAACGATACAACATGGGCTTATTTATGATAAATTAATGCATACTAAAAGTCCAGGAAAAGCAAAACAGTATGCAGATGCTAATAGGAAAGCTATAGAATTTGTTAAAGAAACTATTTCTAAAGAACAAATTGAGTGTAATTTTATGAATATGCCATCGTATATTTATACGACGGATGAAAAGTACATCAAGGCTATTCAAGATGAAGCAGAAGCATACAAAAGGTTGGGAATTGAGGTCAATTATAAGGATCAGATTCCACTTCCTATAAAAGTAAAGGCTGCATTAGAATGGGAGGGCGCTGCATTATTTAACCCTAAGAAGTATATATCCAGCTTGGCAGAAAAATTTACAGCAGATGGGGGATGTATATTTGAAGAAACACCAATTACTAGATTGGTGCCAGGAGAAGTAAGTGTGTTAGAAACAGATAAAGGCTGTAAAGTATCTGCTAGGAGAATAGTTATAGCTTCTCATTATCCTATGTATGATGGTCTGGGCTTATATTTTACAAGGCTTAATATGCAAAGAATATATGTACTAGGTTTAAAGGTAGACAAAGAAAAATTACCTAAGGGCAGTTTTATTTCAGTAGATAGTCCTATTAGATCTATTAGGCCTATTTACGAGCAGGATATAGTCCTTATAGGTGGAGGGCATCATAGAGTAGGAGATGATCAATATGAAGCTACTCATTTTGAAGAATTAAAGCAGTTTGGAAAAGAAGTATTTAATAGCGATGAGGTATATAGTCAGTGGTCTTTGCAAGACTATGTTACACCCGATAGCGTTCCCTATATTGGATACTTAAATAGTAGCAAATATCATAATATATATGTAGCTACAGGATTTAATAAATGGGGAATGAGTAACGCCACCAATGCAGCACTTGTTCTAAAAGATTTATTATTAATGGGTACGAGTCCTTTTGAAGACTTATTTAATCCGCAAAGGGTGTCAGCTTACAAAGGAAAAACTTTTATTAATCATAATATAGAGGGAATTAAAAACTATATCCAAGGAAAATTAAGAACCGTCCCCAAAGATACTTTTCCAGATAAGGGGGAAGCTATAGTAGCAGAGCTAGAAGACGGTAATGTATATGGTATTTATCAAGACGAAGAAGAACATTATCATATTGTGGATATTATTTGTCCTCATGTAGGTGCTAGATTAAGATGGAATAGTGCTGAAAAGAGTTGGGATTGTCCATTCCATGGTTCAAGATTTAATATAGATGGGGAGGTTCTAGAAGGACCAAGCACTCATAAATTAAATGGATATAAGGAAGGTAAAAATAAAATACATCCTAATCTAATTTAGCATAGAATAGGGTTAGTAGTGTTCACAAAAGAAGGAAAAAGTGTTAAGTTAAGAGTAGGAAGTAAAAGAAGTTGTTTAAAGGAGAAAGTAATGACGGATAAGGATTTTGAAGCATTTTTAATGAAGTGTCAGCAGGAAGTTAAAATAAAACAAAGTAACTTAACACAGAAGTATGCTCTGAATACGTATCAAGCCTATAGCTTTAGTCAAGCTAACAAAAGTCTTGAATTAAAAAAGGATAATGGAGAAGTATTGCGCTTTGAAGTAGCTTGCATTGGTTCATGGGGATATGAAGATCATAGTTGGGTATGGGCGTGGAATAATGAAAATCTATCAGAGAGTATTAGAGAAGAAGCTAATACCCTAAAAGATTTAGCTCAGGAAACAGGATATAATGTATTTGAACAGGGTAGTTTTGAATGTGAGGAAATAGTAGCGAAGGATTTAGCTTTTGTGAGCGTCTATAAGCTTAAAGCACAAGGCATCTATCGCATTGTAGCTGATGAAAGCTATCTTTTTCTAGCACTTAAAAATGTAAAATAGTAAGTATAAACCATTGATAAACATATGAGTTTTGATAGCTGAATATGTTTATTAATGGTTTTTTAGAAATATATAAGCAGAAAGGGAGAAAACAAATGGATTTGAATTGGAGTTTAAAGGAATTATATGAGTCTTTCTCAGGAGAAGCTTTTCAAGGAGATTTAGCAAAGTTAGATACGTATATTAAAGAAATGAACAAGTTAGCAACAGAAATGACTGAAAATCACGAAGACGAGCAGAAAAAACTAGAAGCTTACATAGCATTAGCTGAGAAGATAAGCTTAACCTTTGAAAAGTTGGGTGTATTCTCAGAACTTACTGTAAGTGTTAATTCTAAAGATGAGGAAGGTAACAAATACGCTGATATTATTGACCAAAAACAAAGTGATTTGGCAGAAGCAGAAACTAAAATTAGCAAGTGGATTAGTGAAATCAAAGATATTAATGCCATTATTGATCACTCTACCTTTTTACAATCTTTTAGATTTTTCCTTCAAGAAATAGTAGAACATAGTAAACATCTCTTGAGTGAGAAAGAAGAAGTACTGTTAGCTAAAATGAAAAATACAGGTTCAACAGCTTGGGTAAATTACAAGAACTTACTTATTTCTAATCATAAAGTAGAAATTGAGGTTGAAGGTAAAAAGGAAGAATTACCATTAACGGTAGTACTTAATATGGCATATGAAAAAAATGCAGACCTAAGAAAAAAGGCTTATTTAGCAGAAATTGATTCTTATAAAAAGATAGAAGATGGAATAGCAGCAGCATTAAACGGCATTAAAGGAGAAGTTATTACTGTTTCCAAAATGAGAGGTTATGAGTCACCACTTGCTATGACATTAGAAGACTCAAGAATGAGTAAGGCGACCTTAGATGCTATGCTTAGTGCTATGAAAGAAAGCTTACCTACCTTTAGAAAATATCTTAGAAGAAAAGCGGAGATGCTAGGATATAATAATGGCTTACCATTTTATGAGCTGTATGCACCTGTTATTGAAAAAGAAATGAAGTATTCTTATGAACAAGGAAAAGCTTTTGTTGAAAAACAATTTAGAAGTTTTGATAATAGTTTAGGGGATTATGCTAAAAAGGCGATGGAGCATAAATGGATAGATGTACTACCTAAAGAAGGTAAGGTAGGTGGAGCTTTTTGCTGCGCTGTTCATAGCATTGGTGAAAGTAGAATTCTCCTTAACTATGGGGATAATCTAGGCGATACTATTACCATGGCACATGAGCTAGGACATGGTTTTCACGGAGAATGCCTTAAGGAGGAAAGTATTTTAAATACTAACTATCCTATGCCTTTAGCTGAGACAGCATCTACTTTCTGTGAGACAATCGTCAAAAAAGCTGCTATTAAAGAGGGATCAAAAGAAGAAGCGTTTGCTATTTTAGAAACAGAAATTAGCGATAGTACTCAGGTTATTGTAGATATTTATTCTAGGTATTTGTTTGAAACTAATGTATTTAAAGAAAGAGAAGATAGTCCTTTAACAGTAAAACGCATTAAAGAATTAATGGTAGAGGCACAAAAAGAGGCTTACGGAGATGGACTAGATCAAGAGTACTTACATCCATATATGTGGACGTGGAAGAGTCATTATTATTATGCAGATGCTAATTTCTATAACTTCCCTTATGCATTTGGTCTTCTTTTTGCTAAAGGTCTATATGCGGAGTATCTTAAAAGAGGAACTAGCTTTGTGGAGGATTATAAAAAGCTATTAGCTGTAACAGGTAAATTAAAGATAGAAGATGTTACAAGAACAATTAATATAGATGTAACTGATGCAGCATTTTGGAAGAATTCATTAGCTATTATTGAAGAAGATATCAATGAATTTATGAAGTTAAGTTATGAAATTTAAGTTTTATCTAGATTAAGACGATAAAAATGGTATAGCTTTAAATTTTATACAGGGGGAGAATTGTTATGCAATTAATAAATAAGAAAAAGTGTTTGATAGCAATTACAGTAGGAGCATTACTTGCCTGTATTCCTATGCAAGCAGCAGGATATAAAAAGAATAAATCGGTTAATTATCATCCGGTTAACTTTTATTACAATGGAGGGCAAAAATATTTATCTACTGTTCCTATTTCAATTGATGGAACCACCTATTTACCAGCAAGAACATTCTGTGATGCAGTAGGCTTAGAAATTAATTGGGATCAATCAAATGGTAATTTATATGTTACAAGTGGTTCTAATTATTCTTCGGTTTTAAGTTTACAAACAGAATTAAGAGCTAAAGACTATGAAATTGCCTCCCTTAAACAAGAATTAGCAAAATTAAAATCAAGTGGAGTTACTTCTACCTCTAGTAGCAGTGGGTATGACCAAACCTCAGGAACAGATATTTTAGGAACAGAGCTTACTGCGACTGAAAATGAGCTAGAGAGGCTGTACGAAGATTACTTTGATGATATAGAACTAGACTTTAGAGTAAGAGTCTCTGGAAATAGACTAAGTGTTAAGATTTCTTATGATACATCTGCTGAGAATAAGGCTTTCAATAAGCTATCAACTAGGGAAATCAAGAATTTTGTAGAGGATGTATGTGATACTGTACGAGACAGACATGATGATATTATTATTGATGGAACTATTATTTATACAGGAAGTAATACGAATAAATACGAATTCTCATATTCTAAAAAAGATACTTTAACTTATGGAAGCAACTATGATTTTGATGAGACTGATGTTATTAATGCTGTTAAAATGACAAGTAGCATTAATATTAAAGATTATAGTCAAAGTATTAGTATCAATAAGGTTGAGGCATCTATAAGTGATAGTAGAGAGATAGTTACTTTTAAAATCTACATTGATGTGACATCATCTATTAAAGATGCATGGAATATGAATAAAGGATTAGATACAGATACTACTCTTAGAACATCTTTAAGAGATATTGCTAGAGATATAGAAAGTGAAACAGATTATGATATACAAGGCATTGTATATGATTCTAATAATAATACTACAATAGCAACTTATGACTATGAATATAATGAAATTAATAAGTATGGTATATAATGAATAGTTTAAAATACATAGGGCAAACTCTTATAGAGAGTCAAGATAATACAAAATTAATGAGTTAGTGACTAACTAGTATAGGAGAATACCATGTCGAAGAATAGAGATTTAGCAAGCGAAATGCAAAGCAGAATAGATAATACAAAAGAAGCGAAAAATTCTACTAGTGGGTATAAACATACCGTAAGCTCTGGGACTCAAGGTGTAGGGGGTATTCTTAAAAAGTAATAAAAAAAGTCATCGTATAAAATCTACATATACGATGACTTTTTTTGTTCAAAATTTAATTTAAAATATTAAGAATATATTCAAAAATCTATTGATGATACAAGATAATTACAGTATATTTTTTATATAGGATATTTTACTAAAGTACAATAGGAAAAACTTATAAGAGGGAAGTCAGAAGCACCTATTTAAAGGGGGATATATAGCATGGAGCTTACTATAAGAAGAGCATTAGCAACAGACGCATTATTCTTAACGAGTATATCATTTGGAGCAAAGCGTTATTGGAATTATCCAGAAGAATATTTTGAAGTATGGCATGATGAACTTACTATAACGGAGGATTACATTGAGCAGAATATTGTGTATGTAGCGCAGAAGAAAGATACCATTATCGGATATTTTTCTATTGTTGAGGTAAATCAAGAACATTGGAATGGTGAAGTATTTATTAGACAGGGTTATTGGTTAGACCATATTTATATTCGCCCAGCTTATATAAGAAGTGGCATTGGAACAGAATTAATGGAATACGCCCAGGAGTATTGTAGAGAAAATGGTATAGAGAAACTATACATATTTAGTGACCCGTTTGCTAATGGATTCTATGAAAAATTAGGGGCGACTTATATTAAGGAATCACCATCTTCTATAGAAAATAGAACAGTATCATTATATGAATATCGTATACCAGAGAAAAGTAAGGAACAAATAGAAGAAGAGGAATTATTACAGAAAATACAGGAAGAAGCGGAAAGATTAAGACAAGAAGCAGAGGAAGCAGAAAGATTAAGGCAAGAAGCAGAGGAAGCAGAAAGATTAAGGCAAGAAGCAGAGGAAGCAGAAAGATTAAGGCAAGAAGCAGAGGAAGCAGAAAGATTAAGGCAAGAAGCAGAGGAAGCAGAAAGATTAAGGCAAGAAGCAGAGGAAGCAGAAAGATTAAGGCAAGAAGCAGAGGAAGCAGAAAGATTAAGGCAAGAAGCAGAAGAAGCAGAAAGATTAAGGCAAGAAGCAGAAGAAGCAGAAAGATTAAGGCAAGAAGCAGAGGAAGCAGAAAGATTAAGGCAAGAAGCAGAAGAAGCAGAAAGGTTAAGGCAAGAAGCAGAAGAAGCAGAAAGATTAAGGCAAGAAGCAGAAGAAGCAGAAAGATTAAGGCAAGAATCAGAAGAAGTAGAAAGATTAAGGCAAGAAGCAGAAGAAGCAGAAAGGTTAAGGCAAGAAGCAGAGGAAGCAGAAAGGTTAAGACAAGAAGCCGAGGAGACAGAAAGGCTAATACAAGAAGCTGAGAAAGCTAGAGAGATATTACAAGAAGAGGATGCAAAGCAAAAAAGAAAGTCTATTTTTGGTATACCAATAGAGAAGATAAAACATCGTCCAATTAAGTTAGAGCATGAAAGTTTAGAACAAAAAATTTCTGAATTAGATCAAGAATTTGAAGATGATTTTGGAGATATAGAAGAAGTAGCGGAAGAAGCTACTTTATATGAAATCGATGAAAGTGAAGAATATGATGAAGATCATGAAGAATACAGCGATGATGAAGATGATGAGGACTATAGTGATGATGAAGATCATGAAGAATATAGTAATGATGAAGATGACGAGGACTATAGTGACTACGAAGATGATGAAGAATATGCAGAAGATGAATTGATAGAGGATGATAGGGAGATACAAATACCTAAACTACAGCTAGATGAAGCAGAAATAGCGGCGCTTATTAGACCTGTTAAAGATGATACTAGTGAAGAAGAAAAAATCCTTGAGAATATAGGTACAGCATCGACAGAGATAGAAGTACATATTAAGACTGAAAAAGAAAAGATGCTAGCAGGTGAACTTTATATTGCATGGGGAGATGAGTTCGCTAATGATAAACGACGTGCAAGAAGGTTATTAAGAGAGTTTAACAATACTGATGTAGAAGATAAAAAGTCTACTATAAAAATATTAAAAGAGCTTTTTGGTTCTACAGGAGAATATATACACATTGAACCTAATTTTAGATGTGATTATGGCTATAATATTCATATTGGAGATAATTTTTATGCTGGTTATGAATGTGTTATTTTAGATAGTTGTCAGGTCAAAATAGGCGATAATTGTATTTTATCTCCTCAAGTAGGAATTTATACCTCCGCATACCCTTTAAATCCTGAGAAGAGAAGTATAGGTTATGAATATGCTAAACCTATTACCATAGGAAATAATGTGTGGATTGGTGGAGGCTCAATCATTAACCCAGGTGTTACTATAGGGGATAATGTGGTTGTCGTACCTGGCTCAGTAGTATTAGCAGATGTGCCAGATAATGTGCTAATAGGTGGTAATCCTGCAAAAGTAATTAAAGAAATTGAAACTGAAAAGTAAGATATAGAAAAAGGACATTTCCAATGTCCTTTTTTCTAATGATAATTGTAAACCAGTAAAATTAAATGTGTTGACAAATTGGCGGTAAGGCTCCTATAATAACAGAAAAAGGGGAAGTTTATTATACAAGGAGGAATAAAAATATGCAAAAGTTAGATAACAAAAAATCTCAAACTTATCAAATGGTACTTATAGCTTTAATGGCAGCAATTACATGTATTCTAGCGCCATTATCTATTCAATTACCAGGTGGAGTACCTATTTCATTAACAAATTTAGTAATCTACATAACAGTGTTTATATTGGGTTCCAAAAAGGGGACAATAAGTTATTGTATCTACTTATTAATTGGTCTTATCGGTCTTCCTGTATTCTCAGGATTTACCGGAGGAGTAGGAAAACTAGCAGGTCCTACAGGAGGCTATTTAATAGGCTTTATTTTCTTAGCTATTATTAGTGGTTATTGCATAGAGCGATTTGAAGGAAAAGTATATATGTATGTTGCAGGAATGATTTTAGGAACGGCTATAGCCTATGCATTAGGAACTATTTGGTTTATGTATCAAATGAAAGTAAGCTTAGTAGGGGCATTAAGCAGTTGTGTGCTTCCATTTTTAGTAGGTGATGGCATTAAAATTATAATAGCCACTGTCGTGGGCCCTATACTCAAATCATCTCTAAAAAAAGCAAATTTATGCATTTAGAATTTAACAATATGTATCGTCATTAATAATGAGGTGTTGACACTAAAATAATAAGAGGATAAGGTAAATATAAAAAAAGATTGATTATTAGAAAGGGTAGTCCATGGAACATGAATTATTCAGAACTAACTTAGAGGCAAGAGTTATTGAGAGGGAAGGAGATCAGGATTTTTTTATTGAAACATATTCCTATCCTCTTAATCTAAATTTAGAAGTAGCAGGAATGTCTCGTATACAGTTTCCTATGTCTAGAGCAATATTGGTTCGTACAACACCTCTTTCTAAATGGGTGACTGTTCATGTTTTAAGAGATGTTGATTTGTTTTCAAGCTTTGCCAATTTTGAGCTCCATTTAGAGGCAAAGAAGTTAAGCATTCAAAAAGAAGAAGGGTACATTACAATGCAGATCGAATCTCAAAGTAGATAGAGGTATGAAATTATTTGGATAATAGGATTATACAAAATATGTTTAATAGGTTATAATAAGTAAAAAAGGGAAAAGCTGTTACTAATAACGGCTTTTCTTTTTGTGTGTATAAAGCTAATTAATGAACTTACTAAGCACAGCAGAGGAAGGAGACAACATGAAGAAGTTATTAATTACAAAAAAAGAATTTCTAATGATTTTGCTAGGAACTACTATACTAGCATTAGGCATTAACTGGTTTACATCACCATTAGGACTTGTTACAGGTGGCTTATCGGGTATAACGATTATAGTTAAAGAAGTATCTGTAGAGACTTTAGGGTTTGAAATTCCATTATGGGTTACCAATTTAGTTTTAAATATTCCACTTTTTATTATTAGTATTAAGCAAAGAGGATTCGAATTTGCAAAAAAATCACTATGGGCAGTAGGTTTATTAACTGCAGCACTTTGGTATACAGAATTTATTCCTAATATATTGAAGGTTAATAATGATCTTTTATTAGGAGGAGTATTCGGTGGTGCTATTCTAGGGTTAGGTATAGGTGTTGTGTTAAAAGCAGGGGCTACCACAGGTGGCACGGATATGTTAGCAACTATTATTAAATTTAAGCATACCAGATTTCCTATTGCAAAATTAATGTTAGCTATTGATGCAATTATTATTTTAGCCGGAATGATGGTTTTTGGTTCAACAAAAGCAATGTATGCTATTATTGCAGTTTTTATTACTTCTAAGGTTATTACCAATGTACTTGAAGGAATGAATTATGCTAAGGCGGCATTTATTATGTCAGACAAAAATGTAGAGATTTCAGAAGCAATTATGCAAAAAATACCTCGAGGTGTAACGGGGATTAAGGCAAAGGGAATGTATACAAAGCAAGATAAGGAAATGTTATTTGTTGTTGTGTCACAAAAAGAGATCACCAAGCTTAGAGAGTTAGTAAGAGAGATTGATAAAGCCGCATTTGTGACGATAGCAGATGTAAGAGAGGTATTAGGAGAAGGTTTTATAGAGGAATATAATTCATTAGCATAGGGTTTAGCATAATAGGACTATCATAGGATAGTCCTATTATGTTGTACTTGATTAATAGAAATATACAAAATATTTACATTGGTATATAATTATTTATAGAGTTAAATAACAACAATAAATGAGGTGATCGAGTGCGCATTAAGGGAAGCAAAAATGAGTGGTTTATTGGTGGAATTATAATCATAATGTTAATATTATGTTTTGTGAGTCAAGTAGGAATATGGACGATAGCCCTATGTGCAGGATGGTTTATCTACTATGTAACAGTCATATGGATAAAAGAAATTGAAATTAGAGATAATGAGATAGAAATAAAGAGATTAGGAAGAAGTATTAAAATATATACATATAATATCTCAGATGTTGCCCTTAAAAGAAATAGTATTATTATTTTTAAGGGACAATATGGAGCTATCAATATTTTAAAATATCAGATCAATAAAGAGGATAGGCCGCGCTTGATAGAATACTTAGAGCAATATAAGGAACGGACATAAAATAGATGTGCCTAGAAGTTAATACTTGTTAATGCAGATGAAAAAAGCTCTATATAGCTAGAAATGTATACTAGTTATATGGTGCTTTTTTGTTTGAAAAAGTTTTAATTATTTTTATAGGATAATTATATGCTTCACAATAGTTTCAAAGAAAAACCTATTTCAACCTAATGTAGAGCCGGAGATAAGTTCATATCAACGAATGGATAAAATGTTCTTAAAGTTGTAGACAATTTATGGAAAAAGAGTTATTATAATAAAAATGTAAAAAAATTACAATAATAGAATATGATTACAAAAGAGGAGGAGAGTCATGCAATTAGAGATAGCATTATTTGAAAATGCCTCAAATGAAGAATTATTAAGGGGATATAAGGAAGGGGATCGAGGGTATACCTGTCTTTTATGTGGACAGTATTTTTCTAAGGGAGAAATTTATTCTATACATGGTAAATTATTTGATGCTCAGAAAGCAGTTCTGTTACATATTCAAGAGGTACATCATTCAGTATTAGCATATCTATTAAAAATGTCTCCAAATACTATGGGTTTATCAGAATTACAGCTAGAGTTAATCAATCTATTTGCAAGTGGTTTATCAGATAAGGAGATAGCTAATTATTTAGGGGTGGCAGGATCGACTATTCGTAATCATCGTTATAAATTAAGAGAAAAGGAAAAACAAGCAAAAGTATTTTTGACAGTAATGAGTTTACTGGGGGAAAAGCAAAATACGGAGCATAGCTCATGGGATGTGTGTTCAAATCAAGAAGGATATATTTATACCATTAATCAGAATCTAGGCATGCCTGATCGAGATAAGAGGAAGATACTTGAGAATCATATAACACCTTCAGGTAGATTAAGAAGTTATCCTAATACAGAAAAGGCAAGGAAAGTTATATTAGAATATATTACAGAGCATTTTTCAAAAGGAGAGAAATACGAGAATGTAGAAGTTAACCGTCTATTAATGAATATTTATATTGATTATTCACTTTTGAAAAGAGAACTATTAGAGTATGGCTTTTTAAGCCGTACAGAAAAAGGTGGTATCTACTGGGTAAAGGGTGCATAAAATAATAGTATAATAAAAAGATAGCTTGTTCCAAGAAGTAAGGGAGGAAATAAGCTATCTTTTATTTTGATGTGATATAATAGTATCAATAAGCTATTGGAGAGGAAATTTATGAAACCAAATCATGATTTAAACCAAAAAATAAAAGCTAAGGTAAAATTGCCTAAGCAATATCAGGTTATTATGTTTAACGATGATTACACAACAATGGAATTTGTTGTTGAGGTATTAACACAGATATTTAATAAGAGTGCAGCAGAGGCAGAAAAGATTATGATGGATGTTCATAAAGCAGGACATGGTGTGGCTGGTATTTACTCATATGATATTGCAATGACTAAAGCTGGAACAGCTATATCTTGGGCAAAAGAAGAAGGATTTCCATTTAAACTAAGTGTAGAAGAGGTGTAGAAGGTGTATATTTCAAAGGTCGTCAGTAGGCTTATTATGAAAGCTAAAGAACTGGCTTGTAATTATAAACATGAATACATTACGCCTGAGCACATATTGCTAGTTATGTGTGATGTATCTGTATTTTGTGATGCATTTGAAGCTTGTAATGGAGATATTCAAGTGCTCAAAACTAATTTAGAAGGATATCTGGAAGAAAACCTAGAAAAGAAAGAAGATATAGAACCAATAGAAAGTTTTAGCTTACAGCAAGTATATATACGAGCAAGTGAACAGGTAATTAATAGTGGGAAAGAACAGATTGAATTAGATCACTTGCTATCAGGGATTATGGGTTTGCCAGAAAGTTATGGTGTTTATTATATTTTAGAGCAGGGCGTTACTTTAAGGGATTTATTATTCGAGCTTTGTCATGCACAAGATGATGATAGCACACAACTAGAGAAACCTTCTGATGAAGAGGAAGAGCAAGAGGAACAAACTACTTCAGAAGAAAAGGATATAGAGAGTATAGCCAAGTATGTAACCAATTTAAATAAAGTTGTAGCAGCAAGTAATGAGCCACTTATAGGACGAGAGGAAATCTTAAAACGTACAATACAAGTACTTTGTAGAAAAAACAAGAATAATCCTATTCATATAGGTGAACCTGGAGTGGGAAAAACAGCTATTACAATGGGAATTGCACAATTATTAAATGAGGGAAAGGTTCCTAAAGTATTAGAAGGGGCTCAAATTTTCAGCTTGGATTTAGGAGCCACTTTAGCAGGTACACAATATAGAGGAGATTTTGAAAAGCGTTTAAAAAAGATTTTGGATATTTTAAAGAAGCAATATAAACCTATTGTTTATATAGATGAGATTCATAATATCGTGGGAGCAGGTTCTTTAGGAGCAGGTTCTTTAGATGCATCTAATTTATTAAAACCATACTTAACAGAAGGAAGTATAAAGTTTATTGGTGCGACTACTTTTGAGGAATATAAAAAGTATGTTGAAAAAGATAAAGGACTTGTTAGAAGATTTCAAGCTATTGAAGTAATAGAACCTAGTATAGAAGAGGCTATTACTATTTTAAGAGGATTAAAGTCTAGTTATGAAGCTTATCATGGGGTAACCTATACAGATGAAGCCATTAGAGGTGCTGTACAATTAAGTCAGCAATATATGAATGATCGATTTCTACCAGATAAGGCTATAGATTTACTTGATGAGGCAGGAGCCTATTATACAGTATATGATAGTGGTTCTAAAGATCGTAAAAAGAAACCTATTATAGATTTATCTATTATAGAGCAGACATTATCTAAGATATGTCATATACCGCAGCAAAAGATAGAAAAAAATGAAGTACAGGTATTAGGACAATTAGAACAGAACCTAAAAAAACAAGTGTTTGGACAGGATAAAGCAATCGAACAAGTAGTAATGAGTATTAAATTATCTAGAGCAGGGCTAAGTGAAATGAATAAGCCTATAGCTAGCTTGCTTTTTGTAGGACCAACAGGAGTAGGTAAAACTGAAGTTGCAAAATGTTTAGCTAATGAGTTAGGTATCAAGCTGATACGTTTTGATATGAGTGAATATACAGAAAAGCATACTGCCTCAAAGTTAATAGGTTCACCACCTGGATATATAGGATATGAAGAAGGCGGTTTATTAACAGATGCAATTAGAAAGTCTCCCTACTGTGTACTTTTGCTTGATGAAATAGAAAAAGCACATCAAGATATCTATAATATCTTACTTCAAGTCATGGACTATGCAACGCTTACAGACAATAAGGGGCGCAAGGCTGACTTTAGAAATGTTATTTTAATTATGACATCTAATGCAGGTGCTTCAAGAATAGGTAAAAACCTTGTGGGATTTGGTGAAAGAAAGATTCAAGGAGAAGCAATTAATGATGAAGTTAAGAAAGTATTTTCTCCTGAATTTAGAAATCGTTTATCAAGTATTATTGCATTTAATCATATTACAGAAGATATGGCATTATTAATTGTACGAAAAGAGCTTAGTAAGCTTAAAAAAGTGGCAAAAGAAAAAGGAATTAAACTAAGCTTTAATCAAAAATGTATAGAATATATAGTCACAAAGGGAATTTCTGCGGAGTATGGAGCACGAGAAATTTCACGTTTAATAGAAAGTAAAATAAAGCCTCTTTTGGCACAAGAAATTTTATTTGGAAGTTTAAATGAAGGTGGAAGTTGTAAAATCAGTTTAGTAGAAGAAGAGTTTAAAATAAAAGTTAATTAAGATAAGGAAATCGATAGACTGTAATGGATGTACTGTCTATCGATTTTTTATTGTAGAGAAATAAGTTACATTTATAAATCTATTTTAAAATAGGTTTAATAAATAATAATAACCATGAGGTGTATTTAGCACCTGTATTTTTTAAAAAATTACAAAAATTACTATTAAATGTTTAACTTTTGTATTAAAATAATAAATAATTAAAAAAAAAGTAAAAATGTAAGATTGTGTAATATTATAGTAGGTTATGGGAGAAGGAAAAAATGAAAGAGTTTCTAGATAAAATAAGAGATAGAATTTTAATTGTTAATGCTGAGGGTAAAATAGAATTTTGTAACAAATGCTTACTAGAAGACTTACAATACACATTATCTGCTTATCAAGAGAAGAAACTAGATAAATTCCTGATTCCAGGAGAAGTAAAATTTATAAGTTGGGAAGAGTTATTAAGACTTGGGCATACTAAATTTTTAGTAAGTTTGAGGAATATAAATGATGAGGAAATAAGTTATGAAGGTATATTAAATATAGGGAAATGGAACGAAAAGCAAATATATTATATTATTTTGAGAGAAAATGAACCCATATATAATGTAAAAGAGCTAGAAAGATTATTAGATAAATTACCTTTTGTAGTGTGGCTTAAAGATCAAGAAAAAAAGTATAGGTTTGTAAATGAATGCTTTATTAATAAAGCATCAGCACTAACACAGCACTTAGAACGAAGCAGTATACTAGGAAAGAATGATGAAGACATCTGGAACCAAGAATTTACTCGTATTATTCAAGAGGGAGAAGATGAACTTCTAATAAAAAAAGAGGCAATTTGTTATGAGAAAGTTATAGAAATAGACAATAAACAGAGATGGTATCAATTTAATTTTATTCCTATTACAAGTAGTTCAGGCCAGGTCCAGTACATTTTGGGTATGAGAGAAGAGATAACACTATATAAAAAAATGGAGCGTCAGCTAGATAAAAATTATTATAAAGAGTATATGAGAAATAAATTGTATACCCAAGATATAGAGCTTGGAAGTGAACACATTAAATACTTATATCAGATGAAGGGGATTAATGGAAGTATTCAAGAAGTATTAGAAGAAATTGAGTCAGATGGCATCATTATAGGTATTTATAATAAAGCTAAAAATAGTTTATACTGTACATACAAAGAAGGAATGGAATCTTGTGAGTTAGATTTAATGGATGAAATTAAATTAACTAATAGTTTTAGAGATGAAATGATAAGTGGAGGTAACTTATGGGGCATAAAATTAGCACATGACTATTATAAGTACATAGACATTGAACAGAGAGAGGCATTCAAAGTAAAAGATTTAAGCTATCTAGGATGTTATCCTATAGTGCTAGAAGATGAGCTTTTAGGAATCCTTATCTGTAGCTATAGTAACTTAGATAATACTAATCCAAGTAGGGAAACACAAATTTTCAAGATTTCAAGACAACTGGCATTAATTATACAGAATGAGGTATTAACAAAAGTTGTCAAGAGAGAACTAGAGAAGCGAGAAGAATTAGAGGAAGAATTACAGAACTTTGCAGAAACTGCAAGTGACCTTATGGCCATAATAGCAATGGATGGACGTATTGAGAAGGTAAATGGAGCATGGGAATCGGTATTAGGTTGGACACCTAGTGAACTGATAGGACACCCTTCTAACGAGTTTGTTTATAGAGAAGATCAGCAACGCTTTTTTGAAAAAAAATTTTGTATAAACAATAAGCGCGCTGTAAGAGGGATTATATGTAGAGGTTATTGTAAAAATAAAAGTTATAAATGGATTGAGTGGAGTATAAAATATACTAGTAATAAGCAGTATTATGTCTGCACAGGTAGAGATATCTCAAAGCAAAAAGAACAGGAAGAGGCAAGAAAAGTCTACGAAGAGGCACTGCAAATAGAAAAAATAAAAAGTGAATTTTTTGCTAATATGTCACATGAATTCAGAACACCACTTAATATTATTCTAGCAACAGTACAATTATTAGAAAAGGGGATAAAACAAGGTCATATCAATGTGCAGCCTAATTTTGATTTGGTGAAATACTTAAGCACGGTTAAGCAGAATACTTATAGAATATTAAGATTATCTAACAACATTATGGAACTAACAAGTATTGATACTGGACATTACAAGATGAAGCTAGAAAATTTAAACATTGTTAATGTCATAGAAGAAACAACTTTATCTGTAGCAGATTACATTGAGAGTAGAGGGATTACTTTACTGTTTGATACAGATGTAGAAGAAGTTATTACAGCATGTGATGCGGAGAAGCTAGAACGCATCATATTAAATATCTTATCTAACTCCGTTAAGTATACATATAGAGGAGGAATAATATCAGTTAATCTCTCATTGCAAGATGAAGGTCTTATAGTAGTAGTAAAGGATACCGGGGTAGGTATTCCAAAAGAAAAGCTTACTACTATATTTAATCCATTTATTCAAGTTGACTCTCTTTTAACCAGAAAGTGTGAAGGGAGTGGAATTGGACTAGCATTGGTTAAGTCACTTGTGAAGATGCATGAAGGAACAATTGATGCGAAAAGTGAATTGGGTAAGGGAACTGAGATTGTCATAAAATTCCCTATTAGAGTGCTTGAGGATAGCGAGGTTGAACCTTTAGAGTTTGAACCTAGAATAGAACAAACCAAAATGGAGTTCTCAGATATTTATAATTTATATTAAAAATTTAGAAACATGTGTTAGAATAAGGTATATTATAATACATAAAAGGAGGCTGATTATGAGTAAATTCTACGTAGAACTAAAAAGAGTGGTAGATGATTCTTATGATATTGAAATAGGGTATAACCTTTTTAATACACTTATTAGAGAGTTAAAAGGAAATTTAGGACAAGGCATTAGCAGATATGCTATCATAACAGACTCAATCGTAAAAGAATTATATGGTGATAAGCTGTATGAACTAATGCTTAAGGAAGGGTTTAATGTAGATTTATTAAGCTTCCCAGCTGGAGAAACTTCTAAAGTAAGACATACTAAGGAAATATTAGAAGATACTATGTTAGAAAAAGGACATAAAAGAGATAGCTGTATTATCGCATTAGGTGGGGGCGTAGTAACAGACCTAGCTGGATTTGTTGCAGGAACTTTTGGTAGAGGGATTCCTTTTATTAATTATTCAACTACTATTTTAGGTGCTGCAGATGCTTCAGTAGGAGGAAAGACAGCTGTAGATACAGAGCTTGCTACCAATTTAATAGGTCTTATTTATCAACCTAAAAAAGTATATATTGATTTAGCAACTTGGGGCACTTTGCCTATTAAACAAGTAAGTAATGGATTAGCAGAGACTATTAAACATGCTTGTATGGCAGATATAGTTTTTTTTGAATTCTTAGAAGAACATATAGCCCAGCTTTTAACCAATGAGGGTGTTACAGAGAAGCAAAAAGAAATATGTACCCATATTGCTGAAATGAATTGTAAGATTAAGTATGAGGTAGTTAAGCTAGATGAAAGGGAAGCAAATTTAAGGCAGATTTTAAATCTAGGTCATACCGTAGGTCGTGCTATAGAAACCTTAAGTGACTATACGCTTTTACATGGTGAGGCTGTTGCTATTGGAATGGCTAGCCAAGTTAGAATAGGACAAAAACTAGGATATATAAGTGAGAAAGAAGCTGATAGGGTTATTGCACTTTATGAAAAAACAGGACTTAGTACTCATATTCCAGCGCATATTACAACTCAGGAACTAGTAAGTAAATTATATACAGATAAAAAGGTAAGAAAAGGGAAAATACGTTTTGTTTTTCAAGAAGGAGTAGGTAAGATTAAGCAATATGATGATGGGAACTATTCTATTGCTCTAGAGGAGACATTTATATCTGAAGCTATTGAGGAAATGCGAAATAAATAAGTCCTCCATTTCATTAAACTAAATATGGTACAATAGAGGCATTAAATGTGACGTACATCTGTCATATTTAATGCCTTATATTATAAGTATTAAAAGTAGGACTAAGGAGAATAAAAATGGAATTTATACCAGCAAAGACCATGTTATCCTATGCTAAAGGAGAACATTGGTTTGGAATAGACTATAATATGAATATTTATAAAGGCTGCTGCCATGGATGTATTTATTGTGATAGTCGTAGTAGCTGTTATGGCATAGAAAGCTTTGATGAGGTTAAAGCAAAGAAAGATGCGCTTTTAATACTGCATAATGAACTGAGGCGTAAGGTAAAAACAGGCATTATAGGTACAGGAGCTATGTCAGATCCTTATAATCCATTTGAAAAACAATATGGGCTAACAAGAGGTGCATTGGAACTTATTAATCAATATGGTTTTGGAGTAGCAATTGCTACCAAAAGTCCGTTAATTACTAGAGATATAGATATTTTAAAAGCAATCAATAATCATTCACCAGTCATTGCAAAAATAACTATAACTGCTTATAAAGATGATTTGTGTAAAATCATAGAGCCGAGAGTAGCCCTCTCATCTGAAAGATTCAAAGCAATTAAGGCTTTAGCTGAAGCAGGTATTTTTACTGGAGTATTGATGATGCCAGTACTTCCATTTATAGCAGATAATGAAGAAAATATTAAATCAATTGTAGTTAAGGCGGCAGCTTCAGGTGCTAGATTTATCTATCCTGCTATTGGAATGACCTTAAGAGAGAATCAACGAGAATGGTATTTTGAAAAATTAGATCAATATTTCCCGGGAATTAAAGAGGAGTATATTCAGCATTATGGTAATCAATATGAGTGTAGGAGTGTTGATTTTGCTAAGCTTAGAAAGCTATTTGTCAGAGAGTGTGAAAAGTATGGTTTGCTATATAAGATGCCAGATATTATTAAAGCCAGTAGGAAAAATCATGAAGTAGAACAGTTAAGTCTGTTTTAATATAGTATAGGAATAGGCTGTAAGATAATACTGATTTATCGAAGTGATGATAGGTATAAAAATAAGCTATAATTGTAAGATTTAAGTCAATGAAGACAAAATATGAAAAGGTAATTTGTTTTAAATTATATATAATAAAATCAGTTGTAAAAATTAAAACTAAAGGAGAAAGAATATGAATTTTGATAATGACTGTTTTTATTGTGTGAAAGACCATCGTTTAACAGATATTATGATTAAAATCTGTGATCTAGAGGCAAGTACTCTGTATTTATTTAAGGAGCAAACTTATAGAGGCAGATGCTTAGTTGCGTATAAAGAACATAAAAGCGAGTTATTTGATTTAAGTGATGATGAAAGAAATGCCTTTATGAAGGATGTGGCTAGAGTAGCTAAGGCAATGAGTGAAGCTTTTGGTGCTTATAAGATTAACTATGGTGCTTATGCAGATAAGATGACTCATTTACACTATCATATTGTTCCTAAATATGAAGGGGGACCAGGTTTTGGAGGAACTTTTGAAATGATGCCAGAGCCTAAAGTACTTTTAAGTGAAGCAGAATATGAAGAACTTATTAGAAGAGTTAAAGAAAAGCTTTAAGATAGTATAAGGAGCCTAGTGTACCATGTATTAACTTATGCTATTATAAAGGTGTAACTAAAAGTAGATAGCAGTATACGACTTAAGATATTAGCTAAGTATAGTGGAGGACCGAATGAATTATAAGCAAGAAATATTAGCTTATTCACCTGTAAATGCTCAGGAAATGAGCGAGAAGAAAGTGATACTAGAATATATTGAAAGATTCCCTGAGACTATATTATTGAGAGAGAATGAATTTGCTCATCTTACAAGTTCAGGCTTTATTATGAATGAGATGCTAGATAAGGTACTTATGGTCCATCATAATATTTATAAGACATGGGCATGGACTGGAGGACATGCTGATGGGGATGAAGATTTATTACATGTAGCACTTAAAGAAGCAACAGAAGAAACAGGGGTAAAGCATATTAAACCACTCATGAATACCATAGCTTCATTAGATATTCTACCTGTATAGGGGCATATTAAAAGAGGATGTTATGTACCGACACATATGCATCTATCAGTTGCCTATATACTTATTGCAGATGAAAAGGAAGCTGTAGAAATAAATAGAGAAGAAAATAGTGGTGTCATGTGGATTCCGATAGAAGAACTTGAAAAGTATTGCAATGAACCAGAAATATTAGTGGTGTATCATAAGTTGATACAACAGGCCAAAAACTATGTGGCCAATAAAGCATAAACACGAGCTACATTAAGTATAGTACGAAAAAGGGCTTGAAATATAGCAGTTAAAGTTGTAGTATGAAGGTAAATATGAAATGAAGAAAAGGAGAATGAAATGAGAATGATTTTAGCTTAATGATGAGATTATTTTTACAATTAAAGAGAGAGCATACTCTTTCTTGTTGTGCAAAAATCTATGAAGCTAATCATACTCATAAGTCATTGTCCAAGATTTATATATAGATTAATTGTGTAGCCTTTTGAAAAGCGTATTTTAGGGCTACAGGTCTATGGAAGTAAATAAGGATTATTAAAAGACTGTAAATGAGCATGAGTTCATTTGCAGTCTTTTTTAAATCTAAACTAATAGACAAGAAGATGAGAAATAAAGAGATGGAGATGCATAACAAAAGAGGTGTGCTTTCGTAAAATATGAGGTGAAATGATGACAGCTATTTTACAAGGAAAGCATATTAGTAAAGAGTTTGGTGACAAAGTAATATTAAATGATATTAATTTTGAGATTGAATCAGGAAAAAAGATAGGAATAGTAGGAAGTAATGGGGCAGGCAAAACAACGTTAGCCGATATGATTACCAATACAATTAAACCTACAAGTGGCCAGCTTCTTTGGCAATATAATGGCATGGATATAGGATATATGAAGCAAGCCACAGAGTATTTAGATTTAGAGGAGACATTAAGTGGGGGGGAGAGAACAAAGAAACTTTTAACGCAGCTCCTTTATAGCAAGAAAGACTTTCTAGTGCTAGATGAACCAACTAATCACCTGGATTATGAAGGGGTAAAGTGGCTTATTAAACAAATAAAAGCTTTTAAAGGGGCAGTTGTTATCATATCACATGACCGCTTTTTTCTAGACCAATGTATTGATAGTATTATGGAAATTGATCAAGGGAAGATCGTTAATTATAACGGAAATTATTCCTTTTACATAGAAGAGAAAAGGAGACGATATGAGAGTCAGCTCCATTTATTTATGGAACAAGAGAAACTTAAATCACAAATTAGAGGACAAATAGAAGAACTAAAGGGATGGTCTGAAAAAGCTCATAGAGAGTCTCGTAAAAAGGCAATTGCTACAGGAAATAAGTTCGGGGGAAAAGAGTACAATAGAGTAAAAGCTAAAAAAAAGGATAAGGCAGTTAAGTCTAGAATTAAAAGATTAGAAAAAATAGAAGTAGGTGGCTTAATAAAACCAGAAGAAGAAATAAAAGTATTATTTCAGCTAGAAGCCACTAAAAAAGTTGGAGATACTATCTTACAAGCAAAAGATATTCGTAAATTCTATGGGAATAAGTTGATTTTTAACCAAAGTTCCTTTTACGTCAAAAGAGGAGAGAAGATAGGGGTATATGGTGTTAATGGTTGTGGCAAATCAACCTTAGTTAAAGCAATATTAAAACAAGTACCACTTGAAGGAGAAATAAGAATTAGTGAAGAAAGGAAGATTGGCTATATCAGCCAGGATGTTTTAGATATAAAGGAGGAGAAAAGTATCTTGCAGGTGTTTGAAGCCACCAATAAAGAAGAAGAGCGTCAAATACGTATGGCACTTGTACAAATGGGTTTTTCCAATGATCGCTTGTATGATAAAGCCGAGGTTCTTAGTTTAGGAGAGCGTATGAAGCTCAAATTATTGATTCTTATTCGTCAAGGATGTGAAGTACTTATTCTAGATGAGCCTACTAATCATATAGATCTTCATGTTAGAGAGCAGCTAGAAGAGACACTTAAAGATTACAATGGAACCCTGATTTTGGTAACACATGACAGGTATATGTTAGAGCAGCTGTGTGATAAATTATTAGTTTTTGAAAACCAGATCATTAGACGTTATGAATATGGCATTAGAGAGTACTTAGAAAGAAAAGAACAAAAACAAGTAGCACAAGATGAAGCTCATAGAAAAGAAATGAAGAGCAATAAAGAAGATAAGATGTTATTAGAAAATGAAATAGCATACATCATAGGACAGTTAAGTAGAGAAAAGCAAGGAACACCAATGTATGAGGAGCTAGATAATAAATACCAAGAATTAATAAAAAAAAGAAATGGATTTTGATTAACAGGCTTGAAAAAAGGTATTAAATATGTTAGAGTTTGAAAAGTAAAACAACTTTCTATGTTAAGAATTAAATGCTTTAATGTAGAAGCGAAAGGAGTGTTGTATGATGACTAATAATAAATTAATGGTGGTAAACAACTAAAATCAAATAGTGGCAAAGCAAATGCTAAAGGTGACTCTAGCCCTTTATTTGTGATGCCGTTTTGTGAAACCTTTCGTGAATACTGTGGCCAGTAAAGACACATCACATAGGTGTGTCTTTTTTGCATGCATTTTTGAAAGACAAACGGTATAAAAGTATTTGACACTATTGATTTTAGTAAAAGCGAGCAAGCTAACTAAAACATAAAATAGTGGAGGCAATCATGATAGATTTAAGAAGATTAGGATATAATGAGCAAGTAGTTGATATTGAAGGAGATTACCTATTAGGACGTATTGTTGCAGTTCATAGAGAACTTTATAAGGTGATATGTAATAGTGGAGAAAGAGATGCCGTATTAAAGGCGAGTATTTATCATCATGGAGAAGCAGGAGAGATATTTCCGACAGTAGGAGACTTTGTACTTATTGATTATAATGCAAGTGGTAGTAGCCGTATCGTAAAGACTTTAGAGCGCAAGTCTTACTTTTCTAGAAAGGATCCAGATGTAGGCAGAGGAGAGCAAGTAGTAGCTGCTAACTTTGATTATGTGTTTATACTGATGTCTTTAAACCATGATTTTAATTTAAAACGTTTAGAACGTTACCTAGCAGCAAGTTGGCAAAGTGGGGGCATTCCTGTAGTCGTATTAACAAAAGCAGATTTAACCCCTAACTATGAGGACTTAGTAAAGCAGGTAGCTGATACAGCAATAGGGGTAGAGGTAATTGTCATTAGTTCTAAGACAGGATTTGGTTTAGAAAACCTAAACAAATTTATACAACCTGGTAAAACCATAGTATGTTTAGGTTCATCAGGTGTAGGAAAATCAAGTTTAGTAAATGCTCTCTTAGGAGCAGATTGTATGAAGACTAGTGGCATAAGGGAAGAAGATTCTAAAGGGCATCATACGACTACTCATAGGCAATTATTATTTCTAGAAAATGGGGCTATGCTGATTGATACACCTGGAATGAGAGAATTAGGTATGTGGGATATTACTACAGGCCTAGGAGAGACCTTTGTAGATATAGAAGGTCTAATACAGCAATGTAAATTTTCTGATTGCACACATCATAATGAACCAGGTTGTGCTATTAATGAAGCACTGATAAATGGCGATTTATTACCTACAAGATGGCAAAGCTATTTAAAATTGCAGAAGGAAGCAGCCTATAGTGCTAATAAGGCATTATATTTTCAAAGAGTAAAAGAAAAGGCTAAAAGCAATGCCAAGTTTATTAAACAAAAGAAACAAGCCAGAAATAAGGATCAGTATAATAAGGGGGATTTTTAATATGCAACAATTAGAGACAGAACGATTAGTAATAAGACGCTTTAAAGAAGAGGACTGGAAAGATTTATATGAGTATCTTTCTGATGAGGAAGTGGTGCGTTATGAGCCTTATCAAGCTTTTTCTATAGAAGCAAGTCAAAATGAAGCTAAAAGTAGGGCAGAAAGTCCAGCGTTTTTAGCGGTTTGTTTAAAAGAAAATAATAAGCTCATTGGCAATATTTACTTTGCAAAACAAGAGTTTAAAACATGGGAAATAGGTTATGTGTTTAATCGGTCTTATCAAGGGAGAGGGTATGCTACAGAAGCAGCAAATGCTGTTATAGCTTATGGTTTTAATACTAGGGGAGCAAGAAGAATTGTTGCCATGTGTAATCCGCTTAATACAGCATCTTGGAGATTGTTGGAGCGTTTAGGAATGAGAAGAGAAGGTCATTTAAAACAAAACATCTATTTCAAAAAAGATGAAAAAGGAAATCCCATTTGGAGTGATACCTATGAATATGCCATTCTTAAAGACGAGTATATTAAACAATAGTCATAAAAGTTTAAAAAAATAAGCTTTATTTGTAGAACGATATGCCTAAAATGTATTGAATATGTTGAAAAGAGGGGGAACAGGGTTTATATTTTATATTAAGATACTGTAAATGGGGTGATATATATGAAAGAGCAAAAAGAAGGGACTAAAAAGAGGGAAATAAATATTTATTCTCTAAAGACAAAAATGGTTCTTTTACTACTAATTGTTATCATAATAACTACAGGCATAAATATATGGACCGCTATTCCTCTGGCAAGTGATAGCCTATCAAATGTAAATCAAAATTACTTATATGACTTAGTTGTAGCGTATGGGGATGAAGTTGACAAGATTCTATCCGAAAGTAATGGAGAGTATGTAGAAGCACTAAAAGAACTGGTAGCAGGTATAGGAATAAAGGGGATTGATTCAAGTTATGCTTATATAGTGAAAAAAGATGGAACTATGCTATATCATCCTACGACTGACAAAATAGGTAAACCAGTAGAGAATAAAGTAGTAACAGAGGTGGTAAAACAACTTAATGAAGGAAACGTATCAGAGCCAACTGTTGTTGGTTATGACTTTAAGGGGCTTAAAAAATATGCTGCTTATTATATAACAAAAAATACTAATGACATATTAGTGATTACAGCTGATGAAGCAGATATTCTAAAACCAATAGAGAGAATTATTAGGAGAAGCATATCAGGAGGGGGATTTGCTCTTGGTGTAGCTTTAATTATGGGATATGTTATTACAGGCTATTTAGTACGTCCTATTAAAAAAGCTACAACATTGGTAACAAGAATTGCAGAATTAGATTTTGTTGAGGATGAAGAGCAGAATAAACTTAATAAGCGTAAAGATGAAACAGGAGAAATGAGTAGAGCCATTACAACGTTAAGAGAAAGTTTATTAAAGGTTGTTACTCATATTAAAGAGCAAGGAAATAACTTATTTTCTGCGTCAGAACTTCTTAGCACCAATGCCTCAGAGACAGCTATAACTATAGAACAAGTAGAAAATGCTGTTCATGATATGGCAGCAGGGGCAACTAGTCAAGCAGAGGAAACACAAAAAGCAACAGACCACGTCATTGTTATAGGTGACATGATAGAAGAGACTAATAAAGCTGTAGCAACACTTAATGATCATGCTAAGCAGATAAAGATATCTAGTGAAGCAGCAACGGAGACTTTAAAAGAGTTAGATAATATAAATAAAAAAGCAAGTGATTCTATTGATGTCATTTATAAACAAACGAATACAACCAATGAATCAGCTCTAAAAATTAAAGAAGCAATAGCATTAATTACCTCTATTGCAGATGAAACCAATCTTTTATCCCTCAACGCATCTATTGAAGCAGCAAGAGCAGGAGAACAAGGAAGAGGCTTTGCGGTAGTAGCAACTCAAATTCAGAAACTAGCTGAACAATCTAATGATTCAGCTAGAAAGATAGAGGAAATCATTTCTTCTCTCATTAAAGATTCTACAACAGCTGTTGGCACTATGAAAGAGGTTAAAGAAATAATAGAAAAGCAAAATGAAAATGTAGAAAAAACGAATACCATCTTTGTTGAAGTAAAGAAAGGAATAGATAATTCTATTGAGGGAGTTCAAGCCATTCTAGAACGAACTAAGAAGATGGACGAAGCAAGAGTAAAGGTAGTGGATATTGTACATAGTTTATCAGCTATAGCAGATGAAAATGCGGCTAGTACACAGGAAACATCAGCTTCTGCTACAGAAGTAAGTAGTATTATGGTTAATGTTTCGGAGAATGCTATTCAATTAAAAGAGATTGCTAATAGTTTAGATCAAGGTATGAATGTATTTAAGCTATAAGTTTTGGGAGAAGGTATGAAGACAAAAGAGAAGATAGTTTATGAAGCGTTAACCTTGTTTTCAATGCAAGGATACAATGCTGTTTCGGTAAGGGATATTTCACGGGCAGTAGGGATTAAGGAAAGTTCTTTATACAATCATTTTAAGAACAAGCAAGATATTTTTGATGGAGTAGTTGAAGTTTGTTATGAAAAAGCTACTACTTTTTATGAAGCGATGCAAATCCCTTATACGATAGGAGATAGTAAGGTAGATATGTATCAAGGGATTTCGAATGAACTGCTTATGCAGATTACATTTAAAATATTCGAGTACTATTTTTGTGATGAATATGCAGTTAAGTTTAGAAGGATGCTTATTATTGAGCAATTTAATAATAAAAAGATTCAAGAACTTTATAGAAAGCTTTATATGGAGGATGTAATTCATTTCCAGTCCAGCATATTTAAATATCTTATTTCAAAAGGAGAGTTCAGAAGCGTTGATCCGGAGTATATAGCAATAGCGTTTTATTCGCCAATCTTCTTGATGCTAAATCAATATGATGAGTTTGATGAGGAAGTTAAACAGAAACTAAAAAGGCATGTACTTGAATTTAAGGAAGCTTTTAAGCCAGAATAGAAATGAGCCTGTTAGACAGGGCACAGATGTGCCACTGCTTAACAGGCTTATTATTTATAATAGCTCTTGATTTAAAAAGTCAATAAAACAAGAAGTTGCTTTAGAAAAAGTAGTGTCAGTAGCATAAGCAATATCAATAGAACGTTTACTTGGAGATAGAGTAAAAGGAATTTCTACCAAGGATCCAGTTGCCAACTCTTCTGATACAAAGTCTTTAATAACAGAAGTAATACCAAGTCCGAGTTTTGCACAAGCAATAAGGAAATTCATATCTCCAGCAACAATATCAGGAACAATGGAAATTCCCTGATTAGCAAGGACTGTTTCCAAGTAAAGTCTAGTGACACTATCTTTAGATAAAAACATAAAAGAAGCCTGTTCGCAAAGCTCTGGTAAGGTTAGAGAAGAAATGGATTCATAGTAACTAGGACTACAAACGAAGATATCCTCAATTTTCTTTAAAGGGATGAAACTAAGACCATCATAATAGTTAGATGAACTTACAATAACAATATCAAGTACCCCTTTTTTTGCTAAGTCTAATGTCTTTGTTGTAGAATCATTAATAATTTGTAATTTAATATGAGGGTAACGTTCCATAAAGCTTTTTAGCAGAGGCATGAGAAAATGTGTTCCTAAAGTAGAACTAACTCCTAGATTAATTTGCCCTGCATTTAAGGAATGAAGCTTAAGGAGAAGTTTTTCGCCTTCTTCTAAGGCTTCTAAGGCCGTTTGAACATGTTTATAAAAAAGCTCGCCTTCTGGTGTAAGAGAAATGCCTTTAGAACGCCTAGAAAAAAGGGAGGTTCCTAGAGAAGATTCTAAGGCTTTAATAGATTTACTAACTGCTGGTTGAGAAATATAAAGGGCTTTGGCTGCTTGAGAAAAGCTTTGATACTGAGCCACTGTATAAAAAACATGATATAAATGAAGTTCACTAATCAAGATATAACCTCCAGTTATGAATGATATAAATATTTGATAATTTTATTATAATTTATTATCCGACAAAGTAAATAAAAATTCAGAATATATTTATCGTTACTTGCTAAATTATACAGCTAGTCAGTAAGCTCCATAAATGCTATCATAAACAGATAGAAGTGGAGGAAGAGTAGTGAGTGATTATGAAGTAGTATTAAAAGCAGAACAAGTTTACTTAGATAAAGTAACAGAATTTCTTAATGAACAGATTTCATTAGGGGGAGATGCGGTTGATGAACAAAAGAGAAACCTTATAGCTCTCAGAAGAGAGATGTGGGCAGGGGGAGTACCGGCTGTTGATGATTATGATAGAAATATTGAGCTTACTCAGTATCATACTATGGAGAGAATAGAAACCTCTCAATATGAACATAAACTAGGGAAGTTAGAAAAATATAAACGTGTGTTAGATAAACCATACTTTGGACGTTTTGATTTTACAGAAGAAGGAGAAAGTACAGAAGCTGTATATATTGGATATCAAAATGTTATGAACGATGATACCTATGAGGTAATGGTTTATGACTGGAGAGCACCTATTGCAAGTATGTTTTATCGTAATGAATTAGGACCTGCTAGCTATGAGGCTCCTTGTGGAGAGATTCGCGGGGAAGTGAGTTTAAAGAGACAATACGAAATTGAAAAGGGAAAGCTAGATTATTTCTTTGATTGCTCCTTAACTATTACAGACGATATGCTAAAGGAAGCCTTAGGTAACAATGCATCAACTTATATGAAAAACATTGTTGAGACCATTCAAAAAGAGCAAGATATAATTATTAGAAATAAAGGTAATGATGTACTTATTGTTCAAGGGGTAGCAGGAAGTGGAAAAACGTCTATTGCGATGCATCGAATTGCCTTTTTATTATATGAACGTATGGCAGAGGGACTTACTAGTGATAACATTATGATTATCTCTCCTAACCACTTATTTGGAGAATATGTAAGTACTGTTTTACCAGAACTAGGGGAAGACAATGTAAAATATAGTACAATGGAGGATTTCTTTGAAGCTTATTTTAAAAACAGTATTCGCATGCGTTCTAGAAGTAGTCAATTAGAATACATGATTACGAATAAAAATAGAAAGGCTATTAGAAATACCATTCGCTTTAAAGGGTCTAGCCAATTTGTACACATGTTGGATTGTTTGATTGATATTTATGAAAAAGAGCTTATTCAGTTTAAAGACGTTTATTATGCAGAAGAATTGATTGCAGATGCAAAAAGCCTCAAAAAGAACTTCCTAGATAATCCTATTAATATGGCTGTTGGTAGACGTTTAGATCGAATTCAAAATATGCTAGAGAAAAAGCTACGAGAGTTAGAAAAAGCAAAACGAAAAGAACTTTTTAAAATGCTTAAAGGTGAAGGCGGCTATGATGTAGACGAAAAGGTTAATGAAAAGTTAAATAGCTATAGAGATCAAACGTTAGGCACAATAAGAAGTTTTACTAAGGTTAATTGTTTTAGATTATATGAGAAATTATTTAAGGATGAAAGCTTATTTAATCGCGCTGCATCAGGGTTAAATTTGCCTAAGTCTAGTGATTCGATTCGCACTTTTACAGCAAAGAGTTTAAGAGCGGACCTAGTAACTTATGAAGATGGAATGGCTCTACTTTACTTGAAGTTAAAGTTAGAAGGTGAAAGACTTTATCCTCAGATTAAACAAGTACTTATAGATGAAGCTCAAGATTATTATCCATTACAATATAAAGTCTTAGGAGAAATCTTTAAAGGTACACAATATACTATCCTAGGTGATATCGGCCAAACCATTGAAAAATCAGAAACAGAAGATTTATATGATGAGGTTATTAGATGTTTAGAGCCTAAAAACGCATTAAAGCTAAGTCTTACTAAAAGTTATCGTTCATCTTATGAAATTAGCTTATTTACCTCTAAGTTGAGAGATGGAGAGGTAGGTGCTATTGCTTTTGAAAGACATGAAGAAGTCCCTGTTATTGCTGAGCATGAAAATGAAGCTCAAGAACTGGAGTGGATAGAAGATCGAGTTAAGACTTATCAAAAAGAAGGCTATGAAACCATAGCAATCATCTGTAAATCTCAAAAACAAGTGAATCATGTGTATAGTAAGCTTTCTAGAAAGCTAGATATTCACCAATTAAATCCAGAAGAAGAAGGTTATCAAAAAGGTATTCACATTATGCCAGTTTATATGGCAAAAGGATTAGAATATGATGCAGTTATTGTCTATGAAGTGAATGAAGTGAATTATGATGAGCCGGAGGATAAACAACTTCTTTATATTGCTTGTACTAGGGCACTTCACCGTTTAGCACTATGTCATACAGGAGAAGTGAGTCACTTTTTAAAGATATAGAGGGATAGTTAAAATAGTAGCCTATAGTTGATAAGACTGGCTACTATTTTTGCAATTTTTTATAATAAGTACTATGATAAAACTTAGTCACATGATAAAAAGCTAGTAATGGAACATAGATAGATGGATATGTAAAGAAATTAAGGGGGAGAAAAATGAATACAAAGAAAAAGGCTCTAAAAGCGGCTATTCCACATACTATTCCGGTTTTGGCAGGATTTATATTTTTAGGTATAGCTTATGGCGTACTAATGGCAAGTAAAGGGTATGGTGCTTTATGGTCATTTTTAATGAGTACCATAGCTTTTTGCGGAAGCATGCAGTTTGTGGCAATTACATTACTAACAAGCACGTTTGCTCCAGTACAAACGTTTATTCTAACTTTATTAGTAAATGCAAGACATTTGTTTTATGGCATATCAATGCTTAAGAAATATAGAGGAGTAGGAAGATTAAAGCCTTTTCTTATTTTCATGATGTGCGATGAAACCTTTTCGGTTAATTATAGTGTTCAAGTCCCAGAAGGTGTAGATAAGGGATGGTTCTATTTTTTTATTTCATTTCTAAACTATAGCTATTGGGCATTAGGGTCAGTATTAGGCGGATTATTGGGGAACTTTATTACGTTTAATACAGAAGGATTAGATTTTTCATTAACAGCATTATTTGTCGTTATTTTTTTGGACCAATGGAAGGAAAGGAAAAACCGGGTTCCTGCTTTATTAGGGGTAGGCGCTGCTAGTATAAGCTTAGTTATATTTGGACCAAGTGATTTTATTATTCCAGCTATGATTCTTATTTTAGCTAGCTTAACTTTACTTAGAAGAAAATTAGATCCGAAGGTAGAGGGGGATGAGCAGATATGTATTTAACACCCGTACAAACGTTAATTATTATTGGCTGTGTGGCTCTAGGAACTATGACCACTAGATTCTTGCCCTTTATTTTGTTTCCAGACTATAAAGAAGTTCCTGATTATATTGCTTATTTGGGGAAAGTACTTCCTTATGCAGTTATTGGATTATTAGTAATCTATTGTTTAAAGGGTATTTCATTTACTACAATGCCATTTGGATTACCCGAATTAATAGGGATTGCCGGCACTGCTTTACTACACCTATGGAAAAGGAATACTCTCCTGAGCATTGGTGGAGGGACGGTTCTTTATATGATATTAGTACAAGGTATTTTTTAGGACTATAGGCAATGGAAAGCTAAAGAGTTAATAATTTTAGAGCATATAATGAAGGATGTGCCTATTTTTTGTAATGTTAATATGCGTTGCTTGTAGCAACAGTTAAGTATAGATTACTATTAAAAATAGCAAAGGAGGGATCACTTGTGTTTAGTGAAAACCTAAAAGCATTAAGGAAAACAAAAGGATTTACACAAGAAGAAATTGCTATTAGATTAAATGTAGTTCGTCAGACGATTTCAAAGTGGGAAAAAGGACTTTCTGTACCTGATGCAGATATATTAATCAAAATTGCGGCACTCTTTGACGTATCAGTAAGTGAACTACTGGGTTCTAAGTTAGAGGATGAAAAAGATATTAATATTGTAGCAGAGCAATTATCTAGGATAAATGAGCAACTTGCTATAAAAAATCGTCGTGCTCATCTTATTTGGAAAAGTATTATAATTGTTATTACTACCATTGTAGTCATAAATATCATATTGGTTATAGTAGGCATGGTATCATTTAATAGTTTTCAAAATATCAAAACTACGACGGTGGTGACAGAAACAGAAGTCATTATTCCGAAAGAATAGAGGCTGAGGAGAAATATCAACTAAACAAATAGCGGGTTTATTAACTTACAGCACTTCATTATGAAGTGCTTTTTTATTTATCGCTCTTAAAATATATTATAGGTAATTATACATAAATGATAGAATAGTATTGACAATAATGAACTACAGTTGTAGTCTATAAACAACTACAACTGTAGTTGGTGTTGGTATCTATTAGATAAAGAGTGATAGAAGGAGAATAAGCTATAGTCTAAAAAATTAAAGAAATTATTTCTAAAGACTATGCTAATGAGTTTAGTTGTAATGATAAGAATTATTACAGTAGGATTAGCTTGAACATCTAGAGGAAGAAAGGTAATGGAGGTTAGTATGGAAAAGAATATTACAGAAGCAGAATGGAAAATCATGCATGTATTATGGGAGCTGTCCCCATTGAGTTTAAAAGAAATTATAGAGGAGTTAAAAAAAGAAAAAGCTTGGTCTAATACCACAGTACGCACACTTATTGTGAGATTAATGGAGAAAGGCTTTATTGATGCAGATAAAACAACTAGTACTTTTAAGTATTATCCCTTAGTTCAGAAAGAAGAGTGTCAAATAAAAGAAGCTAAGAATTTAATTAATACAGTATTTGAAGGGTCTATGGGGATGTTAGTTACTGCTTTTGCTAAAAGGGGAAAGTTAACAGAAAAAGAGCAGGAAGAATTACGTAAGCTCATTGATAAAATAGAGGAGGAATAGTATGAATGTCATAGGGGAGATTGTAAGTTGGAGTTTAATGGCTAGCGGCATTATTGGAATTATACTGCTATTAAGAGTGTTACTTAAAGGGAAAATACAAAGAAGCTTAATATACGGTTTGTGGATTGTAGTTTTAATTAGGCTAATTATACCAGTATTACCGAGTAGCAAAATAAGCATTTTTAACTTATTTGATACAGGAATATCAAGTGTTAGGCTGAATACATCAAATGCTTCCAATTTACAGGAAGAAGTGTTATTAGAGGCTGAATTTAGTCCTGAAAAAGATATTATAATTACAACAGCTAATGAGGAGTCTGGACAAGCTATGAAGGTAGAAGCGGATATGTTCAATAATAATAGCCCACTAAGGAACAGCTTACTTAGCGAGACAGTAAGCTTAATACTGCTACTTATATGGCTGTTAGGGAGTATAATGGTAATTGGTTATTTTGGATACGGATATTGTAAATTAAAGAAAGAATTAAAAGGTGCAGAAAAGGTAACAGATGAAAAAATTCTTATATATGCACAGCAGATCAAAGAAAAGGTACATATTCATGCTGATATTAGTATGGTTAAAGGAAAGTACCCAATGATCTTTGGCTTTTTAAGACCAATTATTTGTATACCCGAAGGGTTTAGTATAGAAGAAGTAGAAATGATGTTATATCATGAATTAATTCACTTGAAGTATAGAGATAACAAGGTAACTTATCTTCAAATTTTAGCAGTAGCATTTCATTGGTTTAATCCTCTAGCATGGCTGGCTATGAA
Source organism: Cellulosilyticum sp. WCF-2 (assembly GCF_003990395.1). Taxonomy (NCBI): domain Bacteria; kingdom Bacillati; phylum Bacillota; class Clostridia; order Lachnospirales; family Cellulosilyticaceae; genus Cellulosilyticum; species Cellulosilyticum sp. WCF-2. The sequence continues at coordinate 568,999 of NZ_CP034675.1, read as the reverse complement.
ATTAATGAAAGAAGATATGGAAATAGCTTGTGATGAGAGAGTAATGGCTTTAGGAGTTAACAGAAAGCAGTATGCTAATACATTATTAAATATAGTTTTTACACCTAAAAACCAGCAATATCTAGTACAGGGAATGGGAGAAAATCCTAATCACATTAAAGAGAGAATTATAAAAATTACAATGTTTAAAAAGCATAAGTTAGGAGTTTCTATTATAGGAGGGCTTCTTTTGGTGGGGGTTATTTTAGTTTGTTTAACTAATGCTATACCAAAGAAAGATGGAGGCGCCATACCTAGTGCTCAGCAAAGTAATAAGGATACTAACGAAACTACTAAGTTACCGGGAGCAAACAATATAGCAGTGTTTGGTCTTGATGCGGATGGTACACGAACAGATACTATTTTTGTAGTGAATTTTAATGATCATCAAGATGAAGTAAGAATTGTTTCTATTCCTAGAGATACAAAGATTGAGTGGGATGAAGAACAAAGTAATTTACTAAAGCCAGAATCTGTTTCTGTAAGTAAAATAGGAGAGATGTATGCCTATAGCCAGGGACAATACATAGAACAATTAGCTGTAAAAGAAATAGAAGAAATGTTAAATATTCAGATTGCAAGCTATGTTATTATAGACTTTACAGCTGTGGAAAAAACAATTGATAGTATAGGCGGATTAGAATTAGATATACCGCAAGATATGTATTATAGGGATAGTGCTCAGGGACTTAACATTAATATTAAAGCAGGGCTTCAACAATTGAATGGAAGCGATGTATTAGGGGTTTTAAGATATAGAAAAGGTTATATAAACGGTGATGTTGGACGTATTCAAATGCAACAATACGTCATGAGTACCTTCTTAAGCAAGATATTAAACGATGGAGATATAAGTACTATTACGGCTAGCGCGCTAGAAATCATAAAGGGTGTAAAGACTAATATCAATGTAGACGATATAACTTATTACATAAAGCTAGTAATGGGCATAGATACAAAGAACATACAATTTTACACCATAGCTGGAGAAGCCAATAGCCAGGAAGGTAGAAGTTACTTCTATCCAGATATGGATAAGAACCTAACTATTTTAAATAAGTAGTTCTATAAAAAATAAGAGCTTGGAAACAAGTTACTTATTTTTTATTTTTGTTGTAACAAAGTCTTTAAAAGTGTGACTTATAAAGAGAGAGGAGGGGTTAAGTGTTAGAGATAGAACAGCTGTATCAAATGTATAAGGAAGATGTCTTTAGATATTTAGTAAGTTTAACACATAATCCAGCCCTTTCGGAGGATTTACTTTCAGAGATATTCGTGATTGCCATTAGAAGGATAGGAACATATAGAGGTGATGCCTCTATAAAGACATGGCTATTTGGAATCGCGAGGAATGTATGGTTACAGCAGCTACGAAGGCAAAATAAAGATATAGATAGTAGTGCATTGTTTGAAATTTATGTAACAGATGGAATAGAGCAAGCTTTTATAGATAAGGAAATTATAAAAAGGATTAATGAACTTTTAGGGGAAAAGGATGAGCGAACAAAGCAAATTATTTATATGAGAGCAGAAGGCTATGCATTCGCTGAAATAGGTAAAAAGTTAGGTATATCGGAAAACTCAGCTAGGGTAATAGAATTTAGAACTAAACGATGGCTAAAGGAGAAGTTATTAGAGGAGGGATTTGGATGAAAAAAATAGAAGACGTAGAGATTAATTGTAATGTTTGCTTAGATTTGATGCCCCTAGTAAAAGACAAAGTAGCCAGTGATGATAGTGAGATGTTAGTTGCTAAGCATATAGAAAACTGTGAAAGCTGCAAAGCATTATTTAGTAGTGAAGAGATAGATAGGGAGTATAAAGTAGATGACCGAAAGGTTATTAGTAATATAAAAAGTAAGATCATTTCCATAGGGCTTATTATATTAATTATAGGTGGGTTATTAGGCATTTACTTATCTAACTCTCAAGGTATGTTTTATAACGTACTTATTATGCCATGTATAGGGATAGCAGGATGTGTCTTACTAAGAAAGAAATACTATTGGGTACCAGTAGGAATCTTTACATTGTCTTATCTAGGTATTATCATTCAAAGCCTTTTAGAGGACATAGAATGGTTAGGCCGTATGCCAGAATTATTTATCATGCCTCTGTTTCTAAGTATTATTTATACGATTTTAGTGGGAATAGGTACGGCTATTGGTGCTTTATTTGGATATGTTTTTGGAAAGGAGTCTAAGCAGACGATGCCATGGATAAAAAGATTTATTGCAGGAGTATTAGGGATTTTTCTTATGGGAATAGTTCTATGGGGTGCTAATGATTTACTTGGTAATCCTATCTCAGCAGCTTTTGCCACTCATAAGGTTGAAGCGTATGTAGCTGAGAAATACCCAAAGTTAGATTTGGAAGTCGGAAAGGCTCGTTATAATTTCAAATTTAATAACTATATGGTCAATGTGAGTTCGAAAACTAGCATAGATACTCATTTCACAATAGAGTATAGAAAAGGGACAATACAGTATGATGGGTATGAGAGTTATGTACAAGGCAAGTTTAATACAAGAGATAGACTAGGAGAAACCTGTGCAAAAGAAGTCATTTCACTTTTATCGAGAATACCTCAGTTAGAGGACAATACTGCTATGGTAGACTTTGTAGATCCTGAGAGATTGGAGAAGAGTGAGAGAGAATCATTAGAGAAAAGTATTGTATTAGATATGTCCTTTAATAAGGAGTTAACTTCTAATATGTTTATTTCTATTAGAACAGAACTAACTGATACATCGGCTAAAAATCTGGAAGGAATATTAAAAGAGTCTTATGTTATCTTAAAGGAAGAAGGTTATGAGTTTAAAAGCTATGGATTATTTTCTGAAACCAAAGAAATGTTGGTTATGATTGATAATGTAACTCCTGAGGATATAGTAAATGGTCAATTGCTTAAGGCACTAGAGGAGGCAGAGCAAAATGAGAATAGTGAAATGCCTTCAGGAATGAGCATAGTAATCAGAAAGAGAGAGCAGTAAGTGAAGTGGAAGATTTGTAGAACAAATAATATCTAATATAGAGATTATAGCAAGGCATCCTAAGAAAAGGATGCCTTTTTTAGTACAAAAAATAAGCGATAAGCTTTAAAATTGCAGTACAGGAATATATGGTAAAATATGCTTGAATTAATCGTATTATTTTTTTATAAATAGGGAATGAAGTAACTATCGTAGTTGTCTATATAAGTATAAGAGAAAATTAGAGGAGGACAACATGAAGGAAGAAGAAATCATAAAAGGCATACAAAGTGGCGATATGATTTGCTATGAGCAGTTAATAGATGAGTATGGGGCTTATTTAGTACGGGTTATTATGAAAGTTTCATCAGGTATGTTACAAACAACAGAGATAGAAGAACTCTGTGCAGACGTATTTATTAAAGTTTGGCAGAAGCAAAGAACATTAGAGATAGAAACAGGAAAGCTTAAAGCTTATCTAGGTGCGATGGCTAGAAATCATACTATTAATCTCATGAGAAGTAAAGGAAGAAGGGAGTTCATCCCATTAGAAGAAGACAGTATAGATTATGAAACCCCAGAAGATAGCTTAGTGCAGGAAGAGGACAATAAGCTAGTGTTGGCAGCACTTAATACATTGCCAGAGCCGGATAGAGAAATTTTTATAAGAAGATATTTCTATATGGAAAAAATAATCGACATAGCAGAAATCCTTCATTTAAACGTACAGACAGTAGGAACTAAGCTGTTTAGGGGAAAGAAGAAGCTAGAACGTGCACTGAAAGAAAGGGGTGTGGCATATGAATAAGAAGTTAACTGAGCTTATGGAAGATATACAAGAGGATTTAATGGAAGAGGTTATGGATGAGGCAGAAATAAGGGAAGTACCACAGGTTTCAATAGATCGCATAAAAGCTTTAGCAACTAGGAATATAGGGAAAATGTCAGAGGATAAGCGCGTACCTGATGAAACATATAAAGAGAACAACAGTATACATTTAGAAACAAATGAGAGAAGTAATGGGGCTAAGCGAAAAGGAGGTAGAGGACAGCTTACAAAGAGAATACTGATTCCGTTAGTAGCAGCAGCTTTAGTTGTAGGAACTGTAGCAGCAGTTAATTATAATCCTACTTTAAAAGATATATTTGGTGAGTTTTTTCCGTTTAAAGATCAAGTACAACCTATTGAAAAAAGTATGAGTGCTGAAGGCTTAACTTTTACTGCTGAAGGAGCTTTAATTGATAAAAAATCCGGATTGTTTATAGCAAGCTTTACTAAAGATGATGGAGGTACCTTCGAAGAGGGTAGTGAAGTAAAACAAATGCAAGTACAAACAGAAAGACTAAGTAGTATGGGCTGGGGAGTACAAAGTAGCTTATCTGAAGATAAAAAGCAGCTGAATTGTATCATAGATTTATCATCTAACCAGCAGTTATATGGTCAAAAGCTAACACTAGAAGCAAGTGGCATAAGAGTATGGAGAAATTTGTCCAAAGTATCTGATATAAAACTAGAGGAACTAACACCAATAGAAATAAAACAGCCTTGGAAAAGCTATACAAGTGCTTTAGGACTTAATCAAATTCTAGTCGAGGATTTTAAGGAAATAAAACTAGATGCTTTTTATGTTAGCGATACAGGAATAGAACTGATTACAAGTTATTATGATCAAGTGAATATAGAAAATCAAAGTACGTATATAGAAATGATAGATGAAAGAACCGGCCAAAGCTATGAACCTTCTCAGAGTGAGCACTATTGGAGTGAGAAAGAAGCATTAAATAAAGACTACTACGTATTTAATCAGTTTAAAAAAGAAGACTTACCTTATCTTAAATTTAAAGTAGGGAATAATTATTTTGAAAATGTCCTAGATGGTAAGTGGCAAGTAGAGTTTCAACTGGATAAAAATAGTCAGACTAAAACAAGACATATGAGTCAAACCATTAAAAACGAAAAACAAAAGTTAACTATTACAAAAGTAGAAGTATCAGCATTAGGCGCTACTCTAGAAGGCTATAAAGGTTCTAAAAAGATAGAAGCTTTACAAGAAGTTTATTTGAAAATGAAAGACGGTACAAAAATTGATTTAAATAATACGGGGATGAATACAGGCATTATAAAATTTAATATGTATTATAATGTGGTGAGAAATGGAGAAAATAAAGAGGGACAAAATTTAAGTAAAACAGAAGGATTAACCGAAGGGATTACAACACCGACTATAGATAGTGCCAGCGATTTGCTGGTATATGATTTTATCAATATAGAAGAAGTACAAAGTATAGTGCTTGAAGGAGTAGAAATTCCTTTACAATAGTATAAATAAGGACCTAGAACAGCGAGTAAAGGGGAGAGTGGCGTTCTAGGTCTTTATTATTAATCTAGGGAATTTATTATACCGTTATGAATGTAGTATAGCTTTAAAACGTGTTGAGGAAGTGAAGAGTCAGTGAAAATAGGATGAAGTTAGACTCAGTACCTACATTAATTGCTCCTAAAGTAATAGTGAAATAGGGAGGATAATCCTTATAATCATATACGGAGATTTATAGTGAGTTTAAAGGCGGTTTTTAGACATACAAAAAAGCAAGAGCACATACAGCATAACGGTGTATGTGCTCTTGCTTTTTTGCTCCAGACCCTTGATGAAAACTTTCATGACTGCCTAAATAGACCTTATACAAGGCATAGAATGGCTCCTCAGCACTACTATGACAAGCATGGTGCCTACTAAGGACAGTTGTGAAAGCTAAACCAATGAGTGAGGAGCTCCTTAAAGTCTTAGCCGGTGCACCCTTTATGATTAGGAAGCTAAGGCATTAGGACTCTGGTTGAAACTTTATTTTTGGTACTGCAATAGATGTAAAAACACACTTCATAACTTATAAGTGGCGCCTCCCTGTCAGCGCACAAGTGAACATTTTCCTTAAGTCCAGAGGTACCTATAACAATAGATTGAGACTTGGCTGACCCGGTCAGTTCCTCAGGTTGATGCTGCGGTGATTATGCCGTGGGAAGTTATTTAATTTGTTTTTACACTTCTATATATGTCTCGTACTTGAGAAGCCCCTAGTAAAAAATCAAAAATCTTTTACAAGCTTCTTTGTCGTTTAAGTAGCTGTATATTTAAGAACATGAATATTAAAGAACAACCTAAGAGGATGAGACAGTCTAGCCAAATCCTTTCAAAACCACTACCTTTAAGCATGACTTCTGTTAAAGCATTAGTTGTATAGTGAAGAGGCATCAAGAGTCCGACAATCTCCCAACCATTTGATAAATTAAATAAGCCACATAAAAAGACTTGAGGGAGAATCACAATAGGGATGAATTGAACCATTTGAAATTCATTATTAGCTAAACTAGAGAGTAAAATACCAAGTGTTAGGGCAGTAATAGCGGTTAAAAGGTTAATAAGAAGTACGTACCATATACTACCGACTACTTTTAGACCGAGAACATAAATAACAAAGAAAGTAATCAGGAGCGTTTGAAGCAAGGCTAATAAACTAAAGCCAAATACATAGCCGATGATTATTTCACTCCTTTTGATAGGTGTAGAGAGGAGCTTTTCCAAAGTGCCTGAAGTTCTTTCAGTAAGAAAATTAATGCCAGCAATTAGAAAGACAACGAAGAAGATAATAATCCCAATAAGCCCAGCTCCGAAGTTATCAAAGAAAGAGGTATCCTCTTCACCATAAATATAGTCAGTAGTAAAGTTTGGCTCAGTCATATTAAGCTCAGATAGATCTATTTCTGGAACCTGTAATTTCACTTGAGGCATTTTAGTCTTTAATTGAGTGAGGCTATCTAAGAGAGTGCTAAGCTTTTCTTTAGTATCTTCAGCATTTTGTTTCATATTATTTTGAAGTACTTTTAGAGCGGAACTTTTTACTAATGCTTGGACTTTTTCAGCATCTAAACTGTTTGTACCGTCTAAGTAAATTTTGGCCTCAGTCATACTTGGATTCATATCAATGGCTGCGAGGATTTCTTTATTTTTTATAGCATTTGGGATATCTTTACTTTTAAGATAGGTAAGCTTGATATCCAAATCATCATTATGAGTAAGTTCTTCAATATAAGCATCAGGAGCTGCAACAATACCAAGGTTATAACTGCTACTTTCAGAATTAAGGATGAAATAAACAAGGCTTAAGATAACAAGGGGAGCAATAAGAATAAGAGCAATGGTTCTCTTATCATGGGTGACTTGAGTTAGAATTCTTGTAGTTAAAGCTTTAATTCTCATAGGAAAGGACCTCCTTTGAAGAAATATGAGATTTGCCAAAATAGATAAAGGCATCTTCTATATTAGTAACTTGAGCTTTTTCTAGAATTTGTTCAGGAGTACCCGCAGCAAGGATCGTGCCATTATACATCATAGCTAGCTCATGACATTTAGCAGCTTCATCCATAACATGAGTTGTAATAAGAATAGTTATCTTTTGCTCAGCAAGCTTATATAATTCCTCCCAAATACTATATCTAAGAAGAGGGTCTATTCCTACCGTGGGCTCATCAAGAATGAGAACTTTGGGATTAGCTAAGAGTGAAATAGCTAAAGCTAGTCTTTGCTTCATGCCACCAGAATAAGTGGAAACATATTTAGGTAGATAGTCGGTTAAGTTAACAAGGGTGGATACATATTCAATTCTTTCTTGAAGGAGCTGTTTATTAAAACCATATAAGCTTCCGAAGAACTTTAGATTTTCATAGCCAGAAAGTGTAGGATAAAGGGCGCTAGACTGAGACATATATCCTATTTGGGACATGAGCATTAGATTCGGCATTTCCTGGCCTAATATATAGACTTTTCCGGAGTCTTGTTTAGAAATACCAGCCATGATTTTAACAGAAGTACTTTTCCCACACCCAGAGGGGCCTAAAAGGCCATATATACAACCTTCAGGAATAGTTAGAGAAATATCAAATAGGATTTGATTTTTGCCAAAGGACTTATTAATATGCTCTAGGCATATAGTAGGGGTGGTTAACATAGACATTAGATCGCCTTCTTTACAATTAATGTTGATTCCAATCTTGAGTTGGTATATGGTTATAATAAATAAGATAGAATAAAAACAAAATAGACAATTGTTAAGAAAATGTTGGATAGGTAGGTAATCTAAGATGGTAAAGGATTCACAGATTACAAGAATAAAAATATTAAACGCATTTTTAAAGCTTTATGAAAAAAAAGGGATAGAAAAAATTACAATAGGCGAAATTACAAGGGAAGCTAAAATCTATAGAGGGACTTTTTATTACTATTATCAAGATATTTATGACCTATTAGCCAAAGTACAAGAACAGATTTTTGAAGAGGTAATAGGCATTATATCAAGGATGATAGAAGGTTTTATGAATGGAAACTTAGAAGAAATATCTATAATAATGAATCAATTGTTTGAAAATCATGAGGAGATGATGACACTATTTATTGCAAAAAAGCCAGATGTTACATTACAAAGGAAAATTAAAGAATGTGGTAAACGAGTAGCATTAGATAAGTTAGGAATAGAGGAAAATCAGTTATCTATAGAACAAAGATATTTACTGGAATACATTGCAAGTGCACAACTAGGATTGATAAGATATTGGATAGAAAATAAAAAAGATATACCACCTACTCAATTGGCAAAGATAGTAGAAATGGCTAATCTAAAGGGACCATTCACCTCTATCAAACAACTAGCAAGAATTTAAAAACTAATAGTGTATGAAATGAAAGAAAGCTATTGAGATAGATTTATCATAAAAATACATAAAGGGCGATACTAACAAATTAATGCTAGTATCGCCCTTTTGTGTTACTAGTACAATGCATGAATAAGATAATTTAGACAGTGATTAAGTCATACATAGGATCATTTAACACAGATAGCATTGCATCATAAGGGGTCTTACCAATGTTGGCTAAGATTGACTTGAAGACGGGTGGAGACTGACCACTAGCCATTTGGACGCCTTTATAGTTTGAAGTAACCTGAAACACATCATTTCTAGAGTTGACATTCCAGAAGATAACATTAGGCATAGCATAGCCATGAGCAGCATAGTTTTTCACCATGCTATCGTAGAAGGTCCAGTTGCCTCTAGCATTTGTTGCAAAGTCAAATTCCATATCAGTAATAATAACCAAAGAAGCTGGAAGTTCATCTGTACTAAGCTTATTTTTTACAGCAACAGTTAAAATAAGATTAAAAGCAGCTTCTAGGTCTGTATTCTCCACAATAGCAGGTATGCATTTAATTTTATCATAGAGAGTATTGCCCTTTACTTTAATTAAAGAAGGCCTACTTGAGAACGTCATAAAAGTATCTTTAAAAGCACCCTTGTTACGTTCAGCAAAGTAAAGTGCTAGACCAATAGAGGAGTGGATAGGACGCCCTCTCATAGAGCCAGAAGTATCAGCCATAACTAGTACATTCTGCTCACCTGTCACATAGTTAGGAAGGCTCTTCCATTGCTCCTCTAACAAAGCATCATAGTGATGAAAAGAGAAGTTTGAGCTACGTTCAGATAGTCCAAGTTGCTCTAAGATATCATAAGGATATAAGGTGCTTGCATTAACTTTAGCTTCACCTTTGATAACAGCGTTTAAGTAATTCGTAAAGCCTTCTTCATCATGAGCTTTAAAGGCCTTGTGATAGATAAACATGGCCCTTGAAGGTACATGTCCATAAGCAATCTCGCTCCAGTTTTGACCAGACATTTTTACTTCTGTTACATCAATATACTTACGAAGTTTAGAGAGTGTTTGCCTATAAGCTTTTTCAGAAAGACCAAGTCTTTTGGCAGTTAACTTACCAAGGCGTGTTGTATCATCAGAGCTAGCATTGACAGACTTTAACCACTTAGCTAATAAGCTAATAGGCTCGTTGGCATGGTAGTTCCCTAGATCTAGAGTGAATTGTTCCTTGAGATAAGTCCACATAGCTTCTTCAACTGGTGTATCTACTAAGGTATAGAAGTCATCATAACGGCCTAATAAAGCAATAGCATCAAAATTCTTAATCACTATTTCAGGTGCTAATGTAGCTAAATATTTAAGAATAACCCTAAAGGTACGACGTTCACCGAGTCCACCACGGATATTACGTGCATAAAAGGCCATTTTAGTAGCAAGTAAAGTATCTTCTGCTAAGGCAGTGCTAAAGAGTCGTTCAATTTCACTTTCATCACGTGCTCTAAGACTACCGATAGTACCAAAGAGGTCAAGAAGGTTGCTATTAGTTGTTTTAAGAGCAGTTGCTCCATTTTCTGTATATGTAATATTCGTTTCCTTTTGTAAGAATGATAAAAACTTGTTTTTCATAAAAATCATCTCCTTGATTAAAAAATAAATTCAAGACGCCCTCCACAATTGCATCGGGATTCGAACCCTTAATATTCTCTAAGGAATACTCCTGACATGGACTTAAAGTTTGGAGCAATAAGGTTGGTTGCTGATAAGGCGTCTTTAGATACAAGGCACTAGTTTGCAGTGCTCTACCAACTGAGCTACTAATAAAGATATTTCCTTATTAGACTAGAATCGAACTAGTGACAACTTAATATATGGCTGCATGTGCCTTTATAGAACAGGTTACTGTTTTTTCACTTAACAGGTGAGAAAGTTGCTGTAAGTAACCTTGTAGGCTTATAATAAAGCTAATTAATAGAAAATTCATGAAAAAAAGTTTGCGAGGTGTGAAATGTTAAAATTTATTGGAATCGGTAGTGCATTTAACACAGACCTAGGGAATACCAGTGCTTATATTAAGAAAGAGGATAGAATGCTTTTGATAGATTGTGGCGGTACAGTGTTTCATGAACTTCAAAAGCAGAAATTATTGGAAGGTGTTAATCAGATCTACATGATTATCACACATACACATCCAGATCATGTAGGAAGCGTAGGCGAGGTTATTTTTTATTTTTATTATTTGCTAGGTAAAAAAGCTACTATTATATATCCTCATAAAGAACATATAGCGAAGTTTTTAGAGTCAGTAGGTGTGAGTGGGGAAATGTATGAGCTCTTAGCTATCAATGATGAGAATCAGGAAATCTATATACAGGATCAGTATTTAGGTGAAATAGGTATTAGGCATATACCAGTGACGCATGTAGACACTATAGAGGCTTATGGATTCATATTGAAGATACAAGGGAAAACACTCTATTATAGCGGAGATGCTAATCAATTATCTACTGAGGTTATACAAGGACTGAAAAATGGACAGATAGATGTTATTTATCATGATACTTGTGGGCTAGATTATGAAAAGAATAGTCATATGTCATTGAAGAAGCTAAAAGAGATGATAGAGGAACCATATAGAAATAAGGTATATTGTATGCATTTGGATAAGCACATTACTAAGGCGGAGATATTAAAGGAAGGTTTTAGAATCGTTGAGAGATATAAGGAGATGGACCAATGAAAGATAATAAATGGACTAATAAAAAAGGAATCGTTCTTACCATAATAGGTTTAGTAGTAATAAGCATCATAAGTATGGTAGTTATACTAAATGAGAATGGCAAGGAGGCAGCATCTATCGGTATTATTGGAGGAGCTGATGGCCCTACAGCTATATTCATAAGTAGTTCAGCGTCTTTAGAACCAGTAGCTATAACAATTTGTGGATTGATACTTGTAGTAGGAATAGGAATATTTATTTACAAGAAAATAAAAAAATAGCCTTCAAGGCACTTTTAAAGTAAAGGGAATCGAACCCCTCAAATCCCCAAGAGGAGAAGTGAGCTTAACCAATCTTTTGTTGGCTGTTAGTGTCTTTCAGCTATTTTATTATAGTAGTAAACAAGACATTATTATTTATAGCCAGTACTCCTAATCTTTTGAGCTACCATAATAGTGGTCCTTCTAGAAAAGAGCTATTACAGGTGAGATTTCAACTCACAACCTCTAAACTCCTAAATAAGAACATGGCTGTTCATGTCTTTATACTACCTTTCAAGGTACATTTTTGTTTTCAACCTAGAAAATTTTAAGTGGCTGTAAGTACCTTTAAATATGTTCACAAGGCACGCTTTTAAACTTGTGCGATTACCAAATTCCGCCACTAATACCATAAGTATTAGGCTGGACTCGAACCAGCAAGATCATATGATCGCAAGATCCTAATGAGTAGCTGCATGTGCCTTTAAATAACAGGTTGCCTTTGCGGTTTCACTTAAAAGGTGAGTGCATGTTTGGCTGTAAGCAACCTTATATGTATAGTATATTCAGTAACATTAAAAATATCATGAAAAAATAGTTGCGAAGGTTAAGATTTAGGGAGAAGATATTACTTTTATATATAAAACAACTATTTAAAAATTCATTTAACCTTGCTTAAAAAGTAAACGCTGAGTCTTAATACGTTCTATAAACTTATTTCGAATACTTGTAGGACTAATAACTTTGATAATAGGACCAAAGGAGATAAGGATATTAATGAGTTCCTCTTCATCAAAAGGATAATAAAAGAGCTGAACAAAACAGGTATGTGTTTCATCATTAAACTCTGTTATTCTTTCATAATTTGAAAGATGCATAAACACACGGTCAAAGCCTTTTCTAGCATTACTCAGTTCAAAGTAGAGAGGTTCCTCACATTTATAAGCTTGAACAGAAGTTTCAATCTCCTTTGGATTAAAATACGTTTTAAGAACGATTATTTCTTGAATTGAGCTAAGGTTAATGCGTAAGATATGAGGCGTTTGCGTAGGCGCATCAATAAGACCAATAAGATGAAAAGAATCTTGAGTGATACGATATTCCAGTTTATAGCCAGCAATATCTACTGTAATAAGTGTATCATTTTCATCCAAATAGGTTATTTTCATATATTGATTGTGATGCAAGCTATTTGAAATGATTCTAAAAAGAGTGACATAAGTTTTACCAAAGAAATCGGTATTTAAAGAGGATTGATGAACATGATGGATAGTTTCAGGTAAAAAGAGGGGCTCTATATCTCCCAATGTCATTAAGTTAACATTGTGATAGAAACGCATCCCTAGGAAAAGAAGTTGAAGATTTATTTCTTCAGCTTCTTTTTCTATTTCCAGGTACCACAAATAGACAGATTTGCATCTGACTCAAAATTTATATTCTTTTACAAAGATTTATGCTACTCTATAAAGGAAGCCATGAAAAATCTTAACAATTAAGTTTCGTTCCCTATGCCTATCAGGTCTTATAGGAATGAGATTTTTTGCAATTATGGCTTCTACATCAGGTGATGTTGCTTTTCCATGATAGAATAACCTACACATATGCACTGCAACTGAGAAATTTGCTTTATATGTATGCTTTCTTTGCTTTTTTTCAATGACTACGTGGGAGGTAATCATTTCTGCAAAGTTATACATTATCATATGTGCATAGATTTCTTGTTGGATACACATCACCTTTTTTGAATGAAAATCTAACATTCCAATCGTATATTTCAAATCTCGAAAAGATGTTTCAATCCCCCAACGAGAAGCATACAGTTTTTTTACCTCATCAGGAGGATACTTTTCACTATTTAGATTTGTAACTATTGTTTCATAGGAAGTTTCTGAAATAGGAAATCTCACTATTCGGAAGTGTAATTCATAGAATTTAGCAGGTTCAGATTTCTTGTTTTTAAGTGGTAAATAATCAAACGGTTGGGCTGAAGAAACACTTCGATAATGATTTTTGTCTTTGAAAAGTTCTTTGACTGCATTCGTTTTCTTTCTTGTAAGTTTTAAAGAAATATCAATATCAAAACAGTCTGTTTTGGGTAAATCCAATCCATTCTTTATACCATTAATTCCATCTTTGACACGAATAAGAAAGAACCATCCTTTTTCTTGAATGTGAGCCATGCTGTTGAAAGATTCATAACCTCTATCAGCTATCACGAGTGCTTTAGGAATTTCAGAACGATCAACCATTTCTTGTAGAGCGTTATGTTCATTCTTTTCTTTAGATTTTTGTATTATCACATCATGATAAATAGAATAATTTATATTATACAACGCATTTATATGCAGAAGATTATATGATTTTCTTCCATCTTTTCCAGAATGAAATGAATTTAAATCATCAGGATTGGTAGGAATCTGTACATCAGACCCATCAACAGCAAGTATGGGCATATCTTCATTAAAGTTATCTATAAGTTTACTTGAAAAGCCGTCAAATATCTTCTTAAACGCTTCGGGCTTTATCTTTTTCCTCTGCTGAACAAACGCAGAAGAAGTGGGTGTATCTGCAGATGCACCAAATAGATCTAATAATTCGTTTGTAAGGCTCCCACTTCCCATTCCAATAATTCCAGCTAAAATTTTATTCATGGGCAATTTTCTTTTGCGTAAAAAATCACTACCTGGATTGGTACAATAATCTTGCGGATTGTCAGCTAACTTTTGGATTTCATCTACTAAAAGCTTTTTAATTTGTTTGGGTTTCATATGTGTCCTCCTTGTAACTAAGTTTCCTTTAATTACAAGGGCCGCTCTCACTACCTCTTTATTCAATCAGTAGTGAGAGCGGCCACACATTTTCTTTGTCTTGTCAACTACTTTTTCAAAAAAAGATCCCTATACCATTTGATTGGTATAGAGATCTTTTTTCGTCATCTTAACTTAATGACATTGCTATATCTCCTAAAGACTTTTTAAGCTCATAAAGTTCATCTTCATCTAGAAATAATTGAATTTTAGAATCTAGTGTAAGGGTTTTAAGCCAGGCTTTTTGAGTTTGAGTTAAAAAAGTCATTGGTTTATTTTTGAGTACACTATAATAGGTATTTTCCTTTTCACATAATAAGTGATAGCCCTCATCATCTTGATCAGTAAGTAAAGGGATAAGGCAGGTAGGTGTTTCTAAAAAACCTTTTTCAGTCACAACTTTTCTAAGCGTTCCTAGGCTAATGCCTTCCTCCGGAATGGAAGTAAGAATATGATTAACTAAGGTATAATATTTACTATGTAGTTCATTAAATAACGACATCCTTATCCTCCTCATAATAAGCATACATCAAATCAATATCTCTCTTGAAACGTTGTAGCACTTCTTTATTGGTACAGTTAATCCAGATTATACGTCCTATAAACTGTCTAAGCCAAGGAACCATTTCATTGGCTTCTAAAACACTAACCGTATAAGAAAAGGTGTTTTTACTAACACGTTGCAAGCGTCCCTCTTTATGGAAGTTTTCTATTTTGTGAATGAGAGGTTTTTCGAAATCTTCATCAATAGATAAAGAAAGCTCCCAAGTATCTAAAGCTATTGGGGCATCAATGGTCTTAAAGGAAACACCCCAGCTGCTATTAAGTAGAATATTTATAATAGAAAGCTTCTGATTAAAATGATCATCTACAGTATGTAAGGTAGAAGCAGCTACAATACGATCTAGCCTAAAGAACTTATATTCCCTAGATTTATAGGAATAAGCCATCACATAGCGTCTACCTTGGTCCACATTATCCACTATTTTAAGGGGTAGTACAGTACTTACCTTAGAGCCTGCATGAGTTATTTCTACATGTTTATGATGAGCCATTGCCAGTAAGAGTTCATATAAAATGAGGTCATCTAAAGTATGACTAAAGTGAATATCTCTAAAGGTAAAGTAAGACTTAAAGTTAGGGCTTTGTTCTAAGATCAAGTGTCCTAAAATACCTAAGGGTGCTATATTTTGATAAAAGGTAAGAGCATGATTAAGTGCAGTAATGGTATGCTCGGATAAGGTAGTAAGAGGGGAGGATATGAAGGAGTAGTAAATGACTTTTCCTTCTTTTTCTTCTCTAAGCAATCCCAGTGAAACATACTCAGCAAGTTTAAGCCTTAAGGTGCGGTTATCAATGATTTTTTCAAGATGGAAACGATCTAGATAGTCAGTGAGAAGTTTTTCATATAGTTCAGATAAGGTGAGTCTAGGATGAATTTGAAGCAAATCAAGTAATATAAAGTGAAGCATAATATCATTTTTGGTAAAACTTTTGGTTTTAAAGCCTTCGAAAAGAGGATTAGAAGCTAGGAGCATACTATCAAAGTGAATAGATAATTTTTTACCTTGAGCTGAGGTTTGTTCATCTATATAATGTCCAAGGTAGCTCTGGATGCGTCTTCGTTCGTTGTCATAGGTACGTGCACTCTTATGGGTGAAATCTTCTCTTGTTTTATAGCCGTAGATGGCAAAAGTGCGCATATACTCTCTAATCTTATCAAAGTTTTTAATAAGTTCATTAAAGGTAGCCATAGGTTTCTCTCCTTTAAGTAATAAACTGCTTTCATTATTGAATGAATCCTATTATAACTCTATGAAGCAGTGATTATATATATCATAATATAAAATTAAACATAGTTAAAATTAAATCGTAAAGTTTTTTTCATGATTATACAATGGTAAAGTGTTAGCATTAAAGCATCAAGGTTAAGCCTTTAAATATGAAACAAGAAAAGAGGAAAGAGGATGTTTGTTATTTGTGAAGAAGAAAAAACTGCAAAACCAATAAAGATATGGGTGAAAGATAGAGAAAGTGTAGAGGAAAGCTGCTTAGAACAGGCATATAATCTTTCTAACTTGCCTTTTATTCATAAGTGGGTAGCTTTAATGCCAGATACACACACAGGTATGGGGATGCCTATAGGTGGTGTTATTGCAGCAAAGGATGTAATTATTCCCCATGCAGTAGGTAGTGACATTGGATGTGGTATGATTTTTGTTGAAACCAATATAGATGCAGAGCTTTTAAGAACAGTAGAAACAGGTAATGGCATTTTAATGCAAGCTATTATTGGCAGTATACAGCGCTCAGTACCAGTTGGAAGAGCACATCATAATAAAATGCAGTCTTCCAAGGTGATTAATGAAGCAATGAAAAATATAGAAAAGTATATGAAAGCACCAACTTTAGTACCTCAGATTGAAGATGCTTACTATCAAATAGGAACACTAGGAGGAGGCAATCATTTTATCGAGTTTCAAGAAGATGAAGAAGGTAAAGTGGGAATTATGATCCATACAGGTAGTCGTCACCTTGGAAAAGAAATAGGGGATTACTTCAATCAGATTGCCAAGGAGCTTAATGAGAAATGGTATAGCTCTGTACCAGAAAGCTATAATTTAGCCTTTTTACCTGCAAAAAGTGATGAAGGACGTTTATATCTAGAGTATATGAACTTGGCTTTAGATTTTGCAGAAGAAAATAGAGAAAAAATACTTGAGGCAGTGATGAAGGAGGTTACCACTTTACTTAAAAAGCAATGTGATTTAGATGTAACTTATGCCAATAAGCTTAACGTTCACCATAATTATGCAGCCATGGAAATTCACTATGGTCGAAATGTTTGGATTCACCGTAAAGGGGCTATTAGGGCAGGAGCAGGGGAAAGAGGGATTATCCCTGGTTCCATGGGGTCTTATAGTTACATTGTAGAAGGAAAAGGCAATGCAGAAAGTTTTGAGTCCTGCTCTCATGGCGCTGGAAGGGTATATTCTAGAACAAAAGCAAAAGAGCTTTATTCAGTAGAGAAGGTTATGTGTGACTTAAAAGAGCAAGCAGTTATATTAGGTAAGAATAATAAGAAGGATGTAGCAGAAGAGTGCCGTTTTGCATATAAGAATATTGATGAAGTGATTGAAAATCAGTTAGATCTAATTACACCGATTAAAAAATTGAAAACCATAGGCGTTATTAAAGGATAAGAGAGGTTGCTTAGCAGTCTCTCTTTTTTGTACAAAACAAAGAACAACCTAGATAATGGATCAAATACAAATCCTATGAATTAGAATTTGAAAATTATAAATAATAAAGTATAATAAGAAATATTTATCACGTTTTAGATTTTTAGTGCGAGAGTAACGTAAAGATGCTTTTATGTAGTAGTCATAAAGGAGTTATAGCTCAAGATAATAGACTTATTACATAACAAAAGAAAAATTAAGGGAGAGAAGCTAAGTGAAAAGAACCAAAATAAGTTTGATTTTAGTTATGATATTATTTGGTAGTATTGGGTTATTTGTAAGAGCAATTAATTGTTCTTCTAGTCAGATTGCTTTAGCTAGAGGCGTAATAGGAAGTGTATGCTTGATTTTAGCTAGTTTTATCCTTAAACAACCACTATCTTGGAAGCGTATAAAGCCTAATTTAGGGATTTTAGTTGCTTCAGGCATAGCCATAGGACTCAATTGGATATTCTTGTTTGAGGCATATAAGTATACAACTATTGCAACAGCAACGATTTGTTATTATTTTGCTCCGGTTATAGTCATGTTTTTATCACCTTTGATTTTAAAAGAACGCTTATCAGGTATTAAGATAGTGTGTATTCTAGCGGCTATGTTGGGGATGATATGTATTACTAGTACAGGAGAAAGTGGAGTAGGACAAAATCATTTTCTTGGGATAGCTTATGGCATAGGTGCTGCGGTCTTATATGCCAGTATAATGATTATGAATAAATTCCTTAAAGATGTGACTAGCCTAGAAAGCACAGTTCCGCAGCTTGGTTTTGCAGCGCTAGCTATTTTACCTTATGTATTGTTTAATGGTGGATTTAATATAAGTCAACTGGATAGTAGGTCTATTATTTTACTGATTGTTGTAGGCGTTGTACATACAGGTATTGGTTACTTAATTTATTTTGGAGCTTTTCAAAAGCTAAGTGGACAAACGATAGCAGCTTTTAGTTACATAGATCCTATTTCAGCCATTATTTTATCTAGCCTCTTATTAAGAGAAGAAATGACCTCACTACAAATAGTAGGAGGAATATTAATTTTAGGAAGTACCTATATAAGTGAACTTTATAGAAGTAAAAAAGCAGAAATAAATATAAGTGAATAATTTTTGTCTATTTAAAATGAGGGAGCTGTTAGATTTTAATGTTGATAACGTTTAAAATTTTTCTTTTTTCATTTTTGCAACTGCCAACATTTTTATGTTTGTTGGAAATGCTTGCATTATCCAATTTATAAATCCAGGGATAAATACTGACTTGTTTTTCATTAATTGCCCATAGGCATATTCAGCAACTTCGTTAGCAGACATTGAAGTTTTAGGCAAGTCAGCTCCTTCGCGAGTAAAAAAATTAGTTCGCGTTGCACCCGGACACAGCGTACAAACTCGTACACCATATTTTTTAGCTTCAAAACGTACTGCTTTACTATAACTTAAAACAAATGCCTTGCTTGCAAAGTAGGTAGATGTAAATGGCCCTGGTTGAAATGCTCCTGTTGAGGAAATATTCAGAATGCCACCGTGTTGTTTCTCGTACATATGAGGCAAAAATAATTTGCATAACGCTACAGGACTTAACATATTCAAAATCATCATTTTTTCATCATCCTGCAAGTTGATTTGCTCTGTTGCCCCGACCAATCCGTATCCAGCATTATTAACTAATATGTCTACATTAATGTTTTCAGCTTGTATACGGGTATAAAGGTTTTCAGCAGCCTTTAGCTCAGATAAATCCTGTTCAAAAATATTTATTGTTACAGGAAATTCTGATTGAAGTTTTTGTGATGCTATCTTCAAGTTTTCATAATTTGAAGAAACAAGTATAAGGTTATATTTATTTGCTGCAAATATTCTTGCAAGTGCGTAACCAATCCCGCTGGTTCCACCCGTAATGAGAACATTCTCCATAAAAAATCACTCCTTCCGATATAGTCAAGTATGACTGGAAGAAGTGATCTTGTAATTCACCTATGTTAATTTTCGTATGATTTTTGCTGTTTCCTTATACGGCTTAGTGAAGCCGCACGCACACCAACGTAGGAAGCTATATATTTTAGAGCAATTCTGTTGTGTAGGTGTGGATAATCATTGCAAAAAGTGAGGTAACGCTCTTCTGCATTTAGCAACATAAGCTTTTTGATTCGATCTTCTTGTTTGCTTACTTCCACTTGAAATAAATGGCTTACCAAATCACCAATGCCTTTATTAGTATTCACAATGCTTTTGAGTAATGCATATGGGAATTGAAAGCATTTGCAGTCTTCCAAACATTCAATAGTGAACGTCGCAGGGGAAGATATTCTAAAGCCCTCTGTTGAAAAGAAATCGTCCTCAGCACAAAAACATTTTGTTATGTCATTGCCCTTACTATCAATGTAATATCCTCTTACAACGCCCTGAATGATATAATATAGATATGATGACGTATCACCCTCCCAGAGCACCGTGTGTCCAGCAGGAAATAATATAACTTTTGTATCTTGGTCAATCATTTTTTCCACGTGTTGGTTTAACGTTACTTGTAATCTTTTTTCCAAATATTCACTTGGTCTCACTATCATCATCTTTCCTCATTTATAATATATGACGAATTATATTTAGCATTTTATCATATTTTCTTCCTATTGTCATTGGAGGCCAAATTCCAAGCTATAAAGTTTTATACATGATGTAGCTGTTGACTGTCTATCTTATTATTGTTAGTGATTCAATAGTTGCTTCCTTATGCACCCTGTCCATTTTGGAAAGTGTTTTCTGCAGATTTTTATTGAGTAAAGGATCTTTGGGAGTAAGTCCGCTGTGTTATATTTAAATACCAACAAATTTATCTATCAGAGCCCAAATTAAAAATAAAAACATTGACAATTTAGAAATATAAGCATAATATAAAAATATACTTCGAGGCACGAAGTAAATGATGAGGTATAATTATGGCAAAAGATGGATTTAATATTGAAGAACTAATCTATGCATATATAGATGAATTTAAGTTTCTATTCTTCCCAGAAGAATGGAATAGTGCTTTTTTGGATTATTCCAAGAATGAAATACTAGCCTTGCTACTTTTATATAGGAAGAAGCAAGTCAATATGACAGAGGTAGCAGATTATATTCATGCACCACTGAACACAGCAACTGGTGTTATTACGAGACTAGAAAAGAAACAAATAGCTCAGCGCCAAAGGGATGTAGAAGATAAGCGAGTAGTATTTATTAGCCTTACGGCAATGGGAGAAGCTTTTGTAAAAAAGGAAATAGAAGAATTGACCTATTATTTTAAAGCCCTAAATGCAGAATTAGATGAAGAAGAAAAGCGTGCAATGTATAGCATTTTAAATAAAGCAATAAAAATCTTAAAAAAGGGAAAGCAAGAGATAGAAGAGGTCACTAAATCTAAGCCGGTAAAACGAATAACGATAGAATAACTTAGTTAGCTAAGTTATTTTTTTAAATAGATACTTCGAGTGAAGAACTAATCGCAAATCGAATTAAGGAGAGTGTTATTATGGGAAGAATTATTATTTTTACAGGAAAAGGCGGTGTAGGTAAAACAAGCACTGCAGCCGCTCATGGGGTTAAAGCAGCTAGAGAAGGCATTAAAACCTTAATTGTAAGTACAGATGCTGCACATAATCTCAGTGATTTGTTTGAAAAACCTATAAAAGAAGAGCCAACCGAAGTAATAGAGAATTTATATGCTTTAGAGATAGATCATAATTATGAGATGGAGAAACACTACGGTACCATTTCTAAAGCACTTAGAAATTTAATGAAGGTAGGAGAGAACAAGGAAGCCAGTGAAGCGTTAGAGGATATTATAGTATTCCCAGGTATTGAGGAATTGTTTTCACTCATTAAAATACAAGAGCTTTATACAGCAGGAGAATATGAGCTTATTATTGTAGATTGTGCGCCAACGGGAGAGACCTTATCACTTTTAAAATTTCCAGAGCTTTTTGCTTGGTATATGGAGAAACTGTTTCCAATAGAAAAGGTGGCCCTTAAGGTATTAAGGCCTATTTCTAAGGTGGCTTTTAAAGTAGACTTACCAGATCAAACGGCTATGAATGATATAGAGAGATTATATATGACATTAAGTGAATTACAAGCACTTCTAAAGAATAGAGAGATTTGTAGCATTAGAATTGTAACCATTCCAGAAAAGATGGTGGTAGAAGAAACTAAGCGTAGTTATATGTACTTAAATTTATATAACTTTAATGTAGATGCCATATACATTAATCGAATGATACCAAAGGATATAGATAACCTATTTTTTAAACAGTGGCAGGCCCTTCAAGAAAAGTATTTAGAAGAAATTCAATTAGCATTCTCACATATGCCTATCTATCGTATGAAATGGTATGAAGTAGATTTGAATGGTGTTGAAGCACTTACGCGTATTACAAGAGACTCACTTCAAGATAAAGAAATTTTCAAGGTACTGAAATGTACTCAAAATGAAACCTTTGAAAAAACAGATAAAGGCTACAAGCTTCAAGTCCTAGTACCATTTTCTACTAAAGCAGATTTTGATTTATTTGAATCAGGGACAGATGTCATTATTAAGATTGGTAATTTCAAAAGGAATATTCCACTACCAAATGTGATGAAGAAATACAGCATTTCTTCAGCTAAATGGGAAGATGGAGCACTAAATATTTATTTCGAATAGAAAGAGGTGTTCATATGAATAAACTAGCGTTAAAAAAATTATTACAAGCTAAACAGCTTGAATATGAAGCAATTAAAGAAATAATGCCAGAGGGAATGAGAGCACATGTAGAGTTAGCAGAAGAGGAAGCATTAAGCTTTATAAAAGAGGTTGCTTGGACAATGTTTTGGAAGGATGATTCTAGAGAGTCTGCAGATGCAGAGGGAGTTAGAAGTAAGGCGAATAATCAAAGTTATAATTCAGAAAAGGAAAAGCAAGACATAACTAATAAAGATATTAAACAAAGTACGAGAGCTAATGGCAGGTCTAAAAAGATAGAAATTGATTTTAGTGAGGGGTGATTTTAATGAGAGTCATACTATATACAGGAAAAGGTGGAGTTGGTAAGACTAGTATTGCTGCATGTACAGCAGCTCATATAGCAGCAAGGGGAAAACGTGTATTAATCGTGAGCACAGATGAAGCCCATAGTTTAAGTGATTCCTTTGATATAAAATTAGGCAATTCACCTAAAGAAATAGCAGAGAATCTCTATGGAATGGAGATTGATACGGTTATAGAAAATGAAATGGCTTGGGGAAATATCAAGGCTTATTTTAAACAGCTATTAACTTTAAAAGCTAAAGACGGTATAGAAACAGAAGAGCTATTAGTATTTCCGGGATTAGGGGAATTATTGTCTCTTATTAAGATTAAAGAAATATATGATGAAGGCCTATATGATGTACTAATTGTAGACTGTGCACCAACAGGGGAAACTATGTCTCTTCTTAAATTTCCAGATGTGTTTAGGTGGTGGATGGAGAAATTATTCCCTATGAAAAGAAAAGCTGCTAAGCTTGCAGGGCCTATAGTGGAAAGTACTACTAAAATTCCTATGCCTAAAGATGACGTATTTGTAGAGATGGAAAAGCTCTATACGAAAATTGATGAACTTCATGGCCTTATGATGGATAAAAAAGTAGTAAGCATTAGAATTGTAACAACACCTGAAAAAATAGTTATAAAAGAAGCCAAGAGAAGTTTTTCCTATCTGCATTTATATGACTATAATGTGGATGCCATTATTATTAATAAGATTTTCCCAAAAGATTCTATGGAGGGATATTTTAATGCATGGATAAAACTGCAGGAGCAAAGTCTTAATGATATAGAGGAAAGCTTTAAAGGTCTACCTGTCTTTAAAGTAGGACTCATGGATAAAGAACTTAGGTGCTATTCAATGCTAGAACAAGTAGGTAGTCAGATTTATAAAGAGCATTTGCCGGAGGATATTTTATTTCAAGACAAAATATTTGAAGTACAGAAATTACAAGAAGGGTATAGTTTAAACATTCATATTCCTTTTGTAGATAAAAAGGAGTTGAAGCTTTCTCAGCAAGGGGATGAACTAACTTTAACCATTAAGAATGAGAAGAGGTGCTTTACATTGCCTCAAAAACTTAGAAATCACGAAATAAGCACAGCTAAATATGAAGATAACCAGCTTAAAATTTATTATTTACCCCAAAATCAAGATTAGATGCAAAAATTGTTTAAAAAATCAAAATAATATATAATTAAGGAGGTGAAAGTATTTAAGGATACAAGAGGTGAGAGGTGTGAAACGTTTATTGTTCTTTTTAGTAAGTCTTATTTTATTGGTTATACCACTTTATGCAGATGATGGAGGATATAGTATTGAAGCTTACAAGGTGAAGATTGAAGTAAGCGAAGAAAATATATTTAATATCAGAGAAGATATAGACGTCAATTTTATTACCCAGAGGCATGGGATTTACCGAAAGATACCTATAAAAAATAGAGTCACACGCATAGATGGTACAGTTTCACAGGTTATTGCAAAGGTATCGGATGTGAAATCTAACACAGTGAGTACTTACCATACGGAAGGAAATGATAAGGTTATTAAAATAGGTGATCCCCAGGTAACTGTGACAGGGAAGCAGTACTATGTATTAACTTATACTTATGATTTGGGAAAAGATGTGGGGAAAGGCTATGATGAATTCTACTTTAATATTATAGGTAATGAGTGGGATACGAGTATAAGTAATGTGAGTTTTGAAATAGAATTGCCAAAGGCTTTTGATGCTAATCAAATAGACTTTTCAGTAGGGGCTAAAGGGAATACAAGTCATCAAGGTGTTTACTATGAGGTAGAAGAAAACCGTATTACAGGCTATTATGAAGGTTCACTTCAGTCAGGTGAAGCCTTGACGATTCGTATAGAGCTACCAGAAGGGTATTTTACAGCTACTAGGGATAATGTAAGTTGGAGCATTAATTTAAATATTTTAATGATATTTCCCATAGTAATACTGATAGTAGTTCTATTACTTTGGCTAATATTTGCTAGAAATCCAAGGGAGAAGATAGAAGAATGTACGTATCTACCAGAGGGGCTTAGTAGTGCAGAAGTAGGGATGATCTATAAAGGCAAAGCAAGCAATAAAGATGCCATATCTTTACTATTTAGTTTAGCTCAAAAAGGTTATTTAAGAATTATAGATATGAGAGATGAAGATAGTAAGCGCAACCTAGATAATTCTTTCGAAATTGAAAAATTAAAAGACTATGATGGAGAAGATAAAGCAGAAGAGATCTTATTTAAAGGATTATTTAAGCGTAGAAATAAGGTTAATGAAAAAAATTTGAGAAATACTTTTTATAAAACAGTGGATAAAGTAAAAAAGCTAGTGAATGAAAAGGACAAGCGAGCCTCTGTATTTAAAAAAAGTGCAAGTAGGGCCAAAGTAGTAGCTATTATTTTAGCGATTTTAGCTCATGTTAGGATTACTTATCTTAGTTTTGCTTATGGTGGTTATAGTGGACAATTAGATGCAGTGACTTGTGCTATTATTGGTTCAACCGTAGGTGTTATGTTACTAGCGATAAATATAAACAAAGAGAATATAACTCTAAGTATAGGGCTTATTACGTTGGGGGTTATATTGATAGGAGGGTTTGGAGGAATAACTTTTGTGCCACTTTTAAGTAATTACCAAGAATTAATACCAGTTACTATAATTAATCAAGTTTGCTATGTAGTGATGTTCAAAGTTATTCAAAAGATGATAAAAAGAACTCCTTATGGTCAAAAACTGTATCTAGAAATCCAAGGATATAAAAAATATCTAGAGAATATAGACCATAGGGAGCTTAACAGGCTTAAACAAGATCATTCTAATTATTTTGAGGATATGTTGGCTTATATGATGGCATTAAGCATAAGTCAAAAGATTATGGAGAAGTTCAGTAATCTTATAGAAAATCCCCCTATTTGGTATGAGGGACAAAACTTTAATAGTAATGGATTTATTAATCGTTTATATAGAATGATGTGCTCAGTAGAAGCATCCATGAGTTCTGAACCATCAAGCTCTTCAGGAGATTCAGGAGGAGGTTCAACAGGAGGGGGCTCTGGGGGAGGTGGAGGAGGGTCTTGGTAAAAATAGTCGTTAAATAAAGATGAGAATAAATAGATGCGATAAAACAGATAGAAATGAATGATAAATAAAAACTAGGTTATCAGAATAGGAGGATAACCTAGTTTTTATTTTAGAAAAATGATAGTGTTGATTATAATAAGCTAATTAGAAAGTACCTTTTAAAAACCTCGGCCACCGCCACCATGACTTCTACCACTGCTAGAAGTATGCATAGAGGAACCACCGCCGCTACCACTAGAACTTGAAGTTTCAATTTTAGTTCTCGTAGTATGAGTTGAAATAAATTGATCATGTTTCTCAGTATAGTTGACAGATAATCTATCTGGTAAAGTAGCAGGAACAGTATGACGTGGGTGCTTATAACGATAACTAATAATAGCTCTAACAATAGAAGCCATTACAAGAGCTACTAGTAAAGCAATACCTGCATAGAGCAAGTAATTTTTTGGAGTTAATGGATTGCCATAGCTATTGGTAAAGGGTTTTTTACCATCTTCAAAGGTTAAATGGCTGTTAGAAGGAATTCCAGATTTAAAATAATTTTCTATTCCATTAATGAACACATTACAGCCCTCATAGTAATTAGCTTTAGTAAGATAGGGTGCAATAGTATCATTTAACCGTTCAATGCGAGAGTCAGTGAGATACCTAGCAGCTAAGCCGCTAGTAGAAATCCATAATTGCCTATTATCCATGTCAATTAAAAAGAGAGCTCCATCATAATTATCGCCATAGCCGTAGCCATTAGTATCATAAAAATCATCCGCATAATCACGGGAGGTTTTTCCTTCAGCATCATTGGTGGTGACTATGACTGTTTCCATTTGGTAAGTCTCACTAAGTATATCAAGCTTTTTCTCTAAACTTTCAATTTCGTCAAGGCTAAGTAAATCAGCTAAGTCATTAACTCTAGGCACAGCAGCCATAAGAGAGCTACATAAAGTAAAAAAACATATTAAAGTAAGTATTAAAGAACTCATTCTACGTTTCATTAGGCAAGACCTCCTGTATAAGCTAATGCAAAAAAGACAACAGCAAAAGTAATGAGGAATACCCAAAGGAATAGAAGGTTAAGCTTTTTGCTACATATTGGTAAGCTACCAAAAGTCTTACCAGTTTGACCGTTCATAGCAAACATGTAAGTCTGCCCCTTATAAATATAAGTTAACATCCAAACAGGCATCAAAGTATAGTGAAAACGGGTGCGATGAATTTGAACATTTTTACCACCTACAGCAGTTGTGGTGTAGCCATGAATGGAGTTACGAAGCTCTGTTTCAACAGCACGTTCTACCCTAGATTTAATAGTTGGATAAATGGTATCTTTATCTACATCATATTTTTCAGCAATAAACCCTGTTAGATAAGAAAAAGAAAAGGTTTCAAGATCATCATAATTATAAGGACCGATACTCTCCATTACCAGGTCATCAGCTTTTTTGGAAGCATCATGAGGCAAGTAATCAAAAGACATAGAAGCAGCCCTAGATACAGCATAGATATCTGTCTGAGTGTAGCGATAGCTTCCACTAGTCCAAGATTTTATCTTTTTACCAGTTGCTCTCATATAGCCAGAGGTATCACAATCTACTAGCCAATAGGGAATATAGATCCCAGCGATTTTTTCAAGTTGACTAGGAGAGGAGAAATCATCAGGTAAAAAATGTTTTTTCTTTCGCCAAGCAAGAAATGTTTCTAGTGCTTGTTCTTTACTTTTTTTAAAGGGAATTACTTTTGATGGTTTAAATTCATCGGAAAGTTGTTTTGAGAAAACGACAGGATTATGACAATAGCAACAAAGTGTAGCAGAGGTTACTTCATCAGTAACGATTTGAGCACCACAACTAGGACAAGTATAGAGCATGGTGGTGCCTTCTTCAGCAGTAGCATCATTACCATCTTCTATAAATTCTTCACCGGGCTCACTATAACTTTTCTCTGTTGTCAAAACTTCTAACTCTTGCTCATTAAAGCTACTAAAGCAGTATTCACACTTGAGTTTTTGAGATTCTGGATCAAAGCCTAAATCTCCCCCACAGTTAGGACATTTGTATGAAACAACGGACAAGACAAACCCTCCCTTATTAAGCCTATAAATAGAGGCTATTATTGAAATCAGTATAGCATATCGAATAAATATTGTGAACAAGCACTCTATATTTACACAAAATATAGAGTGCTTATAAATTCTAATCCGCTAATAATAGTAGTACTAGAAAGACAATCTTTCGAAGAACAGGATTCAAAGAAGGGTTGATTAAAGCATTGTAACTCCTTCAAGATAGTGCAGAAGCTACTATTACAATGATCCCATACATTAACAACCGTAGGACCTATAGTAGAGGAGGGGGCATCAGCAACACCTAAGTAAGTATAAGCACCACGAACTGTTGTTGATAAACAAGGTGCTATAAGATAGGCGCCAAATTCAAAGGCAGGTAAGGTTAATAAGTTGGTATAGCGGGTGATAAGTAAATTAAGAGTAGCTAAGGCATCTACGACGCACTTATTCTGAATACTAAAAACGATGGCTTCGTTTTCTGTTAGATTAGTAGCAGTAAGGCGGCTATTAGAACAAGCAACAGCTTCACTATTAGTAATACCCTCAGCAGAAGCACGGCTAGTATTAGTTGCGTGTCCACAAGAGTCATTACAAAGCAGGCTAACTCCCAGAGATTTATTATTTGCTAAAGAAAGAGAAGTAGAAGATGTTATATTTTTATATTGAGAAGAATTATGACTACTGCCAGAAGTATTTGTGTCTGTACAACTCCTACCATTGGTTTCGGTATTAGAACGTGTAACAGTAGTAGAACCATTCTTATTTAAGCCTTTGGAAGCAGTATGATTACCTTGAGAGAAGCCAGACAAGATATTAAATAGACAAATAAGTTCGTTGAGTATAGATCGTATGTGACAAAGAGACACGGGTGTTGCTAATAAAAAAAGAACAAAGTCCTCATTTCTTCCCATTAAATTATTAAATGAAGTGAGTATGGGTGTTGTGGTACTTGTATTAGGGATAACAGAAATAGTTGCAAGTGAGTTAT
Source organism: Cellulosilyticum sp. WCF-2 (assembly GCF_003990395.1). Taxonomy (NCBI): domain Bacteria; kingdom Bacillati; phylum Bacillota; class Clostridia; order Lachnospirales; family Cellulosilyticaceae; genus Cellulosilyticum; species Cellulosilyticum sp. WCF-2. Next base: position 540,089 of record NZ_CP034675.1, on the reverse strand, counting down.
GTTTACAAGGACTAAAGAGCTGATCAATTAGTTCACAACTTTCCTCAGGTGTTAATTCATGAAGTTGAATACCAGGAAAGGTTTGAATTAGCCCATTTTTTAAAATTTCAAGAGCAACGCAGAAAAATTCATCCCCTTTAATACCAATATAAATAGAAAGTTGTTCATTGCGCACTTGTATAACATAGCCAATGGTTATTTGAAGGCTTTCTAGAGCATTTAAAACAAAGGAAAATGCTTTAAAGGTATCTGTGACAGGAAAGCCTTCAATTTGAATAAAGCCTAAGCAGGCAGGAGGAGTCTCAGAAGGAGATACTGGGAAATGAGTCAGCTCATGTAGACAAGGAGCGTTTACAAGTTCATCAAATCTTGCAAGTGCATCATCTAAAAGGCAAGTATCTCTTGGATCAAACATAAGTAACACTCCTTTATCATAAGGTGTCGTAATAGTTTATGCGGTTTAGGAGTATGAATATGATAAACTATGCGTTCAAAGTGGCAACTAAAATCCATACGAATTGATTCATTTGCTTAAAGCTTACCCGGAAATTAGCCGTTTCAAATGCATGAGCGAGGATTTCGTGAGTGGTATAGAATTCAGTTTTTAAATCCTGAGCAAGATGAGTAAAGCCATAGTTTTCAGCCCAATTTAATACAGCTGAAGCAGCCTCGGGAGATTCGTACATGGTATCTGCAATAATAATTTGACCGCCTTGGCGAAGCTTAGAAGCCATAAAGGCTATAGATTTAGCTTTTTCTTCATCTTGTAAGTGGTGGAAAGCGTAGCTAGAAATAATAGCATCCACGCTTGCATCAGGAATATCTAAAGAGAGAAAAGAACCATTTTGAACAGGAATATGAGGATATTTAGCTGACGCTAATTCTCTCATTTTAGCATTTGGCTCAATGGCAGTTACTTTATAACCTGAATTAGCTGCAACGGCTCCTAGATTACCTGTACCAGAACCAATATCTAAGACTGTAGCAGAAGTAGGTGAATTAATAAAAGAGACAGTTTCTCTTAAAATTTCTTCGTAGTTTTTAAAGACTTCATAATACTCACCCTTTTTTGTGTAAACAGTTTCGTCATAATGAGTAGCCCAACTATCAAATAGGTCATTAAAGCGATAGTCAGAGAGATTCATATCGAAGTTATAAAGATTCTGGCTAAAGTAGCGCTCGCTTCGGTCAGGGAAGATGGCTACAATATTAACCTTACCATTAGCTTTATAAGCTTGCTTAATGGCACCAGCCATAGCTGCACCAGAAGAAGAACCAACCAATACACCTTCTTTTTTGCCTAATAGCTGTACATAGTAATAAGCTTCTTCATCGGAAATTTTCTCTACCTCATCGACATAGGAAGCATCAAATAAAGAAGGAATGAAATGATTACCAATACCTTCAATATGGTAGGTACCTTCTTCCCCACCTCCTAGAATAGAGCCTTTAGGGTCGCTGAGTACAATTTTGATGTTGGGATTTTTCTCTTTTAAATAGGAGGCAATGCCAATAATAGTACCACCGGAGCCTGCTCCTGCTACGAGGATATCTATCTTCCCATCAAGGGCATCATAGATTTCCTTACCTGTTTGACGATGAGCTTCTCTATTAGAGAGATTATCGAACTGTTTAGCCATAAAGCTAGTTGGGATTTGCTTTGCTAATTCTTCTGCTTTTTGAACAGCACCTTCAATACCTTCTTCTGTTGGAGTAACAATTAATTCTGCACCTAAGGCGCGCATTAGTATTTGTTTTTCAATAGCAAACTTAGCAGGAATAACAATTTTAAGTTGATAGCCTTTTTCAAAGGCAGCCATGGCAAGGCCTATACCGGTATTACCAGCAGTAGCTTCGATGATGGTATAGCCAGGTTTAAGTAGCCCATTTTTTTCGGCATCTTCTAAGATCTTTAGGCCAATACGGTCTTTAACACTTCCCCCTGGGTTTAGATATTCTAGTTTACCAAAGATATTAATATCAGGATTAGGAGAAATATGATTGAGTTTTAAGAGTGGGGTATTACCAATAAGTTCACGAATATCATTAATATAGTGCATGAGATGTACCTCCTTCAGATATAGAAAGATTAAGTGCATGGGTTAAATCAGTTATCAAGTCGTCAGCATCTTCGATGCCTACAGAAAGACGAAGTAAACCATCTGTTATACCTAAGGCCTTTCTTTGTTCTACAGGAATAGAAGCATGTGTCATAGCTGCTGGAAGGCAAATAAGACTTTCTACACCTCCTAGACTTTCTGCCAGAGCAATGAGTTTAACATTTTCTACGAGCTTTAGAGCGACCTCGGGGTCACTAAGTTCAAAAGAAATCATAGCGCCTAAACCTGGATAATAGATTTTACTTACCTGAGGTAGAGTGTGTAAGAAATCAACAATCGCTTTAGCATTAGCTTGAGCCTTTTCTAATCTAATAGCCAATGTTTTAATACCTCTTATAAGTAAAAAGCTATCTTGGGGGCCAAGTATCCCACCTACAGCATTTTGTAAAAAGCCAAGTCGTTCTTTAAGGTCTTCATGAGCAACAACTACAAGCCCAGCAACCACATCACTATGTCCGCCTAAATATTTGGTGCCGCTATGAACAACAATGTCTATGCCGTGTTCTATAGGACGTTGAAGATAAGGGGTTAAAAACGTGTTGTCAACAACCGAAATGAGGTTATGACTTTTGGCGAGTGTACTAATCGCTGATAGGTCTGTGATTTTCATTAATGGATTAGTAGGTGTTTCAATAAAGATGGCTTTAGTAGTAGGCGTGATAGCTTTTTGAACAGCTTCAAGGTCGGAAGTATCTACTAGAGAATAAGAAATGCCAAGATGAACGAATACCTTATCGACTACTCGAAAAGTACCACCGTAGACATTATCAGATAGAAGAATATGATCTCCTGTTTTAAAAAGCATAAGAACTGTAGAAAGAGCGGCTAAACCAGAAGCAAAAGCAAAACCAGCGATGCCACCTTCTAGATCTTTAATAAGTTCTTCTAAAGCCTGTCTTGTAGGATTACCTGTGCGTGCATATTCAAAGCCTTTATGTTTACCAATCCCTTCTTGTCTAAAAGTAGATGTTTGATAAATAGGAATATTAACTGCGCCTGTAAAGGCATCTTCAGAGATACCACCATGGATAACCTTTGATTCAAATTTCATAAAATAACCTCCTTTAAATTGGCAATAAATTTTGTAATATATCAAATTTTTTAAATTAAAGAGAGTATACATCAAATTTAATTCCTAGTAAATATATTTATTTTAAAGGAATTAAAAATGTGACAGTCCAAAAAGAAAAAGTTATTGATAGTCAAAGACTAAAGCAAATAAGAAAATAATAATAAATAAAACTTATCCATTAATGGTTCTATAAAAAAAGAAATTTCTAGTAACTTCAAGGGAAATTAAAAAGAAAATAAAATAAAAAATATATTAAAAAATAGTTGACAATTTAAAAAAATAAAAATATACTACTAAACATATAAAACAACTAGGAAATAAAACCAAGTGAATAATTTCTTATCCAGAGAGGCAGAGGGACTGGCCCAGTGACGCCCGGCAACCTGAACATGTTATAAAATGCTCAAGGTGCTAATTCCAGCAAACCAGAAGTGGTTTGGAAGATAAGAGTATGTAGCATAGTGAATTTTAAAAGCTGCTTTCTTATCTTAAGAAAGCAGCTTTTATAGTTTGTAAAATATTACTTTTAAATGAAGTAGGCAGAAAAACACAGAAAAATGAAAGAAACTACAAGATCAAGGTTAATTAAAGGGAGGAAACAAGATGAGTAAGTTAAGTCATAGATTAGATGGGTTTGGAGAATCCGTGATTAGGAAGATGACGCGTATTGCTAACCAACATGGGGCTATTAACCTTTCACAAGGTTTTCCTGATTTTGATCCACCTAAGGCATTAATAGAAGAATTACAAAGGGTAGCCATAGAGGGGCCGCACCAATATGCAGTGACTTGGGGAGCACAAAATTTTAGAGAAGCTTTAGCCAAGAAGCAAGAACATTTTATGGGGATTAAATTAAACCCAGATGAAAATATCGTAGTCACTTGTGGTAGTACAGAGGCCATGATGACAGCTATGATGGCTATTTGCGATAGCGGTGACAAAGTTGCTATCTTCTCACCTTTTTATGAGAACTATGTAGCAGATACAGTGCTTTGTGGAGCTGAGCCCATTTACATTCCACTTAAACCACCTGCCTTTAACTTTGATAAAGAGGAACTTGAAGCAGCTTTTAAAGCAGGTGCTAAAGCTTTGATTCTCTGTAATCCATCTAATCCAACTGGAAAGGTATTTACTAAAGAAGAGCTACTAGACATTGCACAGCTTGTTAAAGCGTATGACGCTTATGTCATTACAGATGAAGTTTATGAGCATATCGTTTTTGAACCATATAAACATCATTACTTTGCATCGCTACCTGGCATGTTTGAGAGAACTATTTCTTGTAGTTCACTTTCAAAGACTTATTCCATTACAGGTTGGAGATTAGGTTATGTAATAGCACCGAAGGTTATTATTGATCAATGTAAAAAGGTACATGACTTTTTAACAGTAGGAGCAGCAGCCCCTCTTCAGGAAGCTGCAACAGTAGGACTTAAATTAGAAGATGACTACTATAAAGAACTTACAGCGTTATACGGAAAGAAAAGAGAGTTGTTCTTGTCAGGGCTTGATAGCATAGGACTTAAGTACTTTAAGCCAGAAGGTGCTTATTATGTCATGGTTGATATTGAAGAATTTGGTGTTTCATCAGACTACGAATTTGCAAAAAGACTTATTAAAGAAGTAGGCGTAGCAGCTGTACCAGGTTCTAGTTTTTTCAAAGAACCTGTTAATCAATATATACGTTTCCACTTTGCTAAAAAACCAGAAACACTAGAGCTAGCTTTAGAGAGATTAACGCAAATAAAAAAACATTTTTAGGAGGTGCTACAATGATTCGTTTTGAACAAGTAAATGTAAGCTTTAAACAAAAAAATCAAATCGTTAATGCCGTTAGTAATGTATCACTTCATATAGAACCAGGAGAAATCTTTGGAATAGTTGGGGGGAGTGGCGCAGGTAAAAGCACCTTAGTAAGAACCATTAATGGATTACAAAAGCCTACTTCAGGCAGTGTTTTTGTAGAGGGAGAGGATGTAACAAAACTTTCTTCTACAGAGATTAGGGGATTACGAAAGAAAATCGGCATGATTTTTCAACACTTTAATTTAATCTCAAGAAAAACAGTAGGGGAAAATATAGAGTTTGCTCTTAAAGTCCAGGATTATCCTAAAGCTCAAAGGCAAACTAGAACTAAAGAATTACTTGAGCTAGTGGGCCTAGAAGATAAAGAAAATGTTTATCCAGCTAGTTTAAGTGGTGGGCAAAAACAAAGGGTAGGTATAGCAAGAGCTTTAGCAGCGAATCCAAAGATTTTACTTTGCGATGAAGCAACTTCTGCATTAGATGTGCAAACAACTGAGGAAATTGTGGATATCTTAAAAGGAATTAATGCTAAGTTGGGGATTACTATTGTGTTTATCACGCATCAACTAGAGGTAGCTAAAAGGTTGTTCTCAAAAGTAGCAGTAATGAGTCAAGGTGAAATTATAGAAGTTAATAGCGCTTACGAGTTATTTGCTAGTCCCCAATCAGCATTAACAAAAAGATTAGTAAAGACTCAGATAAAGGTACCAGAGGAGATTATTAATGCAGCAAATGGGGAAATCATCAAGTTGACTTATAGGGGTGACAAGAGCCTAGAGCCTATTATTGCTTATACCAACAAGAAGTATGATGTTGTACTTAACATTCTACATGGTCACATTGATTACATTCAAGAAAAGCCAGTGGGTGTCTTGGTAGTTAGTATAGAGGGAGAAGTTAAAGCTATTAATGAAGCACTTAAGTATATAGGAGAAAATATTGAAGAAATAGAATTAATTATTCCAAAGGAGGGTGAAATCGCATGAAAACAGGTGAATTAATAGAAGCTCTATGGCAGGCAACAACAGAAACTGTTTACATGGTAGGGATATCCATGATTATTGCAATCGTTTTTGGGACGGTTCTTGGCTTATTACTTTATATCACAGCTTCTCCTTTGTTACACAAAAATAAAGTGGTTAATGCAATCTCTGGTTTTGTGATTAATATTATTCGTTCCATTCCATTTATTATTTTGCTGGTCCTACTTTATCCTTTTACAGATTTTTTATTACACACCACTATAGGAGCAAAGGCAGTAACCGTACCACTTACAGTAGCAGCAGTAGCTTTTTTAGCAAGACTTGTAGAAGGTGCTTTTTCTGAAATAGATAAGGGTGTCATAGAAGCTTCACTGGCTATGGGAGCTAGTGTTAAATATATTATTTTTGACGTGCTATTAGTAGAAGCCTTACCTGGCATTGTAAGAGCCATTACTGTGACATTAATTAGTATCATCGGTTATTCCTCTATGGCAGGAACTGTTGGTGGTGGCGGAATAGGTGACTTAGCTATTCGCTATGGCTATCAACGTTATCAAACAGACATACTCATTATTACCGTTATTTTATTAGTGGTAGTAGTACAGCTTATTCAAATGGTGGGAGAAAGAATAGCCGTTAATTTAACTAAAAAGTAAGTTGGTTTAAGAAGCTATAAAAATTTAAAAATAAAAATAAGGGGAGTGGAATATATGAAAAGAAGATTAGTTTATGGAATAGGTGCAATCATTTTAGGGCTTGGAACATTAGTAGGCTGTGGAAGTGGATCACAAGGAGCTGCAAGTACAGCTAGTGCAAGTAGTGATACCAATCAAAGCACACAAGTAGAAAAAACAACTATTAAGTTTGGAACCTGCCCAGGACCTTATGGAGACATGGTGAAATATGCGATTAAACCATCACTTGAAGAGAAGGGCTATAAAGTAGAAATTATTGAGTTTAGTGATTATGTACAGCCTAATTTAGCATTAGGAAAAGGTGAAGTAGATGTTAATGTATTTCAACATAATGTGTACTTTGAGAACTTCAAGAAAGAGCATCAATTAGAGCTTACAAAGCTCATTAATATTCCAACAGCAGGGCTTGGATTTTACTCTAACAAGTATAAAGATGTTAGTGAAGTAGTAGAGGGTGCTACCTTTACAGTTCCTAATGATGTAACAAATCTAAGACGTGCTTTATTAGAAGCACAAAAAGCAGGTTTATTAAAGATTGATGAAACAGTAGAAGTATCTCAGTTTAGTGAAAAAAATGTACTAGAAAATCCACTTAACCTAAAGATTACACCAGTAGAAGCAGCACAGCTTCCAAGAACACTTGATAGTGCAGATTTAGCAGCTATTCCAGGTAACTATGCTTTATCCGCAGGCATTGATTTAAATACTGCGATCTACAAAGAAGTCTTAGTAGAGGATATGAAGAACATCATCGCAGTAAGAACAAGTGAGGTAGACAGTAAGTTTGCTAAAGACATTTTAGAGATTGTTGAGTCTGAAGCCTTTAATAAAGTAATCGAAAGTAGTGAATATCAATTTAGTGGTTTCCAAAAACCAGAGTGGTATACCACCAAGTGGGCGAAATAAACCAACAAAGCTTCAACTAAAGTGTTTATAAATATGGTGAAAGAGGGGGGATAAAAATGTTCGAGCAACTGAAAGCATTAATTGAAGATGAAAATAGGGTCATTACAGCAGGCATAGATGAAAAATATTATTCAGACCATCTTGGCCATATTAAAGTAAAACCAGCAGCAGTAGTCATTGTAGCTTCTACAGATGAGGTTAGCAAAGTCTTAGACTTTGCTAACCTACATCATATTCCAGTAGTGCCAAGAGGGGCAGGGACAGGTCTTACAGGAGGGACAGTTCCCACAGAGGACAGTATTGTCATTGATCTGACCAAACTTAATCGTATACAGCATTTAGATAAGGAGACTATGACATTAACAGTTCAGGCAGGTGTCTTACTTGAAGAGGTTCAAGCCTTTGCAGAAAGTAATGGATTATTTTATCCACCAGATCCAGGAGAGAAAGCTTCTACCATAGGTGGTAATATCAGCACCAACGCAGGTGGCATGAGAGCTGTCAAATATGGTGTCACAAGAGACTATGTCAGAAGCATAGAGGTTGTCTTAGCCAATGGTAGCATTGTAGAGCTGGGAAGCAAAAATATAAAAGACAGTACAGGGCTAGACCTTAAAGATTTACTTATAGGTTCAGAAGGAACCCTGGGTATTATTACAGAGGCAAAGCTCAGGCTTATTCCTAAACCACAAATAGCAAGAAGTGTACTTGTGCCCTATCAAACTTTAGAAGAAGGAATAGATACAGTACTAGATATCAAAGCTTCAGGTATAGATGTAGCAGCTATTGAATTTGTCCAAAAAGAAGCCATTAGTTTATCAGAGCAGTATTTAAAGATTGAGTTTCCTACTCATAAAGGTAATGCATATTTGATTTTTACCTTTGATGGAGATACTGCAAGTTATGTAAGGGATAACTATGAAAAGGTAAGAGAGTTATGCTATCAGCATAATGCTCTAGATTTCTTGGTATTAGAGGATGAAGAGAGCTTTAAGAGAACTTGGCAAATCCGAGGTGCCATTGTAAAAGCTGTAGAAAGTGTCTCTGTACAAGAGCCCATTGATATCGTGGTACCCATTAATAAAAGTGCTGAGTTTGTAAAATATACACAAGAAATTTCAAACCGCCATCAAGTAGCTATTCAAAGCTTTGGTCATGCAGGAGATGGTAATGTACATCTATGTATTATTAAAGGGACACTTAAGGAAGAGGAGTGGCAAGAAAAACTACAGCTAGTGCTTGAGGACCTGTACCAAAAAGCAGCTGAATTAGGAGGACTTCCTTCGGGAGAGCATGGCATAGGGTTAACTAAGTTAAAGTACTACTTAGATTATGCTAATGAAGTACAAATCACCTTAATGAGAAATCTAAAAAGAGCATTTGATGTAAATCAAATATTAAATCCTAATAAAGCATACTAACAATCATAAAATACGTTTATAAATGACACATTTCTAGCAAAAGGGGATATCCCTTTTGTTTAACATAGAAGGGGGAAGAGATATGCCAGAAAGAAAATATGGAAATGAATTTGGAATTCAAACAAGAGCCGTTCATGCGGGAAATGATGTAGATCAAGATACAGGAGCTATTAAAAGACCCATTACTATGGCTAATAGCTATGAATTACCGTACGACCCAACTGACCTTAATTGGAGCTCAGCTGGGAAAGCACTTTATACCAGAAATGGAGGTGCCAATCAGCAGTACCTACAAGAGAAGTTGGCGGTACTTGAAGGTGGAGAAGATTGCGTTGTGTTAGCTTCAGGCGTTGCAGCATTATCAGGGACTTTCTTTGCACTCCTTAACTCAGGAGATCATGTGATTTTTGCTGATGTGATCTATATTGCAGTTTATAGATTGTTTAATGAATTGTTAAATACTAAATATGGTGTAGAAACAACCCTTGTAGATACTAGTGATTTAGAAGCAGTAAAAGCAGCCATTAAGCCTAATACAAAATTGATTCATATTGAAACACCAGGAAACCCAACACTAAAAGTAAGCGATATTAAGGAGCTTGCCAATATTGCACATGAGCATGGGGCCTACCTATCAGTAGATAATACTTTTGCATCCCCATACAATCAGAGACCTATAGAGTTAGGAGCAGACTTAGTGATTGAAAGCTTAACGAAGTATATTAATGGTCATGGCGATGCTATGGGCGGCGCCGTAATTGGGTCTACAAAGCTTATAGAGCAAATCAAAGCCCAATCCATGATTAATTTAGGAGGAACCATTAGTCCATTTAATGCATGGCTTATTATGAGAGGGGCAGTAACCTTACCACTTCGTATGAAACAACATAATGAAAATGCATTAAAGGTAGCTAGGTATTTAGAAAGCCTACCCTTTGTAAGTTTTGTGGCTTATCCAGGCTTAGAAAGCCACAAGGGTCATGAGATTGCTAAGAAGCAAATGATAAATGGCTTTGGAGGCGTATTATCCTTTGGACTTAAAGCAGATCATGATACTTACAATAAAGTAACCAGCTATTTAAAGGTGATTACCTCAGCAGTTTCATTAGGTCATGATGAGAGTTTAATCGTATTTCTAGGAGAAGAAGATGAAAGACAGTATTTGTACCCAGAAGCTTTTCATAATGGGTTCTATAGACTAAGCGTGGGTATTGAAGATATAGAAGACATCATTGGAGATTTAGAACAGGCTTTTGAAAAAGCAGGGTTAAATGGTTCTGAGATTATTAAGAAATAAGAGAAAGCACCAACTATAAAAATTGGAGGGGTTTATTATGAGCAGAGCATATTGGAATGAAGAGATAGAAACTATTTCAAGGGAAGCATTAGAAGTGTATCAGCTAAAGCAATTAAAGGAGCAGCTTACAGAATCCTATACAAAGTCACCCTACTATAAACAGAGCTTTGATAAAGCAAATGTAAAGCCGGAAGACCTTCAAAGCTTAGAGGATTTAATTAAATTTCCTATTTTAACTAAACATGATGTAAGAGAAAGGCAGGATGTGGCACCTATTATAGGAGATTTATGCGTAAAGGGAGAAGAAGCCGTGGTATTTATTTCTTCTTCTAGTGGTTCCACTGGGGTACCTACAGCTAGTCCTTTTAGCAAAAGAGACTTTGATGAATTTCAAGATGTAGAAAGTAGATTGTTTTGGCAAGCTGGTATGAGACCAACTGACAGGTACATTCATGCTCTTAATTTCTCACTTTTTGTAGGAGGCCCTGATGTAATTGGTGCTCAGAATCTAGGAGCCTTATGTATATGGGCGGGAACACTCCCAGCTGATCGATTATTATTTATTATTCAGCAGTATCAGCCAACTGTGATTTGGACTACACCATCTTATGCATGGTACTTAGGAGAAACAGCTAAGCAAAAGGGCATAAATCCAGCCACTGATCTAGCGATTAATAAAATCATTGTAGCAGGAGAACCAGGAGGTTCTATACCAGCTACAAGAGAAGCCATAGAGGAGCTTTGGGATGCAGAAGTCTTTGATTTCTATGGTATCTCAGATATATTTGGAGCATGTGCAGCAGCATGTGAAGCTCATGATGGATTGCATGTAGCAGAGGATCATATTTTAGTAGAGGTAGTGGATGAGAAAACAGGTTTACCAGTTAAAGAGGGTGAAAGAGGAGAAATGCTTTTAACAACCCTAAGAAAAGAAGTACGCCCAATGATTCGCTTTAGAACAGGCGACATTGTCACTTATACTAACGAAGAATGTAGCTGCGGTAGAACACTTAAGCGCATTAAGGTAGTAGGAAGAATTGATGATATGTTTATTGCAGGGGGAGTAAATGTTTTCCCTAGCGATATCGAACATGTTACTAGAAAGTTTGAGAGCCTCACAGGAGAATATAGAGTCAATGTGATTGAAGAACAGCATATTACTAAATTCACTGTAGAGGTGGAAAAACGATTAAATGATGAAACAGATACCAAAGAGCTAAAAGAAAAAGTAGCTTATGAAATTAAGATGCAATTAGGTGTAAAGCCTAAAGAAATCATTATCTTAGAAGCGGGTACTTTACCAAGGGCTACGCATAAAGCTAAGAGACTACAAGATTTAAGACAAAAAGCATAATGGACTATAAAATGATAAGAAGTAAGGTCAAGAATAGGGTCCTATAGATATCTAGATAACAAAGATTAGGTAGTCATCAAAGATGAAATAGAGATAAAGGAGCGGGAGTGCAGTGATAGATGTTATTTTTTTAGGAAGAGGAGGAGAGGGTGCCTTTACCTCCTCTAGAATACTAGGTATTGCAGCGAGCTTATATGAGAATGAGTATGCCTTGAGTTTTCCTAGCTTTGGACCAGAAAGAAGAGGAGCACCTGTTTTTGCTTATACAAAAATAAGTAGTGAACCCATTAGAGATAGAAGTCAAAGTAGTGAATGTGATTACTTTGTTATATTAAATGAAAGCCTGTATAGTGAGGGACTTTTAAGCAGATTAAAAGAAAATGGAAAGCTTATTTTAAATACCAGTCATCCTGAAAAGTATGTAGATCCTCGTATTATTCCTTTTGAAGCTACAAGGTTAGCAAACGAGTACCTAGGAAAACCAATAGTGAATACAGCCATGTTAGCAGCTTTAGCTATCCAAGGCAATCTAGTGAGCATGGAGAGTTTAGAGAGAGCTATACAATATGATTTACCACCAAAACTAGCTATAAAAAATAAAAAATTAATTGAAGTAATTAAAGAAATAAGCAAAACTACAGAAAATAAAAGCTTGGAAACGACTTGTAAGGAGGTGAGATAGATGGCTAGACCAATAGTAAACAAAGATTTTCAGATAAAAGGCATACAAGGTTTGCCTTGTGGTACTTATGGGACAGCTATGCTACTCACTGAGACTATGGAAGGGTGGAGAAGTCAGCATCCAGTCATTGAACATGATAAGTGCATCCATTGTAATTGGTGTTATATGGTTTGTCCTGAAGGTGTTATTTATGAAGAAGATAACAAAATACAAATCGATTATCGTTTTTGCAAAGGGTGTGGTATCTGCCAAAAAGAATGTAAGAAACAGTGCATTATCATGGAGGAGGAAGGGGGAGTAGAAGATGATAGAAACTAACATAAAAGAAAAAGGAACACAAGATCAATTTATATCAGGGGATGAAGCAGTGGCTATTGGCGTAAAACTAGCAAAGCCAGATGTTATAGCAGCTTATCCCATTACGCCTCAGACCATTGTAGTAGAACGTCTTGCAGAGATGGTAGAAACAGGTGAACTAGAAGCGGAATATATGTATGTTGAATCTGAACACTCTGCCCTTGCGGCTGTTATGGGAGCTAGTGTGATGGGTGTAAGGACGTTTACAGCAACCTCATCTCAAGGCTTACTATATATGTCTGAAGTTTTACATTATGCCAGTGGTGGAAGAGTACCTTTAGTAATGATGAATGCCAATAGAAGCGTGGCTTTGCCATGGAGTATATTTGGGGATCAAAGAGATTCTTTATCTTTACTTGATAGTGGTTGGATTCAAGTTTATGTGGAAAATGCTCAAGAGAGCCTAGATATGATACTGCAAGCTTATGCCTTAGCAGAGCATCCAGAGGTTCTTACACCTGTTATGGTTAACTTAGATGGATTTATCCTTACCCATACCTATGAAAAAGTAGAAGTACCAAGTGAGCAGCAAGTTAAGACCTTTTTACCAGATTTTAAGTTAGAAGGGCAAATGGACTTAAAGGCACCTAAAAATCTATTTTTTACTTCCTCTCCAGCGCATAATATGGCATTCAAATACCAACAACATGAAGCAATGCTGAAGGCAAAAAAAATTATAAAAAATATAGATGATCAGTATAGCAAAATCACAGGAAGGTCTTATGGCGGATTAGTAGAAGACTATAAGTGCCAAGATGCTGAGGTTATTGTTATCACATTAGGTAGTGTGACAGGGCTTGTTAGAGATGTGGTAGATGAACTACGTGAAAAAGGACAGAAGGTAGGAGTGCTCAAAATAAGATATATGAGACCTTTCCCAGAAGAAGAAATTGTTAAATATACAGCTTCTGCCAAAGCTATTGCTGTACTAGAAAAAGATATATCCTTTGGCTATCAAGGAACCGTATTTACTAATGTAGCAGCAGCGCTGCATGAAAGAAAGGCAAAGCTTTATAACTATATTGCCGGCCTTGGAGGAAAGGATATTAAAGAAGCTGAAATAAGAGATATTTATGCCCAGCTTTACGCTAAACTTTTGGAACATAAAAAAACAGCTCAGATTATTGCGGAGCATGCAGATACTACAGGAACTTATCGTAGTGCAAGTGTGAGTCTAGTAGAAGATAGTGAAGCTGATAGACTGGCTAATTTCGAGACGAAGAGGCTAAGTTCAGATGAAAACCAAGTGCTTTTTGTTGGATTGGAGGGAAAATAATATGGCAATTAAACTAGACCAAGAAGAATACTTCTATGGGCATAAAGGTTGTGGAGGTTGTGGAGGTTCTTTAGCAGTAAGATTAGCTCTTAAAGTTCTAGGACCTAATACCTTTGTAGTACTACCGGCAGGCTGTATGTCAGCAGTAGGCTTTGTGTATCCACAGCTTTGCTTTGGTGTAAATGCCCTCATTTCTCCTTTTGCCAGTACTGCGGCCATGTTATCAGGCATTTCAGTAGCAGCCAAGGCTAAGGGGTTTAAAGATGTCAATGTAGTAGGCTTTGCAGGTGATGGGGGAACAGCTGATATAGGTCTTCAAGCATTATCAGGAGCCATAGATAGGGATGATAAGATTATCTATATTTGTTATGACAATGAAGCCTATATGAATACAGGGGTTCAACAAAGTTCTCTTACACCTTATGGTGCTAAAACAACAACTACACCAGCAGGAGATCATATTCATGGAAGTAAAAATATAAAAAAAGATATGTTTGATATTGTAGCAGCTCACCGCATTAAATATGCTGCTACAGCTAGCATGGGTAACATCCCAGATTATATTAAAAAGGTGGAAAAAGCCAGCAAAGTACAAGGAACTTCTTATATTCATGTAGCAGCACCATGTCCTACAGGATGGGGAATAGAAAGTAGCGACACCATAGCTATTGCTAGAGAAGCTATTGAATGTGGCTTATGGTATTTGGCAGAATATGAAAATGGTGAGTATAAGTTTAATCAATCACCTAAAGCATTTTCTAGTGTAGAAGATTACCTTAAAAAGCAAAGTAGATTTAAGCATTTGAATGAAGAGGACATAGCAAGAATTATAGAAGAACGAGATGTGAAGTGGGAAGAGCTAAAGAAGAAACTTTTATAGAGGGCTAAGTGAAAAGCCCTCTTTTTTTTATAGCTATATATGAAGGATTGATGAATGGGTTATAGGTATAGCGGGTATATGAAAGGTTATTATAGTAAATGAAGTTTATCTAATAATAATACCTAAAATGGTAAACACTAAGAAAAACTAAAGGAGAATATATCATGGATGATTATAATGAGCCAGAAGACTTACCATTAGGACTTATGATGCAGTTAGGAACCAATATGAATGCAATGAATACCTTCGCTAATCTATCTATTTCGGAGAAGGAAGAAATCATTAATTACATTAAAGGTGATGGAATGGAGGATGATGTGAAGGAGCGCATTGAGAAAGTCATGAACGCCTTAGAAAATAACCAGAGCTTATTTTGATAAGATGTAGTTATTCCTGATTTTAACAAGGTACTGTATAAAAGGTAGTCTGCTATAATGTGACTTCCAATAAGTTGGATTTTTAGGTCTAACTTATTGGGCGAATTTCACTATTATAGCTAAGACTATCTTTTGTTTTATAGTGAATAAAGAGAACAATCGATGAATAGATTATATTCAATGAAAGATCATTATACATTTTATGAATGTGCTATAATAGAATAAAATATTAAACATACTTAGAGAAGAGTTCATGCAAAGGATAAAATCATGAGACAAGAAATCAAAATTAAAATAAAACCACCATTTGTAAAAGCTTTAAGACAAGGCTATCCGCTTATTGCTAAGGATGCTATAGCAAATCCAGAAGTACTAAAAAAGGAAAATGTCATTATTCATTTAGTAGATGATAAAAATAAGTTTATTGCTAAAGGCTACTATGGCAAACAAAACAAAGGGTATGGTTGGGTATTAACCTATAAAGAAGATGAAACAATAGATGAAGCCTTTTTTATAAGCAAGTTTAAAGCAGCTATTACTTATCGTAAGGATTTATATGAAAGTACTGAAACTAACGCCTTCCGTATGTTTAACGGAGAAGGAGATGGCATAGGAGGATTAACCATCGACTATTTTGCAGGGTACTATTTAGTGACTTGGTATAGTGAAGGTATTTATAGTTTTAAGGAGGAAGTCATCAGTGCCCTTTTGAAAAGCATTCAGGTAAAAGGCATTTATCAAAAGAAACGCTTTGACACGGACGGTAAATATATAGAAGATCAAGATTATGTCGTGGGAGAAGTACCTGATTGGCCTTTAATTGTTAAGGAGAGTGGACAGCAGTTTGCTATTTATTTAGATGATGGTGCTATGGTAGGTATTTTCTTAGATCAAAGAGAGGTTAGAAAACGTATTAGAGATCATTATGCTAAAGGTAAAACCGTACTTAATACTTTCTCTTATACAGGGGGATTTTCAGTATTTGCAGCAGCAGGAGGAGCAAGTCAGACCACAAGTGTAGACTTAGCTAATCGTAGCTTAAGTAAGACGAGAGAACAGTTTAGTGTGAATGATATAGACCCAGAAACTCAAATCATTATTGTAGAAGATGTATTTAAGTATTTTAAATATGCAGTAAAAAAAGAACTTAAGTTTGATATGGTTGTTCTAGACCCACCAAGCTTTGCTCGTTCTAAGAAGTTTACTTTTAGTGCTTCTAAGGATTACACCAATTTATTAAAAGAAGCCATTGCCATTACTGAAAAAGAGGGTGTGATTGTAGCCTCAACTAACTGTAGCTCTTTCAATATGCAACGCTTTAAAAGTTTCATAGACAGTGCCTTTAGTCAAATGGGAGATAGATATACCATTTTAGAAGAGTATTCCTTGCCAAAAGACTTTAAGACGATAGATGCATTTAAAGAGGGAAATTATTTAAAGGTAGTATTTATTAAGAAACATTAATTAAGAAAACAGCCTTAACAAACACATAACCTAAACGTGAACAAAGACTTTAATACTATAGACCTAATAAGATTAATGTACTATAAAAGATAGTCATGAAATAGAGGGAAAATAATATGAAGTACTATGAACGAAAGGGGAATTTGTGGTTAGGGCTGTTTTTTACTATAGTTGGAATAGGAGTAGGAACGGTATAACATCTCACATGTAGAGCTTAAAGAAAGGTGTCCCTATTTATATTAAGGGTGAAAATTATAAGTCATATCATATTGCGGTAGAGGAAATATAGGAATCAGAAAAAATGAATTAAAAAGTAAGAAGTAATAATATCTTATACATCACATTATTATATGAGGAGGGGTAACGTGAAAGACAGGGAATTAAGGGCAAAACTAAGAGAATTAGCACAAAAAGGATATATTGAAAATGAGCAGTTGGAGAGAATTGAGTCAGAGTATTTAACTGAGGGTAATAAAAACAATGCCCTAATGCTGACCTTTGCACTATTTGGAATACTATTTGTAGGACTTGGAATTATATCTATTTTTGCATTCAATTGGAGTCTTATACCAAAGGGAGGAAAAACAATTATTGCATTTATACCTCTTTTAATAGCCCAGGCCCTACTATACTGGAAATGGAAAACAAAAGGGTCTAAGATTTGGATACAAAGTTTATGCTTGGGGGTGGGGATTGCTTTTTTATTTGCGGTAGGACTTATTTATCAGGTTTATCAAATTTCTGTGGGGTTAGATGTTATTTTGCTTATTACTTTTGTGATGATGTTACCTGTAATATATCTCTTTAATGCATATTATTTAGCCCTTTTGTGCGTAGTTGGTGTATTGTATTATAGTACCTACATAGATCAACTTTATTACAGCTTATTAGTTGCTCTAATAGTGCCTTTTTATATAAAATGTCTCAAGGATAAAGAGCATGTGCCACATACTTTATCTTTGGCTATACTCATATGGATTATACAGTTTACATACCTTACTTTAAAGCTATTTGAGGCAAATCATCCGGTGATATATTTACTTTTATTTATTATATTTACTAGAATTAATTGGAATCCTATTTTTAGAAAGGTAGGTTTATTCTGCTTTTACTTTGCTAGTTTTACCTTGATTATAGTTCAGGATATACCAACATTTACAACATACATTGAGGGAGTTGCTATTCTATTGATACTTCTAGCATTAGGATACTTTGCGTATAGAAGTAAAGATATGGAGGCAAATAAGGAGAGTATCCTATTTTTAATTCAGCCTTTATTAATTGGGGGAGGAGCATTATCTGAATTTAATATAGGATTTGCCATATTATTTGATATGTATATTTTAAGTATGGTAGTAAGACTTATTGTAATGGGAAGTAAAGAAAAGGATTTAGGAGGCATGAGACGGGGAAGTATACTTCTTTGTATCTTTATAATTATTAAATTATCTACATCAAATTTTCCTTTGATTATTAAAGGAGTAAGCTTTTTACTTATAGGTATAGCATTTTTAGTGGCTAACATAAAGATTGTAAAAGGTTTGGAGGAAACAAGATGAATAAAAAGATAAAAGGGAGTATGATTGTTATCACCTTTGCTGTTCAATTACTTATACTTTTAGCAATGCTACTTTGGGTACAATGGTTTTTAAAAAGTGGTACACCATATATTTTAAAGGCAACAGGTTATGATCCTTATGATTTTTTAAGGGGGAGATATATTAGTTTAACGCTTGAAGATAATGTACTTCCCTTAAAAAAAGGAGAGATTATGCCACAAGATGAGCAAATAGAAGAAATAAAGAAAGTTTATGTTGTCTTAGAAAAAGGAACAGGGAATGCTGATAAAATGGCATATATTACCTTGCATACACCTATAGATAAGGACTATATAGTATTTGAAGATTGGATGATGCTATATGATGATAATACAAATAAAATTAAAGTTTATCCAAATAGAGAAGAATACTATGTGAATGAAAAAAAAGCACCAGAATTAGAAGAAAAAATAAGGAATACAGAGGATGTATATTTAAAGGTACGTGTTAAAAAGGGAAAGTACATAGTAGAGCAATTGATTGTTGATAATATCATCTATTAGTATAAGGCTAAAATCAAAAAGGTAATATTATGAACATAGTCTTTATTATATATAAGCTTAAAAGGCAATTGCATATCATAAGGATTTATATTAATGGAGAAGTTGATGGGAGTGAGAGTAAACTGAAAGACTATGAAGTAATCAATATTAAAACATAGGAAAGGAAGCAACATTACAGTATTTTTAAAGACTATTTACAGCTACGCTATGATATAAGTTTTGAGCTAGAGGTGACTAATTTTTATACTAAGATAAAAGAACACAAGCTCTCATTTACTTTAGCTACGATTTTTGCCATAGTTACCTGTGCCAATGAAATAGAAGCGTTTCGTTATCGTTTTAAGGATGGGGAAGTAGTCAAATATAATACACTCAATCTTTCATTTACATATCTTAATAAAGAAACGGAACTTATGAAAAATGTAGTGGTGGAGATGCGAGATAATATCCACGACTTTGTGACCTATACTTATGAGGTGGCAAATAATCAGAAAGAGTATTTTACTGGTCCAATGGGAAATGATATTTATCAATTTTCATCAATACCATGGATTAGTTATACTCATATCTCACATGCTGATTCAGGGAAAAAAGATCATGCAACACCTATATTTAATTGGGAAAAATGTTTTGGCGTGAAGGAAAGATGTTTATGCCATTTTCTATTCAGGTCCATCACTCTTTTATAGATGGTATTCATATGGGGAAATTAGCCCAAAGGTTATAACAATATCTAAATGAGTATTAAAATTAGAAGATAAGACGCATTCAATTCACTGGATGTTTTACAAGATAATCAACTAGAACTATTGAAATGGGGAGGAAGACTAAATGGAGATAACTATTAAATTACTAGAAGAGTCAGATGTACAAGCACTTTATGATTTTGAAAGGGGAAATAAAGCATTTTTTGAAAGTGTAGGCTTTGGAAGAAGTGAAAGTTACTATGACGTACATAACTTTAAGGAAATCATTAAAGAATTAGTTGAAGAGCAAAACAAGGATTTAGTTTATATGTATCTCATCAAAGATGCCTATGAAAATATTGTTGGAAGGGTTAATCTAACAGAAATTATAAGAGGCAATATGAATAAGGCAGAACTGGGTTATAGGATGGGAGTAGCTTATCAAGGTAAAGGTTATGCAACGAAGGCAGTATCTCTAATCTTAGAAAGAGCAGCAGCTGAGCATAAGCTTCACAGAATAGAAGCAGGTACTTCAGCAGATAACATAGGTTCACAGGTGGTTTTAGTAAAGAATGGCTTCCAATTTACAGGACGCTTAAGCCAGTATATCTGCATAAATGGTGAGTGGCAAGATAGTATTACTTTTGAGAAGATTATTAAATAAGATAGTTTATATTCGAATTAAAGTTGATGAAAATGAGTGGGTAGGGGCGTCTGGAGTTGTGACTTGGGAACATTTTTCAGAAGAACTTAGTGAATGTTTTAGATGGGTTTTAGGCAGCTGTTTGAACGCAGTGAGTTCTGCCGTTTATCTAAATAAGTGAACTTAGTGCTTCAAAAAATGCGGACCGGAACAACGGAAGATGCCCCTACCCGCTCATTTTCTCCCAGCATCCCATTTACACCATTCATGCAAGAATAACATCCTTATTTTCATGAACACAAGAGTAGCAATAGCTAGCTATAGGAAAAGAGCATATATAACATCCCTCAAATTCATTGACTTAGTAATCTTATATGTTTACAATGAATTCAATAAATCGAGAAAAATAATAAATATTGGGGCGATTTAAAACAATTCATTAAAGGGGGCCTTTCATATGGCAAATTACAAATTCAATACATTACAAGTACACGGTGGTCAAGAAGTAGATCCAGTAACAAAATCAAGAGCAGTACCTATTTATCAAACAACTTCTTATGTATTCGACAACGCAGAGCATGGTGCAGACTTATTTGCATTAAGACAATCAGGAAATATTTATACAAGATTAATGAATCCAACAACAGATGTATTTGAAAAGCGCATAGCACTACTTGAAGGTGGAAAGGCAGCTTTAGCAGTGGCATCAGGTTCAGCAGCTATTACTTATGCTATTTTAAATATCGCAGGTAGTGGTGATGAGATTGTTTCAGCTAGTACTTTATATGGTGGAACTCATAACCTATTTGCTCATACACTTACTAAATATGGTATCAAAACTCATTTTGTAGACCCAGATAGTCTTGCAGCTTTTGAAGAAAAAATAAATGAAAATACAAAAGCTATTTATATTGAAAGTATTGGTAATCCAGGGACTAATATTATTGATGTTGAAGCAGTAGCCAACCTTGCTCATCAATATAAATTACCACTAATCGTAGATAATACTTTTGGAACACCTTATCTCTTTAGACCTATTGAGTTTGGAGCAGACATCGTTGTACACTCAGCTACTAAATATATAGGTGGACACGGTACTAGTATAGGTGGTGTTATTGTAGATGCAGGTAACTTTGACTGGGCAGGAAGTGGTAGATTTAAAGATTTTACATCTCCAGATCCTAGCTACAACAACATCGTCCCAGCAGAAGCTTTTGGAGAACTTGCATTCATACTAAGAGCTAGAGTTAACTTACTTCGTGATACAGGTGCTGCACTTAGTCCATTTAACTCTTTCTTATTTATTCAAGGACTTGAAACACTTTCTTTAAGAGTAGAAAGACATGTTGAAAATGCTAAGAAGATTGCAGAATACTTATCTAACCATCCAAAAGTAGCTTGGGTTAACTATCCATCATTAAAAGGAAATAAGTATTACGATTTAGCACAAAAATATTTCCCTAAAGGAGCAGGGGCTATCTTTACCTTTGGTGTAAAAGCAGGAGAAGATGCAGCTAGAAAGTTCACTGAAAGTCTAGAAATCTTCTCACTATTAGCTAATGTGGCAGATGCTAAATCACTTGTTATTCACCCTGCAAGTACAACTCATAGTCAACTAAATGATGAAGAATTAAAAGCAGCTGGTGCTACTAGAGATTTAGTACGTTTATCAATTGGAATAGAGGATGTAGAAGACTTAATTGCTGACTTAGAGCAAGCCTTTAATCAAATCTAATACGGGGAAGATTTGAATCTTTAAAAGCTCAATATACTTAGCTGAAAATGGCTAGATATATTGAGCTTTTATTATGTCCTTTTAATGATATAAAATGTGGGGCTGATACTAATATAGTATGTAAATCTTGTACTAGTATGATATGATATAAGGTAGAGTAGTCTTAATTGTGAAGGAGTGTTTATATGAACATTAAATTAGTACATACTATATCCGTAGAAGACTATAATGACCTAAGAAGTGGGGTAGGTTGGGAGACGTTAGAGAATGAACAAGCACAAAGAGGGATTGAAAATACATACTACTTAGTAGCAGCTATAAAGGATGAACGGACTATAGGTCTTACTAGAGTTATTAGTGATGGTGGCTATATTGCCCTCATTGCAGATGTTATAGTTAACCCTGATTATCAAGGACAAGGTATAGGCAAAATGTTGGTAGAAGATGCACTTACTTTTATAGAAACTCATTTAGGCAAGGATGAGTTAATGGTTATGGTGAGTTTAATGGCTGCCAAAGGGAAAGAAAAGTTTTATGAGAAATGTGGATTACGAGTAAGGCCAAATAACGAAGCAGGCGCAGGGATGTGCTTGTATTTTAATAAGAAATAAGAAAAGGAAAGAGAAAATAAGGAGACTAAACATGAGTATTTATTTAGTAGATTTCGAGAATGTAACATCAGAAGGGTTAAGTGGAGTAAGTAAATTAAGCGAGGAAGACAAAGTCATTCTTTTTTATAGCACAAAAGCTAATAAAATTTCGATGCCAATACATGTGGAGATGAGTAAAAGCTTAGCAAGCTTTGAATATAAAGAAGTATTAGTGGGAGGAAAGAATGCCTTAGATTATCAGCTTTCTACTTATTTAGGCTATTTAATCGGACAAAAGGAAGATACCAATTATTATATTGTAAGCAAAGATAAGGGATATGAGTATTTAAGTGATTTTTGGAAACAAACTTTAGGAGAAACAAAACAGCAAATTAGCATTGAACATATAGGTGCTATAAAAGCTGCTAAATCAGTTAATAAAATAGAAGCTATCCACGAGGAGCAGGAAGAAAAGGAAAATAAAATAGTAGAAGCTATTAGTGTGCAAGAAAGTAAACTTGTTCTAGAACCAACTAATAGAGAAACTAAGGAAGCAGAGGTAGCATTTAATAAAAAGTTTAATAACCAAAATAAGAGAAATGGTATGAAGAGTACATATCATATTAATAGGAAAAAACCAGTAGTCTCAGAAGCGCAAAATGTTCAAAAAACAAGTGAGTCTAAAAATTCTATCGTCGTTAAAGAAAACGCATTTTCTTATAATGAGAAGGTAGTCAAGGGAAATCAGCCCAATATAGAAGTTGAGAAGCAACTTAGACAATTGATAGATAAGGAATTACAAGAAGATCAAGTAAAACGAATTGTTCAGTACTTTAAGCAAGCAAAAAATAAACAAGAACTCCATCGTAAGATAGTAAAAGTACTAGGTCAAGATAGAGGAACAGTGATTTATCACAAAATCAAGAGACTTATTAAAAAATAAAGAAGCCTAGAATAAGTAATGAATGGTTATACTAAGTAGTAAATAGGCGTTAGTTTGAAATAGTAACGGTAATGAAAGTAAGGAGAGTAAAATGGCAAACGAAATAATGGTATATACAGATGGTGGAGCAAGAGGTAATGGAAAAGAAGACTGTGTTTCAGCTTGGGCATATACTTTAAGTTATGGAGAACATTACAAAGAAAATAAAGGCGCAATGTATGGCGCAACTAATAACCAGATGGAGATGACTGCTATTATTGAGGCTTTAAAAGCAATTAAAAATAAGACCATTCCTATCAAGTTACATAGTGATTCTGCCTATTGTATTACTGGTATTACTTCATGGATTCATAACTGGAAGAAAAAAGGTTGGATTAACTCAAAGAAGGAACCTGTGGAGAATAAGGAACTTTGGATTGAAATGGACAAGCTAGTTAGAGAGTGCACATCTATTAAATTTATTAAGGTTAAAGGTCATGCAGATGTACAGGGGAATATAAGAGTAGATGCCTTGGTTAACCTAGCTATGGATGAACTAATTGCAGAAGGAAGATAACAAAAAACACGTTTTCAATTTGGCTTTAACAAGCATTTTGAAGACGTGTTTTCACGTTTTAAAAGCCATATACTTTAGATTCGACATTAAAACTTAATTGATATATTACTTTCGTTATTACTTTCTTCAAAAAAAGAGTTCTAGATAGGATATCACAAAAAATGTAGCTATAGCTACATAAAATAAAAATCGGTTTGGTTATAATAAGCTTAATACAAGACAGAATAATAGGAGGTAATGATGAGTGCTTTTTTAGGACCGATTCATTATTGGTTATATAATAAAATACAAATGCAACAAGACTTAGTAGAAGAAATAATGCTATTAGCAGAGCAAAAATGGGGATTTAATTTAGCCGAAGAAGCTGATGAATGCTATGGAAAAGCAGAAAGAAGGCCACTAGAGCAAGTAATTGATGGGACTAATATTCATGGTTGGTTACAACAACAGGTTTCAAATGCTGAATACAGGCTTGCTTTTTGTGTGACTAAACTCATTAAAAATGATAAAAATGCGCTAGAATTTTTAAGAGTAATTTTTGAAAGCAAAGGTAGGGATAAGGCTAGAGCTATAGAAACAAGTTTAAAGGCAAATGAACTTTATAAAGTCATTACAGATAGTTGGTTAGATGGCATGCCTTGTGATCATGCCTATCTAGTAATAGAACAAGGTGAAGAGCGTATTACCTTTAGACGAAATAGTTGTGTACATGAATCATACTGGAAAGCAGTAGAGGGGAATATAGACGATTATTATGACCTTAGAAATGCTTGGATAAAGGGATTATTAGAGGAACAAAAAGCGAAACTGGAGAAGATAAATGAAGTAACCTATAAGTTAGAAAAGGAGGACAGGTATGAATAGTATAGAACTTATGATGGAAGAACATCGTTATATTTCACGTATGTTAAAAGTAGTACGTAAGGCTTGTTTAGGCATATTACAAGGTGAGGCCATTTGTTTTGAGGATTTTTACCAAATCATAGATTTTATTAGAAATTATGCAGATGCTCATCATCATGGAAAAGAAGAAAAGTTCCTATTTAAAGAAATGATAAATCATTTAGGGGAACTGGGTTCAAAATTAATTCGAAATGGTATGTTAGTTGAACATGATTTAGGAAGACTTTATATTAAAGATTTAGTTGAAGCATTAGAAAAAGTAAAGGTAGGTAATGAGGAAAGTAAATTAGATGTTATAGCTAATGCCATTAGTTATACGCATCTTTTAGAAAGACATATTTCCAAGGAAGACGAAGTAGTTTATAGTTTTGGTGCACGCCAATTATCTAAAGAAGTGCTTGAAATGGTAGATGAGCAAAGCACAATCTTTGAAGAGGAAGCTAAAAAGCAAGGTATTCAAGACAAATATATAGATTTATTAGAAGCATTAGAGAATAAATATACTGTGGTAAAATAGGATAAGTATAAAGAAAAACACCCATGAAAGATAGTTGATAGGTATCTTTCATGGGTGTTTTTTTGTTTTAAGAGGGAATTAAGGATTTTATGAATCTTAAATTATGATTTCATAAAATCATCATTAGAAAAGCGAACTTTATGAGTGATTTTATCTGTTAATTTAATTTTAAAGCCACAGATTAATGCAATAACTAGGGCGATAACTGAAACGTGGAAGCAAAGAACAGTAGCAACTAATACAGCTATGAGTGGTGCGTGAATGTAATCATGATCATCTTTGCTTAATACGAAATGAGTGGTTTTAAGTGTGTCTACATAAGTGTTAATTTGTTCCTGAGTTGTATTAATATTTGTACGGCGTGTTGCTTTACCTTCCTTTTCAAGAAGTGCTAGGGCTTCTACGATGTCACCATTACTTCTTTCTAAAGCATCTTTAGCTTCAGTATAAGTGGCATTAGTTCTTTTCATAATTAAATCGATTTGGTCTAGTGAAATTGACATATTGGATCTCCCCTTTTCATTTTTTAATTCATTTTCATTTTTGGATTCATCTTTGCTAAAAGTAATTGCCATTTTTTATAACTCCTTAAGTCGTTCTTTATGATATTAGTATAAGAAGCATGGATGAGAGTGCATTAAATAGAGGATTAAGATTTCATGAGAAAACTATGAAAGAATCTTAATATAGGATTTAATGAATTATGAGAAAAATTTATATGATTTACGTAAATGAGGTTGACTTTATCACTTTAGCACGCTAAAATATCTAAGTAGTTAGTTAAAAATAATGTTCAAGGGAGAGATATATTATGAGGTTAAGAAGCTTATTAAAACAAGTAGGCATATTTTCTATAGTAGGTTTACTAGCATTTAGTTTAGTAGGATGTGGTCAAAGTAAAAAAGAAGTATTAGTTGTAGGTCTAGATGATACTTTCGCACCTATGGGATTTAAAGATGAAAATGGGGAAATCGTAGGATTTGATATTGACCTTGCCAAAGCAGTTGGGGAAAAAATGGGCAAGGAAATGAAGTTTCAGTCTATAGATTGGAGTATGAAAGAAGCAGAACTTAATGCTAAAAACATTGATTTTATCTGGAATGGCTATAGTATTACTGATGAAAGAAAAGAACAGGTAGCATTTGGTACACCTTATTTGAAAAATAGACAAATCATTATCACTTTAGCAGATTCACCAATCAATACTAAAGCAGACCTAAAAGATAAAGTAGTAGGTGCTCAAACGGGGTCTACAGCAGTAGATGCTATCGAAACAGAACCAGAAGTATTAGCTACCTTTAAAGATGGTAAACCTGTTACATATGAAACAAATAATGATGTTTTAATGGACCTTGAAGCAGGACGTTTAGATGCTGTTGTGGCTGATGAGATTATTGTTAAGTATTATATTAGCAAAAAAGGTGCAGAGAAATACAAAATCTTAGATGAAGATTTTGGGGAAGAAGAATATGGTGTAGGTATGAGAAAAGAGGATACAGCTTTAGTAGAGGCTTTCAATAAAGCTTATGCTGAACTTAAACAAGAAGGTAAACTAGCTGAGATTTCAAATACATGGTTCGGAGAAGATATTACACAATAAATAGTAAAGAGGTTTATAAAACTTTAACCATAGCTTACCTATTAAATTGAGATGTAATTTAATAGGTAAGCTATAAATTATAAATCAACTTAAGTTATTAAAAGTCAAAAATAATGATTTAATTTGTTTTATAATAAAAT
The DNA here is from genome assembly GCF_003990395.1 of Cellulosilyticum sp. WCF-2. NCBI lineage: Bacteria > Bacillati > Bacillota > Clostridia > Lachnospirales > Cellulosilyticaceae > Cellulosilyticum > Cellulosilyticum sp. WCF-2. The sequence continues at coordinate 512,985 of NZ_CP034675.1, read as the reverse complement.
AAATTGCCTATTGTTTTAAAATTATATATTATAAATGAGATAGGTGTTAATAAGCTTTTATATAGAAACTATATTATAAGACTAACAATAATATTCATAGGAGAGAAATGGGAGGACAATCAATGGATGGATTTTTAGACCAATTAGTGAATATAGCAGAGTATACAAAGATGATGCTGCCTCAGATGATGGAGGGCTTAGGGGTAACTTTACAGGTATTTGCTTTAACATTAATTTTTGCGATTCCTTTGGGGATATTGGTGGCTGTATGTCGTTTATCTCGTTTTAAGGTATTACGCAAGATAATGGAATTTTACATACTCCTTATGAGAGGAACACCTCTTCTATTACAAATTATATTTATATTTTTTGGCTTCCCAATATTAAATATTGCTATTCCTCGTATGCCAGCGGCACTTTTGGCATTTTCTTTAAATTATGCAGCTTATTTTGCTGAGATTTTTAGGGCAGGTATTAGTTCTATTGACCAAGGACAGTATGAAGGAGCAGAAGTGTTAGGGTTATCAAAGCAAGATACTTTCTTTAGAATTATTTTGCCACAAGCTTTCAAACGGGTATTGCCTCCTATTGCAAATGAAGTTATCACACTAGTAAAGGATACGGCCCTAGTTTATGCTGTAGGTTTTGATGATTTGCTTAAAATAGGTAAGACAGCTACTAATAGAGATGCAAGTCTTCTGCCTCTAGTGCTTGTAGCCGTAATTTACCTCCTACTTATCTTAGTTCTATCTAAGGTATTAGCAGCAGTTGAGAAGAAATATGACTATTATAAATAAAGGAGGCAAATCATATGCTTAAAGTAACTGGGCTCTATAAAAGTTTTGGAAAAGTAGAGGTTTTGAAAGGCGCTTCATTAGAAGTGAAATCAGGAGAAATTGTAGTAGTAGTAGGGGCCTCTGGAGGAGGAAAGACTACTTTATTAAGAAGCATTAATTACCTAGAGAGATGTTCGGCTGGTAGTATAGAGATTGCAGGAGAGTATCTATTAAAGGATGGTGCTTATGCATCTAAAGAAGAAATTAGGTCTATTAGAAGAAATATTGGGCTTGTATTTCAAAGCTTTAATCTTTTTCCTCATAAATCTGTACTTGATAATTTAATAGAAGCGCCTACTCGTGTATTAGGGCAGCGTAAAGAAGAAGCTACAAAGCAAGCTATGGATATTTTAAGTTTTTTAGAATTGGCAGATAAGGCGAATAGTTATCCTTTTGAACTCTCCGGAGGGCAAAAACAAAGGGTAGCTATAGGTCGTGCATTAGCTTTAAAACCTAAATTGATGTGTTTTGACGAACCAACCTCTGCACTAGACCCTACTTTAACAGGTGAAGTGGCTAAAGTTATTAGGAGCCTTAGTACGGAAGGAATGTCTATGCTTATTATTACACACGATATGGAGTTCGCTAAAATGGTAGCAGACCGTATTGTTTCTATGGAAGACGGACGAGTATTAGAAAAACATATTTATAGTAAAGAAGCGTAAAGATAAGGTGAGAAGGAAAGCAGTTATCCTTCTCTTTTTTCTTTAATAGAAGTTTAGATACTTATTTGGAGGGATAATGAAAAATGAGGAATGGGAGATATTCTAATTAACAATTCTTCATTATTACTTATTTATATGGAAATAGGATATGATATAATGAACATATTAAATGTCAATACTTCTACTAAAGAGGATAGAAAGAGGAAGAAGATGTACAAGGATTATAATGATAAAATCCCAAAAGAAGCAATACAAATTATACAAATGATAGAAGCTGCTGGCTATGAAGCCTACATTGTTGGTGGGTGCGTTAGGGATTTATTGATGAATAGGCAACCTCATGACTGGGATATTACTACTTCGGCTAAGCCAGAAGAGATTAAAAGAATATTTAAGCGTACTTATGATACAGGTATTGAACATGGAACAGTAACGGTTATTTTAAATACAGAGCATTTTGAAGTAACGACTTATAGAATAGAGGGAGAATACAAAGATTTTAGAAGACCGGATAAGGTGAGTTTTGTAGATGATATTACATTAGATTTATCTAGGCGTGACTTTACCATGAATGCTATTGCCTATCATCCAGATAGAGGGTTCGTAGATCCTTATGAAGGACAAAGGGATATTAAAAGACAGTGTATTCGATCTGTTAGATGCGCAAAGGAACGTTTTACAGAAGATGCCCTTAGAATACTAAGAGCTGTTAGATTTTCAGCTCAGTTAGGGTTTCAGATAGAGACAGAAACGCTAAAGGGTATAGAAGCTTGCAGAGCGTTATTAACTCATATTAGTAAAGAGAGAATTAGAGATGAATTCCTTAAAATTTGTGTTTCATCGAGGCCAGGACATATTGATCTGTTATATCAATTAAAACTACTAGAATATATTTTTCCAGATTTTATTAAAGCTTATGAAGTACCTCAAAATCATCCGCATCATACCTATAATGTAGCAAAGCATACCTTAGTAGCAATGGAAAATTCAGAGCCTACAGTAATTGTAAGATTAACAATGCTTTTACATGATATAGGAAAGGTTTATACGAGAACAACTGATAAGCATGGCATAGATCATTTTTACAACCATCCTAAGCGCTCAGAACAAATTGCATCAGAGATACTTAAGGATTTAAGAATGGATAATCATACCATTAAAGCAGTATGCGAGCTAATTCGTTACCATGATTATCATATAGAACATCACATTTCAAAGGTTTATGTAAAGAAAGTGATGATGGTTATAGGAGAAGAACTATTTGATGAACTTCTTAAAGTGCAGTATGCAGATGCTATGGCACAAAATCTAGAAAAATTACAGCCTAAACTAGATGCTATAGAGAAGCAAAGGAATTATAAAAATGAAGTTATAGCAAATCATGAACCCTATCATAAAGGAATGTTGGCTATTACAGGTTCAGATTTGATAGAAATAGGAATTCCAAAAGGCAAAATCATAGGAGATTTATTAGAAGCAGCACTTCAGAAAGTTATTCATGAACCTAATTTTAATCAAAAGGCTCTTTTACTAACGTATTGCATGGAGCATTACAAAGTAAAAGGAAAACAAGTTTAAGTTAAAACCAAAAAGGCGAAGAATGTAAATACATTCTTCGCCTTTTTGGCATGAGGTGATAAGAAAGTTAGTATGAGTCCTAACCAAGCCTATCATCATCTTTATCATGAAGCTCACTATAAAGAATATTAAATTGTGAAAGATTAAAATAAGGAATTCCCACAATTTCTGAGCGCCCATTAACTTGGGTATAACAAATATTTTCTTCCTCATTAACATTTCCAATAGTAAGAGATAGAGTATCGCCAGTTTTTAAATGAATGGTGCATTTAAGTAGGGGCGCATTAAAACCATAGACGCTTAATACATGTTCATTAGCTTCTTCAGTAATAAAGCTTTGAATCTTAGCAGTCTGTAAGAAGTTCATAAACTCATTTGCTAAGCGATTATCTAGCTCCTCACTAGCTAGAGAAATACCATTTTCAGTAATAGTAGGCATTAAAGTAGCAGCATGCCCTTTATAAGTTAAGTTGATTTTTTTCACATTAGTTAATTCAAAGTTAAGTAGTTCCTTGCTTCCCCAATCATTAGAGTTGGTACTAATACTACCAAAAGCAGTATTACTCATTGTATAAACTGTATCTGTTAATGGTGCATAGACATAATCACTTTTTTCATTAAAAGCCTTACCTTTAATTACCTTATACTCATGACCTGCTTCATCATATAAGGTAATACTTGAAGCCATATCATCTATGCCATAGTTTGTTAAATCAGAAGGAGATACCTCTACTACCTGTTCAAATAAAGGCTCCAAAAAAGGAGTTATAACATTGTATATATATAAGGCATCAGCTTTACGGTTGTTTGAGGTAGATAAACTCCAGTTGTCTTCTTCGCGTACAGCTTCAGTAACTTTACCTGCAGCTTCATAAGTAACTTTAACAATATCTGTTGATTTTTCCGACCAAATAATAGGCGGAAGATTAGTGGTATCAGCAAAGGATACAACCTCTTGTTTCTGCTGATAAGAAAAAAGAAAAATAATAGATATTAAAAAAACAACAATAGGAACAAGCCAACCTTTACGTTTCATTTCAATAACCTCACCGATTTCAAATCAAATTTATGTTTAAAAGTATTTTTATAATAGACATTTTTTACTAAAAAAAATAAAAGTTTTATGCAACATGAATATTATATCACACCCCGTGTGATAAAAAAGTGAATTTTTAAAGATAAGCTAAAAAATAAATGGAAATTAGATATTTTTTATTCTATCGTATCATATAAATTAAGAGACGAGAGGAGTAAGGGTGGGATACAGAAAGATCGCAGGATAGGAGGAGAAGAAGTGAGACCACTAAGTAGAGAGTTAATTGCTCAATATGATTTAAATATAAAGAAATATCAATATATAAGAAGTAACTATTATCTAGAGACCAATAAAGGTAAATTTGTACTACGTAGGGTTGAAATACCCAAAGAACAAATTTCTTTTAACTACGAGGTGGATACACAGCTTCAAGAGAGAAACTTTAATGGAATTAGTAATATATATGCTACTAAAAAGAAAATACCATATGCACTTTTGGGAGAACAGTATTACTTGATGCAAGCGTATGAGTCTTGTGAAGAGACTGATTTTAAAGAGTATGAAGATCTAAAGGGCATTATCACGTCCTTAGCTCTTTTTCATAAAGTAGGAGTAGAAATTAATAGTAAAATGAGAGGTGTAGAAGAGATAAAAATTAAGAATATTTATGAGTACTATTTAAGAAGAAGAGCAGAAAATACTAAGTTAAAGAAAAATATGATAGCTTTAAAGCAAAAATCCAACTTCGAAATTATGTTTTTAGAAGGCTGTGAAGAATACAGGGAGCTAGAAGAACTAGCATTACAAAGCATTGATTCACAGCTAGTAGAAAGGCTAATCAAAGGAGTAAAACAAAACAAAAGTATAGCGCATAAAGATTTCACTTATCATACGGTTAATAAGACTGAGAGCGGTAAATATATTATTAGTGGATTGGATGTATGTAATTATGATATTCAAGTTCTAGATCTTGCTCAAATTCTAAGTAAAATGATGCAAAAGAATGAATGGAATAATCAAATCTTATATGAGCTTATAGAAGAATATAATAAGGAAAGACCACTATCTCAAGATGAGTTTAAAATGCTTAAATTTATGATGATTTATCCAGAAAAATTTAATAGTATTTGTTTTAAGTATATTGGCTCAAAAAGAAGATGGAATTATAGTATGTTTGAACAAAAATGGGAAAACATGCTCCATTATAAAGAAAATCAAATTGAAGTCGCTAAACAAATTCATGGTTGGTAATCAAAGCAAGGGAGAATTTTCTTTGTATAATGAAATAAGGAATTATAATGATTAGAGGATGATTAAGGTGGGAGCCGAGATCATCTTTTACATTATCATTCCTTTTTTTGTGTGAATCCTGCTGAATTGACTTTTTAAGCGAAAGAGGTACAATAAAATGAGAAGTCAATAAAGGGGTGAAACAGTGAAAAGAAACAACAAAAAATTCATTATGAATATGATTATTGTTTCAGTGGTAGGACTCATTACATTAATGATTGTAATGTTTATGGTAATTAGTACATATATAAAAGATGAAGCTAAAGGAAACAGCGTTCAAGTAGAAGCTCAAGTAGAAGAAAACAATACAAAAGTAGAATATAGTTCTACGGTACTAGTTCTAGTTGAGAAGATTACACAAAGTGATATCATAGGTTTTGACATAGAGAATAAAACTGAAGTGAGTAGAAAGATAAGTGAAGGTACTAAAATTAATGACATGTATGGTAGTGTAATGCCAGCTTCACAGATTAAACCAGGAGATATTGTAGAGGTGGTTTATCAAGAAGATAAAGCCAAGGTACTTTCTATTAGTAAAACTTCTAGGGCAAAATCATGGAAGAAGATAAGTGGAGTCACAGTTGATCAAAGTAATAAGCAGATAAATATCGGGGGTACTGCTTATGAATATGTTGATGATACAATGATTTTCCAAAGCGATGGTAATAAAACTAACATGGCATTTGTAACACCTTTTGATGTTGTCAGTATTCAAAGTGTTAACAATGTTATTTGGAGCATTACTATTGATGAAGTAGCTGGTAGTATTGCTGTTACAGATTTGCCAACTACAAAAGGAAGCCTAGAGATAGACCGCTCTCGTTCCTTTAAATTAGATGAGCTTAAAGGAGATATTAGCGTTATTCCAGGACAGCATAAGGTTCTTCTACAAATGGAAGGATATGAAATCATTACAGAGAATATTACGATAGAATCGGGCGAAAGCTATGAAATTTCCTTAAAAGATGCTAAAAAGGCATATACAGTAATCAATCCTTTAGTTAATAGTGGTGTAACTAATTACACCATTAAGATAGGGGATAAAACGTATAATAAAGGTGAAGAAATTAAATTGCAACAAGGTACTTATAAAGTAGAAGCAGAAGCGGATGGGTATGAACCTTGGTCAAAAGAGATTATTTGTGATAAAGAAACTTATAATCTTTATGTATCTTTTATACAAAAACCAACACCTTCAGAATCGCCTGATGCAACGGGAGAAACAAATACTGTACTCAATAATACCCAAACAATTACTTTAAATACAAATCCAATAGGTGCTAAAGTCTACGTAAATGGTGTTTTTAAAGGAGAAACTCCTTGCACAGTAACATTGATTAATGGTAGCTATGGTGTCATATTTGAAAAAACAGGTTATAGTGCGTATTCTACTACCCTATTATTAGATGGTAGCAATGAACAAACCGGTTACTTATATGACTTAATTGCAAATTAAAAAATGAGAAAAGAAATTGATTAATTAAAAACTATATACATAAAGAAAGAAAGCTAAGAGGAAACTTTTAGCTTTCTTTCTTTATGTACTCAAAAATAAGAATAGAAACGAGCTCTAATTAATAAACATAGTAATAAATGGTCTTTAAAGAAGGTGTTATGGCGATGCTCAATATAGGAGATTATGTAGTAAGGCTGTCCTATAACAAGGATATTTTATTTCGTATAACATATATTTCACCCAATCAAATTGCTAGACTGAAAGGCGTGTCTTACCGCGTTATTGCAGATGCACCTATTTCGGACCTAGAACTCTCGGTAGGGATGCGTTATACCAATGAAGAAAGTAGTATTATGAGTACCATTGAAGCAACGGTAGAAAAAATCATGAAGAAAAGAGCAGAAATTGAAAAAGGGAAAGATCCTAGGTTCCAAAAAACAGGGACGGTTCTGCATGTAGATGGAGATGCTTTTTACTTAAACCTATGTCTTAAATATTATAAAATGCTAGATATACCAGCTATAGGAGAGCATATATCAGAATCAGAACAACCAAAGAGAATTAAGTACCTTTTGGAAAAATATGCTCCAGATATTTTAGTACTCACAGGGCATGATGCACTGAATAAAAACTATAAAACTTTATATGATATCAGCGAATATAGGAACTCACAGTATTTTGTAGAGTCTGTTAAGAGAGCAAGAGCTATTAAACCCAATATGTCGGAGCTGGTAATATTTGCAGGGGCTTGCCAGTCTTATTTTGAAGAGATATTAGCAGCTGGAGCTGACTGAATAAAAATGCGACAATTTTTTATAACCAAATTGCCTTGATAGAAGGGCCTTAACGTCTAATGGGGCTTTTTTTTTATGCCTTCAATAATACTTTCAACAGGCTCTATTGCCAATGATCCTGTATCTGAATCCCATACTATGTTTTTAAGAACCATACGGATAAGTTGTTGTTGTTCTTCAAAAGCAAGATTTCTAATATCTGCACATTTATCTAACATAATACCTAACATTGCTATTTCTATTTCTTGGTTATCTAGTGCCTTATTTTCTTCTTGTATAGTTTTTAGTTCTAATTCGCTTGTTGCAATTTCTTCTTTCAAAGTTTTTATTTTAGCTAGTAGTATTTTAGCGATATCATCATCAGTCATAGAGAGCTTATTAACTAAATTAGTGATTTGGTTTTGCTTGGAAGAGATTAAGGTAATTAATTCACCTTTTCTATTACTTCTAGTGATGTCTTTTCGCTGAGCTTTGTTAAAATCTATGAAATTATATAGTATTGTATCCTTTTTTATTCCTATGTTTTCAAGGTAACTAACCACAGATTCATCAATGTCACTTACTTTAACATTACCATTATCGCATTGTGATCCTTTAGAACGCTTTTTTAAAGCACAAGAATAATAATAAGTGCAATTACCAGTTTTTGTACTTATATGACCATGGTTAATCCTCATAAATGAACCACATTTACAACGTAATATGCTAGTAAGTAGGGCATTATGCGTTTTACCCATATTAGGATAACTATCCCTATTATCTGCCAGTGTTTTTTGAACATCTAACCACATTTCAGGATCCAATATACCGATGTGTCTGCTTACTGCAGCTACCCACTCAGTAATGTCTCTGGCATCTTTAGTTGTTTTACCTGATACTGTCTTGGTTTTATTATAGATAAGGATTCCATGTTTGCCATCTGGTGCACCACTTACATTCATTCCAGTTTCACTAAGGTAAGCAATTACATCTTTATTAGCTTTTACATACACAGGATTAGTAAGAATAAATTTAAGTGATGATAAGCTATAAAATCCATTTTTACGTGTTTTATAGTTATGCTGCATTAAATAGGTTTCAACTTTATTCAATGACTTAAGTTCTATATATTTCTTGTAGATTAATTTAACAGTTTCAATTTCAGGTTCATTCTTTTCTAGTTTATACATTTTTCTTTCAGTCATGTCATTGTCTAGGTAGTCAACTGGAATACTAATGTATCCAAGAGGAGTTGTACCGCCTAACCAATATCCGTTTTTAGCCAATTCAATCATATTATCTCTTACACGTTCAGCAATTGTTTCCCTCTCTAGCTGGGCGAATACACTCGCAATATAGATCATTGCCCTTCCCATTGGAGTACTGGTATCAAATTGCTCCTTGATGCTTACAAATGCCACTGAATTAGCTTCCAATAATTCTAGAGTAGAGGAGAAGTCGGATACATTACGACTTATACGATCCAATCGATAGCACATGAGTACATCAATTTTTTTATTCTTTATGTCATTAATAAGTTCTGTGAATTTAGGACGGTTTGTATTTTTACCACTAAACCCCTCATCCTCATAGATAATAAAATTTGTGTCTTTGTAATCATAGCGCTGAGCATATTCTTTACAAAGTTGAACCTGATTTTCGATACTATCACCAGATGTTGAGAATCTAGATTTTCGTGAGTAGATAGCTATATTCATGGACATCACATACCTTTCATTTACTTTCTATATTTTTTAGGTGTAAATTTGGCCTTACTTAACATTCGTGCTTTTTTAGTCACTTTTTCAAGAGCAATAAATAGTAGACGCTCACTCTCCTTATCTAACACAAGGTATTCTTGATTAGAGAAAAGTATTCCTTTATCATATTTTTCTCTAGTAACACGCATTTCTTTATCAATAATCCTTCTGTCCTTTTCAGTTAATGCTGAATCAATTTCTTCATCAGACATTTTTTTAACTTCATCAAAATTTATATAACTCATAATGTTGCCCCCTTTAAATTCATAATTAATATTTAAATCGAATATATGTTCGATTTGTGTGCTAAAAATAAAAAGGCTTTTGCCCATTAAGTTTAAGTTTTAACAATTCTGCAGGTAAGTATTCAGCTGCAGCTATTTCATTTATTGATTTTCCTATGTATTCACCTAGCAATTCATCATTTATTAGTAATTCACAAGCAAAGATATTCGCTTCTTTCTCTATCTTTGAACTACATAATAGTGTCTTGTTTTGAATAAAGTAGCAATTTGTAGTTGGATGCAATAGAGCATGGCCTAATTCATGTGCAAGTACAATTTTTCTTTGATGAAAACTAAGTTTCGAATTAAGAAAGATAACTTTCTTTCGTTTAAGCAACCTATAAGAACCAGCTTGATTTCCCAGATCCCATTCTACAATCTTTATATTTAAGAAATCAGCTAGTTTATCTGGATCGCTTGTATTATATTTCTTAATTAATTTAAGTACCTTTTGTCTTATTTGTTGATGCACTAATATCCCACCTCCAAGAGACAGTTGAGTAAAAATAAGTTTATGTTATTGGTGACCTTCTTCCGTAGCATTAAAATACTTCTTACCTAAATTTCTGTATATTTTATGTTTAAATCCATTAGTTTGATCTGTAAACTCAAGAACAATAAAGTGATCATGCAATTCTTGTGTGCTCAATTCATCAATCCATTTAGAAACAGTGGCTTTCCTACATTTTAAGCTTGGCATACTTGCTATGTTTGTACATAATTCCATTTGAGTATGTATAAATGATATGGGAGAGTCATTAATAGCAGCATCATAATTTGTTAGATCCTCAATACAGAATCCTTTATATAATAATGATTCAGAGTCTTTATTTTTACACAAGAAGAATTTTTCTACACCATGGTAAATATTTAGATAGCAAAGATTATATATTAATAATTGAGCGTTTTTTAAAAGATTATTTAAGTCACTTTCTAATGAGTTCTTATTCCTACCAACTTGAAAATCACAGCTAATAAGGCCTAATTCTATTGCTAATCTATAGATATGTTTACAAGGGTGCTTACGTCTAATAAAGTCTCCACATGAACAATTTCTAAGTGTAGCAATATAAGGGGTTTTGCCAGACCCTTTAAATTCACCAGTTTGTGAATCAATATCTATACGAGTGGGTGTAACATCGGCTGAGCAAGCTTTATCAAATCTCTTTTTCTGTTCACTATCCGTAGTAATTAAATCTAAAAAATCCATTAGTATCTCCCCCTAATAAAATTATTTTCGATATTTCTTCGGTGTATATTTTTCTTTGTTTTCTATTTTTATACTTCTTAGAGCAAATTCTAAAGCTTGTTCAAACAGGTCGGCATCATCTTGATCCATTTCTTCACCATTATAATAAATCGGTCCATCTTCACCAGCTTTTATTTTGTTCATTATTGATGCTATATCTTTAGCAATATCCCGTTCATCCTTTTTTGTGAGTTGCATATCTGGTAAATTATTTTTACTAGATGAAAAATTAGTCTTAGCTGAACTATGGCCTAACAAATAATCGATAGACACATTGAATAAAGAGGCTATCTTTAGTTTAATATCATCACTTGGAGTTCTATTTCCTGCTTCATACTGGGACAAAGTAGAGTTGGAAATATTAAGTTTTTTTGAAAGCTCTAGTTGGCTAAGATTATTATCTGTTCGTAGTTGTTTTATTCGTTTACCCAGTATATTTTCTTCCATAATAGTCCTCCTTTTTACAAAGTGTAAATTACTATTAGTATACCAATAAAAGAAAACAAAAAAATATGTTTTTACAAAAAGTAAAATACAGTATTGACTTTTACTAAGTGTAAAACTATAATCAAATCATAAGGTTTTACATTTAGTAAAAGTAAGGGGGTGTTTTTATTAATAGTAAAAAATCAACATTAACATTATATGATTTACGCATATCTAAAGGTATGACGCAGAAGCAAGTAGCAGAAAAGCTTGAAATATCTATATCTACGTATAATACCTATGAAAATGGAACAAGGAATATCCCGTTAAGAATAGCGGAAAATATTTCTAAATTATTCGACGTCAATTTAAATGAAATTTTTTTACCTGTAACTTTTACTATATGTAAAAGTGATATCGCATAGGACAAACCTTAACCGTCATAAATTGATATAAAGGAGTGAGGCCCATGAAGAAAAGGCAGATTAATATCATATGTGCATATACACCAGATGAACTTAGTGAGGGTTTATCAAATGCTTTATCAAGAATATTATTTGATAAATATTTAAAAGACCTTACATATGAGGAAGTTGAAACAATTATTCACAATTTAAAGCAAAGGCTTCAAACCTCTAATTCAGCATGAGTGTAATCAGTGAGTAGCTATTGGAGGCGTAGCTACATAAGATAATCTGATTATAATATACCAATAAATGGAAAACAATGGACGCGCGGGCCAAGTTTAGTGCATAATTTGGCCAGAAAATACACGAAAGGAGAAAAAATATGAGAACAAAAGAATTTACGAGATTAATCGTAAAGGCTAGAAAAGAACACAGACTCAGCCAACAGGAAGCATGTGAGTTACTAGGAATATCTGATGCTTCAACATTAAGCAAGTTTGAAAATGGGATAAAGGTTCCAGGGGAGGACATTGTGGTTAGGATGGTAGCTGTATATGATGAACCATTTATAGGTTATATGTACCTGAAGGAATGTACAAAGATAGGTGAAATGCTACTACCTAACGTGTTATTAGCTGAGTTAGATAACTTAGCACTTAACTTTCAGAATGAATTTGAAGATGTATCTGCCATCCGAAGGGAAATTCTAGCTATGGCACGAGACAACCTGATAGATGAAGATGAAAAGCCTCAATGGGAAGATGTAATTCAGAAAGAAATATCAGAATTACTAAGTGTACTAATACCACTTAGGATAAGAAATTTCAGTACAAAAAAACAAAAGCCCTCACAAGGCGGCAACCTTGTAAGAGCATGTTACTAAAAACTAAATTGATAACTAAATTATATCACTCGGATGTAATTTAGTCAAAGGGGATAATTAAATTGAAAAGAATATTTGATGCAGTAACTGATGAAGTAATTAATGAAGTTTTAGGGTGTATGGTTACAGTAATGCCACCTATAGCATGTGTGATTTTATGCCTTTATTTTTATTAATTGGAGGGACAACATGGGAATGAGTGTAATTGTAACAGGAAACAGAGAAACGGTAGAACGTAAGATTAGAATACTTAAAACTCAGATTGAACTAGATATAAATAAAGAAGACAGTAGATCATTAGTTAATCACCAGCTTGCATTAGAAGCACATGAAGATAGAGTGAACAAATTAAATGCAGAAGGAGTGGTTTAAAATGATGGACAAGCTTTATGTACAACATTATCAGGAGATTAAAAATCTATGCGATAAAGTAACGCATACGATAGAGAGCTTACCTCGTGGTGAGTATGTTCACACAATGGAAGAAGAGCATATTTATAACGCACTTTATAAGCTGAATGATGCACTAGAACATGCGCAAGATGCGATTGAATACTGTAAGAAAGAAACCAAAGAGGGTTATATTAAAGAATCACCTTATACAGAAGGTCGTTATGTACTAGGCAAACATGAATTTACTTGTGGGCAGGCTATTGAAATCTTTATTTGGGGCAAATGGCATAGGGGTAGAGCTGAATATGATGAGGAGTATTACTTCGTGGGATGTGGTAATCCCTCCTTTGCAGAGTTAAAGAAAAACAGGGTAAAGGTAAGAATAAGAATTTAGAGGGGGCAAAATAATGGATGAGGCTATTGTATATGCTAAACGTAAGATTAGAAGTTTCCCGGAGCTCTACAGAGCATACGCTGAAAACTTGGACTTGTTTAAAATGTTAGTGGAAGATTGCAGGAAACAGTTAGAGGCAGAACAAATGTCTCTAACTTACATAAAATTAATAGGGGGAATGAAGCGTGAGCAAAATATTATTTGATACATCCCCCTTAGTGGTGGATACCATATTAGCAACTCAAATAGGACTGAATGAAGCCATAGTATTACAACAGGTGCATTACTGGATAGAAGTGAATAAGGCTAAAAAGACAAATTATTATGATGGCTATTATTGGACCTATAACTCTATGAAAGAATGGAGCAAAAGATTTCCATTCTTTGCAGAGAAAACGTTAAAGAGAATATTTAACAACTTAGAGGAAATGGGCATTTTTAAAACGGGAAACTATAACAAAATGCGTATGGATAGAACCAAGTGGTACACAATCGACTACATAAAACTAGAAGAATACATAGATAAACATACTGTCAACGAAGAGGTAGTTGAAGAAGAGGAAGAAGTTACACATGAAGAGTGTTCACCTACTGAAAACACACCTAGACAAATTGACCCAATGCAATATCCCAAACGGGAAAATGCATTAGGACAAAATGACCCAATGCAAGAGGACAAATTGACCCAATGCAAAGGGACAAAATGGCCCAATGCATTAGGTCAAAATGACCCAACCAATACCAGAGATTTCACAGAGACTTCTTCAGAGATTTCTTCAGAGACTTCATCATCATCCATGAAAGACATTGTTGAGTTTTTCCAAAACAACTTCTACTTGCTACAAGCATATGAGGCAGAGGTATTAACTGATTGGGTAAATAGATTATCACATGAATTAGTTTTAGCAGCCATGAAGGAATCTCGGAAGAACAATGCAAAGACCTTAAAATACATTGAACGGACATTGCTTAATTGGGAGAGGGATGGCATTAAGACATTGCAGCAAGTAGAAGCATATAACAAGGCGAGGGAGGCGTACAAGAATGGACAAGGCAGGAGAGATAACAAAGCACCTGATGAGTCAAACGAATACAAAGGACTCGGACTTAAAATGTCAGATTTGCAGTAAGTGTGGCGCACCTAAGGAATACATCGTAAAGCTATTTGGTAGCAGCAAGAAGGTACCCATTGCATGCAAGTGTGAATCAGAAGCCTATGCCAAGAAAGAAGAAGAGGCTACCAAGCGCGATAAGATGAGAAAGCTTGAATCCTTAAAGCGATACTCGTTGATGGATGCATCATTTGAACAGTGCACCTTTGAAAATTGGGAAACCGATGAACATAATCAAATTTGGTACAAGCTAGGACAAAGGTATTGTGATGAATGGCAAAGTATGAAGCGTGAGAATATCGGGATGCTCCTTCATGGGGAGCCAGGGCGAGGAAAGTCCTATTTGAGTTATTGCATAGCCAATCGATTAATTCAGCAGGGAGTACCAGTGATAGCGACTAGCAGTATTAATATCATCAACAAAGTATATGAGTCATACTCAACTGGTGAAGAGGGTGAGGCAGATATACTCAATCAATTCAAGAATGCAAGTCTAGTGGTATTAGATGATTTAGGTGCAGAGCATGAGGGCAAGACAGGTAAAGAAAAGCAAATTATCTACTCACTCATTGATACAAGGATTAGACAACAGCTACCAACGATTATTACCACTAACCTTACCATGGACCAGTTAAAGAATAAGCTAACAGGAACGGATGGTATAGCTAGGACTTATGACCGGATCATAGAGGCTTGCCCAGCAATAGAGATAACTGGAAGGGCATACAGAATTGAAAAGGCTAAAGTAAAACTAAATAGGATTAGGGATTTAGTGAGGTGACAGGATGAATTTAACAGTAATATGCAGAGAACTAGTTGATTCTAAATGGATTTTTCATTTGGAGAGTGATGTAAAGCTAGGCAAGGACGAGTGGATAAGCTTGGTTAAGGCATACATTGAACAGAATGAGCACCAAGCAATATTTGAGAAAATCAAGCAAACAGTACAGCTATGGAACAAACATGATACCAAAGAGGAAATAGCACTTTTAGTATATGCATCAAAGTATTGTAAGCATGTAGAAATAGATAAAGAGATAGATAGCACCTCATACAGAGAGATAACAGATTGCATGGGGGAAAGGCAATTAAGTTTTTACTAAGGGGTGATAGGCATTGATCAAGTCAAAAGAGCAGCTACGCCAAGAGGCAAAAGGAAAGCTATTACAAGAATTTGGCAAGCTAGAAATAGATATAAATACAGTAGCTGCAGCTCTAAAGGAATTAGAGCATGACATCAAGAATGCTGAAACCATCGAAGTAAATGCAAGAGAGCAAAATATTTTAGCAGGGATGCGAAGAGATATGTTGATGATAAAAGATGATGTACATCGCATAAGAAAAACATTGCTATAGGGCCAGGAGAGATTATGGAAGATATAAAAGCATTTGAATTAGCAAAGTGGATGAATAAAGTAGTCAATAAGTACAACATCTCAGTGCTAACGATAACAGAAACATTCAAGAAAGAGCTAGATGAACACAAGGACATTGAAATTGCCAAGCTAAGCACAGTGAATAGATTAACGCATAGAGGATGATGCAATGTGAAAATAGTATTAGAGGTGATGAGTCACAGTACGGAACAGGTAAATAAAAGGCAGTTTGAACATTACAAACTTAAGGTATTAGAGGCTGACAAGGTATATGTAACAGAAGGATTTGCACAAGTAGGTGTAAAGATTGCGCCACGTGATGTTATAGAGCATATGAGCGTAGTAAAAAAGCTTTCATGCTCAGAACTATGTAGAGCATTCTATGAGGCAAAAGCCATTGAAGAAAAGACAAAGAAGAGCAGTCAAGTAATAAAAACCAGTGAGCCAGTAACAAGGATAGCACAAGTGATACAAAAAAAGGTTGAAGTAGTACATAAACAGGAAGTAGAGCAGATGAGTTTGTTTTAACAAAGTTGATTTTTATTAAGGGAGGTATAAAGGTGAGCTATAGCATTTATATTGGTAAAGCTATTATTTCATATAGCAATGAAGAAGGAGACGCATATGTAAGCGTTGAAGCCGAAGGAGAAGTAAATGAAGAAGCGCCTAACTTCGGGTATGGAGATATTAGTGGTCAAGGCAATGGGAGACATCCTGGATATTCTCAAATGGCTAATTTTTGTAGAGAAACAGGGCTTTATAATCTGTTTTATGATAAAGAGGATGGCATATTAAGGCATCATCCTGGTTGCGTACCGCTTGAAAAAAGGCATTTAAAGGCAGTAGTTACAGCAAAAGAAAAATGGGAATTAGATTATCCGGAATGCAAACAAAAGATACCATATGAATATACAGAACCAGAAAACTATAAAGACATGAGTTGGAATGAACGAGAAACGTATGAAAAACAGCAAGGATTTGACTGGTTTTACGCTAGACTTATTTGGTATGAGTTTTGGATGAAGTATGCATTAGAGAAATATGAAATGCCAGTTATTAGCAATACATAGAACAAAGTGTTTTTTGTTGATAGGGGGAATGAACGTGAGTTGTAGATGTGCAAAGCAAACGGATGAATGGCATGGATGGGAATGCAGCATTACAGAAGGACCTTGTATGTTTCTATATCCTAGCAGCAAGGCTTGTGCTGAAGAATACGGAGAAGGGCCAGATGCTTGCGAGGAGGAAGAGGAATGATTGATAAAGAAATGTTTGAACTTATTAAATCAGTGGAACCAGGCGCAAACATAGAAATAGATATTAAAGCATTAGATGGTCTAATTACACTAATTGGCAAGTATAAAGGTGGTTTACAACAAGAAGGTTTTTACAATCCTAAAAGTGGTGGATGGAGTTGCTATGAAAGCGAAGGTTGGGAACCTTGCTATGAATTCTATTTCCAAGAAGAAGGCAAGCGAAAAATATACATAATGCAAATAGGCTGGAAGGTTGAAGCAATAAGGATAATAAAATAACTTTTTTAAACGGAGGAAAATAAGATGAAAAAAATAATAGTAGTGGTAGCAGCAATGTTAATAATGGCAACAGTATTTGTAGGGTGCCAAACAGAATCACAAAGAGTATCGTACAACCTATCACAAGAAGCTGATAACTTTAATGTGATTAGACAGCTTACAGTAATTAATTGTATTGAAGGTGATGTGCTTTTTCAAATGACCGGGAAAATGTCTATAACAGCAGATGCAGCAGACAATCAGTTAGAAGTTATTGTAGAAGATGAAAATGGGTATTATCAGAAACACTTCGTAGGGCTAAGTGATAATGTTACATATGTAGTAGAGCAGCTAGGCGTAAAGAATGTATCAAAATACAAATACACTCTCAATTATAATCCTAAGATGTGGATTCCGGTGGATGTAAAGACTATTGATTAATAGAAATGCAGATAAAATTTTTTGATAGTAGCACAAAAAGGCACTAGAAAATACTAGGCCTTTTTGATAAAAATATACTCGAAACTCTATCCCTAGACAAGTATATATGGAAGTTAATTAGGAGACAAGCGGAAGATAAAGGAAAATTGAAGTACAAATTAATCTTTTAAGAAGGTGAGAGTATGAATTATAGATGTACAGAAGGGTTTCAAGTTCAATTAGTAGATGATGATGGATTTGAAATTGAGAATGAAAGCTTTAGTGTAGATAAAGGTAGCGAATGGTTTATTGAAGATTATATTGAAACATGGGATGAAGTTTTTCTGAGACAGTTAGAAAAAGATAAGTACGGTTATATAAAGATTAACAAAGATACATTAGATAGTTATTTCGAGGAGTTTTAAAATTGACTTTTGTTTAGGTAGGAAGTGAGGGCATGGATAACAATAAGATCTTAGAGCAAAGGTTAAAGATGCCTTTAGCCTGGAAGATACAACATACAGTTGAAACAATGGCTAGCTGGTCACATGATGGAGCGTACATAAGTTATAGTGGTGGTTTAGGTTCAAGGGTTCTAGTTGATATATACCATAAAAATAAATCAGAAATGAGCCCTATGCCTATAGTATTTGTGGATACAGGATTAGAGTACCCAAGTGTAAGAATGATGGGATTAAAGTATGCAACAATAACTTTAAAGCCTGATATGTCTTTTAAGCAAGTACTAGAAAAGTATGGTTATCCAGTAGTAAGCAAGGCACAGTCTTTAGCAGTATACAAACTAAGGCATAACAATTTAACTGACAAATACAGAAATAAGTTACTTCATGGAGATGAAAAAGGAACAGCAGGCAAGCTTAGTGAAAGGTGGAAAATACTTTTAGATGCTCCTTTTGAAGTAAGTAATAAATGTTGTGACGTGATCAAGAAGAAACCTTTTCATAAGTTTGATAAAGAGACAGGTTTAAAGCCCATAACAGCAGAAATGGTAGGAGAAAGCAGAAATAGACGTGATCTATATGTAAAGCATGGTTGCAAGATGCATAGCTTAGAACATCCTAAATGTGTTCCTATGGCATTTTGGACAGACCAGGACATACTAACATATGTTAAGACAAACAATATAGATTATGCAGAAGAATATGGAGATATAGAGTGCCCTAATGGGGGCAAATGTTTTACAAGTGGAGAGGATAGGACTGGATGCATGTTTTGCTTATACGGTATTCAATTTGAGCCACCATGGGATAACAGATTTACAAGAATGGCTAAGAATCATCCGAAGATTTATGACTATTGTATTAATAAGTTAGGATTGGGCGAAGTAATGGACTACATGGGAATAAACTACAAGCCTTATCCAGAGCAGTTAAAGCTATATTAACAAAATGAATTTTTAAATACTAATGGCCCCAATAAGGGGCCTGGAAACTTAGTTAGAGATTGAATAAATGTCTGTTGGCATAAGTATAATCGTTACATTATTAATATATACCTAAATATAAAGTTTATGCGTTAAAAGGTGAGATGCTTTTAAATAAAATAAGCCCCTAGATATAGGGGCATGGTGGAGAGTAATGGATTAAATATATAGTATTTTACAAGTAACATATAGGGCAGCTATAAATACAGCATACAGAAAAAGAAATTCATATTTTCTAAAAATATCTAGATTCATTGCTACACCTCCATTTAATAATAATTATTATATTTATAATATTACAAAAATTATATTTAATAAATGTAGTTTTTTGTAAAAGTAATCAAGTTTATAGGAAAGTACATCAAAATAAGAATTTGAAAGGGTGCGTTTAAATGAATAAGAAAATAAGAATTGTAGATGAAAAAACAAAAAAAACTATAGCAATAATTGAGAATGAAAGATTTTCAAGATTACCTATGATTAGTGAATATGTAGCATATGGAACATCTTTCTATGAGATTATAGGGGTGTTGCATGGATATGAGGAAGACCAACTTTATGTTGAAACACTAGATAATGTATTAACTAATTAAAATCAGAGTTTGGAGTGAGAGAAAATGAAGATAGATAGAAGAGACTTAGTCCTACCTATAGAGCTAGGAGAAACACTTTACTATGCTGATAATGAAATACAAGAAGTGGTAGAAGTAAATGTAAGAGAGTTTCATATCACAGGTGGATGTATACTTATATATTGCTTCGTAGCGAATAAACCATATAAATATAAGAAAAAGCGAGTAAGTATAACATTCAATTTAGAATGTGAGCAACCATTATTTAAAACTGAATGTGAAGCATTAGAATGTTTAGTTAATAAAATATAAGTTTGGAGGGATAAAGTTGAGTAAATTAATCAGAGAAAACTATTATCAGGATGGGTTAGTTAAATATGAATGCACAGAATGTGGACTTGAATTTATTGTAGGGGCAGATTTATCTGGTAGTTGTAAACACATAGGTTGTCCATATTGTGGAGCTAGAGGAGAACATGCTACACAGGCAGTAGCTGTTATGAGAGAGGAAATGCTGGATGAACTTGGCTGTATGGGAATTTATTATGATTTAAACACCGAGGAGGAATAAGTATGAAAGATGCAATACAGTTTGCAATAGGTGGAATAAAGTGTGATAACCCAACATGTGATTATATGGATCAGTCAGTGGAACTTAAGGATTATTCTAATTGGTTAAACAAGCCATGTCCTAAATGTGGGAGTAATTTATTAACACAAGCTGATTATGACAACGTAAAAGCAATCGTTGAATTAGCTGACATTATGAATAAATCAATAGGGCCAGTAGCAGATGATAACCCAACTTCAACAGCTACGGTAAGAATGAATGGAACAGGCAAGGTTGAGATAGAAATAGGTGAATAAAATCTGATTTTTAAAGCTATACAGATTTAAAGCTTAATTATAACTTTTAAATGACAACATCATTATATTAATTGTTTATACGTTATTTTTCTAAAAGGAGCTGATTAATATGAGTACAGACTTATATTCACAGGAACGTTGGGAAAAAGTTAATGCAGTAAACAAGGAGTTAATGCAGTTATATTTACGAAGTACTAGGATAGATAGGAGAAGACCTAATACATGTTCAGAGTACACATATGATTTGAGGTTTTTTCTTATTTGGAATCTACTATATAACAATAACATGAATGTTCTTGAATTTAAAAAAAGAAACTTTGAGGACTTTAAATTCTTTATGACAGATGAGAGAGAAGTAAGCAATGCACGTGTTAATAGGCTGCTATGCGTAGTTAGAAGAATGATGGATTACGCAGAAGATGATGACGATTTATATGAGTCTTATGTTAGAAATGTAGCGGCTAAAGTAAAGAGTCTAGAGAAGAAACCAGTTAAAGAGAATACTTTTTTAAAGCAAGAACAGATTGACTTACTAAGAGGATACTTGATTAATAAAAAAATGTATCAACATTTGTGCTTGCTGGATCTATTTTATGACACAGGAGCAAGAATAAATGAAGTACTTCAGGTGGAGAATACAGATACACTTAAAAATGGGTACATAAAGGTGGAATGCAAGGGTGGAGAAAAACAATATATTTTAATTCATGAGCATTCACAACAGAGCATAGAGTTGCACTTAAGTGTAAAGGAAAATGGAGAAGCATTTTGGCAAAGCAAGTATGGACCTGTGAAAAATACAAGTACTTTAAGAGGTTGGGTTAAAGACATGTACAAGATACTTAAGAAATTAGATCATAATACTCCATACTTCACCCCTCACAGTTTTAGACATACATTCTTAGAAAACACTACCAATGGAACCCATTATTTATGTAAGCAGATCGGAAGGGCTTTTACCATGGAAGAAGCACAGTTACTTGTACATCATAAGTCGATAGACATGACAAAGAGTTATCTTAAGCCAAAAGATGATGAATTAATTTTTAATATGTTTGGCATCAAAATAGCTTAGCAAATAGAGTTTATGTAGGAAATAACTCTTACTTAATAAAATTTGAATGAGAAAACGGAGGAAGATAAATGAGGTATAGATTGTTTAAGTTAGTAGATCAGCTTAGAAAAAAGAACTTTGCACGTTGTAGAAGATGTGGCAGAAAGTTAAAAGCTATAGAACTATACTACTATGATTGCTTTTGTGAAAGATGTGAGCAAAAAATCAACAAAGAAATGACAATTCACTAAGAGGAGTGATGGTTAATGACAACAGTATGGACAAAGGAAATGGACGATTTCATAAAGAAGTATTATACAAGAATAGGACCTATAGCTGTAGCAAATCGTTTAAGTATAACCACAGAGGAAGCAAGCAAAAGAGCTGCGTGGTTAGGCGCGACTATGAGAAAAGACAGTAAGGAGCTAAGTGACTTTGACATCTATCAAATGAAGTATAGAAAATTAAAGTCAAAGCTTAAAGTTGGTGATACATTAAGCGTTGCTACAGAGAGACTTGTTAAAGATAGAGTATTAAAGGTACCTGAGAAGAAAAAGATAATAGGGATGTATAGTTCATATATTGTTTTAGATAATGGAAGATACAGAGAGACTATTACATACATAGAATTAGTTGAACAACTTAAAATATCATAAAACAGAATAAAACATTATAAAAGAAGTTAAAGCAAGATAAAAAGAAAATAAAAAAGAATAAAAAGGTTGAGGCTTATGGACAAGTTGGACTTTATGATTCTAAATGTACTAAATGAAAGTGAGGCACGTACATCTATAAGTGCTATTTCACGAAAGGTAATGCTAGGACAGATTGAGACAGGTGCACAAAATCTATTTTTGAGACTAGGTAAGTTAGTTAATAAAGAGTTAGTAAGTTGTGGACTTAAAGAAGGTAGAGAACATACTTATTTCATAACAGATTTAGGTGTGAATAAATTAATGGAGGTACTCAAATGAAAAAGAGGGTAGGATTTATAGCAGTTGGACAAGCAGGCGGAAACATTGGAAGTGCACTTGAGAAAAATGGTTGGAACGTATTATTTTTAAACACATAAACAGAAGACCTAGATACTTTAACTAAAGTGAAGTATAAGTACCACATTAAAGGTGGAGAAGGATGTAATAAAGATAGAAACAAAGCAAAGGAGTTAGTGGTTGAAGATTTTAAACAACTAGCAAGTGAAATAAGTAGTAAGGTACCAGAAGAATTCATATATGTCATATTTAGCAGTGGTGGGGGAACTGGGTCAGGAGCTTCTCCTATGCTT
Source organism: Cellulosilyticum sp. WCF-2 (assembly GCF_003990395.1). Taxonomy (NCBI): domain Bacteria; kingdom Bacillati; phylum Bacillota; class Clostridia; order Lachnospirales; family Cellulosilyticaceae; genus Cellulosilyticum; species Cellulosilyticum sp. WCF-2. Next base: position 489,911 of record NZ_CP034675.1, on the reverse strand, counting down.
ATAGATCTGTTAGTGCAACATATGGATAAGAAAGTTGGAGCCATTACGATTATACCAGGAGAGAATGAACCATTTAAAACACATATTAATTCATATGAGTGCTTTAGAGAACTAGCAGACATTGAGATGGCAAGTACTATTGTTCTAGATAATAATTCATTTAAGAATAAGATGATTATTAATCAAGAGTTTGTAAAAGCTTTTGAAGAAATGATGGATATGCCAACTCATACAGATGTAAGAGGGAATATTGATAAAGCCGAAATGAAAGAGCTAATTGAAACAAGAGGAATGTTAACAATTAATAAAGTGGAAAAAGCAGAAAGTACAGCAGCAAAGCTGGTAGAGAGCTTCAAGAAAAACATCTATGCACCAATTGAAGCAGACAAGGTTATAAAATACATAGGATTACTTTTAGCAAAGCCATTAGAAATAACTGATATAAAAAAAGAAGTAGGGAATTACTTAGATGTTTTTCAAGGACATCATAGTGAATATACTTTATGCGTATTAGCAGGATTAAGCCTACCATTTACAAGGCTACAGGATATAAAGGAGAAAGTAAAAGAAAGTCAGGAGGATATAAAGAAAAACCTAAAGGCAACAAGCGTAAATAAGTTAAATGAAGAAATAGATTTTCTATCAAGCAGTTCATCAGCATCAAACAAGCAATCTAAGAGTAATGCAAATGACATTTTTGCAAAGTATAGAAAGAAGTAGTTGAATAGAGATAAAAGCCCTTATGCCCTTAGTATGGTACATAAGGGTTTTTGCGTGTGTTTAACAAGGGAGGACAAGCATATGATATTAGAAAAGGACATAATTAAAAGAATCGAATATTATTTTTATAACTATGAGCAGGAGTATGAGCAATTAGAGCTAATCAATGAGGATATTATATATGGGGTTCAGGCTGGTTTTGTTGATGGAAGTAAAGGGAATGCGATTAGTAGCAAGACGGAGAACAGCGCATTAGAGTTAATAGACAAGAGAAATGAGGAGAAAGAGTGCTGGCTAAATGTAGTAGAAAGCGTAATAGAAAGGTTCGAAGGGACAGAATACCAAGGTGTTTTTAATTTGACATATAAAGACCAGTATAAATTGCCAAAGATACTAAGGATACTTGCAATGGAAAAATCATGTTACTATGATAAAAGAAACGATATTATAACTTATGCAGCATTAAAGGCTGCCGAAAAGGGATTGATTATGGTTTGATTTAGGGAGTGGAAAAATAGTAGCAGAAAAATAAAAGGGGAAGTTTTTGGCATTTAATAAGTTATAATTATATTGTCCAAAGAATGAATAAAGCCTCCTAATAAAAAAGCCGATAGTGTAAAAACTATTGGCTTTTTGCATTGTAAAAGTTATTAAACAGGTGTGTACATAGACTTGACCCTAAAACTGTTTAAGGAGCTGATTACACATGTTAAAACCACCTATATCAAGAATGGGCGGAAAGTCAAAATTGAGGAAGACAATAATAGAAAGAATACCAGAACATACTTGCTATTTAGAACCTTTCTTTGGGGCAGGATGGGTATTCTTTGGTAAAGAACCAAGCAAGGTAGAAGTTATTAATGATGTAGATAAAGAATTAATTAATATGTTTAAGATGATTAAATATCATGCACCAGAGATAGAAAGAATGCTAGAGTATGAGTTTTCAGGAAGAGATATGTTTGAGGAATATAAGCACTGTACGGTTGAATACTTAACAGAGATTCAACGTGCAGTGCGTTTTTTATACCTTATCTCACAAAGTTTCGCCAGTAGGGGTGTGACTTATGGATATGGAACAAATACAAAGCCTTCACCACAAATATTTTATAAAGGTGTGTTAGGTGATATAAAAGAAAGGTTAAGGAATACTTATGTAGAAAACAAGAGCTTTAATGATATCATACACAGATATGATAGAAGTCATAGCTTTTTCTTTTGTGATCCACCTTATTACGAAACAGCAGGTTATGGCAATACATTTGGACATGATGAGCATCTAGTGTTACGCGATACACTATCAAGTATCAATGGCAAATTTTTAGTAACTATAAATGATCACCCAGAAGTAAGAGAGTGGTATAAAGGTTTCAACATAGAAGAAGTTAAAGTCTCATATTCGGTATCTAAAGAGAAATCGGCAAGAAAAGAGTATAACGAACTGATTATTACAAACTATTAAGCAAGGAGGTGGAGACTTGGGGAAAACAACACAGCCAATTAAAGATTTAGATCAGGAACTCACATTGTATGATTATCTATATGATACAGATAAGATGCTATATATTCTTGTCATACTTATTAGATATACAGGATATAGAGTTGGAGATTTGAGGTGTCTAAAGAAAAGAGATGTTATGCAAGAGTACTTGGAGATAACTGAAAATAAAACAAAGTATCTAAAAGACAAGTATGAAAGGCAGGCATATGAAAAAGATATTAGGCCTAAAAAACCTAAGCCTCCACGAAAAGTATTGATACATCCGACATTAAGAAAAGAAATAGATGAGTACACAAAAGATATGAAAACATGGCAAGTATTGTTCCCAAGTTCAAGGGGAAGGAATACACCTATGTCATATCCTCAACTTAATAGAAGAATGAAAAAGGTTGGAGAGATATTAAATATAAAGGACTTTGGATTTCATGCAATAAGGAAGACTTGCTTCTATAACGTCTATAAAGAAAGTGAAAGAATAGAAGAGGTACAACATTTTGCGGGGCATAAGTCACCAGTAACAACAAGTCAATATATAGGTTTAACGCAAGAGGTTAACGACAACTTAGTAAAAGATATGGTTGATCCATTAAAGAAATTTAAACGGTAGCAGCAGGACGAAGAATATCAGATGATTTGTTATGGAACATATATATCATAATAGAAATAAAATAATCATTAAAGATAGATGACTCAAAGGATAGAGAGGTATCAGACAAATGAGAAAGATATAAAAGATAACTCTCATATTTTGAAGGGGACAAAGTCATAGATGAATGACAATGAACCCTTTGATAGTCATAGGTACTTTCAGACTTAAAAAATGGATTGCGGGTACCATGACCCCGGGAATTCTTTAGTTCTAGAAATTTTTAGTTTAAAATTACCGTTTCCTAAGAAGTAAAAATATGATAATAAATTAACAAAGCATAAAAATATAAGTAATATCAAGGGATTGGTGGTGGTTGAGATTGTCAAAAATAACTGAAAAAACTGGCTCGATTGAAGGTCTAACAGTATCAGCAACAGTCTTAGGTGAATTATTAAGTGTCACTGATAGAAGAGTTAGGCAGTTAGCTGAAGAAGGAATATTTAGGAGGGTATCAAAAGGTAGATATCTTTTACCAGACAGTATAAAAACGTATATTAATATGTTGAAGATGGAAAATGATATTGCAGCATCAGGAGGAAATAATAATTTAGACCTAGAAACAGAAAAGGCCATTCACGAGAGAATAAAAAGACAGCAATCGGAGATTAAATTAGCATTGATGAGAGGAGAAGTACATAAATCAGAAGATGTTGAGGAAGTAATGACTGATATGCTGGCTTCTTTTAGGTCAAAAATGATGTCACTACCATCAAAATTAGCACCATTACTGCTAAATAAATCAGAAGCAACAACAGTTAGAGAGGTACTAACGAGAGAAATTCTTGAGGTGCTCATGGAACTTAAAGATTATAATCCATATGATTTTTATGGTGAGGAGTACATTGAGTATGATGAAGGTGAAGTAGATAATTATGAAAAAGAAGAAAATCATACGTAAAAATACATTAGAGATATTTAAAAATACTATAAAAGTACTAGAGCCGCCACCCAATCTTAAGCTAAGTGAGTGGGCAGATGAAAACAGAAGGTTATCAGCAGAGGCTTCGGCTGAGCAGGGTAGGTGGAATACTGACAGAGCTCCTTATCAGAGAGAAATCATGGATTCTATTAGTGATGACAGGTACCAGAACATTGTTGTTAAAAGCTCAAGTCAAGTTGGTAAAACGGAAATTGTTTTGAATACCATTGGATATATTGTAGACCATGAGCCTAGTCCTATGTTAGTTGTACAACCTACTGAAACAGCAGCTGAGGACTTTAGTAAAGATAGGCTTGCTAACATGATAAGAGATACACCATGTATAAGAGATAAGATTAAGCCATCTAAGAGTAGAGATAGTGAAAATACTATACTAAAAAAGAAGTTTCCAGGCGGTATTTTATCAATAGTAGGAGCTAATTCGCCCGTTGGATTATCGGCTAAACCTATAAGGGTTGTGCTATTTGATGAGGTTGATCGTTATCCAGCTTCTGCAGGTGTAGATGGAGATCCTGTAGATTTAGGTGAGAAGCGTACAAATACATTCTGGAACCGTAAAATAATTAAGGTTTCTACCCCTACAATCAAGGGTATTTCTAGGATTGATCAGGAATATGAGGCAAGTTCAAAAGGAGTATGGAATTTAAGATGTCCTTGTTGTGGCAGATATAATCCTTTGGAATTTAGAAGGTTAAGGTTTGAAGATGCAAACATGCAATGTATGCATTGTGATGAATATTTCTCTGAAAGTGAATGGAAAGAGCAGGATGGTAAGTGGATTCATGAATTTAATGACAATAAAATTAGGGGATTTCATTTAAATGAACTTGCCTCACCATGGAAAAGTTGGAGTGAAATAATAGCATCATTTAAAAAAGCTATGAAAAAGAAAAAAGAAACTGGAAGCATAGAGCAGTTAAAAGCTTTCATAAATACTTCTTTAGGTGAAGTATGGGAAGATAGAGCAGATGGTGATCAAGTTGAAGATGAAGAGTTATTAAAGAGAAGAGAATATTATTCTTCCGATCTTAAAGATGGAGCTATATTAATTACAGCTGGTGTAGACGTCCAAGATGATAGGTTTGAAATTGAGGTTGTAGCTTGGGGAAGAGGATATGAAAGCTGGGGAGTTCAATACAAAAAAATAAAAGGCGATTTAGATAAAGATGAAGTTTGGAAAGAACTTGAAGAATACTTAGATACAGAATTCTTCTTTGAGGATGGTAGAAGTTTATTAATTGCAGCCACTTGTATAGATACAGGTGGCCATTTTACTGATAAAGCGTATGCATTTATTAAAAGAATGGAACGAAAACATAAGCGTATTTATGGAATAAAAGGTCAAGGGGGGATAGGTATCCCACTTGTATATAAACAAACAACAAATACAAAAACAGGTGTAAGAATATTTATGCTTGGAGTAGATCAGGGCAAAGAGCTCATAATGGCAAGGCTAAAAACCAAAGAAGTAGGGCCTGGATACTGTCACTTCCCTAAAAATATAGAACGTGGATATGATGAAGTTTATATGAAAGGCATTAATTCAGAACAAAGGTTAATCAGATTTGTAAAAGGTAGACCAAAATTAGAGTGGGTTAAGAAGTCTGGTACAAGAAATGAGCCTTTAGACCTCAGAAATTATGCAACAGCAGCAGTGGATATTATAAATCCTAATTGGGATTCTTTAGAGGTAAAGGTGTTAAAGGGAATAAATTACATGAAGAGTCAACCAAAGAGCAAAAGAAGTAGGCCAAGTGGAGTAGTAAGTAGAGGAGTTGAAGTATAATGAGCACACGTTTAGAGTTAGCCAAACAACGTTTAGAAGCATATTATCAGGCAGAGATGGCCATTCTTACAAATCAATCGTATTCGATTGGTAGTAGATCTTTTACTCGTGCCAATTTAGCTGAGGTAAGAAATGCAATTAAAGAATTAGAGGCACAGGTGGCACAATTAGAAAACAAGACAAAGAAAGTAAGACGAATCATACCAATGGATGTATAGGAGGTGTAAGTTTGTGAATGCATTAGACAAGATATGTGAATTTATTAGTCCGAGTCTTGGGTTAAAACGTGAAGCAGCAAGAATGAGACTGGATATGGTAAGAAGCATACAGAATAGTGGGTATGATGAAGGTGGTGCCAGCCAAAGAAAAAATTCTATGAAAGGCTGGAATGCAGAAAGTTTAAGTCCGCAGGAAGATATAGACCTTAATTTAAACATTCTTAGGCAACGTACTAAAAGTCTGTTTATGACTTCTCCGTTAGCAGCTAGCGCAATAAAAACCAATAGGACAAATGTTGTAGGCGCAGGGCTTAGGCTCAAAAGCAGAATAGATTTCAAGGCGCTCGGAATATCTCATCAAGAAGCAGATGAATTAGAAAAGCAAATAGAAAGAGAGTTTAATTTGTGGGCAGAGTCTAAAAGGTGTGACAACTTAGGATTAAATGATTTCTATGAACTACAACAAATTGCTATTATGTCATGGTTAATAAATGGGGATGGGTTTGCACTTGTAAAACATACAAATACTACCCCATATATGCCATACGGTCTTAGAATTCATTTAATTGAAGGTGATAGAGTATCTACTCCAAATTCAAATGGTGACTATGTAAATTTAAGGTACAAACTTGAAAATGGAAATAGGATATATAGTGGTGTTGAAATTGACAAAGAGGGTTCGGTAGTAGCGTATCATGTTTGTAATTCATATCCTAATTCTGTGCTAGAGCTAAATAAAAAATGGGAAAGAGTAGAAGCATTTGGAGCTGAGACAGGACTTCCTAATGTACTCCAAATTATGGAGGCAGAGCGCCCAGATCAATATAGGGGTGTTCCCTATTTAGCAACAGTTGTAGAGAGTTTAAAGCAATTAACGAGATATACAGAAGCTGAACTGATGGCAGCTGTTATAAATGCTTTTTTTACTGTATTTGTTAAGACGGATTCGCCAGATGATTCGGCTAATGATTTTTCTGGAGTAACTGAAAATGAAACATCTATTGATTCGCCTGATTATAAACTAGGGCCAGGGATGGTAAATATTTTAAGAGAAGGTGAGAGTATAGAGATTGCAGATGCGAAAAGACCAAATGTAAATTTTGATGGTTTTGTATCTTCAATGACAAAATATATCGGAGCTGCTCTTGAAATACCATATGAACTATTAACAAAGTCTTTCACTGCTAGTTATTCAGCCAGTCGTGCTGCATTACTAGAAGCGTGGAAGGCTTTTAAAATGCGCAGAACTTGGTTTGCAAATGATTTCTGCCAGCCAGTCTATGAGATATGGCTCTGCGAAGCTGTTGCTAGAGGGAGAATTGATGCCCCTGGCTTTTTTAATGACCCATCAATTAGAAAAGCTTATTCAAGAGCAGATTGGAATGGGCCAGCTCCTGGGCAACTAGATCCAGTCAAGGAAGTTGATGCAGCAACTAAGCGAGTAGAAAATGGATTTTCAACACGTGAAAGAGAGACTATAGAGATAAATGGAGGTGATTTTGATAGAAATATTGAACAGTTAATTATAGAAAATGAAAAAATGAAAGCCATTAAGACAAAGGAAGGTGAGTAAAGATGCCAAGAATTATTAATGTAAAGGGGTTCATTATCCCACAAGAGTATGAATGGGCATATGCATGGATGGGATACCCATATACAACAGCAGCAATGGTAACTAAAGCACTACAGCAAGCAAATGGCGAAGACGTTGAGGTTCATATTAATTCATACGGTGGTTCTACATATGTAGGTAGTGAGATTTATACAGCCATAAAAGATTATAAGGGTAAGGTATTAAATAAAATCGTAGGATTAGCTGCTAGTGCTGCAAGCATTGTTGCAATGGCAGCAGAATGTTTGATTAGTCCCACTGGTGAAATGATGATACATTGTGCATCAACAGGAAATGAAGGCAACTATCGAAGCATGGATGATACAAGCCAGATGTTACAAGTTACTGACAGAACTTTAGTAAATGCTTATGTTCTTAAAACAGGGAAATCAGCAGAGGAGATTAAAAGCTTAATGGATGCTGAAACATGGCTAACCCCACAACAAGCATTAGAACTAAAGCTAGTGGATAAAATCATGTTCGTTGAAGATGGACAGTTAGATAGTACTGTTCAATTACAACCTGTAGCAGCATTACATGAAGGATTCATAGTTCCAAATACTGATATAGTAAATGAACTTATTAAATGTGGTAATGTAGATGCATTTAAAGAAAAGTTTATGAAAGGGTTTAATGGTCAATACGTGCCGGTGGCTACGTTAGACATAGATGAAAATGAGAAAGGAGTACAGAAAATGACTGTAAATGAGTTTAAAGAAAAGCATCCAGAGTTATTTAATCAGATCACTAATGAGGCAAAAGAGCAAGGGGCTAATGAAGAACGCTCACGTATTCAAGCTATTGAATCAATAGCTGCAAGTATCCCTAAAAATTTAATAGAGGATGCAAAGTATAATAATCCAATTGATGCAAAAGAGCTAGCATTTGTAGCTGCGCAAGATGCTGCTAAAAAAGGCCAGCAATTCCTTGACAATCTTAAATCTGATTCAACTTCATCTAATGTAGAAAAGGTTGATACTGAAGCAGAATTATCAAAAGAAGAGTCAGAAGCAGAGGAGGCTAATGCACTAGCAGCAGCAATGAATAAGGATTCAAGGAGGGTAAGATAATGAATTACGTTAAAGATGGAGAAGCATGTGTTTATGATGGATTATTTGCAAGCACAAAGATTCCTACAAAGACAAAAGGTATTAGCCTGAATGGTGCGCAAGGAACTCTAGAGAGGGGAAGTGTTATTTCACTAGATACTAATAAAAAAGGAAATCTATGCGATAAAGCAAAAGCAGGAGATACGGTCTATGGAATCTTAACTGATACTATTACTACAGGCGTAGAAGCCACTGATTATGTTATTACAGAAGTTTATCTTACAGGAGACTTTAATGCTGCCAGATTAGTTTTTGCAGAGGGAACTAGTCTATCAGACTTTGAAACACAACTTAGAGAATTAGGCATCTTTACTGATGCTGTAATGGAGGGATAAGAATATGACAATTACTACAAGAGCAATGTTACAAGCTTTAGATTTAAGAAAACCCATGAGAAGTTTCTTTACTGGTTTTTTCCCAAATTCACAGGTTCATATTGAAGAACTATTAGAAATTGAAACTAAAAAAGGCAAAAGACTTATGGCCCCATTTGTTTCAAAGAGAAAAGGTGGAAAGCTAATTACTAGAGCAGGATATTCTAGCAAACTAATTAAGGCTCCTAAAATTGCACCAGAAAGAATGACTACTGCAGATGATATCTCTCAAAAAACACTAGGGGAGAATATTTATAGTGGTAAAACACCAGCTCAGCGTAGCAGGGAAATCTTAGCCAGTGATCTTAGCGAACTCGAAGAGTACATATTGAGAAGAAAAGAATGGATGTGTAGAGAAATCATCTTAAATGGTAAGATTGACATCCAAGATGAAGATGAAGGCTTAGATATTCAAATCGATTATCAATTTGATAATAAAGAAACCTTGTCAGGTGAGGCTAAGTGGAACACATCAACAGCTAAAATCTTAGAAGACTTAACTAGATGGAGAAGAGCAGTTATTAAAAAGACAGGGAAGGCTCCAAGAGTACTTTTAATGGCTTCAGATGTTTATCAGTTATTTAAACAAAACAGTGGAGTTCAAAAAGAATTAAACATCTTGAACTTAAAAACAGCTGATATTACACCTAGAGTAATTGATCCAGCTCTTACGTTCTTAGGACGTATTATAGAGTTAGATTTAGATGTGTATTGCTATGATGAATGGTTTGTTGATGATGATGGTGAAGAACAACCAATGCTTCCAGAAGGTCATGTATTATTATTACCAGAAGTAGTAGGGTCTATAGAATATAGTGCGGTATCACAAATAGAAGGGGAGGATTTTGTGACATATGATTACGAAATGGTTCCTAAGTTCTGGGTTGATAATGAGAATGAACGAAAGATGCTTAGGATGACTTCTAGACCAGTACCACGTCCATATGATGTAGATGGTTGGTATGTTGCAGTTGTTAAGTAGGGGAGGGAACAGAGATGATTATTAAAGCTTTAGCAAAGATATCAATTCGCCAAAATGGAGAAATTGTTACATATGTTAATGGCCAAGAATTTGAGGTTTCAGAAGAGGATGCAAAAAGATTAATAGTATTAAAAGTAGCTGAAAATCTAGATGAAGCTAATCATAATGGACAGGATAACAACAATGGCTATCAAGATGGTGATGGATATCTTTCAGTAAAAGAACTTGAGAAGATGAAGAAACAAGATTTAGTTGATTATGCTAATACGATAGGCTTGGAGTTAGATTTTGCAACTAAACAACCGGACCTAGTGCATGCAATTACTGACTACATTGAGGAACTAAATGATGATCAGCTTTAAAGAAATTCAAAAATCAGATATGAAAGCATTTTTTAACACTGATGAATTCGCAGAGATTCACAATATAGGGGGACAAGATGTCCCCTTAATTATTGATGAGGACGAGCTAAAGAAGAGGCAACTTAAAGCAGCCGAAGGAGTTTATTTAGGAGAACTCCTTATTATGGTTGAAGAATGTAACCTAAAAAGTAGGCCAGAAGAAGGAAAGACGATAAAGCTTGATGGTAAAACATACTTTGTTATTTCATGTGCGCTAATTTCTAGTATGTATGAAATAGCGTTAGGAGCGAATGCATCATGGTAGAGATTGAAGTAGATAGAAGAGCAATGGCTAGAGTAGAGAGAGTACTTAGAGGAGTTCCTAATGGATCTAAAAGAGCGATTTCTAATGCTACTAATCGAGCAATAATTAAAGGTAGAACTATTATTAGTAGGGGTATAACTAAAAAGTTTACTATAAAATCAGCTGCAGTTAAGAATACACTCTCATTAGAAAAATCTACCATAAGCAGACTGGGTGGTAGTGTAACCTCTGCAGCTCCAGTAACTACTTTGATAAGTTTCAAAACAAATCCTAATAAGGTTACTAGCAAAAGACCTAATATGCTTAAGGTAAGTGTTAAAAAAGGTAGTGCAAAGCCAATTCCAGGAGCGTTTATTGCAAAAACAAAATCAGGGCATGTTGGTGTATTTAAGAGAAGCAATGGAACAAGGTTGCCAATTGCACAGTTAATGGGGCCTTCTATCCCATATATGGCAAAACCACAAGATATCTCAGATGATGTAAAAGCTGAAATGATTAATATGTTTAATACTAGACTAAATCATGAGATAAGTCGCCTACTAAACAAATAGCAAGGAGGCAATTATGACAGTATATCAAGTAATGGACAACTTAAAGAGTTTTATACTAGATGCTGTTAAAGAGGCACACTTAACCACTAAGAATAATGAAGGCAAGATACCAAGTGTTATTCTTGGGTATTTAGATCCATTAGATAGTGAAAAAGATGAACAGGAAGATTTTCCATACATTATTATTCGTTATATGGATGACCAGAGTGAAGGTGATAGCTCTAATTTAAAATTAAAGCTTATATTTGGCGTATATAGTGAGGATTTTTTAGGATGGGTTGATGTTTTGCACCTCTTTGAACTTGTCAAAATAGCAATATTAAAGAGGCCTGTATTTGACTTTTATACCATAGATAAGCCAATAAAGTCATCAATTCCAGAGGAACAACCATATCCTTATTTTTATGGTTTTATGGATTTAAACCTTACAATACCACAAATACAAGTGGAAGGAGTATAAAGATGGCAGTCAAAGTAAAAAAAGAAGAAAAAGTTGACAAACAGCCTGAGCAGATGGTTTATTGTGGCCCCAATATACCAGGATTAACACAATTTACTATACTTATAGGCCTACCCAATTACATTAAAATTCAGATCGATATGTGTGAAAGCATAGGAAAATTAATTGTTCCAATAGCTCAGTTAAATGATATGCGACTAAAGTTATGTGTAAAGGGCAGCTATGAACAAAGGCTGTATCAAAAAGTAAAAGAATATTCACAGGGAGGTAATAAGTAATGTACAAACATGGAGTATACACGAGTGAGATTCCAACAAGTATAGTTCCACCAGTAGAAGCTTTAGTTGGATTACCTGTAGTAATAGGTATAGCTCCTATTAATTTAGCTAGTGATCCCAAAACAAATGAGCCAGTTCTTTGTTATACCTATGCAGAAGCAGTTCAGTATTTAGGGTATATTAATGATTTTGAAAATTACACATTGTGTGAGTTTATGAAATCACACTTTACCCTATTCAGTGTGGCACCTGTTGTGTTTATTAATGTACTTGATAAAACAAAACATAAGGCAGCCGTAGCTGAAGCAGCCATTAGCATCGTAAATAATGAAGCAATCATTAAAGTACAGGGTGTTATTTTAGATACTCTAGTAGTTAAAAACGCATCTAGTGAAGTTGTTCCAGATATAGATTATGATGCAGGCTTCAATGATGCAGGGGAGTGTGTAATTACCATCTTAAATAAGTCTATATCTGGTGAAATCAAAGTATCATATGACAAAATAGATCCATCACTTGTCACAAGTGCTGATGTAATAGGTGGAGTAAGTAGTGAAGGTATTTCAACGGGGCTAGAGCTTATAAATCAAGTATTACCTAAATTCGGGATTGTTCCAGGTCAGCTAGTAGCTCCTAAGTATAGTTGTGATCCAAGTGTTGCTGCAGTAATGTCAAGTAAAGCTGGGAACATAAACGGATTTTTCAAATGCATTTCCTTAGTGGATATACCAGTATCTGAAGCAGGGAAGTATTCAGATGTTGTAGAATGGAAGAATTCCAATAATTATATTTATGAAAATCAAATTGCTTTGTGGCCAAAGGTAAGACTTGGTGATGACATATATCATATGAGCACACAAGTAGCAGGATTAATTTGCAAAACAGATTCACAAAATAATGGAGTTCCATATGTATCACCATCTAATCATTCATTACAGATGAATGGGCTAGTAGGAAATAACAATGATGAAGTTGTAATTGGAATAGATCAAGCGAATTATTTGAATGGTCAGGGTGTTGTAACAGCTATTAATTTTAGTGGAGGATGGAAGTTATGGGGAAATAGAACAGCTTGTTATCCTTCAGTAACTGATCCCAAAGACAGTTTTATTCCAGTAAAGAGAATGTTTTATTACATAGCTCAAACTATTATTCAAAGCTTTTGGCAAAAGGTTGATGCTCCTATAACAGTAAGGTTGATTGATACAATTGTAGATAGCTTAAATATTTGGCTAAATGGAATGACCTCGGCTGGTTATATATTAGGTGGTAGAGTTGTATTTTTAGAAAGTGAGAATCCATTAACTTCGATTATGGATGGTAAAATCAAGTTCCATGTGTATGTAACACCACCTAGTCCAGCCAGAGAAATTAGCTTCGACTTAGAATATGATGTGGACTACTTAAAAACATTATTTAGTTAGGAGGATGAAAGATGAATATACCAGATAAGCTTATTGCATATAGGGCCTATAAAGATGGTAAGGACATGATCGGCATTGCAGATGTAGAGTTGCCAGAAATAGAATCTATGACAGAGTCTATTAAAGGAGCAGGTATTGCAGGAGAAGTGGAGCTTCCAACTTTAGGGCATATTGGAGCTATGAGTATGACTATTAATTGGAGAACCATTACAGGTGATTTACTTGCTTTATCTGCTCCAGTAACTCATGCGCTTGACTTTAGAGCATCGCAGCAGGTGTATGATAGTGCAAGTGGTAAACTAAAAACTTCATCTGTAAAGCATGTGGTAAGGGCAATACCTAAGAAAATCACTCCAGGTAAAATGGAGACAGGTGCAAGTACAGAAAGTGGAAATGAGTTCAGTGTTTTATATTATAAGATGCTGGTTGATGGGAAAGTGGCAGCAGAAATTGATCCATTAAACTATATCTATATTATAGATGGAGTCGATTATTTAGCGGATGTTAGAAAGGACTTAGGCTTAGCATAAGCTTAGGTCTTTTTACTTTATAAAAGAGAGGAAAATAGAAAATGATTATTACATTAAAAAAATCTATTAAATATGATGGACAAGAAGTGAAGGAGTTAGAGTTAGACTTAGAAGCGTTAACAGCTCAAGATCTACTAGATGCAGAAGCAGAATTAGCAGCAGAAAGGAAAACACCACCTATCAAAGAATTTGATAAGTCTTATTTAGCAATCGTGGGAGCAAAAGCAGCAAAGGTTCCAACAGATATGGTTAAGCTTTTAGGTGCGAAAGATTTTACAAATCTTACTATGCAGGTACAGAATTTTTTAATAGCAGAGGCGTAACTCGTGATACGCCATTTAGAGAAATTTCTATACGTCTAGCCATGGCTACATTTAGCCCAGCAGTTACATTCTTAAAGATGACGCTTGATGAGATGGATAGTTGGATTGAAGCCGCAAGTAAGGTAGGTGCAAGGAATGGCCGATAAAGGAAGAAACTATAGTATAGCATTTGCAATAGCAGCTAAATTAGCTTCTAATTTTGGTAATACATTTGGTAATGCAACAAAAGCTGTAAATGGACTAGCAAATTCTATGTTAGCAGTAGCTGGGATAGATATGAGTTTAGATGGATTCCAAGATATAGTAGGTAAGTATGCCGAATTTGAACAGGCAATGGCAAATCTTCGGACACAAAGTGGAATGACAGAAAAAGAATTGTCTAGCGTAAGTGACAGCGCAAAGAATTTATTTGCTAATAATTATGGAACTGATATAAATGATATTGCACAATCAATGGCCAATATTAAGCAGCAGACAAAGTTAACAGGTAAGGAACTAGAGGATTTCACGAAGAATTCTATTGTATTTAGAGACACCTTTGAGTTTGCGACAGAAGAAAGTACACGTGCTGTTAATCAAATGGTGAAAGCTTTAGGAACATCAAGTGAAGAAGCCTTTAATTTACTTGCACAAGGAGCACAAAACGGGTTAAATGCTAATGGAGATTTAATGGACTGGGTAAATGAATACTCAGTCCATTTTTCACAAATGGGATTTTCAGCAGAAGAAATGTTTAATATGGTTGCTAATGGCGCTGATTCTGGTGTTTTTCAAGTTGAAAAACTAGGAGATGCAATTAAAGAGTTTGGAATTAGATCAAAAGATAGCAGTAATGGCACACTTGAAGCATTTAAAGCATTAGGGCTAAATGCAAATAAAATCACTTCAGACTTTGCAATGGGAGGACAAACAGCAAAACTAGCGTTCGAACAAGTAACTAATAAGCTATTTGCTATGTCAGATCAAGTGGCACAGGATCAAGTTGGAGTTGCGCTTTTCGGGACTATGTGGGAAGACTTAGGCAAGAATGGTATTAAGGCACTTAGCAATATAAATGGTGAGTTTGATGCTACTAAAAGTACTATGAATGAGATTGATGGTATAAAATACTCTACTTTGCAGGGGGTATGGGATGGGATTTTAAGAAAAATAGACATGATAAAGATACAATTAGGAGAGATGATAGGCCCAGAAATTAAGAGCTTTTTAGAAGTAGTATCTAACAATATTCCCATTGCCTTTGATAAAGTCTGTAGCGTGGCCACTAATTTTAAAAACATTGTAGTGAATACATTCAATAATCTTAGAGATAGAGTAATGGAAAATCAACCATTATTAGATGCCTTATCTGGGCTTGTAAATGACATAAATGATAGGTTTAACTATTTAAAACAAGCATTTACAGATGCGTTTGGAAGTCCCAAAGAAATACTTGATAATTTAAGTACAAACATTTTGCCTGCAGTAGCAGATGGGATTATGTTTGTAGTCCAAAAAGCTGTTGAGCTATATAATTTTATTAGCTCTAATTGGAATACAATAGAACCGATTGTATTAGGAATAGCAGCCGCATTTGCTACATACAAATTATCAATTATGGCGGTTCAAGCTAAAACTATTATTTGCACTAATGTTACAAAATATATGGCTTTAGCCCAGGCAAAGTTGAATGCAATTATGAATCTTAATCCATATGCTAAGGTAGCTTTGATAATAGGTGCAGTTGTTGCAGCTGGGATATATTTGTATAAAAATTGGGATACAATTAAAGCAAAGGCTATTGAGGTTTGGAATGGTATAAAAGGAGTATTTGGCGGAATTGGTGCATGGTTTCAAGAGAAGTGGAACTCAGTTTTACAAACCACTCAAAATATCTGGAACAATGTAGCTGGATTTCTTGGATCATTCCCCATAGGACAAGCACTTTTACAGAACATAACCAACATGATTGAAGCAGCGAAACAGATATTTGGTGGCATAATTGATTTTGTGAAAAATGTATTTACAGGTAACTGGCAGGGTGCATGGCAAGCGGTAATTGATATTTTTAAAGGGATGTTTGATATGCTCGTAGGTTTTGCTAAAGCTCCTATTAATGCGATTATAGGCATAATAAATACAGTAATACAATCTATTAATAAGGTAGGATTTACAATACCAGATTGGGTGCCTGTTGTTGGAGGACAAGCTTTTAAGATTAACATCCCTGAAATGCCAATGTTCTATAAAGGCTCTACAGGATTTAATACTCCAGACACATTTTTGGCTGGCGAAAGAGGCCCTGAAATTGTAACTAATGCAAAGGGGTATAGAGTATTTAACAACAGAGATACTAATGGAATGATTGGTAAAAGGTTTGGAAGTGGAATATCTGAAGCCAGTGGCCCTATGAATAATGTTGAGGTAATATTTAATCCTCAGATATCTATTTCAGGGGCATCTAATGTATCAGCGCAAGATATATTAGATGAGCTTATAAAATATGAGCCTCTACTTATTAAGAAGATAATCCAAGCTATTCAATCCAAGTCTAATAATGATAGGAGGTTAAGTTATGTCTCAAATTAATTACATAACCGTTCAAGGAGATACATGGGATTTTATTAGC
The DNA here is from genome assembly GCF_003990395.1 of Cellulosilyticum sp. WCF-2. NCBI lineage: Bacteria > Bacillati > Bacillota > Clostridia > Lachnospirales > Cellulosilyticaceae > Cellulosilyticum > Cellulosilyticum sp. WCF-2. The sequence continues at coordinate 473,180 of NZ_CP034675.1, read as the reverse complement.
TTTAAAGTTTATGACAATGAGCATTATATAGATATACTTATAAGCGCAAATCCGTCGTATATGAATATTACTATATTCCCAGCTAATATTGAGCTTGTTATTCCAGAAATTGAGCTAGAAAGAGTAGATACTTTACCTCCATGGAAGAAGGTGATTACTAAGTGAGCTATGAGAAGTTGTTTGCTAGAAGTGTTCATTTAATTGTTGAGTATCAAAGGGTAGATATTTCAAAAGACATTAGAAAGTATATTTTAGGTATGGCTTATACAGATAATGCAACTGGGGCAGCGGATGACTTAGACATTACATTAGAAGATAAGGAAGGATTATGGCATGGTTCATGGTTACCTCAAAAAGGTGATGTGATAAATGCCTCTTTTTATATTGAAAACTGGAATGGCAAGAAGGAAAAGCAATTTTTACCATGCGGAACATTTGAAATAGATGATATTTCTCTTAGTGGCCCTCCAGATACAGTTTCGATAAAAGGCCAAAGCGTACCAGTAAGTGAAGGTATTAAACGTACAGATAAAACAAAGTCTTGGAAGAAAATAAAGCTTTCAAAGATAGCCAAAGAAGTAGCTAGTAATGCAAAATTGAAGTGCTTATTTGAGAGTCAAGAAGATGCAGAGTATGACAGTATAGATCAGGTGAAGGAGCCTGATCTAATATTTTTACAAAGATTATGCAATGAGGCAGGATTGTCTCTAAAGGTAACAGCAGGTCAGGTAGTGATATTTGATGAGTATGCATATGAGTGTAAGAAACCAATTTTAACACTGACAAAAGGAGAATCTAACATTATTTCCTATGGTTTTTCAAATAAAACAAGTGATACGGGTTATAAGGCTTGTCACGTAAGATATGCCGATGCACAGACTAACAAAGTTATTGAAGCTACATTCACCGACAAAAGTAAAAAATACGGACCTATATTAGAAGTAAATGAGCAAGTAAAAACTTATGCAGAGGCAATGAAATTGGCTAAAAGTAAATTACGCGAGAAGAATAAGCAAGAGTGCACTGGTAGTTTATCTGTATTAGGAGATGTAAATCTAGTTGCAGGTGTAACAGTATTAATCAAGGGATGGTTATCGTTTGATGGTAAGTACATAGTCAATAAAGCAACTCATAATATTGTAGGTGGTTATACAACTGATATTGAAATCACAAAATGTTTGGAGGGGTATTGATGAAACAAACAAATATCTTGCGTATTGGTAAGGTATCAAGCACAAATCCAAAAGCAGCCACAGTCAAGGTTGTTTTTAGTGATATGGACAATATGGTATCTCATGATCTTCCGTTGCTCTTTCCACAAGGACTTAAAAATAAGGCCTATGCTATGCCTGATGTTGGAGAAAATGTTGTATGCCTATTTATAGAGCAAGGTGTAGGAGATGGCTTTTGTATAGGGAGTTTTTATACCTTATCTGATACACCACCAGTTACAAATCAAGACAAGGTTCATTATTCCTTTGAGGATGGCAGCCATGTAGAGTATGACAGAAGTAAGTGTAAACTTACTGTGCATGCAGTTGGAGATGTTCAGATAGAAGGAAGGAATATTACTCTGAGTGGTGGGACGATACAAATTAATGGAGATATTACATTGAATGGAAGCACAACACTATCTGGAAATGTTTCGTTAAGTGGTAGTGTAAGTTGCCCAGGATACTGCAAATGTTAGGAGGTACGAGATGATAGGTGCATTAGGTGATATTATTTTTAAGGTATCAGCACAAGATGTAAATACTTTTCAAGGACTAACAAGAAGTAGCTCAGGACGTTGGGCCTATCATGAAATCCATATGCAAAAACCAAAAAGTGAGTTTTTAGGACCTGATCTTGATACTATTTCATTCACTATGGAATTTGATATACGTTTGGGACGTAATCCACGTTATGACATGGAAAAGCTTATGATTATGACACGAGAAGGAGAGGCGTTTCCTCTTGTAATAGGTGGTGATGCTATGGGGTATTATCGTTGGACAGTGGAGTCGACAGAGCAGCAGTACATAAGTACAGATAATAAAGGTAAAATCTTAAGAGGAGCAATTGCTGTAACACTCAAGGAATACATAAAGTAGGAGGGATGATTATTGTATGAAGTAACTGGTGATATTCAAGAATTGAACATAGGAGCAACAGGCGTAGATGAAATTTTACAAAATATTAGTATGATTCTTAGAACTCCTAAGTACAGTGTTCCATTTGATAGAAATTTTGGTATAGATGCAAGTATGGTAGATCTGCCGATAGAGGTAGCAGAAAATCTCCTCACGGTGAGGATTATTGAAGCGATACAAGAATATGAGCCTAGGGCTACTGTACAAAAAGTGTCTTATACAAAGAATAATTCGACAGGAACGCTAAAACCGAAAGTGCAGGTGATTATCAATGGCATTAAGTGAGCTGAGCAATATTGATTTTTGTGATACATCTACAACTACAATAGAGGCAGATATTATCAATGTGTATGAAAGTTTATCAGGTAAGAAACTATATCCAGCAGACCCAGTAAGGCTCTTCTTGGTGAGTCTTGCACAAATCATTATTCAGCAAAGAGTTATTATAGATTTTTCAGCAAAACAAAATTTATTACGTTATGCTACAGGTGAATACTTAGATCAGGTTGTAGCTTTAGTAGGAGTAAAAAGACTTAAACCTTCTCCAGCAAGATGTACTCTTAAATTTACATTGTCAGATGCAAGACCTAGTGTTGTGTCAATACCAAAAGGTACACGTATTAAAGCAGGCGAGGTTTACTTTTTAACTATAGATTATGCTCAAGTGGCTGCAGGAGAATTACACTGTGAAGTAGGCGCAGAATGTATGAATAGTGGTACTATTGGAAATGATTTATTGCCAGGACAGATAAGTGAATTGGTAGATGTATTTCCCTACTTTGGAAGTGTAACAAATATAACTACATCATCAGGTGGAACAGAAGAAGAGTCGGACGATGCGTTAAGAGAAAGAGCTTTTAGTGCACCAGCTAGTTATAGCACTGCAGGCAGTGATGAGGCATATGCTTTCTGGGCAAAGTCTGTTTCACCAGAAGTATCAGATGTTAATGTAATATCAGATGTGGCAGGAGAGGTTCAAATTATACCAATAGGTAGCAATGGTTCTTTGTTATCTCAAGAGCTCTTGAATGAAATATTAGAATCATGCAGTGCTAAAAATGTTAAACCTCTAACTGATAAAGTAAGTGTGGTACAACCTGAAGAAGTCGAATATAACATTGAGGCAACATATTACATATCTAAGGATAATGTAACAATGTCCACATCTATTGAACAGTTAGTAGATTTGGCTATACAAGATTATATAGCATGGCAACATAGTAAGCTGGGTCGTGATATTAATCCATCAGAACTTATGTACCACATGATGAAATCAGGGATCAAAAGATTGGAAGTAACAAGCCCTACTTTTCAAGCTCTAACAAGTAGACAAGTTGCAAAACTGGGGACAGTTCAACTGGTATATGGAGGCCTAGAAGATGAATAACATTAACCAAACCTCTATTATGGATTTATTACCACCTAGTATAGCAAGCGATTCAAAGATTATTAATGCAGCTAAAGCTTTAGATAAAGAAATAGCAAAGGTTAATGAGTTGATGGAAAAGACAATCATACTGCCTTATATAGATAAGTTAGGCTTGGAATTAGTGGATATACTTGCGGAACAGTTTAAGGCACCATTTTATGATAGTTCTTTATCTATAGAAAAGAAGAGGGAATTAGTAAAAAAATCTATTGCATGGCACAACAGGAAAGGTACTGTTGGTGCACTAGAAGAAGTAGTAACGACTATCTTTGGCGAGAGTGAAGTAAGTGAGTGGTATGAATATGGGGGAGAGCCACATCATTTTAGAATAACCACTACTAATTTAGAAGTTGATAATGAACTTATACAACAATTTAAAGAAACCGCGGAGCATATTAAAAGAAAAAGCTCAAAGCTAGATGAGGTAATTGTAAATATAGCAAGTCAACTTGATATATTTACAGGATTTGCAATACATCAAGTTGACAAAATAATAGTACGTCAGGAGGGGTAAGGTGAGTATTTCAAATGTATTTTTAACTAATCAAGGAAGGATATTACAAGCAAAATGCATGTTAGGTAAAACTATTACTTTCACAAAAATTATATTAGGAGATGGAGAACTTCAAGGTAAGATAGTACAGGAATTAACAGCTGTTATTTCTCCTAAAATGAATGTTCCAATCACTAAGTTTCTTAAATTAGATGATGGGAAAGTAAAGATAGGTGGCAAGTTTAACAATACTGGACTAAATACAGGATTTTACTATAGAGAGTTAGGATTAATAGCGACAGATCCAGATACAAATAACGAGGTATTATATTGTTATGGAAATGCTGGAGTATTAGCAGAATATATTTCTGGGCAAGGCAGTGAGATTATAGAAAAGCAAATAGATATAATTGCACTAGTTGGAAACAAAGCAGATGTAACAGCTACTATAGAAGATAGCTTATTAGGTGTTTCGCCTGAAGATTTAGAAGCACACAATGAAAGTGAAACAGCACATCCTGCAATTAGAGCGTTAGTACAAAACTTATTTAGCGGTTTGAAACTTACATGGGATAATATTACAGGGAAGCCTAATACATTTCCACCACCAGTAGCCAGTTCTACAGTTTTAGGAGGAGTAAAGCAAGGTAATAATATTACTATTGAAGCTGATGGGACTATAAGTGGTGCCGCACCATATACCCATCCAAGTACCCATCCGGCAAGCATGATTACTGGGTTACCTACATCATTGCCTGCAAACGGTGGGAATGCAGATACTGTAGATGGTACGCATGCATGGTATATGCAAACATTAAGTGCATCTGGCACAACACACGGTGCTTCTGAGTGGTTAGCAAAAATACAACATAACGTAGATAGTGACAGTTATTTTAAGCTTGTTTGTGGAGATGGTGGTATTGGTGTTAAGGTTGATAATACTAATCTTGTTAAGGGAAGAGATTTAAGTGCAGAACTTGATAGTTTAAAATCTACTGTCGTTAGTGGGAAACAAAGTGTTGCCAACGCCATTAACGGCAAATTAGGTACAGCGTTGAGCAACCAAACTCCATTTGATGATATGGCATATTATATAGCAAATGGTCTCATTTCTTCACCTACTTCTGCTACTTGTGGAAGTTTTACTCTAACATTTGGTAATAACTTTTCAACTAGAAGTTGTTATATTGTTAGGTCTTCGTACAAGGTTTATTGCTATAGCCTCTATGGTGTTGCTGTTTCTTATCAAGTATATAAGAAACCAAGTGGTGGTAGCCTTAGTTTGCTATATTCAGGAACCATTTCAACAGCTTCTCCTAGCTATACCCAATTAACAGATGGAGATAATACTGCTGTTTACTTCATATTCTTTGGAACAAGTGGGGTTACTCTTCACGCAACCAACACTAATGGTAGCGGAAATGCTACTTTTGATTACTGTATATAGTGTATAGTTTTATAAATATGAAAGGAGTTATTCATAATGGAAAGATTATTGATATGTAAAGATGTAGAACAAAACACAATTTTAATTCAGCAACAACTAGATGAGACAGAGAATATAACCTATAGTATTATAGATAATCCACCAGTAATAGAGCTGGTAGAAGGAAAGATAGGAAAATATTCACTAGATACGGAGGGAAATATTATCGTTGTTTACGAGGATGTTCCTAAATCAGAAGTTGAGTTACTTAAAGAGGATAATGAGGCACTTAAGCAAGCGGTAACAGAGCTATCAATGATTGTATCTACACTCATGTCATAGGTATGATAAAAATTATTTAGTGAGGAGTGATTCTGATGAAATTCACAAGAGATTCAGGATTAGTAAAAGTATGGGTAGGAAATGTTCAGGCAAGTTTTTATACTAAAGAACAGGTTCCTAAGATTTTTAACCTGCAAGAAGTAGTTTGGGAAGTATTAGAAGAAAGCACAAAATAATTTAATAGATAGACATAAGAGAAGCAGCTTAATTGGCTGTATTTTTTATGCCTTTTTCCTAAGGAGGGAATATGAACGATATAAAAGCAACTTTAACAGGTATTGTGACAGCTATTTATATTTGGGTTAGCGCTTATTTTGGGGTGTTTACTCCACTTCTAGTGTTAACGCTAGTAGCTATGTTCTGTGATCTAGTAACTAGAATCTATGCAGCTGGCTCTAGCGACACAGAAAAGGTAGAAAGTAAGAAAGTAATGCTAGGTATATATCGAAAACTAGGCATGTGTATGCTTATTTTTTTAACCCTTATATTAGACTCGGGGTTAACCCTTATAGCACAAACCCTAGGTATAAATGTAGCTACTAAGATTATATTTACAGCCTTTACGCTAGCATGGATTTTTGTTAGGGAGTTGATTAGTAACCTAGAGAATTTAGCTTTAGCAGGTATAGACTTGCCTAAGTTTATTGTTAAGGCCCTTAACATAGCTAGGGACAAGATAGATAGTGCTGCAGATTTAAACGTACAAGGAGGTAATAAAGATGGAGATACAACAAAAACTATTAACCATTAATAAGTACAGTAGGCCTGGATCTAAAATAGGTCATATTAAAAAGATAACAGTACATTGGGTTGGGAATGCAGGTAGCTCAGCTATTGCTAATCGTAACTACTTTGAAGGGCTTAAAGAAGGGAAGAAGAATGCGTATGGCAATTATATATATGCTAGCTCACATTACATTGTAGGTCTACAAGGGGAGGTTGTCCTGTGTATTCCGGAAGATGAACTAGCATACCATGGCAATAGCCATAATAATATGGCAATAGGAATAGAAACGTGTCATCCCGATTGGGGTGGTAAGTTCTCAGAATTGACGTATAAGAGCCTTGTTGAGTTAGTGGCAGAATTATGCACTAGATATAAATTAAGTCCTCTAGTAGATGTAGAGAGACATTACGATATAACTAAAAAGGATTGTCCTCACTACTATGTAGTTAATGAGCAAGCGTGGAGAGCCTTTTTGGTAGATGTAAAAAATAAAATAGAAGAAGGTGATGAAATGCTAATTAAAGAAAAGCTTAATGTGAACGGTAAAGAAATAGAGGTGGATAGCATTACAAAAGATGGGGTTACTTATATACCAATGCGCCAGCTGGCTAATATGCTAGGGGCAGAAGTAACATACGATAATGCAACTAAAAGGAAAGGGTTAGTGGTACCGGCTAGGGCTTAGGCTCTAGCTTCTTTTTTTATGCCTAAAACGTAGATTTGTTTTACGATCACAAGCAAGCAATTGCGAATTTGCTAATAGTAAAATGTTGCATTTTTAGTACTAGTAATATAGTGGCTAGCATAAAATAGTAACACAGCTATCATATATGCAAAAAAGTTGACAATTGTAGAAAAAAATAATATAGTATTAATAAAATGTTCTAAAAATACAAATAATATTACTGGATATTTATACAACTAAGAAAATTATTAAGGGCTTGCTATAAAGAAATAAATCTGTGGCTAAGCTTATTTTTTATGGAGAATTTACATATGATTAAAGATTTTAGTTGTTGGATAGAATATAAAGGATTCTCAGAAGGTAGTGGTAGAAGTGAGAAGGTCTGGTTAACCAATTCTGATAATACAGAAACAGTCTTATTTAAATTCAATAAAGCAGAGACTACTACAGAACACATATCAGAAGCCATAGCATCTGATATCGCTAGCGTTTTAGGTATAAGTAGTGCTAAGGTGGAAATTGGAAGTTATAACAAAAGAATAGGGTGTGCCAGTTATCTAATAAATGAAAACGGTGAGGATTTAATAGAAGGGGTAAGATTAATAAATAAGTTTTATCCATATTATGATCAGGAAATTCTTTACGACAGTGAAAATGAAATGTATTATTCTTTAGAAATGATACTAGAAGCTCTTAGTTTGTATGAATTTAAAAATGAGTTTTTTAAAATAATGATTTTTGATTTTATAATTGGTAATACAGACAGACATCAAAATAACTGGGCTATACTAAGTAAAAATGGCATAAATAGACTCTGCCCAGTATATGATAATGGTTCATCATTATGTAGTTATATAAAGGATGATGATGTAAACAACTATTTAGGAAAAGACAGGGTTAGATTTAGAGCACTAGTAAATAGTAAATCTAAATCTAGAATAAAGATAGATTGTAAGAAATCAAAAGAGCCTACTCATCTAGAGGTATTTAGCTATATATATAGTAAGTTTCATGATGAAGTACATGAATTTGTAGATAAAACTATAGAAATACTAACTAATAGTAAGATTGATGAAATATTAAACCGATATAATAATAGTGAATTAGTTTCAGATAAAAAAAGGCTATTAATTTCATTGTTTCTTAAGCATAAAATTAATTTATTAAAATATGAAGTAGATTCGTGGAAGGAGGAATAACATGTCAATTAAAGATGGAAAAGACTATATTTTACTAGTGTGGAAAGCTCCAGAGACAAGAAAGCGTCATGTAGTAGGCCAGCTATCTAAGAATGGACAATATGAGTTTTCATATTTGCCAAGTGTTGATGAAGCTATTAAGGAAGGATTTGAACTAGTAATACCATTTAACGATACAAAAATCACCTACAAAAGTGACAAGTTATTTCCGACTTTTTCAAGTAGATTACCAGATAGAAAAAGAAGAGGAATTGAAGAAATCTTAAAGAAATATGATATGATGGAATTTGACGAATATAAGTTGTTAAAAAGAAGTGGCGCTAGATTGCCAATTGATAGTTTGGAATTTGTAGACCCTATTCCGGAAGAAGGTAATGTAAGTAGAAGGTTCTATATTGCAGGACCACGATACTATATTGGGTGTCAGGGAACTGCTTGTGATCAGAGCATTAATTTAGAAGTTAATGAGGAATTAAAAATAGTTCCACACCCAGAAAATGAGTATGACCCGAATGCACTTAAAATAGTTAATAAAATGTATGAACTGCTAGGATATATTCCTAGACATTTTAGTGAAGCTATATGTAAAAGACTTAATAGTGGATATAAGTATAAATGTGAAGTAATAGAAATAAATAAAAAAGCTAATTGTAATGAATGCATAGAAGTAATCTTAGATATTTTTAAATAAAAGAATAGTTTTAGATAGGATCAGGTGTAATCTTGGTCCTATTTTTATATAATAGAGAAAATAGATACTTAGTGTAATTAGTGAAAGGGTGTTAATAATGATAAAACAATCGCTAAAGTTTGCTATTTGGCCAAGTCTTGGGGTAATGGTGGGTGGCGTAATCATACCTAGATTTACACGTCCTCAGTTATATGAAACATATCCCACTATATTTGTTCAAGCTATTATCTACCTCGTGGTTGGATATATTGCATGTTTTTTAACTTATCTATTTTGTGAATGGATTAAATTAAAAGTCAGAAACAAATAGTCATATCATAACCTATAAAAAGATAGTTTTAGAGAGGGTCAGGTGAAAATGCCTGATCCTATTTTGTTTCATAAAATTACAAAATACTCTTTACAAAATCGAACATTTGTTCTATAATGAGCATGTATTCAAGCAAATATCCCCCCAAGGAATTTATCTATTGCCTTCCCCAGGCAATAGACCTAGGAGTCTATTTTTCTTTAGATCATGGTAACATGGTCTATTTTTTGTAAAAAAAGATAGTCGTAGAGATGGAGTAATCGATCTCATTTTGTACAAGAAAAAAAGTAGCTATTTAGCTACCTTTTCTTGAAAACTATGCAGATTACTACAGAACATACTGCCCAATAAGTTTGTTAAACGATCTAATATCAAAATTACCTTTAATCTCAAATCTTACATTGCCTAGTCCACTAAAACATAAATCTATTTCACAATCTAAGTCTAATAAACCAGCTGTTTCGACAGAGAATGCTTGCACCTTGCTATAAGGCAAAGAAGTAAAATCTTTTTTTGATCCTGTAATACCTTGTACATTAACAGCAATTACGCGCTTGTTTGTAAAGACAACCGTATCTCGTACGGTTTTAAATGCTGCAAAGATTTCTTCACTGTCTATAAGCATAGGTTGTACTAAACTTAGGCCTTCATTTGGATTAACTGGCTTAAGTTTAAGGAAGCTTGAGTTTTTAAAGTCAATCATTATAAAATCCTCCTTGTTTTTAATATAGTATATGATAACTATCTAATAAATCAGAATATAAATTTATCTGTATGTCTATAGTATGTGACCATCTTTTAATTTATAAAATAATTTAAATGATAATATTAGCTTTTTTGAAATAATACGCTTTATTGTAGACTCACTTATTCCTAATAATATCCCAAGCTGTTTATAGCTTAATTTATTTTTATTCTTGTATACTAATATTTTTTTCACATAGGCTCCTTCTTTTACTGTACCATAATACTCATGAAAATATTCAGCTTGTACATTAAAAAGCATGCACATTTTTTCTATATTATATATCTTAGGTGGAACATTGTTCTTTTCCCAACCTTCTACGGTATCAATATGGCAGTCAACAAGCTTAGATAGGTCGTTACGTTCTAAGTGATGGATAGCTCTTTGTTTGCGTATTTTTTCGCCTATAGTGGTTTCAGGCATATTCTTGTACAGCTCATTATATATATTATAATGAAGCTTCTCAAAAATCGTACTTTCATTCAGTGAGCTGGAGCTGATTTTGCAGCTTCTCCTGATAGAGTTTTAATCCATGCATTAGATCCAGTTTTTATAGTAGAGAAAATAGCCGAATGTCCTTTCTATAAAGTACTTCCTATTGAAGAAGCACTTGAAAATACGATTACTCAGTTTAATGGTCTAGGAGGATATGAAATATTAGGCAAGTGTAGGAGAGGTGGTCCAGTAGTCACAGATAAGCAGAAAAACGAAGCTAAAGAAAACAGGGAGCAAGAAGAGCATGTTACATTAGATCCCGCTCATATGACGAAAGAAGATATAGAAAGAGAACTAGCTAGGCCGCTTTTTAAGGATACGAGACAAGAGTTTGAAAGTAAGATTAAGCAGTATATTAATAAGCATCCATCTCTTTAAAAAATCCGATAACTTGCATATGAAAATCTGGAATAATATACAAATGATAAGAATATATATAAGACTAGAGAAAGTTAGTCCAAATTTATAGCAAAGTATTTATCATGTATACATATATTTGTATATAAGCCATAGGAGGGGGAAATATGTCAGTAGAACTGATAAAAAAGCCAATCACATTAGATGAGATGACTAAGAAAGAAAGTGTTCAAGTCATTAAAGAGCGTGACCTTATAGTACCCGATGGAAAACCAGATATGCAGTCTGTAGTGCAGATTGATGGAAGAATTAATATGGATCAAATTGATGTAACACAAGACCGTGTCATGTATAGGGGTAAAGTTGATTTATGTATCCTGTATAGGGCGGTTAATAATTCTAAATGCATCTATACCATGAAAGGATCTATTCCTATTGAAGATTTTGTCATTATGGATGGGGTAAATAGAGACCAGAGGGTAGATTTTGATTACGAAATAGAACATATCAGTAATAGCATTCTTAATGAGCGTAAACTGAATGTTAAAGTCATTATGCAAGTTGATGTAGGGGCTACAGGTTCTAAGGATACAACTGTTATTACAGAGGTAAGAGCAGATGGTCCTATTCAAACAAGAGAAGAGCCAATTGAAATTGTCAGCTTGGGTCATGAAAAAGAGGAAAAGGTCATAGTTAAAGAAGATTTAACCATTGCTCAGAATAAACCTTGCATTGGTGAAATTCTTAAATCAAATATGCAGATTAAAGAAGATCAAGTTAAGCGCACAGATAACGAAATTAAGTTTAATGGTATGATTGAAGTAACAACCATGTATAGGGTAGCAGAAAGTGATGAGGGAATAGAAATAGTAACGCATCGTGTTCCTTTTGAAGGTAGTATTGAAAATATGAAGGGTGAAAATGAAGTGTTTTGGGACTGCTCTCTCAGTGTAACACCCTCCTATATGCAAGTGGCACCAGATTATGATGGAGAAGACCGCATCATAGAATGTGAATGTATGGTAACGGCAAACTATAATACTTATAACAAATGTAGTTACGATACAGTTTCTGATATCTACTGCCCAGGTAAAAATGTAAAGACTAAGGAGAAATCCTTGGATTACATGAATCTAGTAGATCGGATAGAGATAACAATGCCTAAAAAAGAGTCTATGGCTATTGAAGATAGGCCAGAAGATACAATGGAAGTTTTCAGCATAAATGTTAAACCTATAGTAGAGGAGAAATCTTTGGTTAATGACAAGCTAACACTTCGAGGAATCCTTGAAATTACAACTGTTTTCCTTGTTAAATCAGAGGAGAACAATACTATTGATACAGCAGTTAATATCGTTCCATTTATACAAGAAATGGATGTTAAAAAGGTACCAGAGAAGGCTTATATTGCTCCTGTTGTAAGAGCTAAAGATGTAAATATTTATGCCCAAACGAAGAGAGAATTGGTGATTGAGTACTTACTAGACTGTATGGCAGAAATCTATGGTCAAGATAGGCTGAATGTATTAGAAGAAATTGATATTGATGATATGACCAAAGAACAGATAGATAATTATCCAAGCATGACAGTATATCAAGTAAAAAAAGGAGATACACTTTGGAGTTTAGCTAAACGTTTTAATACCACAGTTAAAGATATTCAGGATATTAATGACATTGATATACCAGAAAACTTACGTGAAGGACAAAAAATAATTATCCTTAAAAAGGTTAAATTTTAAGGTTAAAATAAATAGAAGGTTTAGCAAAGGCAACTCCTGTAAGCATTGTAGGAGTTGCTTTTTGCATTTATCATTAAACAAATTTTAAACTTTTATAAAAATAATTTAGAAAATGGATATTGTATACAGGGAATACATTCTCATTGACTTTGTATTTTAAGTGAGTTTATAATAAAACAAACACAAGTTATTTTTATTAAGGGAGCATATTATGAACTCAATTATATTAAAAGGAAGAGCTAAAATTAATTTGACGCTTGATGTAGTTGGGAAGAGAGAAAATGGCTATCATGATTTGCAAATGATTATGCAGACGATTAATTTATATGATACGATTTTTATTCGTAAGGCAAAGACACCTGGAATTAGATTAACAGCTAATTTCTCATGGCTTCCGACTAACGAGAAAAACATTGCTTATCGCGCAGCTCAGTTATTTTTTGAAGAAGCAGGCATAGAAGAATACGGAGTATCCATTGAAATTACTAAACGCATTCCAGTAGCAGCAGGACTCGCTGGTGGAAGCACAGATGCAGCAGCGACCCTTGTAGGCTTAAATAGATTATATGAAACCTTCTATAAAAGAGAGAAGCTTATGGAAATGGGACTTAAGTTAGGGGCAGATGTACCATTTTGTATCGCGAGAGGAACAATGCTTGCAGAAGGGATAGGAGAAGTGTTAACACCACTTAAACCTGTTCCAAGTATGCATGTGGTATTGGTTAAACCACCTATTAGCGTTTCTACAGCTTCTGTATATAAGGGGCTAGATATAAACCATATCAAGTTACACCCAGATACACCAAAGATGATACAAGCTATAGAAGCACAAAGCCCATATGAAATTGCTACTCACATGGCCAATGTGCTAGAAGAAGTCACTATTCCTATGCACCCGATTATAGGAACGATTAGAAGAGAATTAGTTCAGCATGGTGCTATGGGGGCTATGATGAGTGGCAGTGGCAGTGCAGTATTCGGATTATTTGACAGCAAGGAAAAAGCTAATAAGGCAGCTCAATATTTTAAAATAGAACGTAGTATAAGAGAAGTATATGTTACCACTACCTATTCACCTATAGAGAAAAAGAAGGATAAAAATGGAGTAAAATATGGAATAAAAAGAAGAGGTGTGAAAGGATGCTAGAAGATACTTACAACATGAAGATTAATGAATATCTCCCTTTAAGAGATATTGTTTTTCAGACACTTAGGAATGCAATTATTACTGGGGAATTACAACCAGGCGAAAGATTAATGGAAACTCAGTTAGGAGAAAAGTTAGGAGTAAGCCGTACACCTATTAGAGAAGCCATTAGAAAACTTGAGCTAGAAGGGCTTGTAGTAATGGTACCACGTAAAGGTGCACAAGTGGCACAATTTACAGAGAAAGATATTCAAGATGTTCTAGAAGTGAGAGCAGCTCTAGAAGCATTGGCAGCTAGACTTGCTTGTAGGCGAATGGATGATCGTGCATTCCTTAAACTTCAACTTGCTATTGCAGAATATAGCTATGCCGCAAAAAGTAGAGATTTAGAAACAATGATTGAAAAGGATGTAGAGTTCCATGATATCATTTGTAGTGCAACACAAAATGATAAACTTATTCAGCTTTTTAACAATCTTAAAGAGCAAGTTAACCGTTATCGTATTACCTACCTTAAAAACGTGGAAGACAGTGAGACAGTTGAGGCAGAACACATTGCTATTTTAGAAGCACTTAAAAATAAGGAAGAGGATGTGGCTAGTAAGCTAGCAACAAAGCATATTAATAAACAATGTGCCTCTATTACTGACTTTGTTAAGCAAAAATATAAATAATGAGTAAAAAGGGTTGTAAATCTTGGTTAGTAGCAAAGATTTATAACCCTTTTTATGCTCGTGATTGACAGCTAATATTGCTAAAAGCAAGAAATAAAGTTGGAATTTCGAGGGGTATCAATTAATACTAAGAGCGTCTTGAATAGATGATAGAAGAGTATGATAAAAATTAGACGAAAGAGTTTTGTAATTAAGTAAATAAATGTAAGGAAAATAATTATTAATACAAATAAATTTAGATAAATAGTCATATTATGCAAACCACAGTATGTACAAGGCTTATAGCAAATATCAACTAAAATATAATGCGATTATACTGAATATTATATAAAAAAATATAGTAGCAATACATAAAGATAAATGTTAAAATATAGGCATTGAAAATGTCATAGTATGGAGCTGAGGAGGAAAGAGATGAATTACAAGCAAAGTTATGAAATGTGGCTAGAAAGTGATGTTATTGACATAATTACAAAAGAAGAATTAAAAGCACTTAATAATGAAAAAGAGATAGAAGACCGTTTTTATAAAAATTTAGAATTTGGTACAGGTGGACTTCGAGGAAAAATCGCTGCTGGTACTAATAGAATGAATATATATACAGTAGGAAAAGCAACACAAGGTCTTGCAAAATATTTAGTTACAAATTTTACAAATCCTAGTATTGCTATTGCTTATGATTCAAGAAATATGTCAGATGTATTTGCAGAAACAGCAGCTAAGGTATTAGCGGCTAATGGTGTAAAAGTATATTTATATGAAAGTTTACGTCCTACGCCAATGCTTTCTTTTGCTGTAAGACATCTAGGAGCAGAAGCTGGTATTGTTCTTACTGCTTCACACAATCCAAAAGAATATAATGGCTATAAAGTATATGGTAGTGATGGTGGACAATTAACAGATAATGCAGCTAATGAAGTATTAGGTTATATCAATGAAATTGACTTATTTACAGGGATTAAGACAATGAATACAGAAGATGCTGTAAAAGCTGGTTTACTTGTATACATTGGAGAAGATGTAGATAATGCGTACTATGAAAAAGTAGAAACAGTAGTTGTTAACAAAGAGCTTGTTAAAGAAAGAGCAAGTGAGCTTAACATCATCTATACACCTATTCATGGTAGTGGAAATATACCTGTTAGAGCAATGCTTAAGAGACTTGGATACACCAATGTCCATATTGTAAAAGAGCAAGAGCTTCCAGATGGTAATTTCCCAACAGCACCATACCCAAATCCTGAAAATCCACAAGTTTTTGAACTTGCTATCGAGATGGCAAAAGAAGTAGGTCCAGATCTTATTTTCGGAACCGACCCAGATTGTGATAGAATTGGTGTTATTGTTAAAGAAGACAGCGGAGAATATAAAGTATTAACAGGGAATCAAGTAGGGGTATTACTTTCTGAATATATGCTTAATGCAAGAAAAGAAACTGGTGTACTTAGTACAAAAGATACCTTAATCAAAACAATCGTAACGACAGAAATGGCTACTAGAGTAGCAGAAGCTTATGATGCTCAAATAATGAGCGTACTTACTGGTTTCAAATACATTGGAGAAAAAATTGAAGAATTTGAACAAACAGGTTCAAATAACTTTGTACTTGGCTTTGAAGAAAGTTATGGCTATTTATCTGGTGGTTTTGTAAGAGATAAAGATGCTGTTATTGCTGCTACACTTATTGCAGAAATGGCACTCTATTATAAAACAAAAGGTAAAAACCTTGCACAAGCCCTCCATGATTTATTTGAGAAATATGGATATTATAAAGAAGAGTTAGTTTCTATCACAATGGAAGGTAAAGATGGCCAAGAGCAAATTGCAGCCATGATTACAGCTCTTAGAGAAAATACACCAACAGAAGTAAACGGTGTTAAAATTGCTACAGTAGAAGACTATAAGTTATCTACACGTACAAATGTACTTGAAGGAACAAAAGAAGAAATCAAACTTCCAAAATCCAATGTACTTAAATTTGTACTTGAAGATAGAAGTTGGTTCGTTATTAGACCATCTGGTACAGAGCCAAAAGTAAAGATTTATGCATCTGTAGTTGGGAAAGATGATGTAGATGCAGCGAAAAAGAGTAACGCGTTTGTAGCTAATATTAAACAAATACTTAATGTTAAATAAACCATAGACATTTATAAAGCCGAGTTTAAATCCCATAAGGGTATTAAACTCGGCTTTTCTATGTATTAAATAATATACTGTAACTCAACATGCACATAGTTATGTTCTGTAGTAATAGAATCTATTTCTACAGATAAAATAGTATCAAAGCCACAGCTTTGCCAAAAAGCTAAATCTTTCCAAGTTTTAAGAGCAGTATAAACACTTACTGTTTTATAATTCTGCTTTCCGAAGGCTTCTATAAGGTATGCTAATACATCTTCACCATAAGCCTTGTTTTTATAGGTGTCTGTAATATAGAAGAATGGAATATAGATATTATCAGAAGTAGGAAAGCCTAGATATACTTCTATATAACCAATCATATGCCCCTTTAGGTAAATGCAGTATATATAGCTACTATTTGCTATATGATTTGAAGGTAATGCTCCTTTACGCAAAATGACTTCTGGAGATGTAATTTCATAGCCGGAGTCAAAAGAATAGCACAGGGTAGCCTCAGCATAAATTTTCTTTAAGACCATTAAATCCTCAGAGGTTGCTAGGCTTAATTGTAAATGCTCAGTAGAAATAGTAGTGTTTAACATGTTAGTGGCCCCCTTTTTAATAAAAAGTGCATATGTAGGATAATTTATAATTAAATAATATTAAGTTTATATGAAAAAGTCAAACAGAATTCGAGTAAAAGCAACAAAAATTTTTGATTAATAGATAATAAATTTAATTAATATATAAAATTTTATGTATTGAAAAAATTAAGAATAAAAAGTATAATTATACTGATAATACAAAGCGTAGAAAAGAAGAAGTAGAATAAGCTAGGCTAACAGAGAGTTCCCGGTAGGTGAGAGGGGCAAGAAGATGCTTATTTGAATACATCTTGGAGTGTTGCTTCAAACAAGTATAAGCTTAAGTAGAAGCAAACGGTAGTGCACCCGTTATCGTGCTAGAGTATAATTAGCTTTGTGGCTAACGTACTTGAAGAGGTTATTATCGTGAGATAATAGCAAAAAAAGGTGGTAACGCGGGATATCAGCTCTCGTCCTTTACATAGTTAAAGGATGAGGGCTTTTTTGCTGCCTTTTAGGTAAAATCCTTTGTATTAGAAATATTAAAAAAGGAGATGAAGGTATGAGCGTGTATAGTGTCAAAGTGTTATGTGTGCTGGTTTTTATCTTAACTATGGTGGGTGTAGGGGTATACAGTAAGGCAAAAGTAAAAAACTCTAGTGACTTCTTATTAGGGGGAAGAAATATGGGGGGATGGGTAAGTGCTTTTGCCTATGGAACTTCTTATTTCTCCGCAGTTATTTTTATAGGTTATGCCGGAGCTCAAGGTTGGGAATTTGGCATACCTATTATATGGATTGGTATAGGAAACGCTGTGTTTGGTTGTTACTTAGCTTGGAAGGTTTTAGCTAAAAGAACTAGAGAGATGACACATAGGTTAGATGTAAAAACTATGCCAGAGTTTTTTGAAAAACGTTATAATAGTAATAATATGAAATTAATAGCAGCAGTGATTATGTTTATCTTTTTAGTTCCATATACGGCTTCTGTATATAAAGGCCTAGGATATATCTTAGAAAGCTCTTTTAATATTGATTTTAATTTAGCAATCTTTTTTATGGCGTTACTTACAGCTATTTACCTCGTATTAGGTGGGTATGTGGCTACAGCTATTAATGACCTGATACAAGGTGTTGTTATGTTGGTAGGTTGTGTTCTAATGGTAGGCTATGTCTTATATCATCCTAATGTAGGAGGATTACAAGCGGGACTTGAGGCATTAAATAAACTAGATCCTGCGCTTACTGCTCCGTTAGCAACAGGAGATAAAGCACTACCTCTATTAGGATTAGTTTTTATGACTAGTTTTGGAGTATGGGGTTTACCACAAATGATTCATAAATATTATGCAGTTAAAGATAATGCAGCCATTAAAAAAGGAACCATTATTTCTACAGTATTTGCATTAGTGATAGGTGTATCTGCTTATTTTACTGGTTCTTTAGGAAGATTGTTTTTTATTGATCCAAGTTCAGGAGTAGCAGTTATGCCAACTACAGCAGCAGGAGTACCTAATCCTGATATGATAGTTCCTACTATGTTAGAAGGAGCATTACCTGCTATGCTTATGGGTATTATTATTGTATTGGTTTTATCAGCATCCATGTCTACATTAGCTGCATTAGTACTTGTATCAAGCTCTACTATTTCTATTGACTTCATTAAAGGCTTTTTAGCACCTAAACTCTCAGATAAAGCAATCATGGTTATGATGCGTGTGAGCTGCATTGTATTTGTAGGGGTGTCATATCTTTTAGCAGTTATTCAATCTAGTACAATTGTTAATCTGATGTCTTTATCTTGGGGTGTTATTTCAGGAATGTTCCTAGGACCCTATTTATTTGGGCTTTGGTGGAAGAAAACTACTAAAGCAGGAGCATGGGCAGGCTTTATTGGTGGTGGATTAACTATTACCATTGGAACTATCCTTATCAACCAAAAGCTGCTTCCAGCAGGAGTAACATCACCTGTTATTGCTAGTCTAGCAATGATTGTATCGTGTATAGCCGTGCCGGTTGTAAGTGTACTAAGTACCCAGATGAGCGAAGCACACTTAAATCAAGTGTTTGGAGAAGCAAGAGAACTGTAAATCAGCAAATATTTTAATGGTAAGAGTCAATTAATTCATTTAAATCTTCCTATTAAATAGAGTTTATCGAATCAATGCATAAATAAATACAATCTATTTAGTATGACCTATAGTCTTCTAGAATTAAATGATATGTTCTAGAGGTTATAGGTCTATTTATAATGTGTATGATAATATTAGGTTTTTGCTATAAAAATGTACAAATTAATATGAAAAAAATACATATTTATATTTGACTAATAATAAACTCTAGTATATCATTTAAAGAATAAAAAGAATAAAATTTAAAAATATGAATAAAAACAGCATAATCGATGAAGAAAGGGATGTTAAAATGAAGAAGTTAACAAAGGTCTTAAGTTTAATGATGGTAACAACACTTTCACTTATGGGTGTAGGTTGTCAAAGCACTGCTACAGACAGTGGACAAACTGCTTCAACAGGGGATGCACAAAACTATAAAATAGGTGTTATTCAACTTGTAGAACATGCAGCTCTTGATGCTGCTTATAAAGGATTTGTAGATGGGTTAAAAGAAGCAGGATTTGAGGATGGCAAAAATATTACTATTGATTATCAAAATGCTCAAGGTGATCAATCTAACTGCCAGACAATCGCTAAT
The DNA here is from genome assembly GCF_003990395.1 of Cellulosilyticum sp. WCF-2. Taxonomy (NCBI): domain Bacteria; kingdom Bacillati; phylum Bacillota; class Clostridia; order Lachnospirales; family Cellulosilyticaceae; genus Cellulosilyticum; species Cellulosilyticum sp. WCF-2. The sequence continues at coordinate 453,170 of NZ_CP034675.1, read as the reverse complement.
AAGCTTATCAATGATCAAAACAATCTTATTTTAGCCATTGCTACACCAGCAGCACAAGCGGTAGCTAATACAACAAAGGATATTCCTATTTTAGTAACAGCAGTAACTGACCCAGCAGCAGCAAAGCTAGTTGCTTCTAATGAAGCACCTGGTGGTAATGTTTCTGGTACATCTGATTTAACACCAGTTAAAGAACAAATTGGCCTTATTACACAGCTAGTTCCAAATGTAAAAAAGGTTGGTCTTTTATATTGTTCAAGTGAAGCTAATTCAAAATTCCAAATCGAAATTGCTAAGAAAGAATTAGAAGCATTAGGGCTCGAAGGGGTAGAAGCCACTGTTTCTAACTCAAATGAAATTCAACAAGTAACACAATCTCTAGTAGGTAAAGTAGAAGCTATTTACATTCCAACAGACAATATGCTTGCAGCAGGTATGGCTACAGTAGCTCAAGTAACTACACCATCTAAGCTTCCAGTTGTTGTTGGTGAAGAAGGTATGGTTACAAATGGTGGAACAGCAACCTATGGAATTAACTACTACAATTTAGGAAAATTAACAGCAGCTCAAGCAGTTGCTATACTCAAAGATGGTAAAAAAACAGCAGAAATGCCTATTGAATACGCTAGTGAATGTACACTTGTAGTAAATGAAGAAGCACTAAAAGCAATGGGCATAGAATTACCTCAAGAATTAAGTGATCAGCTAGTAAAATAGGAGGTTTATATGAACATATTATTGGCTATAGTAGGGGCCATTTCTCAAGGTGTATTATGGGGACTTATGACTTTAGGTGTGTATATCACCTTTAAGATATTAGACTTTCCAGATATGACTGTTGATGGGAGCTTCGCTTTAGGTGGTGCGGTAAGTGCTATTTTAGTTGTAAAAGGAGTTAACCCATGGCTAGCAATATTACCTGCTATGTGTGCAGGAATGATAGCCGGAGCTGTTACAGGCCTACTACATACAAAAGTAAAAATCCCAGGTATTCTAGCAGGTATATTAACAATGCTTGCTTTATATTCTATTAATGTACGTATTCAAGGACAGGCAAATATCCCTCTTTTAGGAGAAAGAACAGTTATTTCAACCTTAGGTGAAGTAATTCAGACTTCTACAAACAATTTAGCTTTAATCATTGGATTAATTGTTTCTGTAGGTATTGTTGCCGTTTTATACTGGTTCTTTGGAACAGAACTTGGAAGTTCTATTAGAGCAACAGGAAATAATGAATATATGGTACGTGCCTTAGGTGTAAACACAGATAAAATGAAGATTATTGGTCTTATGCTTAGTAATGCCTTAGTTGCCTTATCTGGAGCCTTTGTTTCACAAAGCCAAGGTTTTGCAGATGTAGGTATGGGTCAAGGAGCTATTGTTATAGGGCTTGCTTCTATTATTATAGGAGAAGTTATTTTTGGCAATCGCTTTAACTTTGCTTATAAGTTAGCATCTATCATTGGGGGCTCTATTATTTATCGTATTATTATAGCGGTTGTACTTCAATTAGGAATGCAGTCTACAGACCTTAAATTACTAACAGCAGTTATCGTAGCTATTGCATTAGGTATTCCAGTAATGAAGAAAAAGCTAGATCAGCAGGCTAAGAGAAGGGAGGCATAACATGTTAAAGATAGAAAATCTATATAAGACATTTAATCCAGATACCATTAATGAGAAGAAAGCTTTAAATGGTATTGACCTTCATTTAAAACAAGGAGATTTCGTGACCGTTATTGGTGGTAATGGTGCAGGTAAATCTACCTTATTAAATATGATTGCTGGTGTTTATTTAAGTGATAAGGGCTCTATTGTTTTATCAGGAGAGAATATTACTTATCAATCAGAACATAAACGTGCTAGGCTATTAGGTCGTGTATTTCAAGATCCTATGAGGGGCACAGCAGCTGCAATGGAGATAGAGGAAAATCTAGCTATGGCTTATCGTAGAGGTAAGAAAAGAGGTTTAAGTTGGGGCATTACAAAGGAAGAGAAAAGCCTTTATGTAGAAAAGTTAAAGATGTTAGATTTAGGCTTAGAAAATCGTCTAACTTCTAAGGTGGGGCTTCTTTCAGGAGGACAACGTCAGGCATTGACCTTGCTTATGGCTACACTTCAAAAACCACAGCTATTGCTGTTAGATGAACATACGGCGGCCCTTGACCCTAAGACAGCACATAAAGTGTTAAGCCTTACTGAACAAGTGATTGCAGAAGGTCAACTTACAGCGCTTATGGTAACACACAATATGAAGGATGCTATTAGATTAGGTAATCGCCTCATTATGATGCATGAAGGCCGCATTATCTTTGATATTGAAGGCGAAGAAAAGAAAAACCTAAAAGTAGCTGATCTACTAAAGATGTTCGAAGAAGCAAGTTCAGGTGAATTTGCTAATGATAGAATGTTATTAGCGTAATAATAAGGATAAACTAAAGTAAAAAGTAGAATTATAGTTAAGACTAGAGAATTAAGTTAAAGACTTACTCTCTAGTCTTTTTTTGAAATTTATGGGTATTTGGGTTGTTATAGGATTAGTGGACTATGATATAGTGATAATATGATCTAGTAGAAACTACGAATATAAGGGGAATATTAGAAGATAGGAGCTTTGTTAATAAATATGATATAATAAGGAAAAAAGTCTTTGGGGTGAGTTGATGGATATAAAAATAATTGAGAAGTTAAACCCTATTTACGAAATTCTTGGGTTACTTTATATGAGCAATGATTATGGCAATTTCGAGAAAATGGCTATTGAACAGTTAAGTAATGAAGGGATAAATGGAGAGATTTTCATAAAGAAAAATTTAAGAGTGATAGAAAAATATGTAAAAGCATTTGATAAATATAAAGTTATTAATGATAATGAAATTTTATTTTTAGGTGATAACGAACTTGAAGTTTTCCTGATTCTTGCAAGCGTATTAATTAATAATAATAACATAATTGAAAATATTAATGGGATGACTAATGAGGAATTAAAGAAATTAATCATAGATGTATACAATGACCAGGCAGAAGGAAATGAAAGTGTTGAATCTATAGGGGATTTAAGGGGGATCATAGATTTTTTAAAGGAAGCAGACATCAGTGAAAGTAGTAAATGGAAGATGATTGCTGTATTGGATGCTCCTAAAGATTATTATATTAGATTAATCAGAGTAATAAATGATAATATGAAGGCCTATGAGGAAGCATACAAGGCTATAGGTAATCATATAAATAAGCTTCTCTCAGATTTAATAAAATATATTAACTCAGGGAAATGTGAAATTCTGAATAATATTATTGAAATGCCAAATCAAGAGAATGTTATAATACCTACTTTAGCATTTGGTGCAACGTTCATTAATATCAATAACACGTATTTTGTAGGTTTATTAGTTGAGTTAGTTTATAAAGAAAAATTAAAAGTAATGGGAAATAAGGGAGAGTTAGTGCTAAAGCTAAAGGCACTAAGTGATAAAAGTAAATTAGAAATAATAACTTTGCTTAAGAGTGGACATAAATACAATTTAGAAATAGCAGAAGCTTTGGGGTTAAGCCCAGCAACGGTTTCTTATCACATGGGATCATTACTAGAATACGGAATGGTAACAATAGAGAAGAAGCAAGGTAAAGTCTATTATTTTCTAAATGAACCTGGATTAAAAAATTTTATGAATGAACTTAGTAACGTATTATTTTAATAGAGCTACTTAGATAGATTAAGGAGATTAATCTTACCTAAGTAGCTCTATTTTTTGAAAATAGTTAGATGATTTTAAAAATTATTTGACATATATCTAATGAAGAATTAATATAAAAATATAATTTGATAATAATTAAATATATTAGACAAACATCTAATATACTAAATGAGGGGGATGTAGGGTGAAAGAATGTATTAAAAAAAGTAAGTTTTTATTAGCGTTGACGTTGTTACTTAGTTCATTATCATCAATATCAATTGTATACTTGTCCGTATTTGTACAAAAAACTATCGATTATGTCACAATAGGAGATAGTAATAATTTTCGTAATATCCTTATTTATACTATTAGCTATTCAATAACATTGGGATTAGTCTATTTTGCCTATGATATTTGTAGTAAGAAATTCATTAGAAACGTTCTAAAGATGCTAAGAAGTAAGGTTTTTAGAGGAATAATGAGAGCTAATCACAAAGATTTTACCAATAATAACACAGCAGATTATATTTCTGCATTAACTAATGATATGAAACTTATTGAAGAGAATTATATTATTCCACTACTGCAAATCTTACAATATACAGTTATGTTTATAGCGACAGTTATTCGTCTAATCATTTTAAGTCCAATAGTTACATTAGCATTATTTATTAGTATGCTACTACTATTTATTGTGCCTAGTATTTTTGGGAAAGCCTTAGAAAGTAAGCAGCTTGAAATATCTAATAGCTTATCAATATTTACTTGTAAGCTAAAGGATATGTTTTCTGGATATGATGTTATTCGATCCTTTAACTTAAAAGAGAAGATAGATGATGAATTTGAAGAGAATAATGAAAATATAGCGCGGATAAAATTTAATGCAGATAGACTGTTTGCTATTAATGAATCGGTGTCTCAAATACTAGGACTTGGAACTCAGCTTGTAGCCATTTTTTTATCAGGGTATTTTGTGCTGAGGGGTGATCTTTCAATGGGTATACTAATTGCTGTATTCCAGCTTTCAGGAACACTTGTGCAACCTGTAATAATAATCATGAGCAATATACCTAAAATCGGCAGTATGAAAGCGGTTCTTGAAAGATTAGAAACATTTTCAGAGTATGCCGACCATGGATTAATAGGCACGGATGAACCTACTTTTAATAAAAGCATAGAAGTTTCTAATTTACAGTTTAGTTATGATGAAGATAAGACTGTTATAAAAGGAATAGATTTAGAACTGAAGCAAGGGAAGAAATATGCAATTGTAGGAGGCAACGGTTGTGGTAAATCCACATTAATTAAGCTTATATCAGGATATTACTCAAATTTTACTGGTAATATTAGTTATGATGGAAAGAGCATTGAAAATTTAAGTATTGAAAAAGTTAATACAATGATGGCTATGATCCATCAAAATGTATACATGTTTGATAAAAGTATTAAGGATAATATATGCCTATTTAAGGACTTCACAGAAGCAGATATTAATGCTGCGTTAGAGTCAAGTGGAGCAGATAAATTTATAGGTAATATGAAAGATGGATTAGATTATTTAGTGGGTGAAAATGGAAGTAACCTGTCAGGAGGTCAAAGACAAAGGGTAGCTATAGCTAGAGCATTGATTCAAAAAACACCAATCCTTATATTAGATGAGGGTACATCAGCTATAGATATGCAAACAGCTTATGATATAGAAAGTAAACTTTTAAGTATAGATGATTTAACATTAATAACGATTACTCATAAAATGAGTGAAGAATTATTAGGCTTATATGATGAAATAATTTATATGGAAAACGGACTGATAATGGAAAACGGAACCTTTAAAGAGTTAATCAATAAGGAGGAAAAGTTCCTTGATTTTTATAGTTTAGCAAAAATGAGCTAGAGGAGATATTTTATTTCTTTCAATAAAACTTTTACACAATAGAGAAATAGATAAATTTGATAAATGAATACATTAAAAAATGCAGAGGCTATAGATAAGAAATGACGGCTCCTGCATTTTTAGTTAGTACATTGTAATTAGAATCTTTTGATATATAATAAAGATAAAAGTAAGGAGAAAGGAAAGTCGTATGTGTATGATAGTCATTGATTTAAGCAAATTACTCTGTACAAGATCTAATAAGAGGACGATCCTTGTATAGAGTAGTAGTTTAGTCGTCCCAATTAGATTTTGTACTTTTAGTTAAATACATTATTAACTAAAAAGGAGAAATCTAATGAAAGATTATAAATGGAATACATATATTATATTTTGGCTTACACAAATAATTTCACAGCTAGGAAGCTCTATGACTAGTTTTGCACTTATATTATGGGCATATAGTAAGACGCAGTCAGCGATGTCTATGTCACTGATGTCATTTTGCAATTATTTACCTTATATAGTAGTCAGCTTATTCGCAGGGGCATTTATTGATAGGCATAGAAAAAAGATGATTATACTAGGAGCAGATATGATTGCTGCTCTAAATACATTAGTAATACTGTTATTGCTAATGATTGGGAAGTTAGAGCTTTATCATATTTACATGGTAAATGCAGTCACAGGTGTAATGAATGCTTTTCAGGGGCCAGCTACTTCAGTGGCTATAGGAATTATTGTACCTGAAGGGCAATATGAAAAAGCTAGTGGAATGAATTCTTTTTCAAGTTCTGTATTAACAGTAGTTACACCAATGCTTGCCACTTTTATTTATGGAATTCTAGGATTAAAGAGCGTTATTTTGGTTGACTTATTAAGCTTTATAATAGCTTTTGTGGTACTTGCTGGTTTTACTCATATACCTGAAGGGCTTATAAGTAAAGAATGCAAAAAACAAACATTACTAGAGGGTTGCAAAGAAGGGTGGATGTACTTAAAAGAGCATAAAGGAATTTGGTACTTAGTATTAAGTATGACAGTAGCCAATTTGTTTTCACGTATAGGCTATGAAAATATTTTACCAGCATTAGTTTTAACTAGAAGTGGTGGAGATGAAGGCATATTAGCTTTAGTTACAGGATTTATAGGTTTTGGTGGCATTATAGGGGGCATAGCAGTTACCTTCATCAAATTCCCTAGTGCAAGAATAAAGGTGATTTATTTCTCTACAGCATCTTCATTCTTAGTAGGAGATATATTAATGGGAATGAGCAGGAATGCATGGATGTGGTGTTTCTCTGCTATAGCAACTAGTGTACTGATTCCTTTTATTAATGCAGGTATCAATGGCATTATGTATGAGAAGGTTCCTAAAGAGATGCAAGGAAGGGTGTTTTCAGTGAGAAATGCACTGCAAAATGGGACTATTCCTGTTGGGATATTACTAGGTGGTTATTTGGCTGATTATGTGTTTGAACCTTTTATGAAAGCCGATAACCAAATTGTTAGGTTCTTAGAACGAATAGTAGGAACAGGAAAAGGAATAGGTATGGCTGTTATGTTTTTATGTACAGGTATTTTAGGTGCGTTGTTTAGCGTGATATGGTATAGGCATAAAGATATTAGGAAGTTAGATTAAAATAGAATAAAAAAATCCTAGGACATAGGTGTATACAGAAGTAGCTTATGTTCTAGGATTTTTTATTTAAGGAGAAAAGTAGATTTCCTTAGTGGTTATATTTAAGATTATAGCTCTCATAATATGTTGCTCCTTTGTACATGATGTGGGTATATAGCTACTATAAGTGAGTTATAGATAAAAGGATTATAATAGGGGATAGTATCACAAAAATAAGGTTAGAAAAGCATGAGTGTGTTAAAATAGAGAGAGAATGATACTAAGATAAAATAAGGAGTCCTTTAATGAAAATAGAATTAATCTGCGTTGGTAAACTTAAAGAAAAATACTTGGTGCAAGCTATTGATGAATATAGTAAAAGATTAAGCAGATATTGTAAGCTCAATATGATTGAACTAGCCGATGAAAAAACACCGGATAATGCCTCAGAAAAAGAAGAACTTATGATTAAAGATAAAGAAGGAGAGAAAATTCTTTCTAAAATAAGTGATACAGCTTACGTAGTAGCTTTAGATTTGCAAGGCAAAATGTTATCTTCAGAAGAACTAGCAAGCTTTATAGAAGATTGTGGTGTAAGGGGAAATAGTCATCTTGTTTTTGTCATAGGAGGGTCATTAGGGTTATCAGATGCTGTGAGAGCACGAGCTAATTATAAATTATGTTTTTCAAAAATGACATTTCCTCATCAGCTATTTAGAGTCATGCTATTAGAACAGATTTATAGAGGGTTTAGGATTAATAATAATGAACCATACCATAAGTAAGTGATAGAAATAATGAAGCTATAAAAGGCAATACTTTGATATATACTATAATAATGAAGTAAATTTATATAAATACTTATTAGTCTAGCGGTGTAAATGTATAACAAGAGTATTCAGAATTAATAAAATTTGATATAATCTTATTAGGGACAGATTTATTTTGTCATGAATAGATAGGGGGAGTCTTATGGAAAGGCCTAATGAGTTTATAGAGAAATATGGTAAGGGGAAAAAATTGATTGTTGCTATTATAGTAGGGCGTATTATTTTAGAATGTCTTAGTATTGCAGCTGCTATTTCTCGTGAGTCTGGAGGGGGAGCAGCCGCAATAGGATGTATCATTTGGGCAATATTATTAGTGAAATTGTATTCAGGTAGTATATGGGTACCTTATGTTATTGCCACACTACAGGGCATAAGTACACTGATTGGAATTAGGTTACTATTAAGTGTGCTACCAGTATTGACCACTGGATACGGAAACATTTCACTAATGATAGTGACGTTGGTAGTGGTATCCTATTTAATAATTTCAGCGATTATTTTATTTAAAAATGAGAATATCAAGATCTTTCTAGAATATCAAGCTTAGGAAAATTAAATCTCTATTTTCTTAAAGGATAAGGGAAAATAGTAATTAGTAATAGTTAAAGCTAACGGATAATCTAATAAAATTTATTAATCAATCGATAGAAGTATCTAATAAAGATGCTTCTGTTTTTGCATTATGGGAGAATTTTAGCTGTATCAATTTAGACATGAGGTTATTACTTGGTAATGGAACGGTGAGTCATACCATAAATAAGAATCAAATCTTGCAAAACTAATGCGTATGAATTACATACTTTGTGACCATTTAACTCATAATAAATTTGTACGTATTTTAAGTAGCATAATATGAGGAGGATGGTTTGATGCCAAAGATAAGTTGTAGCGTAGTTTCTTGTTCTTATAATCAAGGAAACATATGTAGTGCCAGTATTTTGAATATTGTAGGGGCTAAGGCGAATATTACTGAGGAAACAAGTTGTAGTACCTATATCAATAAAGAGAAAGTTAGTAATGCCGTAGATGATAAGGTTAAAACAGGAGAGACAGAAGCAGTACTTTGTGAAGTGGAAACATGTATCTATCATGTCAGAAGTCACTGTTCTCTAGCAGATGGTATTGAGGTAAGCAATCTAGGAGAAGCAGAAACTTATAGGGATACAGACTGTTTAAGCTTTGAGCGTAGATCGGAATAAAATGTAGTTAGATAAAGGGAGCTGTTGTATTAAGCAACGGCTCCTATATTTTTCTTTTACATAATAGATTAAAGGATAATTTGCAAAATGATTCACTCAGAAATTTCCAAATGCATACAATACAGTAAAATGATTTTTTGGAGGGAATATGATAAGCGATCAAAGATATGTAATTTTATCACTTGAATTACATTTATTTTTCTCAAGAATTATGAAGGAACATGCACTTTTTTTAGAAGCAGGGTTTATGCCTAAAGACTCAAAGCTTGCTAGTGAGGCAGAGCATTACAAGAGAGAATTTGAAAGGTTACTGTCACAGGTGGTGAGTCTCAGTAATGGCGTAGTAAGACCAAGCGTTTTAAATTCTGGCGAGGTGGTAACTGACTATACATTAGGAACAGAAAGAAAGACTCAAAATTTCACAGGGATAAAGATAGATCAAAATATAACGATGCAGGAATCACAACTATATAGTGGAAATAACCCGCAGATTGGACCTAATACAGTAAATCGTGTAAGGCAACTTAACGCTAATGCAAGGAATCTTATTAATGGGCTGATTAATTTTAAGCAGAGACTATTAAACGGTGTTCTATCTTGTGATTTATTTACAGCTAATTATCCATTACTAATCGAACATATATTGCGGGAGGCAAGGCTATATTTGTCATTAGTAGGCGACTTAGAAAATAGGGTGGATATTGATTCTAAAGATGCTAGAGAAACGGAGTTGTTTTGGGATCAAATTATGATGGAGCATGCATTGTTTATAAGAGGATTACTTGACCCTTCTGAAGATGAATTAATTACCACCTCAAATGAATTTGCTAATGAATTTAAGAATTTAATTCAAGAGGCACAAACCATGACAAATGTAACAATAAATAGTGTTACTAATGAAACTTTAAATCAAACTATTCAATTGAAGAATTTTAAACAAGCGGGAACAGAAGGGATTGCTAGTTGTAAAATAAGATCTATAATACTGCCACTTCTGGCTGATCATGTACTAAGAGAAGCTAATCATTACATTAGATTATTAGAGACTTATGAAGGGACGTAATGATAGAACTGAGTAGCTATGTTGTGGTGATATGAAAGTAACTTATTAGAAGAATGATAGAAACTAAGGAAACGATATTAACCTTGTAATTATTAGGTTAATATCGTTTTTTGATAGAGATTCTTGTATTTACAAAATGGAGGTATGATTTATGAGAGTGACTTTATAAGAGCAAAAATAGGTATAACTAGGAGCTAAGGATGAAAGCTACAGGTAGTTTGGGACAAGACGAATAATTTTATCGTCAGAGATTTTAGCATCTCCTCGACCATCCCTATTACTAGTACTAAGATAGATTGAACCATCTGGGCCTTGAATAACTTCGCGTAAACGCCCGTATTCATTTAGAAACCATGATTCAATGTTCTCTACGAGAGTTCCCGATTCATCTAAAGAAATAACGAGTAGTCTTTTTCCATATAAAGTAGCAACAAGCAGTTTACCTTGAAATGGTCCTTGATTTACAAAAGTAATACCAGAAGGTGCCCATGTCTCATCGCCGCTGTTTATAAGAGGTCGTTGTAACATCATACCAGGCAAATCCTCATCTCCTTGAACAAGTGGCCAACCATAGTTTGCCCCAGGATAGATGATATTAATTTCGTCATGGGCAGATTGACCATGTTCCGATGCATATAAAATATTTTGCAAGCTCCATGCTAGCCCTTGTGGATTTCGATGGCCAAAGCTATATATAGGAGAATTAGGGATTGGATTATCAGTAGGAATATTACCATCTAATGTTAGGCGGAGGATTTTTCCAGCAGTGCTTGTGAGGTCTTGTGCTAAAAGGGGGTTGGTTGCATCTCCTGTTGAGATATATAACATTTGGTCAGGTCCTATCTTTAGTCTTCCACCATTATGAAACCTCCCGCCTGGAATTTTATCTATCAGAATGCGGTCAATAGATGCACGATTATTGTTTTCTGTTAATCTAATAACACGGTTATAGATTTGCCCATCTTCAGTGTAGGTATGCATAACATAAATATAGTGATTTTGTGAAAAGGTAGGATCCAGGACAAGTCCCATTAAGCCTCCCTCATCTTGACTAATAAAAGGAGATGTAAATGTAATAAGTGGATTTGGAAGAAGTATGCCATCTTTAATAACTCTGATGGAACCAGAGCGTTCCGTAAAATACAATTTGCCGTCGCTACTGATATCTATAGCCCAAGGAACATATAAATTTTCCGCAATAACTTCAACATTGTAAGGAAGTTGTCTTGAACGGACCAATCTTGAGGCGATGTGGAGAGGATTAGACCTTAAAACAAGTATAGCACATAAAAAGTTTAGTATTATTTTCTCCATTTTAATATCCTTATGATTAATGTGTCATTATTATATTATTGGGTTATCAAAATAATGGTGCATTCAGGTCAGTAAGAAAAATAAAAAGTACGCTCAATAACTATAAAAATAATAAATGTAAAATATAAATTTTATTAATGTAAAAAAATTAAAAAATATGATTTTTCTGTATAATTAGATGTGATATAATAAGATAGCCTAATTAATATGGCAATAAAAGGGATTTGATGGTGAAAATATGTTTAACTCGGTTTATTTTCTGATTATTATGATCTTTTCCTGTTTAATATGTTTGTTTTTTGTCATTTTTAATTTGTATTATAATGAGAGGTATTTAAGTTGTATATGTGCCAGTAATATTTGTGTTGTATTAAGTATTTTGCTACTTGTTCTTTACAAGGCAGCAAATGAACATTGGATTTTAAAAGGAATAACTTCAGTTGTTTTTTGTTGTGGCATACTTTTAAGTACTAGCGCAATATTAGTGCTTATGAAGGTTAAATTAAAACCTTCTTACTTTTTGGTGATTTTAGGTTTTTTAATAGTAGACTTTTTTTGTTATCCATTTTGTATAGGAATTAGTGTGTTTTTACATAAAATTATTCTAGTACTAGTATCACTAATCGTTGCTATTATGTTTTTTCACTCTAGAAGCAAGAGTGTATTAGCAAAGCTATTACTATGTAATAATATTATTTTAGCCATAATACAGTGGATATTTGCAGGAATATTTTATTCTAAAGGACCAACCTATTTCTTTTGGGATAATGTGGCCTATATTATACATAATTTTATTACTTCTACAATATTTGTATGTATTACTATTCAAGAATCTAAAGCATATTATGCACAGAGAGTAGATGAACTAAAGGGGGAAATTGTCCTAGGACAAAAGCAATTACAAGAGAGCTACGAAAAGAATGAACTGCGAAGTAGTATTTTTGCTGATTTATCTCATGAATTAAAGACGCCTATTAATGTGATTTATAGCAATATTCAATTGTTTGAAAAGTGTATGTCGGAAGATTCTACTGGAATATCAGAATCCGATAAGTATCTAAAAAGCATGCAAAAGAATTGCTATCGTCTTATTAAATTAGTTAATAATATCATTGATATGAACAAGATTGAATCAGGCTATATGAAGTTAGAAGTGAAAAATTATAATATTATTCCTTTTATAGAAGACATGGTTATGTCAATTAACGCTTTTGCCATGCAAAAGCAAATTAACGTTATATTTGATACAGAAATAGAAGAGCTTATTATAGCTTGTGATATGGATAAGGTTGAAAAGATTGTTTTTAATCTACTTTCTAATGCTATTAAATATACTCCTGAGGGGGGAGAGGTTTTAGTTTATATAAGTTATGATACGAATGATATATGTATTATGGTGCAAGATACAGGAGAGGGAATTCCAGAAGAACTACATGAAGCTATCTTTGGCCGTTTTATACAAAATAAAGGTGAACTTCATCAGAAATATAACAGTAGTGGTATTGGTCTGGCACTTGTTAAATCTCTTGCAGAGTTACAACAAGGTAGAATCTGGATTGACAAGGAATATAAAAAAGGGTGTAAAATGATTTTTTCCTTGCCACGTATTGTATTAGATCATATGGAGCCTATATTATATAACAATATGGGTTACAGTGAGTATAATATAGAATTTATATAAAGAAAGAACTATCACCTTGTGGTGATAGTTCTTTCTTTATATAGGATTAGCGAATAAAGTTGATAAATATTGTTATAATAGCTGAGTTAACAAAGTCAATAAACAAACAACCTACAATTGGAACAACAAAGTAAGGTGTAGGAACAAAGCCATATCTATTTGTAAGCTCATCCATATTAGCAATAGCATTTGGAGTAGCACCCATTCCAAAGCCACAGATTGCAGAAGCAAATACAGCCGCCTCGTAATTTTTCCCCATGACTCTATAGGTTATAATATAAGCAAATAAGCCTACTAAAATAACTTGGGCGATAAGCATAATGAAAAGTGGCAGTGCTAAATCGAATAGTTGCCAGAGTTTAAGTCCCATTAATGCCATTGTTAAGAAAAAGGATAAGCTTAATCCTCCTAGTGTCTCAATTTCCTTTTCCACAATAGGTTCTTTTCTAAAATCATATATATTTCTTATAAGGGCAGCAACTAACATAGCTCCAATATAAGAAGGAAAAGTTAAGCCAGATGCTTGGATTAACTTAGAAACGAGAGAACCGAGTCCCATTGCAATAAACAAGAAGCATGCACCTGTCATTAATCTTTTGAAAGATAAGATATTATGATTTTCTTCATTGTAATCGCCTACTTCCTCTGGTGGGGTAAGGTCATTCTCATCATGGACTGTGTGCAGTTTATAACGAAGAATCAAGTTTCTAGCAACTAAACCACCAATGATACTACCCATAATGAGACCAAAGGTTGCGGAAGCGACAGAAACTGTAGTGGCACCAGTAATTCCCATATCTTCAAGGATGGGACCAAAGGAGCCAGCAGTACCGTGTCCACCTACCATAGGAATAGAAGCGGTGCAAAGTCCCATTAAAGGGGATAAGCTAAATAATGAAGCTAATGTTACGCCAACTGTATTTTGTAAGATAACAAGTAACACTGCGAGCGAGAGAAAGGTAATTACTTTAATGCCACCTTGTTTTAGTATTTTGACACTGGCAGTAAACCCGATGCTAGTAAAAAAGGCTGTCATAAATATGTTTTGAAGTGTTGTATCTAAATTAATAGTTGCAATATTAGTTTGATTGAGTAGAAGTATTAATAGAGCAAAGATAAAGCCACCTACAACTGATGGCGGAATGCAATACTTAGAGAGTATAGAAAATTTAGTTCTCATATACTTACCCATGTAAAATACAAGAGAAACTAAGGCCATAGTCTCATAGATATCTAAATTAAATGTCATACATTATCTAGTCCTTTCTAGTACTTATTTGCGCATAGTATATAGCATAAGAAAATTAAAGTATAGCCTAATTAACCTAATTATGTAAAGGCGGAAGCAGCTAACAAAGTCAGACACTTGCATAAATTAGGAGGAATGAAGTGATTAGAAATGATAGTTTAATAAGCTTAGTATGGTTATATTAGCAAGTATTCATTCAAAAAGCATAATAGAAATTTTTAAAGTGGAGGTGAAAATTTGCTAGGAAACTTAAGTAAGAAGATAACTATTAATATCAAATGCATGGCTAGAATATGCTATAATGATATCAACTAATCTTAGAACATAAAAGGTGAAACACGCACTATTATGTTCTAAGATTTTTTGCTTTTATAAAATAGTTCGTTTGATTGTTAATAAAAATAGAGGTAAGAGGATTAAGAGATGAATAAATATATAGAGATTAAAAATGCACATATCCATAATCTTAAAGGAATCGATGTGAAAATCCCTAGAAATAAGCTGACTGTTATTACAGGTGTTTCAGGAAGTGGAAAGTCAAGTCTAGCTTTTGATACGCTCTATGAAGAAGGAAAACACAGATACTTAATGTTTTCGAATTCTGGCTTTATGGTGGAGGGAGAATCAGCATTTGATCAAATCACGGGACTTTCACCAACTGTTGCAGTGGAACAGCGCATTATTAGGCAGTCTAATCCTAGAAGTACAGTAGGAACTAAAACCAAAATAAGTAATATGTTAGCGATACTTTTTGCAACCTATGGGGAACGTGAAAATAAGTGTGAAGGTGGCAGACCTTTAACTATGGAGATGTTCCAGAAGAATTCAGCTAAAGGAATGTGCGTGAAATGTCTAGGGAAAGGCATTGTTAAGAAAATAGATGAGGAGAAGCTTTTTGGGGACGGTTCTCAAAAAATCGAGGATGTTTGTTTAGGAGTAGGAAAAAGAGGAAGCACTAAAAAGATGTTAGAGAGCTTTTATAAATACTATAAAGTTACAGGGGATACACCTCTTAATAACTTAACAAGCGACGAACTTTTTGTTTTGAAGTATGGGGATTATGGGAAATCCTCATTTATAGGTTTTATACCATGGATTACGGAGGTTACCAATGGGGCGTTTTCTGCTACTGGCAGATTAGAACAGATGCTAACTGAGGCAGGTTATATGGAAAAGGGAAAATGTCCTAAATGTCAAGGAATGGGTTTAGGAGAAGAAGCTATTCATACGTCTATTGGTGGGAAGACCATCTCTGAAATGGAGCAAATGTATATAAAGGATTTATATGAGTTTTTAAGTAAGCTAAGTACAAAGAATAGATTGATTCAAGAAATCCTTACGAAACTAGAATGCATGATTGATGTAGGGTTATACCACTTAGCTTTATCACGTTCACTTCCCACTCTTTCAGGAGGTGAGATTCAAAGATTATTTCTTGCCTCTTATATTATTGCAGATATGGATGCTATCATTTTCATTTTTGATGAACCTACTATTGGACTACATGAAATAGAAAAGGCAAAATTAATTGATATTATAAAAAAGCTTGTAGGTAAAGGAAATACAGTGGTTGCCGTTGAACACGATGAGGGCTTTATAAGGCAGGCAGATTATATTATTGACTTGGGACCGGATGCAGGAGTTTTAGGAGGTGCTAAGATTTACGAGGGTGATTTTAGCACCTTTTTATCCTGTGATGATTCTAGAACAGCACCTTATTTATCGGGAAAAAGACCTTTTGTACACAAAGAAGATTACCGAAGATTTAATGAAACAAAGCTGCTTACATTAAAAAACGCTTCCTTGCATAATTTAAAGAATATTACTGTAGATATTCCTCTAGGTGTAATGATAGGCGTGGTAGGTGTTTCAGGCAGTGGAAAGTCTAGCTTGATTTCAGAAACCTTAGTGCCTAAGTTAAAAGCATTACTTAAATCAAAGTGTATTATGGAAGATGAAGTAGAGGAAGCAATAGAATTAGGACAAGTAGAACTATTAGGCGTAAGTCAAATTAAGAAGTGCTACGTTATTGATCAAAAACCTATAGGCAGAACTAGGACCTCTTGCCTTGCAACTTATACAGGGACTATGGACCGTATTCGTCAGTTGTTTGCTAAGGCAAGTGACCTTCCTCCAGGCTTTTTCTCTGTTAATGCTCAGGGTGGTTGTCCCAAATGCAAGGGTGAAGGAGAAGTACACTATCATGTAGGCTATGGCAATTTTATTCATGTGAAGTGTGAAGCTTGTGAGGGTATAGGATTTATACCAGAGTCAGCAGAAGTGACACTTGAAGGAAAGAATATAAAGGATGTATTAGAGATGAGTGTAGATGAAGCAATAACATTTTTTAATGATAAAGATGAGCCAATTACCAATATGTTAGAGACCTTAAAACGTGTAGGCATGGGATATATTAAGTTAGGTCAGAAAACACCGACTATATCTGGAGGTGAAAGTCAGCGCATCAAACTCGCTAAGGAACTCTCAAAGGGACAAGCAGCTAAAGATTCTTTATACATTTTAGATGAGCCTACAACAGGGTTATCCTTTTATGATAGTGAAAAGCTTATGGTGTTATTACAAGAGTTAGTGGATAAAGGAAATACGGTTATCATTATTGAACATGATTCGCATGTTTTATCCAGCTGTGATTACTTGATAGAAATGGGTGCTGGTGGTGGGAAAGATGGGGGAGAAGTGATTGCAACAGGTACACCTAGGGAGTTAAAGGAAAATCCTCATTCTATTATTGGGAGGTATTTATGTTAGAGAAAGTAAAGGCTAAAGATAATGAACTTGGGCAAATGATAGACGACTATATTAAGCAAAAAAGATATCCGCAAATTAATAGTGTTTTGCTTTATCAAAATGGACAGATAATCGTAGAACGCTATTATAATAAGTTTACTAAGGAAAGTCGTAATCCTATTAAATCCATATGGAAAAGCATTATTTCTATTGGCATTGGTATCTGTTTAGATAAAGGATCTATCGAAAGTTTAGATGAACCTATTTGTAGGTACCTAGAAGCCTTTAACCAAAACAATCATCCTTATCATAAACTTATTACAATAAAACATTTGCTTACTATGACATCCGGGATTTATTGGAATGGGGGTAAACACTATCATTGTCCTATGTTAGAGCAGCTTAGAAGAACACAAGATTGGTTAGCACATTTAGCAGATATTCAAATGGAAGAGGTACCTGGAAGAAAGCATGTTTATAAAGAATGGGATGTGATTTTGCTAAGTGCCCTTATAAGTCAAGCTACAGGAATGAATACATTTGATTTTTGCAATAGCTACTTATTTACCCCACTTGATATTAAAAGCGAGAAATGGTGGACAAGCCCTTGTGGTATCACCTATAACATAGGGAATACACCCTTAGATGAAGCAACATCTCATTTATGCGCAAGAGATTTAGCTAAGATAGGAAATTTATTTTTGAATAGCGGCAAATACAATGGAAAGCAAATCATTTCGGTAAGTTATATAAAAGAAGCAACTACGCCAACAGAGCAAAATAGTAACTATGGTTTTTTATGGTGGCTAGGAGATGGCTGGTACGGTTGTCGTGGTTTTGGAGGACAGGAGATTAGAGTGATGCCTGAGCAAAATAGAGTTGGTATTATTCAGGCAACCCCAACATCATTAGGCAAATCTTATGAGGATGTATTTGCATTATGCAATCAAGCTACAAGGATTTTAGAATAAATGATACTAAAGTAGAATGAAGGCTTAGGGTCCCTAAAGTAAGACTAAAATAAAGTCTTAACTTTAGGGGCTTCATAATGATATAAATGCTGTAGTTTTTAATAAATTCTATATATTGAAAAAATATTTTATTTGTAGTAAAATAGCTAATGCTCATATTTTAATGATAAGCAGAGGGGGAGAATAGTTGGGAGGAAAACATCAATCAAATAAAGAAATGTCTGTGTGGCAAAGTATGGGGTATACTATAAAAACCATTTGGCATGCAGATAAAGGATGCATTATATATACTTTCTATAAGAACTGTACAGAAGAAGTATTTAATGCTTTTTTCTTTGTTTATATGACAAAGGCTATTTATGCATGTATCAACGATAGGGCACCTTATAGTGAACTCGTAAAGCTCATTGTATTTTTCTGCTCTCTACATATTATTATTCATTTAGCGTCTGCAGGTCATGCCTACTATATTAGACTAAAAACACCCAAGGTATATCGCTACATATTTGACAAGGTTATTACAAAGGCAACAGCTATTGAGCTTACTAGATATGAAGAACCTGATTTTTATAATAAGTTTTCAAGAGCTTTAGATGAATGTCTTAATAAAGCTATGGATGGCTTAGCTAATCTGGCGCAATCTTTAGGGCTTATTTTAGCTGTATTTTGTGCCATAGGTATTATTGCAACTGTGGATCCTTGGCTGATTCTTTTCATTTTTCCACCGGTTATTGGTTCGTTAATTTGTGGAGATAAAGAAAACAAAATGCACTTCGAACTTAGAAAAATGGAAACACCAGATAGACGAGTCACAGACTATGTCAAACGTGTTTTTTATGAAAAGAAGTACGCGGGAGAGATTCGTCTATATGGTATTAGGAATATCTTATTTAAAAAGCATATTGAGAGCTACAAGAATAGATATGCTATCAATGTGAAATATCGTAAGAAAATAGCGCTATATCAATTTTTAAATGCAGTTGTCTTTTTTGGACTTACGTATTTTAGCTCATATATGTATATTACTTTTGTTATTAAAGCTACAGGTACTAGTAGGATAGGAGCTTATGTGGCTATGTTATCAGCAATAGGTTTTGTATCCTGGCAGGTTAAAGAAGCAGTACAAAAGAGCATTGAGGCGGGTAAATACTGCCTTTATATGAATAACTTAAAGGATTTTCTGGAATATGAATCTGACAAGGCCTATAAAGGGGATAAAAAAATAGAGGGAGTTCTTGGAGATATTGAATTTAGCCATGTTAGTTTTACTTATGAGGGGGCTAAGTCACCTGTTATTAAAGACCTATCTCTCTTTATTAAGAGAGGCGAACGTATTGCATTAGTTGGGGAAAATGGAGCAGGTAAGACTACTTTGATTAAACTATTAATGGGCTTATATCCAATTACAGAGGGAGAGATTAAAGCTAATGGATGTAACATTAATGAGTTTGAACCAGAGAACTATCATGAGCACTTTGGAACAGTATTCCAAGACCTTCAGATATTTGCCTTGCCTTTAAGTGAGAATGTACTTATGCGTGCGCCAGAGACAGAGGAAGAAAGAGAGTTAGTAGTAGATGCACTTATAAAGGCACAGTTTGGAGATAAGTTAGCTACCTTAGAAAAAGGTATAGATACTATGGTGACAAAAGAATTTGATGATCAAGGTTTTGTGTGTTCAGGAGGACAGGCACAGAAAATAGCTATTGCGAGAGTATTTGCTAAGAATCCAGATATTGTTATCCTGGATGAACCTTCTAGCGCGCTAGATCCTATTGCAGAGTACAATATGTATAACAATATGCTACAAGTATCAGAAGGAAAAACCGTATTCTTCATCTCTCATAGACTATCTTCAGCACGAATTGCAGATAAAATTTACTTTTTAGAACATGGGCAGATTAAAGAAAGTGGTACACATGATGAACTTATGGCTTTAGATGGTAGTTATGCAGCTATGTTTAGACTTCAAGCTAAGAATTATCAGGAGAGTGGAAGAGGGGAGGTAGTCCTTCATGCCTAAAAATAAAGAGAAAGCAAGTAATCCTAACACAAGTAAGAAGCAAAAAGAAATAAAGCATGATGATAAGGATAAGAAGCAAGATAAATTAACCATGAGACGCCTTATTAGCAATGTATTTTATGTTGTAAAGTGTGCATTAAGAATAGATAAAGCATTAGTGTTTTTAGTAATAGGTGCTTTTGTCACTTGTGGTATTATTTATGCACTATTTGATACCTTGTTCCTTAAAATCTTTATAGATATGCTTTCGGATAAGGCTATAGATCTAAAGGCTACACTCGTTTTTATCATGGTAGGAATCTTAGTCATGGGAATAGGGCAAGCCATAGAAGTACTAGTTGAGAATTGGGCGAGAGCTAAATTTGTAAAAATGACAGGAAAGATTCAAGAAGATTTTATACGCAAGGTGGCAGATATTGACCTTATATGCTATGACCATAAAGATTATTTTGAGGACTTTGTTATTGCAGCAGCTCAGTCTGAAGAAATGATTACTACTGGTGTTCTAAGTATGGCTTGGATTCTAGGGAATATAACGACTATTTTAACCTTAGGTGGACTTATTATGGCTATTAATCCTATCATTGCCATCTTTCCTATTCTAGGTTTTCTTATTAATATGGTGACGCGCTTTAGCATTACTAAAATCGAGTACAACTATGAAATGGAAAGAAAGAGAGTTATGAGAAAAGCTGACTATTCTAAGCGTATTTTTTATCAACCAGAATATGCTAAGGAGATTAAGCTTTCAAAGATAGAGATTCCTCTTCGTAAACAGTTTGAAGAAGCCATAGAAGATATTATGTCAGAAGCTAAAACAGCAGGGGTTAAGATTGCTATTCTTTCTTTAATAAACTGGATATTTGTGTTTACTTTTTTATCTCATTTCTGTGTACCTATGTATTTAGGGTACTTAGCGCTAGTTAAGCTTAGTATAGGTCTAGGTGATGTAGCGGCCATGAATAATGCACAAGGTACAGTAAGAAATCGTTTAGATTCACTTAATTATGCTATGGTGGAATTTCAAAAGGTAGGACAGTTTGCAGAACGCTTTAGGCGTTTTATAGAATATGATATTAATATTGAGGGATATAAAGGAAGTAAAGAGGTACCAGTAGAAAAGAGTGTACTTGAAATTAAAGATATGAGCTTTCGTTATGAGGGAGCTAGTGAAGATACCCTTAAGCATATTCAGATGACTGTTAGGCCGGGAGAAAAAATAGCCATAGTAGGCGAAAATGGTGCAGGGAAGACAACATTTGTAAAGCTTTTAATGCGTTTATATGATGTAACAGAAGGTTCTATTTGCTATGGAGGAGAGGATATCCGCAGCTTTTCAACTAAAGCTTATAGAGATATTTTTGGAGCAGTATTCCAAGATTATCAGCTTTATGGTGCCACTCTAGAAGAAAATGTTTGGATGGATGATACTGCTATAGATGAAGATCATATTAGGAAGGCTTTAAACCTTGCTGATTTTGGAGCTAAGCTAGAAAGATTGCCCAAAGGACTCAAGACAGAAATGACAAGAGAGTTCTCTGATGAAGGAACAATGCTATCAGGTGGCGAGGCGCAAAAAGTAGCTATAGCTAGAATGTTTGCTAAAACAGGAAAACTTGCCATAGCTATTTTAGATGAACCTTCTAGTGCCCTGGATCCTTTTGCAGAATATAAGCTCAATCGCAATATGATGAAAGCAGCAAAAGATGCTACTATTATCTTTATTTCTCACAGACTTTCAACTACCAGAGAAGCAGACCGCATATATATGTTTGAACATGGTGAGATTATAGAACAAGGTACTCATGATGAACTAATGGCATTAAAGGGAGAATATGCTAAGATGTTTGAAAAACAGGCTTATTATTATCAAGAAGAAATAAGCAGTTAAGAGATAGCTGAATTTTTATTAGGGATTCGGTTTCTTGAGTACATATACATAAGTGTAAAAACAAAATAAATAAACAAAGTTTAAAACCAGAGTCTTAAGGTCTTAGCTTCCTAGCATAGGGTGCACCGGCCAAGACTTTAGGAGCTCCTCACTCATTGGTTTAGCTTTCATAACTAGTCTTAGTAGGCACTAAGTTATAACGCATACGTGCTGAGGAGCCATCTTGCGCCTTGATTAAGGTCTATTTAGCTAGCCACGAAAGTTAATTTCAAGAGTCTGGAGTAAAAAATAGTGCCCCAAGTATTCTATATACTTGGGGCACTATTTTTTTATTCAGCTTTTCTTTTTCTTAAAAACACTTCATGAGAGTAACTTTACTAGCTATTTGAAGTGTCCCTTTAATAGTCAGACTGATTCAATAATGGAAGTGTGCCATTCATCTTGGACTTTATTATAAAGTATTTTAAAGCATAGGAAGTGTACCATTAAAGTAATGCCCCAAGATATGGGATAGGAAATATATAAGGTAGTTAGTGTTGGCATCAGTTTAAATACAGTAAAAATCCAAAGAATACGTAAGCCACAAGCACCTAGTAGGGAAACAATCATAGGTATGACAGAATACCCAAGGCCTCTAATACTTCCAACTAATACATCCATGATACCACATAAGAAGTAGGTGGAGAAGATAACTTTCATTCGAACAACACCATAAGCAATCACCTCTGAATCAGAGGAATAGAGGCGAAGTAAAGGAAACCTAAATATAAAGAATAATAAGCTCATAGTACTGCCGACTACAAAGACACTGATTAAGCAAACACGTAATATAGGTTTAATGCGATCATATTTTTTACCACCTATATTTTGCCCAGTAAAGCTAAGGGCTGTTTGATGAAAGGCATTCATAGAAGTATAGACAAAGCCTTCAAGGTTAGCAGTTGCTGCATTTCCTGCCATAGCAATAGCACCAAAAGAATTAACTGAGGACTGGATGAGCACGTTGGAGATAGAGAAAATAGCTCCTTGGAAGCCTGCAGGTAAGCCGATGCGCATAATTTTAAGCAATACAGTTTTATTGATATGTAGCTTTGAAAGTATTAATTGGCAGCCACCAGAAGTACGCATTAAACAGAGTGTAATTAAAAAAGCAGAAATACACTGTGCAATAACAGTAGCAAGTGCTACACCAGCAACACTCATTTTAAAACCAATTACAAACACTAAGTTAAGAAGAGCATTAATGACCCCAGCTATAAGTAAAAAGTAAAGAGGTCTTTTAGTGTCTCCCGTAGCACGTAAAATAGAACTACCAAAGTTGTATAAAAGCATGGCGGGCATACCAACAAAATAAATTTTCATATATAAAGTAGCCAGTTCTATCACTTCATCGGGTGTTCCCATTAATAGGAGCAGAGGTTTAGCTAAGAGGATTCCGATAAAGCTTAGGAAAAAGCCACAGATTATACTTAGCAAAATAGAAGTATGTAAAGTCTCATGAAGATCTTGGTCATGATGTGCACCATAAGCTTGTGCAATAAGGACATTAGAACCAATAGATAGACCAATAAAAACATTAACGAGTAAGTTAATAAGCGAGGCTGTTGAGCCAACAGCTGCCAATGCTTCCTTACTCGAGTATTGTCCAACAACAATCATATCAATGGCATTAAAGAGTAATTGCAAGATGCCAGAACACATGAGAGGGATGGAGAAAATTAAAATTTTTTTAGTTAATGGACCATTACACATATCTATTTCATAAGAATTTTTAGTCATAATAAACACCTGAGTTTCTTTTTAGTAATAAGCGTTCTATTGTGTAAACAATATGCTAATTATAATATTATATATTTATTTTATTATAACAGAAAAGTAGGTTAAGTTAGATAAATTTGTTGATATTTAAATAGAGTAAGAGGTCCCCTTTGGAAAGTCTCTTTAATTTACTTTACAAAGGCTAATCTGTGATTTTAAAGTAGATCCAGTTGACACCACAGAAGATGTGTGATAAAATTCAGAAAATTAAAAATATGAAATATATGCGTATAAGAGAATGTAAGAATGCTACAAGATATTAAAATTCTAAATGGCAAAGGAAAAGTATAGTGAATAAGTGCAAAAAGTTTTTTCATCTCTATTCTCTTAGTTAAGATAATAAGTATATGGAGAAAACGGTTTTAGGTTTAGCATTGCTTTATATAACACAAAAAGAATAAGTTTGGGGGAGAAGAAATATGATAAAAAGAAAAGATGAGAAAACTATTTCCAGCATCAATAAGCAGCCTAGAGTATTGGTTATAACCGGTGTAAATATTATTAATGTGTTAGAGAAAGCTATTCATGAGAACAGTACGATTATTTGCAGTTGTGGAAAGATCGATAAAATCGGGTCCGCTGAAACCATATCTATTCCTGAAGATGCAGAAGTCTTAGACCTTTCAGGACGGTATATTCTGCCGGGATTGATTGATGCCCACGTGCATCTGGCTCATCCGGGCGTTGACGATTATGGAAGAATCAATACAGAAACCATGACAAAGAAGCTTCTACGACACTCCCACTTAACGCTAAAATCAGGTGTCACAACAATAAGAAATATGCCTGGTTCATTTGGGTACAATATTCTAAAATTTAGGGACGAAATTAACGAGGGAAAATACATAGGTCCTAGGATTTTAGCAAGCGGCCCTGCTTTATCAGTGCCATATGGTTATTTTAGTATAAAGAGATTTATTCCAGCTCCTCCAGTTTTATTATCATTTTTAAGCCTTATTTTTGGTGTTAAAGGATTATCAGTTGACATTGATGAGCCGCAAGAAGTGTTAGAAATCATTAAAAAGCTGAAGAAGGCCGGTGTGGATTTTATTAAAACCAGCACACCAGGAACATCTTTGTCATTCATTGAAAATGATTCTGAGAGTCGGGAGTTTTATATAAAAAGAAAGGTAGATCCGCGCCTACTGGATGCAAGTATGATTCCGGAGATATTGAAAGCCATTACAGAATCAGCTCATAAAGAAGGATTGAAGGTATCTGCACATTCAATTTGCTTACCTGAAGGTATTAAGCAGGCAGTTGAAGTAGGAGTAGACAGTATAGAGCATACGCCACTGGGGCTGATAGATGAGGCAACATTCAAGCGAATGAAAGAAAATGGAGTATGTTGGGTTCCTACTGCATATTGTTTTATACACTGGTCAGATTTAATAGATAACCCTGACTTATTTAGTAGACAGGAAGTGAAGGAGGCCGTACCAGAACCTTATCATTCCATGGGTAAAAAGGCTATAGAAAAGCAAAGGGAAGCCATAAAATCCGGAACAGATCCGATTTGGGTAAAGTTTTATGATGAGATGCCTAATTATAGGCAAACATATCTTCCTGTTAATCTTGAAAATGCTATTAAAGCTGGAGTGAGAATTGTAGCAGGAGTAGATGCGGGGATGGGAGGTGCAGGATATGTTCCCCATGGGTTCCTGTACAAGGAACTTGAGTTATTTGTGAAGCATGGAATGGATGAATATGAAGCTATTCGAACTGCTACAGTAAATGCTGCCGAACTCTTGGGTGTGGCTGATGAGCTTGGAAGTATAGACCTGGGTAAAAAGGCTGATTTAGTTATCCTGAGTGCAAATCCACTAAAGAATATATCTGACTTAAATCAAGTTGAGTTTGTCATAAAAGACGGTAAAATTGTTTACAGTGTTCATGCTGAGTGAACCAATTTTCTTAGTTTAGAAATTTACAATCGGGTTATTGTTCTTTACATACAAAGTAGGAAATTTATGTGCCTATGCATCTTATATAGTTCTTGCCCATCAATAACCCTAAGGGGAGTTTCCAATTGTATCTTATGTTTATTTAAGTATAGTCATATAGAGTATATATAACAAGAAAGTAATAGTTTAGTAAGAAGTATTTTTAAATAAACTGTGCATAAAAAAAAGCGATTACGTAGTTTAATTCACGTAATCGCTTTTTTTTATGCACAATAAAATGAATCAATTCTTCGTAGATCCATACCAAAATATCGCCAACGCCATCCCATTCGTCTCCAACCTGCAAGAGAGCGGGGGCCTACAAAAGTAACAAAAGCCCAAAAACCAGGGCCATTAGTTGGCCATATATAAACAAATCGATTAATACAAGGGGATATGGCACCTGTATCAATTGCAAGTGGTTGAATACCGCCACCAAATGCTTGAGGAGATCCAGGAGGACCGGGGGGGCCAGGAGGACCAGGGGGTCCAGGAGGCCTAGGAGGTCCTAGTTTTGTACCTTGATTTTTATTCGGAGTAAAGTTTGGAGGTGAACTTGTGGGTGGTTGCACTCTATGAATGCCTAAACGCTCAAATATATCAGACATTTTTCATAAACTCCCTGCACTTTTCTATTAATAGTTTATTAGAGAAAAAGTAATATTATGACTGCAAATTGAGTGTATTTATATTCGAAAACAAAAATTGAATTTTCGAGCATTTATTGGTTTTGATGTAAAAAGTATAAATGTCTCAAAAATACATAGTCTAATATAGGAAATCTTGAATCTACTTGAATAGGATGGGATGAAGATGAACACTTTTGAAATAAAAACAAAAGTAAAATTTGGACAAGGTTCACTTGCGTACCTTGAAACATTAAGAAAGAATCGTGTATTTATTGTGACAGACCCTTTCATGGTTAAGTCTGGAATGATTAATAAAATTACAGAATACTTATCACCTAATCAGTATGAAGTATTTAGTGAAATCGTACCAGATCCACCTATGGAGCTTGTTGTAAAAGGAGTTGAGGCCGTAACTTCTTACAAGCCTGAAGTAATCATTGCTTTAGGTGGTGGGTCAGCCATTGATGCAGCAAAAGCTATTATGGATTTCTCAAGGAAACTTGGAGAGTTAAAGGAAATGCAGTTTATAGCAGTTCCTACAACTAGTGGAACAGGCTCAGAGGTAACCTCTTTTTCTGTTATCACAGACGAGATTAAACATATCAAGTATCCTTTAGTATCAGATGAGTTCTTGCCAGATGTAGCTATTTTAGAACCAGAGCTTGTGAAAAGTGTTCCGAGTAGTATTGTAGCTGATACAGGTATGGATGTTTTGACTCATGCCATAGAAGCGTATGTATCCACAGCAGCAACAGATTTCTCTGATGCACTAGCTGAGAAAGCAGTAGAGTTAGTTTTTGAGTATTTATTAAGGTCTTATAGAAGTAGTGAAGATATAGAGGCAAAGGAAAAAATGCATAATGCATCTTGCCTTGCAGGACTTGCCTTTAATCTAGCTTCATTAGGAATTAATCATGCGATTGCCCATAATATTGGAGGCAAGCTTCATATTCCACATGGTAGAACTAATGCCATATTACTACCTTATGTTATTGAGTTTAATAGTGAAATTGAAGGGTTTAATCCTAATAAATATTCGATAGCAGCTAAAAAATATGCACAGTTAGCAAAGTTAGTGGGCATAGAAGGAAGCACAACTAGAATGTTAGTTAAGAATTTTATTCATGCCATTACGAAACTTCAACATGAAATGAAGATGCCTACGCGTCTTCAAGAATGTAAGGTCTCTCTAGAGGACATTAACAAGCTTAAACAAGAGATTGCAAAAGGTGCTTTAGAGGACGCATGTATTGTAACCAATCCACGTACTGCCACAGCAGGAGACATTTTAGAGATTATTTATAAGGTAAGCTAAATAACAATCTAGAAGAGAAAAGGATGAATGGAGAAAATGAGGTAAAGTATGGCTATTCATATAGAGGATAAACAACGCATTATTCAGGAATTTGTACCTGGAAAACAAATTACACTAGCTCATATTATTGCTAACCCTACCCAAGATATCTACAAGAAACTAGGCCTTATTACTGAGAAAATCAGTGCTATTGGGATTTTAACTATTACACCTAGTGAAGGCGCTATTATTGCAGCAGATGTAGCCACTAAGGCATCAGACATTGCTATTGGTTTTATAGACCGCTTTAGCGGGGCACTTATTATAAGTGGTGATATTAGTGCGGTAGAAGCTGCACTTAAAGATATTGTAGATGTGCTTAGTAATAATCTAGGATTTACACCTACAGCTATTACGAGGACTTAGGATATGAGCAGAGTTATTTTTATGGGTAGAACAGGCTGTGGAAAGACAACACTATGTCAAAAGCTTGATGAACTAGAAATTAAGTACAAAAAGACACAAGCTGTGGAGTTATACAATCATGCCATTGATACACCAGGAGAATATCTAGAAAATAGGAATTATTATAGTGCTCTTATTATGACGGCAGTAGATGCAGAGATTATTGCTTTAATAGGAGATCCTACAGCAGAAGATAACTTTATTCCTCCTGCTTTTGCATGTTCATTTGCGAAAGAACTTATCGGTATTATAACTAAGATTAACTTAGTAGAAGATGAGTCACAAATTCAGAAGGTAGAAGAAAGTCTTAAAGCAGCCGGAGTAAGTAAAATTTTTAAGGTAGATACAGTAGATGACATAGGAATAGAAGAATTATTTACTTATCTAGAAAAATTTTTAAGCCTTAAGGAATAGTAAGAGGTGTGTAGACCTAAATGGTTTAGGAGATTTAGGGGATAAAGATTATTAATGGAGGAAGTGAGGGAATGAGAGAAGAACTTCTAAGTGTAGGGATTGATATTGGAACCAGTACAACACAGCTTATATTTTCAAAGCTCATTATCGAAAATATGGCTTCTAGCTATACGGTACCGAGAATTGTCATTGTAGATAAAGAAATTATTTATAAAAGCCCCATTTACTTTACACCCTTGGTTTCTTTAAAAGAAATTGATGGACCTAAAGTGAGAGAAATCATTGAAAAGGAATATAAGAACGCAGGTGTAGATAAAAAAGACATTGATACAGGGGCCGTTATTATTACAGGAGAAACAGCCAGAAAAGAAAATGCAGAAGAAGTATTAACGACCTTAAGTGGGTTTGCTGGGGACTTTGTAGTGGCTACAGCAGGACCAGACCTAGAAAGTATTATATCAGGTAAGGGTGCAGGTGCTCATATCTATTCAAAAGAACATAATACAGTAGTTGTTAATATCGATATTGGCGGGGGAACCAGTAACCTCGCCGTCTTTAGAAGGGGAGATGTAAAAGATACTGGTTGTTTAGATATAGGCGGCAGATTAATAAAAGTTGATGTTATTTCTAAAAGAATAACATATATTGCGCCTAAATTAGAAACACTAGTGAAGAAATACCATTTAGGGTTAGAAATAGGAACTATAGCTACAAAAGATAATCTTAGACCCATTATAGACATAATGGTAAAGGTATTAATGCAAAGTGTTGGATTAGTACCTATAGATGAAGACTTTAAACTTATGGTGACTAATAAAAGTATTCTTTTAGATAATCCTATGGAATGTATATCTTTTTCAGGAGGTGTGGCAGATTATATTTACTACGATGAGAAAGAGCGAGGACCTATAAGAGACTATTTTGAGTATGGGGATATAGGCATCCTGTTAGGAGAGTCTATTAGACAGTCTGAGTTATGCAGCAAATTAAAGGTTATAAAAAGTACAGAGACTATAAGAGCAACTGTAGTTGGTGCAGGAACACATACTACGGAAATAAGTGGCAGTACTATTACCTACACAAAAAATGCTTTTCCTATTAAGAATTTACCTATTCTAAAAATGGCTTATGAGGATGAAAGTAGTGGCTCTATTGTGCTAGCAGAGGCCGTTAAGAAGAAATTAGAATGGTTTAAATTAGAAGGAGACTTGCAAAGGGTAGCCATTGCTATAGAAGGAAAAGAAAATCCTAGTTTCAAGGAAGTACAAGCATATGCAGAAGGGTTAGTAGAAGGTATGCAGGAACTTATTGAAAGGGAATTACCCCTCATTTTAATTGTAGAAAAGGATATGGCAAAGGTATTAGGACAGACTATGTACAACAAACTAAGTTTCAAGAAAGATGTAATCTGTCTAGATAGTGTAAAGCTAGATAATGGTGATTACATTGATATAGGCAATCCTATTGCAGAAGGAACAGTGCTTCCTGTAGTTGTTAAAACATTAGTATTTAATTGAAAGGAGTACCTTTATGATTTTAAAGACTCAATTATTTGGACATACCTACGAGTTCAAATCACTTAAAGAGGTAATGGCAAAAGCCAATGAAGAAAAGTCAGGAGATAAATTAGCAGGTCTAGCAGCAAGCAGTGCAGAAGAAAGAGTAGCTGCAAAAGTCGTATTAGCTAACATTACACTAGAAGATCTTAGAAACAATCCAGCAGTACCTTATGAACTTGATGAGGTTACTCGTATTATCCAAGATGATGTTAATGAAAAGATCTATAACGAATTTAAGCATATGACAGTAGCAGAATTTAGAGAATGGATTCTTGATGAAAAAACGACAGGTGCAGATATTCGCAGGGCATCTAGAGGGATTACTTCAGAAATAGTAGCTGCTGTAGCTAAACTAATGTCCAATATGGACCTTATTTATGGAGCAAGCAAAATTCGCATAACTGCTCACTGTAATACAACAATTGGTGAACCAGGAACACTTTCTTCCAGACTTCAACCAAACCATCCAACAGATGACCCTGATGGTATTATGGCTTCGTTATTAGAAGGTTTAACCTATGGGGCTGGAGATGCACTACTTGGACTTAACCCAGTAGATGATTCTACAGAAAGTGTTGTGCGTGTACTCAAACGCTTTGAAGAAATTAAACAAAAGTTTAAAATTCCAACTCAAACTTGTGTACTTGCCCATGTTACAACTCAAATGGATGCTATTCGCAAAGGCGCACCAACAGACCTTATTTTCCAATCTATTGCAGGGTCAGAAAAGGGAAATGAAGCCTTTGGATTTAATGCAGCTACTATAGAAGAAGCAAGACAGCTTGCTTTATCAGAAGGAACTGCAGAAGGACCTAATGTTATGTACTTTGAGACCGGTCAAGGCTCAGAGCTTTCCTCAGAAGCACATCATGATACAGATCAAGTAACAATGGAAGCAAGATGCTATGGCTTTGCTAAACGTTTTCAACCTTTCATTGTTAATACTGTAGTAGGTTTCATTGGACCAGAATATTTATATGATGGTCGCCAAGTAAGCCGAGCAGGACTTGAAGACCACTTTATGGGAAAACTAACAGGAGTATCTATGGGGTGTGATGCATGTTATACCAACCATATGAAAGCTGACCAAAACTCTATTGAAGATTTATCTGTTTTATTAACAACAGCAGGCTGCAACTATTTCATGGGTATTCCTCATGGTGATGATGTTATGCTTAACTATCAAACTACAGGTTTCCATGAAACAGCAGCACTTAGAGAAATGTTCGGACTCACAGCTATTAAGCCTTTCCATGAATGGCTAGTTAAGATGGGCTTTGTAGATGAAAAAGGCCGTTTAACTGAAAGAGCCGGAGACGCATCAATATTATTCTAGGATAAGGAGGCAAAATGATGAACGAACAAGATTTAAGAAAAATGGTAGAACAACTAGTAGAACAAATGGTTGGAAAAGACTCTAGTGCGACGGGTAGTAGTGTTACTATTCCAACTACACCAGCTGCATCCATTGTACAAGCAGCAAGTAATGAAACAAAGACAACTACTATTGACCCTAATGGATGCATTCCTGACATTACAAAGATTGATATTAAGAAGCAATTTTTAGTAGATCATGCAAAGGATAAAGAAGGTTATTTAGCAATGAAAGCTAAAACACCAGCTAGATTAGGTGTAGGTAAAGCAGGTGCACGTTATAAAACAATTACCATGCTTCGTGTAAGAGCAGACCACGCTGCTGCGCAAGATGCAGTTTTTAATGATGTATCAGAAGACTTTGTTAAAAAGAATAATTTCGTTTTCGTCAAAACCCTATGTAAGGATAAAGATGAATATTTAACTAGACCTGATTTAGGAAGAAGATTTGGACCAGAGGAGTTAGAAATTATTAAGAAGACCTGTGGCAATAATCCAAAGGTATTAATAGTGGTAGGTGATGGCCTATCTTCTTCAGCTATTGAAGCAAACGTAGAAGATGCTATCCCAGCTATTAAACAAGGCTTACAGATGTATGGTATTACTGTACCAGAGATCTTATTTATAAAATATGCCAGAGTTGGAGCTATGGATGCTATTGGCGAGGTAACTGGAGCAGATGTTATTTGTATGTTAGTTGGTGAAAGACCTGGTCTTGTAACTGCAGAATCTATGTCAGCTTATATAGCCTACAAGCCTAAACATGGTTTGCCAGAAGCTAAGAGAACGGTTATTTCTAATATACACAAAGGTGGTACCACAGCAGTAGAAGCAGGAGCTCATGCGGCTGAATTAATTAAAACTATGTTAGATAAAAAAGCATCTGGTATCGACTTAAAGTAGAAGGAGGCAGTCATAATGAAAAACGATAAAATGCGAGCTAATGTACTTGGTGTACGTGTCATTTCTAATGTCAGTGCAGAGCTTGCAGCAAAATTAGAATTAGGACCAAATCATAAAAGTATAGGAATCATTACTGCCGACAGTGATGATGTGACGTATACTGCATTAGATGAAGCAACTAAGGATGCAGATGTTGAAGTCGTTTATGCACGTTCTATGTATGCAGGAGCAGGTAATGCTTCTACAAAATTAGCTGGTGAAGTCATTGGTATTATTGGTGGACCAAGCCCCGCAGAGGTAAGAAGTGGTCTTAAGGCGGCTTTAGACTTCTTTGGGTCAGATGCTTGTTTTATAAGTGCCAATGAAGATGATTCTATTGTCTATTATGCGCATACAGTATCTCGTACAGGTTCATATCTATCTAAAGTGGCAGGTATTGAAGAAGGAGAGCCACTTGCTTATTTAATTGCTCCTCCAATGGAAGCAATATATGGACTTGATGCTGCTATGAAAGCTGCAGATGTTAAACTAGTTGAATTCTTTGGGCCACCTTCAGAAACAAACTTTGGTGGAGGGCTTCTTACAGGTACTCAATCTGCATGTCATGCCGCATGTGCTGCATTTGCTGAAGCCATAAAAGCTGTAGCAGATAACCCAAGGGATTATTAAGATGATGCAAGCATTAGGCCTCATAGAAGTAATTGGTTATCCTGCTGCAATAGAAGCAGCGGATGCCGCATTAAAAGCTTCTAATGTTCAACTAAGTGGTGTGTCAAAAGTTGGAAGCGGCATTATGACAGTACAACTTTTTGGAGATGTAGGAGCTATCACAGCAGCGGTGCAGGCAGGTGGTC
The DNA here is from genome assembly GCF_003990395.1 of Cellulosilyticum sp. WCF-2. Classification (NCBI taxonomy): domain Bacteria; kingdom Bacillati; phylum Bacillota; class Clostridia; order Lachnospirales; family Cellulosilyticaceae; genus Cellulosilyticum; species Cellulosilyticum sp. WCF-2. Next base: position 419,777 of record NZ_CP034675.1, on the reverse strand, counting down.
AAGCAGCTGAAAGGATTGGTAAGGTTAGGGCAACTCATGTTATCCCTAGAGTAGATGAAAGCTTGATTGGAAAGGTAATACAATCAAGAGCAATGGAAACCAAAACTAACAAGGAAAGTACGCCTGAATTTAGTATGTATCAGCAAGAAGAGATACAGCCTGTGAAAACGGCACAACAAGCTCAAAGTATAGAAGGCAATGCCTCGATCCCAGAATCAGATATATTAAATGATGATACGGAGACTGGAGTAGGGCAGACTACTAATGAAGACATAGTAAGTGCTGAGGACCTTAGTAAAAAAAGTAATACTGAGCTGAGAGCACTTATTAAGGCTTTGGGGATCAATGTGCCTATCAAGCAATTAAAAGAAGCTAAAAAGTCAGAGCTGATTAAGATGATAACTGAGGCTAGAAAATAAACAAACTATAGATGACAACTAAGTAAGGAGGCCCCAATGGAACTAATAGATAAAGACTTACAATCCATTCAAGAGGTTAGAAACCTTTTAATAGAAGCACAAAAAGCGCAAGAGGTATTATCTACCTTTAGTCAATGTCAAATCGATAAGATTGTAAAAGCTATTGCAGATGCAGGAGCTGCCAATGCTGAAAAGTTAGCAAAGATGGCAAATGAAGAAACAGGTTTTGGACGTTGGCAAGATAAAGTAATTAAGAATATCTTTGGATCAAAAGGTATTTATGAAGCTATCAAAGATCAAAAGACAATTGGTATTTTAAGAGATAACAAAGAAGAAAAAATCTTAGATATAGGTGTACCTGTAGGGGTTATTGCAGGGATTGTACCATCTACTAACCCTACTTCTACAATTATGTACAAAACACTTATTTCCATTAAAGCAGGTAGCTGTATTGTTTTTTCTCCGCACCCAAGTGCGAGAAACTGTATTAAAGAAACAGTAGATATATTAACAAGAGCAGCAGAAGCTGCAGGTTGTCCAAAAGGAGCAATCTCCACTATTACGCTTCCAACTTTACATGCAACACAAGAACTTATGAAACATCCTAATACGAAACTCATTTTAGCAACTGGTGGACCAGGTATGGTGAAATCTGCTTATTCTTCAGGAACACCAGCTATTGGAGTAGGTGCAGGAAACGGGCCAGCTTTTATTGATAAAAGTGCAGATGTTAAACTAGCTGTTAAACGCATTATAGATTCCAAGACATTTGATAATGGTACCATTTGTGCTTCAGAACAATCTGTTATCGTTGAAAGATGTATGGAAGAAAAAGTAATTGCTGAGTTTAAAGCTCAGGGAGGCTATTTCTTAGATGAACAAGAGAATAAACAACTTGCTAAATTTATTTTAAGAGCAAATGGTACAATGAACCCTCAAATTGTAGGAAAGAGTGTAGAACACATTGCCAAACTAGCAGGACTTACCAAAGTGCCAAGTGCAGCTCGTGTACTGATTGGAAGGGAAATAAATGTTGGTCATGAATATCCTTATTCAAGAGAAAAGTTAGCACCTATCCTTGCCTTTTATGTAGAAGAAAATGTAGATGCTGTGCTTAAAAAGTCACAAGAAATCCTTCATTTAGAAGGGAAAGGGCATACTTTCTGTATGCATGCTAATGATGAGGAGCTAGTAAAACATTTTTCACTCCATATTCCAGCATCACGTATTTTAGTCAATACCATGGGTTCATTAGGTGGTGTTGGTGGTACAACTAACTTATTCCCAGCACTTACCTTAGGTTGTGGGGCAGTAGGTGGTAGTTCCTCTTCTAATAACATTGGTCCTATGGATCTTATTAATATTAGACGTGTAGCCTATGGAATAAAGGAAATAGAAACACTAAGACAAGAAGCCGGAGTTGGTTGTTCTTCGTCAAATATTGGTAATAGCTGTTGTGAGAAGAGTTTAGTAGATGAAATCGTAAGAAGGATTATGAAAGAGTTAATATAATTAGCGAAAAGTAGAATACTAAGGATGTAGTGTAATAGATGACACTATACTTTATAGGAGGAAAATAAAATGGCAAATACAAATGCATTAGGAATGATTGAAACAAAAGGTTTAGTTGGCGCAATTGAAGCAGCTGATGCCATGGTAAAGGCGGCCAATGTTGCTTTAGTTGGTAAAGAGCAAATTGGAGGTGGCCTCGTGACTGTAATGGTAAGAGGAGATGTAGGTGCTGTGAAAGCAGCTACAGATGCAGGGGCAGCAGCAGCAGAAAGAGTAGGAGAACTAATCTCTGTGCATGTTATTCCAAGACCTCATTCAGAAGTTGACGTTATCTTGCCACATAGTCATGCACAAGCATAAGACGCTCCTATAGGAAAAGCCCTTTAAGGGTAAGAAGAGGATACCTAGAGTTATATCTAGGTAACCTCTTTCTATAACAAGGTAGCAGACTATATTATAGGGCAAGAAGGTGAGTAAGTGTCCGTATTAACAGAAAATGATGTAAGACAAATGCTTGCAAGTGGACAGCTAAAAGAAAAAGGTCAAATAGTTGTTCCACGTAATAAAATCATTACACCTTCAGCTAGAACTTATTTATTAGAAAAAGGCATTGAAATGAAGATGGAAGATAATCCCGTAGGAGAGGTGACGAAGGTGAGTGAAGAGTATATAGCAGCAGATGAAACAGAAGTCTATGAGACTATCTTTGGTGCTAAATTAAACGAGAAACCTGAGCATATGACACACCTTAGAGGCAACCTATTGGTATTTAAAGATCATCCTCGCATTGCTTTTAGAGGTGCGATAGATAGCTTAGAGGCAGAAATAGTCATGACACAGATATCTGCAGAAAAGCAGCACTTGCCTCAGATGATAAAAGACCTTGAAGAAATTATTAAGTTCATTAGAAGGTTATTAAGAAATGAAGTGTGTGGTGAACCAATAGGTGAATTTACATTGCAAGGCTTAGATGCTAAAGAGCTTAGAGAACACTCCCATCATCCAAGTAAATATTATGGTATAAGTCATTTTTTACCTAATTATAAGCAAGGTGAAATGGTAGCTTATCTTAATAAACTAAGAACCTTAACACGTGAAACAGAGCTTATTGCCTACAAAGCTTTTAAAGATGAGTATGGGCAAGTTAGTAGAGAAGATATTATTAAGTCTTTAAACCGTTTATCCTCATTATTCTGGGTTATGATGTTTAAATATTTAGCAGGTAAATATAAAACTAACGCATAAGTTTTATAAGTTTATAAAATCAATGAAATGAATTCAGTATAGAGAAGGGAGATTATATGTCAGCATCAGTAGACCAATTAGTAGACACCATAGTAGAAGCCTTAAAAAAGCAATTGTTTATTGAAGTAGAAGCCTCTGGTAGACATGTGCATCTTTCAAGACAAGATGTAGATACATTATTCGGCGTAGGCTATAAGCTTACACCCGTAAAGGAATTATCTCAGCCAGGACAATATGCTTGTAGTGAACGTGTTACCGTTTCCGGACCAAAAGGAAGTTTAAAGAATGTAGTTGTATTAGGTCCAGAAAGAAAAGCCTCTCAGGTGGAGATTTCCTTAACAGATGCCTTAGTCCTAGGAATTAAAGCACCTATTAGGCAAAGTGGAGATATTACAGGAACACCTGAGATTACAGTGAGTAATGGAGATAGACAGGTAAAGCTTTCACAAGGACTCATTGTAGCTAAAAGGCATATGCATATTACACCAGAGGATGCAAACAGATTCCATGTAACAGATGGTGAGATTGTAAAAGTAAAAGTTTTTGGAGCAAGACCACTTATTTTTGATGATTTAGTAGTGCGTGTAAGTAAGGATTTTAGAACATATATCCATATTGACTATGATGAAGCAAATGCATGTGGTTTTACTAAAGGTACCTTAGGTATGATTATTAAATAAAATGAGAAGGGGTGGGAGCGTGTACAATCAAACCTTGATAGATGAAATTTTGAATGAAGTTTATAAAAGGCTAGAGGATAAATGTAATGAACAAACTTCATTAAAGAAGCTGATATTTATTGGCCCCATGCCCGATGTAGGTTTAAAGTATTTAAAGCAAGCTTATAAGTGTAGTGTTTATAAGAATAGCGAGGAAAGCTATGAAGGGATAGTAATTACTAAGCTTACTATAGAGATGCTAGGCCATTTAGCTACTAGCTCGCCTGTTACAGAAGAGGAAAGTCTTATATTAAAAGCTCTTTTAAATGAGAAACAGGTTTATATGCTAGAAGAAGGTATAGAATACAGGCGTTACAAAGAAAATGCGCATAAAGCTCTATACACACTTTTAATGGATTACGAAGATAAGATTAAAAACTATGGTATTCAGTGTATTAGTCATTTAGATGAATTACTTAATAGTGCAAAGTCTAGAGATAATCACAAAGCACCAAAACCCATTACAGGTAATGTTAACTTTGATATGACTTATAAAAAGTTACTTTTAGAGGCAGACCTTATTAAGAAACATCTTGAAGGAATTTGTATTGTTACTATTTCAAAAGGCTGCATTATTACCCCGCTAGCAGATGATTATATACGAAAGCATCATATTGAGATTAAAAGAGTATAGGAGATGCAGAAGCTATGGAAATAGGCAGGGTTATAGGGCGTGTATGGGCCACTAAGAAGGATGAACAGTTAAATGGTCAGAAATTCCTTGTTCTTAAGATACTTCTAGAACAAGGAAAGGAAAACCCAGAGCTTATTGTAGCAGCAGATATTATTGGTGCAGGAGTAGGTGATTTGGTGTTAGTGGTAAGAGGTGGTTCTGCACGTTATGCAGTAGGTAATCCGGATTGTCCTATTGATTCAGCCGTTGTTGGTATAGTGGATTCTATAGAGGTAGAGGAAAATGAATAGAAGCATAGGTGCACTTGAATTTAGGAGTATTAGTAAAGGAATTGAGATTTCTGACCAAATAGTAAAAAAGGCAAATGTTGAAATTATTTATTGTAGAACCATTTGCCCTGGTAAATTTTTAATTATTGTAACAGGAGATGAGGGCGCGGTAGATGAGGCTATTGATCATGGAAAGAGCCAAGTTGCTAGAATTTTAGTAGATAGTTTTAAACTACATGCAGTATCTCCTGTTATTATAGATGCTTTTAAAAATAAGTATGTAACTAAGGAAATAATAGATGCAATAGGTGTTGTAGAAACTAATAAGGTTTGTACGGGAATTGTAGCACTGGACCGCGTTTTAAAAGCTAGTGATGTTAGACTTATTAAAATGCAATTAGCACAATGTATTAGTGGCAGATTAGTTTTTACTATAACAGGTCCTGTTAGTAGTATTGAATATGGTTTCTTGGAAATTAAGAACATATTAAGTGAGAATGAGTATTCCAATACAGCTATTATTCCATCTCCCAGTAAGGAGATTAAAAAATACTTAATCTGAAAGTATCTAATGATAATCCAAATAAATGGAGGCGTTTTTTATGAGTATAAACGAAATCATTGTTTATATCATGGTGATTTTTGCAGTGCTTGGAGCTATAGATAAAATTATAGGTAATCGGTTCGGGTTAGGAGAGAAGTTTGAAGAAGGGATTATGGCTATAGGAACACTAGCCATATCTATGGTTGGTATTATAGCATTAGCACCTGTTATTGCAGAGCTACTTAAGCCAGTTATTGTTCCTTTATTCGGATTTTTAGGGGCTGACCCAGCTATGTTTGCAGGTTCTATTTTGGCAAATGATATGGGAGGAGCACCTCTTGCTGAAGCTTTAGCTATAGATCCTAATGCAGGACTATTTGGAGGCCTTATCGTAGGTGCTATGCTTGGGCCAACAATTGTATTTACTATTCCAGTAGGGCTAGGCATTATTGAAGAGTCAGATCGTAAATATTTGGCAACAGGAGTCCTAGCAGGAGTTATTACAATTCCTATAGGGGCCTTTGTGGGAGGACTTGTAGCAGGTTTTCCAATCATGATGGTTATTATGAATCTTATTCCAATCATTATTTTTGCAGTGCTTATCGCTTTGGGACTATTCTTTTTTGAAAATGGTATGATTAAAGGTTTTACTTACTTCGGAAAGTTCGTAGTAGCTGTTATTATCTTTGGTCTTGCGTTAGGTATTATTGAGCAGCTTACAGGTATTGTTATTATTCCTGGTATGACACCTATTTCGGAAGGTTTTACTATTGTAGCAGACATTGCGATTGTATTAGCTGGTGCATTTCCATTAGTGTATGTCATTACGAAAGTCTTTAAGACACCTCTAATGAAATTAGGAAAGGTATTAGGAATGAATGATGTGGGAGCAGCTGGCCTTGTAGCGAGTTTAGCTAATAGTATTCCTATGTTTGGCATGATGAAGGATATGGATGCAAGAGGGAAGATTCTAAATGTTGCATTTGCAGTATCTGCAGCTTTTGTATTTGGAGATCACCTAGGTTTTACCGCTGGCTTTAATCCAGAAATGATATTCCCTATGATAGTAGGAAAGTTAGTAGGGGGTATTACAGCTATTATTGTAGCTATGTTTATTGCCAATAAAACACTTGGAAAGGAAAAGGCATAGATGGATATAGATCGCTCAACTTTAGAGACACTTATTAAACAAATCATTGTAGAAAAACTAGGAGCAGGAAGTTGCAATCATGTGGACTTTTCAAGACAAGTAACCTCTTCTGGTGTAATGTCTGTTAAGGTGCCAACTGTAAAAGTAGACGAAAGTAACCGCCTTGATACAGGCGTGGCTGCTGATATAGTTTATACAAAAGATTTATTTACTTTACAAGAAAGCCCAAGGCTAGGCTGTGGTGTGATGGAAATGAAATCAACTACCTTTGATTGGACATTAAACTATGATGAAATAGACTATGTCATTGAAGGCAGTTTAAGTATTATCATTAATGGAGAAACAGTAACTGCCAATGCAGGAGAATTAATTCTTATACCAAAAGGTTCTAGTATTAAATTCTCTGTGCCTCATTATGCCAGATTTATATATGTGACTTACCCAGCCGACTGGGCAGGACAAGCTTAAAATATGGGAAATAGCAAAGGAGGATGCTTAAGGGCATCCTCTTTTGCTATTTTAGAACAGCTTTAAAGGGAAAATTGAGCTATAATATAAATAAGGAATAAACTTAGGATGTAAATATAAGAAATACAAATAGAAATTTGCCTTGGCGTTTATGAGGAATGCTGCTGGGCGGAAATGAGAGGAGAGGGCTATCTTCCAGTGTTCCGGTTCAGGTTTTTAGAGGCACTAGGCTCCTTTATTTGGATGAACGTGCGAAAACTCCCGTTGGTCAAACACTCGCACTAAAAACCATCCAAAACACTCGCCAAGTGCCTCTAAAAAACTTTCCCAAGTCACCCTTCCAGATAGCTCTCTCCTCTCATTTCTTACAAGCATTATTGACCTTATAAATACCACCGACATTAAGAGAGCCTGGAAAGAAGGCGTAACGACAGAGCGTGTTAATTAATAGCAGTTAGAGAACGTAAAAAAGCACATCTCCAAGTACTGTATATACTTGAAGATGTGTTTCCTTGGTCCAGACTCTGGTAATTAACTTTCGTGGCTAGCTAAATAGGCTCTAATCAAAGCGCAATATGGCTCCTCAGCACGTATGCGTTATAGCTTAGTGCCTACTAAGACTAGCTATGAAAGCTAAACCAATGAGTGAGGAGCTCCTTAAAGTCTTGGCCGGTGCACCCTATGCTAGGAAGCTAAGACCTTAAGACTCTGGTTTAAAACTTTGTTTGGTAATGCTAAGTATAAAAACCTTTAAAACAACTTATAAGTGGCGCCTTCCTTGCAGCGCACCAGTGAACATTTTCCTTAGAGCCAGAGGTACCTATAACGATAGATTGAGACTTACGAGGCCCGGTCAGTTCCTCAGGTTGAAGCTGTGGTAATTATGCCGAGGGAAGTTATTGATTTTGTTTTTACACTTATATATATGTAGCCAAGAAGCCGAATCCCTAATAAAAATGGATAAATTATTATTATTTCTCTTTTGCATTTCTCATTAGGGTATTGAACGCTCATTTTAATTCAAAAGTAGTTGTTAGTAAGGAATCTTTCTTCTCTTTGGCAAACACTTAAGGAGAGTGTCTCTACGCGTTATTGTTGGTAGAAGTGAGAGAGGGTGGCTGCCTGACGGGGTGACTTCGGAGTATTTTCAGTAGGCACTTAGCGAACGTTTTGGATGGTACTTAGTCCACGTGTTTGAGGGAACCGAGTTTGTGGGCGTTCATCCAAAAAAGTGAGCTTAGTGCCTACTGAAAATACGGAGCGGAACCACGGCAGGTAGCCACCCTCTCTCACTTCCGCCCAAATAGCCCGTAAAGTCCAAGGCAAATTTCTATTTATAAGAGCAATTGTATAATTACGTTATATCTATAATGAAGGATAAGATCAAATAAAAATACATAATTATATCGACTACAAAGGAGGATTGGCATTGAAGTTAATTATTTCTTACATACGTAGACATTTAATGGGATTTTGTCTAGCAATTTTATTTTTGGTCATTGAATCTTTTTGTGATTTAATGCAGCCCATGATGATGTCTAAAATAGTAGATGATGCAGTAGCTAGTGGTAATGCTACATTGGTGTTAAAGCTAGGAATGATGATGTTAGGAATTGCACTTATAGGTGCGGCAGGAGCAGTAGGACGGAATTACTTTGCGGGGCATATTTCGCAGACTATAGGAAAAGAAATGCGCTCGGAACTTTACCGTAAAATTCAAAGTTTTTCTTTTGAAAATATAGACCACTTAGAAACAGCTTCGCTTATTACACGTATTACTAATGATGTGGCTCAAATTCAAAATTTTATTAATGGCTGTATGCGAATACTAGTAAAGGCGCCGATTATTTGTATAGGAGCCATAGGATTTATTATTATCCAGACACCTGCACAAATACCAGTAGTCGTTTGTATTTTAGTCATAGCTACGGTGCTTATTATTGGCAATATGAAATTAGGGTATCCTAGATTTAGAAAAGTACAGATTAAACTGGATGCCTTAAATGATGTAAGCCGTTCGTATCTTAATCTGGTGCGTGTTGTAAAAGCTTTTGGGCAAGAAGAACAAGAAAAGGAGAGGTTTGGAGAGGTGGCAGATGAATTAGCAGTAGCTAATCAAAGTGCTATGAGAGTCAATGCAGTATTTAATCCACTGATTAGCCTAGTCGTTAACCTTGGTATTGTAGTTTTACTTTGGACAGCAGGTTATGAGGGGAGAGATATAGAAATAGGAAAACTCATGGCCAGTGTTAACTATATGACCCAGGTATTATTTGCGTTGGGAATGGTATCTAATATTTTAAATAATATGATACGTGCTAATGCTTCTGCTAGCCGTGTAAAAGAAGTATTAGAGGAAGTGCCTGCCATGATAGAGACCACCAAGGACAAAGAAATAGATTTAGCTGAAGGTATTTCTTTTGAGGACGTAAGCTTTCATTATCCTTCTACCAAAGAATATACCTTAGAGCATATGACTTTTCACATTCCTAGAGGAAAGACCTGTGGTATTATTGGTTCTACAGGTTCAGGGAAAACCACATTGACTCAACTATTACTTCGTTTTTATGATACAACTGGCGGCAAGATAAAAGTAGGTAAGCAGGATGTCAAAGAAGTAAAGCTAAAAGCTCTACGTGAAAAGATGGCTTTAGTTTCTCAAAAGGCTCTTTTATTTAGTGGAACGATTGAAAGTAACTTAAGATGGGGACAGCCAGGAGTTTCAGAAGAAAAGTTAAAGGAAGCGATCCGCATTTCTCAGTGTGAGGGATTTATAGCAGATTTAGATCAAGGATTACAAACTGTCTTGGGGCAAGGAGGTATTAATCTTTCAGGTGGGCAAAAGCAAAGACTTTCGTTAGCTAGAGCGTTAGTTAAAGATCCAGAAATCTTAATATTAGACGATTGTACCAGTGCACTAGATGCTACTACTGAAGCCAAGGTGCTTCAAGGGATTAGCACTTATGCAAAAGGTATGACAACCTTCTTAATTACCCAGAGGATTTCAACGGTTATGAAAGCAGATTATATTCTATGCTTGGAAAATGGAAAGTTAGTAGGAAAAGGAACTCATGATGAATTGATGGAGCAGTGTTCTATTTATCATGAGATTTATGAGTCACAGATAGGAGGTGAATAGGTTGGCTGATATGCAAAAGAATCCTATGGGGGCCAACACTGGTTCAACTTGGAAAAGAAGTTTAGGTACCGTTGTAAAACCTAAGAATTTCAAGGGAACATTAAAAAGATTATGGGAACTTACAAAGGGACAAAGGCAAGGGCTAGGGTTAATTTTTATGTTATCAGGCTTTGCAGCTATTATTGTAATGGTAACACCTTATTTAATAGGTAAGGTAGTGGATTCAATAGAAGGAAGAAACCCTAGTCTTATATTATTAATAGTATTAGCTGCTTTTTATGTAGGGGATTATCTCATTAAATTCATTCAGGGCTATGCTATGGCAGTTGTTTCACAAAGAATGATTAAGTACATTCGTAAAGTATTGTTTATTCACTTTAATCATTTGCCCCTTGCCTTTTTTGACAAAAGGCAAAATGGAGATCTTATGAGTAGGTTAACCAATGATATCGATAATATTAGTACAACTATATCAGACTCACTGACCCAGCTGATGCAATTAGTATTCACCATAGTTGGTGTATTTTTAGTGATGCTTTCTTTAAATATTCCATTAACAGGAGTAACCTTGGTGGCAGGCCCACTTATTTATCTTTTAACCAAGAGTATCACTAAAAGAACGAGAATACTTTTTAGGAAACAGCAAGAGGCATTAGGACGCCTTAATGGCCATATCGAAGAAAGTATCTCAGGTACTATGATTGTTAAGGCTTATGGTAGGGAAGAAGCCTTGATAGAAGAGTTTGAAGAGGTAAATGATAAGCTAGCAGCAGTAGCTATTAAAGCGCAGATATGGTCAGGATTTTTAATGCCACTTATGAATGTTATCAATAACCTATGTTTTATATTTATAGCAGTAGTAGGAGGCTTGATGGCTACAAAGGGTGTTATTACAGTAGGGATTATCTCAAGCTTTTTACTTTATGCAAAGCAGTTTACACGTCCACTCAATGAAGTTGCCAACATTTATAATATTTTACAAACAGCTGTGGCTGGTGCAGAGCGTATCTTTGAAATTTTTGATGAAGAAGTAGAGCTAGAAGATGTACAAGGAGCCAAAGCTCTGGCAAAGCCAAGAGGAGAGATTAGCTTTGAGGATGTATGCTTTGGTTATGAAGAAGGGCAGCCTATTCTTAAGTCTATCAATCTAAATATAGAGCCAGGTACAAGAGTGGCCATTGTTGGTTCTACGGGAGCAGGTAAAACGACGATTATTAGTTTGCTTACTAGATTTTATGATGTAAGTTCCGGCAGAATTCTTTTAGATGGAGAAGATATAAGGAATTATCGAAGAAAAGACCTTAGGGATTGCTTTGGCGTCGTACTTCAAGATGCAGCTCTTTTCCCTATGAGCATTCTAGAAAATATTAGGTATGGCAAACCAAGTGCTACAGATGAAGAAGTCATAGCAGCTGCCAAAAGTGCTAATGCCCATGACTTTATTCAAAGGCTTCCTAATCAATATCATACCATCATAGGGTCAGAAGCCAACTCCTTAAGTCAAGGAGAGAAACAGCTAATCACCATTGCAAGGGCTATTCTAGCCAATGCACCGATTATGATTTTAGATGAAGCTACTAGCTCAGTTGATACACGTACTGAACGAAAGATTAAAGAAGCCATCAAGACACTTACAACAGGAAGAACTTCTATCTTTATTGCCCATCGCTTATCGACTATTAGAGACTGCTATATTATCGTTCTTGAAAAAGGTGAGATTGCAGAGATGGGATATCATGAGGAACTTTTAGAAAAGCAAGGGATATACAATAGGATGTATCAGACGCAAATTGGAGCATAGTACTAGTAACTATTTGGTGTAACAGATTGATATAACAGAACAAAAATAAAGCGTGAGACCATTGCCATGATCTCACGCTGGAAAATGATATGTATCATATAGTATATAATGCTATTTTTATCCTATCCTCATAGGAGATTTCGCATGATATACATATAGACTTTTCTGACTGCTATTTAAATCAAATAAGGATTTAAATTATACTTGAGTATTTATTTTATCATAGCTAATATTTCTGCCTCAGGAGTTGAAGAATCACAACGCACTTCTACTTGTCCATTATGACTGACAATAAAGCCTGGTACAGTTAGAATATTATATTTTTCTCTAAATGAGTTAATTTCCTTATCTAGAGCATTATCACTTTCTATATAATAAATAGCCTGGTTAATTTCATTAGTCAATCCACTTAATTTTCTAGCAAACTTACGACAGAATGGGCATGTTGCACGACCAATATAAACAATAGCTAATTCTTCTTTAGACAGTAATTGATCTGCTTCTGTAGAAAATATTTTCTTAAATGATTTCACATCTTCTTCGTATGTAGCTTGTTCAAACATTTTGGTCCTCCTAGGTTTTTAGCATATTATATCAAAACTAAATGATGTCATCAAACATTTGTATTCTCATCTGAGTGCTTTGCCGCGAAGAATATATAATGTATGATACCCATTATGATATAAATCATACATAATAATGAATGAAAATATATTAATTAAGGGGTAAAATGAAGAGATAGTAACTATGTTTAAAAAGAAGAGATTAGACTTATAACTTAAAAAAGAGTATCGCTATTTTGTTGGAGAAATAGTTTGAGCTCTTAATCTATAGGTAATCAAATACAAGAGGATAGTGATAAAGCTGGCACTATCAAAAGATATAAAGGGAGAGAAATATGAAAAATATAGTATTATTAGTAGTTGATGTTCAAACAGCACTTGTTGAAGCAGGTCCATATAATAAAGAAAGGGTCATAGGTAACATAGCTTACCTTCTTCAGCTCTGCAGAGCAAATGGAGTAGAGGTGGTCTATGTGCGTCATGATGATGGAGAGGGGAGTAACCTTGAACAAGGGACTCCAGGATGGCAGATTTATAATGAAATTAAGCCCATGAAAGAAGAACGTATTTTTGAAAAGCAGTATAATAGTGCTTTTTTACATACAGGGTTAAAAGCGTATCTTGATAGCAAGCAAGTAAAAAACATTATTTTAGTAGGCATGCAGACAGAATACTGTATTGATACAACTTGTAAAGCTGCTTTTGAACATGGCTATCAACTTATTATTCCAGAGGAAACGAATATGACCTTTGATAATGAGTATTTACCTGGTAAAAAGCTATATGAGTTTTACAACTATAAAGTTTGGAATAAACGTTTTGCTACAGTACAATCAATAGAAGAATTAGAAGAAGAGTTAAAGAAGTAATTCTTATTAGATGAAATTATTAATAGAATAGATATTTACAATAAAACAATGCTCTTTAAAGCCTTAAGCTTTAAAGAGCATTGTCCATTTATCGATAGATTCAAATCCGAGACGGTGATAAATTTTACCTGCTTCTGGATTATCATAGAATAAGCAAAGTGATTTACCTTCATTTTCAATAAGATCTCTACAAAGTTTAGAAAGTGAGTCAGACATGAGCCCTTGATTACGATAAGCTTTACGTGTAGCAACACCTATGATCATAGCAGACATAGAGTTTTCAGCTGTAGTTTGTACCACATTTTTAAGAATACCATCTTCTGTTTCTGTATAATAAACACGACCGGCACCAGAACGAATAATACGTTCTAATGATTCTGGCTTAGAAGGAGATTCACTAAATTCTTCAATCTCATTTAATAGTTCACAGATACGAGAAGCATCCTCAGGAATGGCAACTTTTATAGGGAGGCTAACAACTTTGAGCTTATCAGCTGTTTTAAGTTCACAAAAGTAAGTACTCTTGTAGTGATAGGTATTAAAATAAGGTTTAAACAAGTTAAGAACACTTTCTTTTCCGGAAATACCCACATGGTTTGCATCTGATTTAATAATTTCTACAAATGGTAATGGATTAAAGTCAAGAGCTTTATAGTAAGGAATATAAAATTGATTATAACGAACAAGTACACCATCTAGTTCACCTAAATCATTAAAATCTCCCCAAAACTCTTGAAAGTCTTTATCAAACCCATCTTGTTCAATATCACCAATCATAAAAAGATTAATAGCAGGCTCTGCGCTAAGAAAAGCTAAAGTCTGTGCACGGTCTGCTTCTACTAATTTACGAATCATAGATATCCCCCCGTTTTTGAGTAATTTCATCTATACTATCACTAACATAAATGGTTGTCAAACATATAACTACAATTATAAATAAATAAAAATATATTGACTCTAACCTTACAGGAATATGTAAAGTAGGTTTAGTTACAAAGTTATACAACTGTGAAAGGAGAGGTTAAGCTGTGTTTGCGCAGTACCTGAATATTGCTTTAATATGTATCATGTTGGGGATATAGAGAGGAAAATATAGATGTAGAGGTTTGTGAAGCTGTTACTGAAATGAAAGAAGATTCAGATAAAGACCATTGAAAAAGTAGAAATGGCTGTATGTACTTTGCACAAGGGGCCTTATGAAGACTTTCTAAAAGCCTATGGAGCTATTTTAAGATGGACGGTGGAGGCTCTATTTACCACGATGCCCCTGAAGTAGATACTACACTTAAAGCTTATTATGAAACATTACAACTATCTTTTAATGAAGGAAAGATGCCAGAACTTATAGATACTCAGAATGTGGCACTTAGGTATACCATTAAAGACTTTGAATTTATATAAGATGCAAGCCTTGCTCAATTTTACGAGTTACCAGTAAGTACCTATGTAGGTTATATCTCAGAGTTTAACTTAGATATAGATGTCTTTCATTTAGATAGAGTAGAATGGATCACAAGTGAGCAAGTAGAAGAAATGAAGGAACTAGGATTAAGTGAGGAGGATATGCTTCAAATCTCCATAAATTTAATAATATTGACTGACAGCTAAAGGTGAGGGTGTTTTATCTATAAAGAGTTCTAAATTTCAGAGGATATAAAAAGACTAACTGAAAGTTAGAACTCTATTTATATAGAGTGATTTAATATGAATTCAAGGTGTTAGATAAATAGGCTTATAATAGAAAATCTTTTTAATAAAATGATAGATACATTATAAATCACATAATATAATGAAGTAGAGTAAATGTAATGAATGAAAGTGAGGCTAAAGAGCTGTATGAGTAGGAAGAGAAATCTAACTATGAAGAAGGTTGGAATGGAACATCTTAAGCAGTACAATCAGCTACTTCGATATGTCTTTCAAGTAACTGACCAACAATTACAACAAGTGGGCTGGGAAGAAAAAGAGATTATTCGTGCGAAGGCACCAACTTTAGAGCAGGCAGATGTACTAGGTTGGTTTGATGGGGATAACCTTATTTCTCAAGTGGCAGTTTATCCTATGAAGGTATGTATATTTAGTGAGGTCTATGATATGGGCGGACTTACAGGAGTAGGAACTTACCCTGAATATGCTAATCAAGGGTTAATGCATAAGTTGTTAGAACAAGCTTTGAAGAATATGAAAGACCGTCAGCAAAGCATATGCTATTTGTATCCATACTCTGTCCCCTATTACCGCAGAAAAGGTTGGGAGATTATATCTGATAGAATTACTTATGAGATTAGTGATTATCAATTGCCTAAAAATAAGCAAGTACCAGGAGAGGTACAAAGGGTAGAGGTGGAAAGTGACGAGGTTAAAAACACCTATGAAAGGTTTGCCCTTCAAACTCATGGAGCACTGCTAAGGGACGATTTAGCTTGGAATGAATACTTACTATGGGATACAGATGATCTAATGGCAGCAGTTTATTATAATGAGCAAGGAGATCCAGATGGATATGTCTTGTATGATATTAGAGATGAAATTTTCCATATCAAGGACATGATATTTGTGAATGAAGAAGCACGTAGTGGGCTTTGGAATTTTATTAGTGCTCATTTTTCAATGATTACAAAAGTAATAGGCAATACATATACAGATGAACCTTTAGCATTTTTATTAGAAGATGCAGATATTAGAGAGACAATCTCACCCTACTTTATGGCACGGATTGTGGATTTAGAGGCATTCATTAAACAATACCCTTTTAAACCAGATAATGTAAAGAGAGAATGGACTTTTACCATGGATGATCCCATACTCACATGTAATCAAGGGGTTTTTACACTCACTATTTCAGAATCTGGGCAAGGAAAAATAAAGCGTACCACAGAAAAAACTAATGATAGAATTAATATACAAACTATGACAACAATGTTATTAGGGTATAAAAGGCCGGATTATCTTTATAAAATAGGAAGGCTAGTATGTAATAGCGAAACATTAGATATGTTAGAAGATGCTATAGAGCAACAGACACCTTATTTCTCTGATTATTTTTAGAGGATGTAGAAAAAAGGAGGGGATTTAAGCCGAATATGTAGGCTTAAATCCCCTCCTTTTACATCTAAAACTAAATGATAGCTGGTCACTAGCTTAATTATCCGAAAAGGGGATGGAAATATCCGAGTCTCTCCCCAAATTAAAACTGGCGAGTATAATGTGGTAGTATTATTGGATTGTAGTACCATGGAGAGCCAAATCATTCAAGGGATGCAGTGGGGAAGTGTAGCCTTTATTATTTTAGAAGGCTTAGTTATTTGAATAGAATATTTGATTTATAAAAGGTATCTTACATGGGAGTACGCCACAAATAGACTAACGGTTATCAAGTATTATGTGGTAATAGCCAATTTAATGACAATGACCATAGGAGCGCTTATTCAGATATAAATAAGGAGTTTATTGATTATATTAAGGTAGCAGTGACAGTGGATAGGGTAGGTTCTGTACTTGAAAGTGTTACAGATTTTAGAGTCACTAGAGGCAGATTTCTAAGGGCGTGGGTAAGACTGTTACTAAATATAGAGATGATTTTGGAAAACAAGGAATATATGTTGAGCATCCAGGAATCAAAGGTTATTAGATGCACAGTATATTGTAGGGACAATTAAGTGTTCTAAGTGTAAACAAATCATTAAGCTAGTCATTAAAGATGTAGGCTAAATAAAAAGGAGCATAGAGCCATAAAGAACCGAAAGCAGAGTTATCCAGAGAGCCTAGGACACTATTTCTAAGAGACTAGAGGTAGTTGTAGCTAGGCTTATTTTATTGGCTCCATTAACTTAAGAGGGAATCAGCAGAAATTCTCCATTCTTCATTACCTTTCAAAAAGGTATTGACTCTCCCCTTACAGGAGTATGTAAAGTAAATTTAGTTACTAAGTCATATAAGTGTGAAAGGAGAGCAAATGAATACAGTTATTGAAGTGAATGGACTAAGAAAACAGTATGGCAGCAAGGTTGCAGTAGATGGCTTATCTTTTCAGGTAAGCAGAGGTGAAGTCTTTGGGCTTCTAGGACATAATGGTGCAGGAAAATCTACAACGATTAATTGCATTCTAGGGCTTAAAAGCTTTGAAGGAGGGAGTGCTACTGTGTTGGGTATGAAAGCAGCCAATTCTAGAAAAGAGCTTTTTGAGAGAGTGGGTGTTCAATTACAACAATCTTGTTATCAAGACCGCATTAAGGTAGAAGAGCTTTGCCAGGAGACAGCTACCCTTTATAAAGACCCTGCAGATTATGGAGAGTTACTAGAAGCTTTTTCATTAAGTGGATTCAAAAAACAATATGTTTCTACTTTATCTGGAGGAGAAAAGCAAAAGCTATCAGTATTACTAGCCCTTATCCCAAAGCCAGAGGTTATTTTTCTAGATGAGTTAACTACAGGTTTAGATACAGCAGCTAGAAGAGAAGTGTGGAAGAAATTACGTGAACTGAAGGAAAAAGGAGTGACTATTTTTCTCACTTCTCATTATATGGATGAGGTAGAAGCACTCTGTGATAGGATTTGCATTTTACAAGAGGGGAAGGAAATAGTGAGTGGTGCTGTAAAGGAACTCATAGGAAATAGTCCCTATGAACGATTAGAAGAAGCTTATCTTTGGTATATGGGGGAGGAAATAGAATCATGAAAAGGTTTCTAACATTACTAAAAGTAGAAGGACGCGTGGCTCTTAGGGGAATAGATGGTATTTTCTTTGGGGTATTAATGCCAGTAGGGATTGCCCTTTTAATAGGGATGATTTGTGGAGATAAACCAGCTTTTGAGGGAGCTGAGTATACTTTTGTGCAAGGCTCCTTTGCGGCTCTCATTACTGTGGGGATTTGTGCTACAGCTTTTATGGGAATTCCTCTTACAGTAGCAGATTATAGAGACAAAAAAATATTAAAGCATTACTGTGTGACACCTATTAGTCCAGCTGTGATATTATTAATACAAGTAGTTATTAATATGATAACGGCTTTAGTTTCCTCAGTAGCAGTTTACCTAATGATGAAGTTTGGATTTGGGTATCAACTTCAAGGCTCTATCTTAGGATTTATGGGTAGTTATTTACTAGTGATGGTGGCTATGTATGGGCTAGGCATGCTTATGGCAAGTTTATGTACAACAATAAAAACAGCTAATCTAGTGTGCACTTTAGTTTACTTTCCAATGCTCTTTTTATCTGGGGCAACGATTCCTTATGAGGTATTACCTAACCCTCTTCAAGCTACAGCTAATGTATTACCTTTAACTCAGGGCATTAAACTACTTAAAGGCTATTCTCTAGGAACACCTGTAAGTGACTTAGCATTTCCCATCCTTTTAATGCTAGGCATTGCCCTCATAAGTAGTGTCATTGCAGTGAAAAAATTTAGATGGGAATAGGAGGAGAGAAGATGGAAGAGAAGAATCAATGTGAAAAAGTAGAGCCAACTCTATATAAAATCGGCTTATTTTCTCAAATGAATCATGTCACTATTAAGACCTTGAGGCATTATGATGATATAGGTCTTTTACATCCAGAACATATTGATGAGGAGAATGGATATAGATATTATACCTCTAAGCAATTACCTATTTTACATGAGATATTAGCACTTCGTCAGATGGGCTTTTCCTTGGAGGAAATAAAGAAGGTTCAAGAGGGGATGTCTGTAGAGGAGCTTCTCCTTCATAAAAAAGCCGAGTTAATTAAAAGAATTGCAGAGGAAAATATGAAGCTTTCTCAGGTGGAATACTATCTTATTCATAAGGGAGGGGACAGGTCTTACAATGTCATTCTTAAGGAATTGCCAGAGGTCATTGTAGCTTCTATGAGAACGATTATTCCTAATTACAATGTCCTTTTTAATATTGTGCCTCCTATGGGACGTGAAATGGAGAGGTTAGGTTGCATTTGCGCAGTGCCTGAATATTGTTTTAATATTTATCATGATGGTGAATATAGAGAGGAAAATATAGATGTAGAGGTTTGTGAAGCTGTTACTGAGATGAAAGAAGACTCAGAGATGATTACCTTTAAAACCATTGAAAAAGTAGAAATGGCTGCATGTGCCTTGCATAAAGGACCCTATGAAGACTTTCCAAAAGCTTATGGAGCTATTTTAGCATGGATGGAGGAGAATGGATTTGAAATAGCAGGCTATCCAAGAGAGTCTTATATTGATGGTATTTGGAATAAAGACACACCGGAAGAGTGGTTAACTGAAATACAGTTTCCTGTAAAAAAGATTCAGAAGTGATACAAAAAGGCAGAAAGCTATAGGGTAAAATATATTTACAAAACAAAATACAAATACTATTTGATAATTATTTAGGCTGTTTGAGGAAAAGTCTACTATAGGGATAGAAAAGATATTTCAAGGAATGAGCTCAGGGCAAATAGAAGACTCCTTAAATGGTATTCGCTCAGCCAGCAGTGTCGGCCTTAATGTAATTATGGTATCAGATTTAATTGAGCCAACAAAGGAGATTCTATTTCTAATGCAAACTTAACTATGAAAAAATATGAGGATGTACCCTATTTTGATGAAGCAAGATTAACACTAATATGTAAAAAGCTGTATGCACAAGAATTAAAAGAAGAATGTTTTATTGAAAAGGATATTATAGATGAGGGGAATCCAGAGAGGAATCCCCTCTGTCGTATTAAGGAGAGTGCTCAGCTGACACGCTCTTTGTCAGCGCCGAAGGGAACCTAGGGTTCCCTAGCAGAAGAAATGTGGACGCTAGTCCACTTTTTTATTTTGTTCAATTTGATTTTACGACCAAATGATTAAATTTTCAGAATAAAATGTGACCCTTATGAAACTTAATGTGTCTAAAAAGTAGAAAAGGAGGAGAATAATCAATGACAGAGTATGAGTTAGAGCAGATGATGAATCAATATGGTGATTACATTGCACGTACATGCTATATCTATTTAAAGGATTGGGCATTAGCCGAAGATGCTGTGCAAGAGGTATTTATTAAGGCGTATAGATACATAAGTGAATTTAGGAAAGAGTCCAGTGAGAAAACTTGGCTCACTAGCATTGCTATTAATATTTGCAAAAATTATGTGAGGACAAGTTGGTTTAGAAAAGTACAAATTGGAATTGAAAAGATTGAAACGCGTAATACGTTAGAGGACGAATTGATTAATCAAATTAACCAAAGTGAGTTACTCAAACAAGTAATGGATTTACCTATTAAATATCGTGAAGTTATTCTCCTATATTACTATCAAGACTTTAAAATAAATGAAATTGCAGAGATACTTGGCATAAGTGAAAGTAGTATAAAAATGAGACTGAACCGAGCAAGAAAAAAGCTCAAAGATGATTTTGAGGAGGAATGTATATATGGATGAGAGATTGTTTAAAAAAGAAGTAGATACATATTTAGAACCAGTAAGATTATCGGACCAAGCGAAAAGAAATATTCGATTAGCATGCAGTGAAGATAAGCAGGAAAGCAAGTATTTATCCAGGCGTTATATAAAGTATAAAAAGGTTTCAGTAGCTATGTTAATGCTTTTAATTTGTTCAAGTACGATTCTGGCCATGGATTATACATTAGGATTAGGTTTGTTTTTTGAGCAGGAAGAAATGAAAAAGGTAATAGATGAAGTACAATATGTAAAAGCTTATGATGAAAATCAAAAGGTTAAAATGGAAGTAAAAGAAGTCCTTAATCAAGGACATGGAGCAGTTGCTACTGTTCAGTTTACAAATCTGGGAGATAAACCATGGACGAAGGATGTAGTATGTCAAAGAATTAGCTTTGTAATGGGAAGACGTAAATTTGGGCATCCATCATCTAAAGGGGTACTCTCTTCAGATGGTAGACAGCTTACTTATTGCATTGAGACATTTAACAACCCTGATTTAGTTAGTGATTCACCTATTAAAATTAAAGCAGAAAACCTTATGAAAAAACAAAGTATAGAAAAAGAAATAAAAATTCCTCTTAAGCCTTTTAAAGTTACAGAAATAGGCAGTACAGTAGAAAAAAATATAGAAAAAGAGGTCCAAGATAAAGGAGGATTAGCTATGGAGCTAAGGGAACTCTTAAATCGAAGAACCGAAGGTGGAAAAACAGCTGTAATCGATGAGGAGTATCCTTCAGTTTTATTAAAAGGTATTGCTGTTATTAATATTAAAGGTGATGAAAGATATAAAGAGAATCAAAATATTCAGGGGATTGTGATTCATATAACAGGTGACAAACCTTATATACAATCTGGGGACTCTAGAGAGATAAGGTCACAAAAATTAAATATGAAGTACGTAGAACCATATACAGAGGGCGAAATTACAGAGCTTGTAGATACAAGAACAGGACAAGTCTATAAGGCAGAAGAATTTGATTATTATGGTGTAAATGAAATTGTATACGGAGAGGTATTAAGCTATTTTCCTAATATAACCCCAGAACAAATCCCCTATTTGGAAGCCACCAAAATTGTTTATGATAAACAAGATGTATTAGTAGATAGCACATGGGAAGCTGAGTTTAAAATAGATCTGGGCAATGTTAAGAAATGGGAAACCAATATCCAAATGGATAAGACAGATTATAAGGTTATGGTGGATGAGGTGTATTTAACAAATACAGGTATTCAAGTAAAAGAACGTACAATTTATAAGAAAACTAATAGGTTTGCTGGTTATTTTAATAGTTACTGGCTAGATATTACACTGATTGATAATCAAGATAAAGAGATTAAGCTAAAGAATGTTGGTCTAATTTTAGGAGAAGATGACAGTAGTAAATCAGAGTACTATATATTAACTTATGAAAATTGTGATGAAAAACAAGAATTTATTGATGTTAATAATATTAAAAAAATCATTATCAATGACAATGAAATCAATTGTCAGGAATAAGAAAAATTAATTATACAATTATTTCTTTAAGTTTAGCGGATAACTACTTTGAATTAGGTTACTTACTGTCTTTGCACCTTCCATAACGATAGAAATACCGTTACCTGGATGAATAGATGTACCAGTAAAATAGAGATTTGTAACAAAAGGACAAATAGGCTGTGGACGTAGCCATGCACTTTGTAATATTGAAGGAGCAAGGCCAAAGGCAGCACCTTGATAGCAATTAAATTTTTGTTGTAAATCTCTGGGGGTACTCATTGATTCGTGGATAATATAAGGAGCGATACTATTTATTTCTAACAAATCAGCTAAATGTTTGAGACAGATACAGCGCATCCGTTCAATGGTTAAAGGAGACCAGTAGGAAGCATTAAAAGAAAGATTAGGCACACGCACCATGATATTTAAAGTGGTGGACCCATTTACATTAAAAGTATCATCGATATAAGAAGGGTAATAAATATACATAGGAAATTTCAAAGGCATAGTGCCACTCCCAACGGCTGAAAAAGTATTTTCCGTATCTTGTACGAGATAGATATTATGGGTAGAAAGCATGGGTAGGCTGATTGAAAGTGTAAGTCTTAGCATAAAAACAGAGCAGGTCATCTGAAAAGACAGAAGAGGTTTATGCAATCTAGCAGAACGATTTAGTAATTTCGTAATCGTAAAGTGATAATCAGCATTAGAAATCACAATATCTGCTTTTTTCATTTGCCCTGACGTGGTTAGGATACCATAAGCCTTATCATGATCAGTTAGAATGCGCTCAATAGGTGCATTGCAATAAAGTTGACCTTTACAGTCTATGAAGGCTTTTTGAAGCGCCTTTACATAAGCACCCATACCACCCTTGATATGAGTTAAACCTAGTGCCTGAGTACAGGCTGGTATAGTGGCATAAAGCTGAGAAATCTGTGAAGTTGGATAGCCCATATAGTAACTTTGAAATAGCAAGAAATCCCTAAGCTTAGGACTAGTAAAACGACGTTTAATAGCACAAGAAGCAGAAGTTAGGGGATTAAGTTTAATCAAAGCAGATAACTTATGAGGAGTCATCATATCTTTAATATGAGTTAAAGGCTGAGAAAGTATAAGTGCATAAGCAGTAAGATACTTTTGATAAAACTGATTGATGAAGGCATTATAATCACTAAAGGATTCATTATAAAAAGCCTCAAAATCATATTTATAAGAAATCCCATTTTTTTTAAATGTAAAGGAAGACCCATCTTCATAAAACACACGGTATAATTCATCTAAGTGAATTTCAGAGAAATAATCTTGCCAGTGTAATCCAATATCAGTGAAAATTTGACGATAAGCATAAGGATGAATACCAATGGAGGCAAAGCTATCATAATCAGCATAGCCTGGTGCACTAGGAATGGATTGAATAACGCCACCTACCTGTGGGCATTTTTCATAAAGTGAGACCTGATAACCTGCATGAAGTAGGTGGAGGCCACAACATAGACCACCTATACCTCCGCCAATGATAATAATATGACACCCAGCCATGGTAATACCTCCCTAATCAGATGAATAATGCAACTAGTTATCTTATGCATTAATTTTATATGGAACTAGTTATTACCTAATTGATATGAATTTAAACTAAAAAAGGTATTAACTGCCATCCGAATCAAGTCATAGATATATGCATTGAAATGTAATTTTACAATCTAATTCTATATATATAGAAAGTTATGATTAAATCTATTGACCTCCCTGACTAATGGTATTAGACTAAATGTAGTCTAATACCATTAGTCAAAGGGGTGTTTTAATGGAAACTTATAAATTAGGTGAAATGGAGCAAAAGTTTGCTGATTTAATATGGAATAACGAACCCATCAGCTCTCGTGAGTTAACTCAGTTATGTGAGAAAGCCTTTATGTGGAAGAGAACGACTACTTATACTATGCTAAAGCGTTTGTGTGAACGTAAAATATTTGAAAATAGTCATGGAACGGTAAGGGCATTGATGAAAAGGGAAGAGTTTTTAGGTGCCCAAGGAGAACAGTTTGTAGAAGAATCTTTTGGTGGTTCTCTGCCACAATTTTTAGCGGCCTTCACAAGGCGAAAGAAGCTTAGTGAAAAAGAAATAGAGGAAATAAGAACGCTCATTGATGCACAGGAGGAGGGATAAAAATGCTAGAAAGGTTATTTTTAGAAATCCTTAATATGAGTTTTACAGCAAGCTTTGTTATTTGCTTTGTAATGATTACTAGACTTTTACTTAAAAGAGTACCTAAAATTTTCACCTATGTTATTTGGAGTATTGTGCTATTTCGTCTGATTTGTCCTTTCTCTATTGAAAGTATTATGAGTCTCATGCCTGCAAACACAAAGCCTATCTCACAGGAGATTTTGTATACGCAGACACCTACTATCCATACTGGGCTTAATAATATGGATCAACTCGTTAATAATGCTTTACCTGTAGCTACTATAGAAGCTAGTGTTAACCCTATGCAGATATGGACTTTTATTGGGTTAATTGTCTGGGGAGTAGGCGTGGTAATCTTATTAGCGTATGGAATATTCTCTCTTATTAAATTAAAGAGGAAGCTAGAAACAAGTCGACATGAAGAAAACAATATTTATATAACAGCGCAGCTAGAGGTTCCTTTTGTGTTAGGTATCGTTCATCCTAAGATTTATTTGCCAGAGGGACTTTCGCCTGATGAAAAGCATTATATTCTTTTGCATGAACAAATACACATTAAAAGATATGATCATATTATCAGGCTCATTAGTTTTATAGTGGTGTGTATCCATTGGTTTAATCCACTTGTATGGGTAGCTTTTTTTATGGCAGGGAAAGATATGGAGATGTCTTGTGATGAGGCAGTCATTAAGTCTCTAGGAAATGATGTCAAAAAGGCATATTCTTCCTCATTACTATCCTTTGCAGTAGGGAAAAGGCATACTGGACTTATACCTCTTGCCTTTGGGGAAGGCAGTACCAAAAGCCGTGTTAAAAATGTATTAAGTTATAAGAAACCTAGTTTTTGGGTAGTAAGTATCATCTTAATAGGAATATTCCTATTAAGTGTGGGACTTTTGACTAATCCGATTACTTTCTCCACGGCGTTAGTTGCAAAAGAGGTGGATTTAACAAAGTTTGAAAGTAGTATCATAGGTTCAGAAATGCCTAGGATACTCTATGCGGATAGAAATAAGGTGATTTTTGAAGCTAGTGGCGTTTATGTGTATGATCTTAAAAAGGAAGAGCTTGTATGCTCCTATGCGTTTGAAAGCTTTGATACCCAGCTTCTTAAGAATAATAAAGTTTTTGTATTTTCACTAGCAGATGGAAAGCAGATCATATGGGGATTTGAAGATACAGCAGGCAATGACGTAAAGGCTTATAGCTGCATTACAGGGGAGAAAAACTTAATGGAGGTTAGCAAAGAGCTAATGGCTACCTATCAAAAAAATAGTTTTTCGTGCTATTATCCTAATGAAAATGATGAACGTTACAATCAGTCGTTTGGGGCCATTACTATGCTACCAGGTACCCAGGATGAAGTGATTTATTTAACTTTTACTAGCGTAGAAGTCGCTACCATTAAAATTGTTTATGAAAGTAGCTTAGAGCATAAGGAGTATCAAGTGTTTGGGAAGCAACAGGAGGTCACAAATAAGCAAGAAGTAGAAGAGATGAGGCCAACACCACAAATGGAGGCATCCCCTATCCAAGAATATGCAGAGCAGTATGTAGCTGAAATGTTTGAAAGCTATTCTAAGTATACGACATTTAAGCTTGTAGATAGCAAAATAACAGCATTAAATAAAATAGCTACCTTTACCCATTTAACGAATGCCCCTATTGAACTATGGGCTATTGAGTATCGCTTGCTTCCAGATAATATTGGTAATGTCTTACTGGCAGGAGGTATGAATACTATAGATGGTTGGATTACTGAAAATGGAGATATGGGAAAGCCTATTTTAGTTTTTAGTATTGAAAATGGAGGGCCAGAGTATTTAGGAGTACTAAGGTCTGGATATCTAGGAAACACATTATCAGGGCAAGAAGTAGCTCTTAGACAATTCCTTGAGAAAAGTGGAAAGCTTCCTAAGGAAACCTATTCAGGGGAACATATCTTAGTAAAATTTCCTCTTTCTACAGGAGAAACCTGTAAACTCTTATTATCTCAACCAGCCCAAAAAGGAAGTGGTGGCATATGGTGCGTAGAAAGGTGGATGGATGGTAATGGTAGCATTTACTATGATGATCCACAAGTAGATACTATCCTTATGGAGTATTATGAGGGTATGCAGGAGGCATATGATAAGGGTGAAATGCCTTGGCTTGTAGATACGAAGAATGTGGCACTGAAATACACCAATAAGGTGCTTGGTCAGATGCTTACCTATAAGGATATTGAACTCATAGAAAATGCATCCCTTAGTGACTTTCAGCAGTTACCAGTCAGTATCTATTTTGGATATATATCAGATTTTCAGCTAGATACAGAGCTATTTCATTTTGATAGAGCAGAGTGGGTTACAAGTAGTCAGGAAGAACGAATGAACGAACTGAATTTAAGTGATGCGGATATGCCAAATGGCTTTTATATTTACAATCCTAAGCATTACTTGGATACATTTATAGTCAATGAATATACCCAGTATCATTTTATGAAAAAAGCTAAAGAGTCTGATGAGTTAAATGAATATACCACTACAGATAAAAATGAGTTTTATAACTACCTCAGTGGGTATGAAGAAGGAAGTACTCCTCCGTTTTGGGTGCAAACACAGGGTGGTTATGTAACCAACATTCGTGAACAGTACCTCCCATAAGCAGATTTATAAATCTACAGAATTAGTTATAGAAATGAAACAAAAAGATACCAGAAAAAGAGATGAAAGTTCTCTTTTCTGGTATCTTTTTTAGTGAGTGGTTAGCAGATGTTTAATGGCCATAATAGGATGATAAAGAAGCATCCAAGGGCCGCTAAAGCGCATAACTTCTTTAATTTTGTCTTTGTGTTGTGGCGCATAACAATGGGTTTTGCAGGCGCTACAGAAGCTTTTGTTTTCACCATATTTGCAGCAGCTTAACCTCTTCCTGGCATAAGCATTAAGTACTTCACAGTCTGGACATAGGGTTCTAGATTTGTGTTTTTTACGGCAGTAAACACCAATCATAGCTGCTACGACTTGCTTTTCTTGTTCAATACGAGACATTTAAGATGCTCTTCCTTCCTGCATGTAATAGATACGGTCAGCGATGCTCATGGTAGAGGCTCTATGACTAACTAAGATAATGGTTTTATCCTCACTATGTGCTTTTAAGGCATTTAGGATAATGCTTTCATTTAAGCTATCTAAGTTACTGGTTGGTTCATCTAGAAGGATGATTGGGCTGTCATGTAAGAAAGCTCTAGCAATTCCTAATCGTTGACGTTCTCCACCAGAGAGGCTATCGCCTAGTTCACCTACTTTACTTTTAAACCCATTTGGTAAAGAAAGAATGAAGTCATAGAGATTAGCTTTTTTACAAGCTTCAATAAGCTCTTCCATTGTAGCATCACGTTTGGCAATGCGAAGATTTTCCTCAAGAGTTGAATCAAAGAGATAAGTATCTTGTGTAACATAAGCCATATTTTGACGGAGGCTAGAAGTCATCACTTGATTCACATTATGACACCCTATTGAAATCTGACCTTCCCTAGTCTCATGGAAATGCATAATAAGCTTAAGGAGAGTTGATTTACCACAGCCACTTTTGCCAGATATGCCAATGATTTCACCTTTTTTAAAGGAAATAGATAGGTCTTTTAAAATAGGGGTACTTTGGTAGGCAAAGGAGACATTTTCTACTTCGATACCTGTATCTGTAACTTCATGGCCAACAGTAATTTCTGGGGTATCTGGTATTTCTTCCAAGAGTGATAGGACACGCTCACCACTAGCTAAAGTTTGAAGAAGATTATTAGATAGATTACTTAAAGCTACAACTGGCCCATAGGAGCTCATAAGGCAAACTAAAGCAATAAGGAAGCCGCCAAAGGAAAGTGAACCATTTTGGCAAATTAAGATACCTACTAATAGCATCAGGGCTGAAAAACCTAAAAGTGCTGTTTCTGTAATGGCTTTGGTAATACCTTCATGAGTCTTGATTTTCTTAGTACTTTCATCGGCTTTAATACTTTTTGCTTGGATGACCTCATGACGAGCATTACCTTGATCAAAGAGGATGATTTCTCTCATGCCTCGTAAGGATTCAAGGAAGTATTGATTAAGTTCCCCTACATTTTCACGATAAACCCTACCATCTTCACGAGCACTTTTTGCTGTGAAATATGGGATGATTGCTCCAATAGTAATATAAGCAAAGAAAGCAACAAGTGCCATGAGAGGTGAGTAGTAACCCATAATACCTAGCATAATAAGGCAAGTAATGATGGCAATGGCAATAGGTGCAATAGTATGAGCATAGAATACTTCTAATAGCTCAATATCTGAAGTAATAAGGGCAATGAGCTGCCCGTTATCTTTATGATCTAATTTACTTGGAGCTAATCTTCTAAGGGATTTAAATACTTTATCTCTTATAAATGCTAGGAGTTTAAAGGCAATGTAGTGGCCACTCGATTGCTCCATATATCTTAAAACACCACGCATAATAGCAAAGATAGCTAAGCTAATATAGATTGCTTTCATTTCAGTAAAGAATGGAAGAAGTGGTATATCGAGAGTCGCTAAAATACCAAATGCTCCAAAAACAGTAATCCCAATAGCAGCTAAAAAGCCGAGCACACCCATGGTGATAGTAATCATCATAATAAGAGTAAAGGGAGAAATTAACTTAAGGAGTTTGCGCATGATAGTAAGGCCGCTTTTAGGCATTTTGATGTCCTCCTTCAAATATATTTTCTAGATTTTGTTGACTCATATAGAGGTTAGAATAAGTTTTGCCATGAGCTAAGAGCTCTTCATGAGTTCCTTGTTCTACGAGTTTTCCTTTGTCTAAGACAAAGATGGTATCACTTTCTACAACATTAGCAAGGCGATGAGAAATTAAAATAACAGTTTTAGTTGTAGCTAATGTTTTAATGATGTTATAAATAATGCCTTCACTTTCAACATCAATATTTGAAGTTGCTTCGTCAAAGATATAAATAGAAGCATCATGGAGTAAAGCACGGGCTAAAGCTAATCGTTGTGCTTGTCCACCTGAAAGATTAGAAGCCCCTTCAGTTAGCATAAAGTCAAGACCGCCTTCTGACATAACAAAGTCATAGAGGTTCACTTGTTTTAAGGCTTCTAATAACGCTTCATCTGTTGCATTTTTATTTCCCATGAGGAGATTGTGTCTAATGCTACCCTTAAAAAGATAGTTTTGATGCTTAACAATACATACATTCTCCATAAATGATTTTGAATCAATGCTACCCAGTGGCACCCCGTCAATGCTTATGTGGCCCTCAAAGCGTTTATTAAATCGCATAAGAAGAGAAACAATAGTAGATTTACCACAGCCTGATTCTCCTACAATAGATACAAAGCTGTTTTGCTTAATAGACATAGAGATGTCTTTTAAAATCTGACGGTATTCATCATAGCTAAAGTTAACATTTGAGATTTGAATATCTCCATTTTTAAACGCCTGAGTAGTAGCTATTTCATCTTTAGATTCAATATCAATAAGAGCAAATATATTTTTAGCAGCTGCCATTCCGTTCATTGCTACGTGGAAGAAAGAACCTAATAGACGAAGTGGAATGAAGAATTCACTTGTTAAAAGTAAGAAGACAATGGTTTCACTTAAGCTAATGCTTCCATTTCCAAAAGCAATGAGACTACAGATAATACCAATAGCTGCACCACCATAGGCAATAAGGTCCATCAGTGTGATGGAATTAAGCTGCATCGTGAGTACTTTCATAGTGATTTTTCTAAAGTGTTCAGCGTCCGTATTCATCACTTCATTGTAGTATTCATCAGCTTCATAGACTTTAAGCGTTGTAAGACCTTCTAAGTTATCTAAGAAATGATCTCCTAGTCCAGTATAAGAAGCCCAGTATTTATGAAAGAGTTTTTTAGCAAACTTGTTAACTGCAATAATTGATATAGGAATCAGTGGTACACACACTAATAAAATAAAAGCTACCTTGATATTAAGGAAGGAGAGGATAATAAATAAGGTAATAGGTGCTAATAAGCTATAAAAAAGCTGAGGTAAATAACGACCAAAGTAAATATCGATTTGTTCTACACCTTCACTAGCCATCTGAACCACCTTTGAAGTTGAAACTTCTTCGTTATAGTGGATACCTAGTTCTAACAGTTTGTTATAAATGAGAGAACGAAGCTTGTTTTTTACTTCACTACTTGCGTAGTAAGAAGCGCGGGTAGCTTTAATATTTGTAGTAAATCGAACTACAATAGCCAGAATAATAAGCCCAAAGGCAATGAGTATTGAATGTGTAGTAAGCTTGTCAAAAAATAAACCTTCTATTAAGAAGGCAGTTGAAAAAGTAGCAAGTATATTAAAAAGTAAACCCATCCACTGATAAAGCACAGTGTGAATGATAAAGTGGATACTGTTGGGGACTAATTTAATAAGTCGTGGATTAAACATAAATTTCTAAAACTCCTTGTGTATAAATTTCTAGTATTAAAACAATGAAAATAAAATTAGGAATGGAATAGCTAACTTAGACTGTTTTAATTCTAAAGATAAAGTAATAGTACTTAATGATATACAGTGCAATAATAAATAGCCTAAAAGCTAATACATCCACAAAGATGAGAGGGAAGAGCAACATGATTGAGGCAAAAGCAAGTGTGCATATTTTAGTTCTAAGTGTCATGGCTCTCTCGTTTACGAAGCTCTCTAAGTTATTTTTATAAATTTTGGTTTCAGTGAACCAACGGTGAAAGCGATCGGAACCTTTAGCAAAGCAAAAAGAAGTCGCCAATAAAAAAGGCGTAGTAGGGAGAACTGGGAATACAACCCCTAATAAGCCAAGAGCTAAAAAAATGAAACCTATAGTGAGATAAATAAATCGGTGCATAGAACCTCCATTACGGACTCATTGAAGTCTTTATAGTCATTATATGAATATCTTAATATAAAAAGAAGTTCATGTAAACAAAAAATGAAAATAATTATCAATATCGTAAAGAGGGTATATGTAAGGGCTAAACCCAATATAAATGTTTCGGTAATTCTAAATAAAGGGTATAGACAAAATTATCTGAAAACAGTAGAATGATGAAAAATAGTACAGGGGCAAATTAATTTTTTAGATGAAGTACAACTACGAACTATTTATATTAAGAGAAGGAATGGTGCGATATGATGTTTGTTGAGAAAAATAGTACAGAGATAATAGTAATTGATAGGGAAATTAAAGTTGTTGGGCTAAGTTTACAAAAATCAGGTTTACCAGTTTCATTTGCCAGCCTTGGAAAGCTGTGGGATATTTATGGTGAAACATATAGAGGCAGTGTTAAAAATGCGGAAACACCCGTTGTTGAATATGCCGTTTGTTTAAATAAAACACCTGATTATATTGCAGGATGCGGAGTAACAGAGATAGACAAGGTTGAAAAGGATTGTCTCTCATTTATAATTCCTTTAGGTAAGTACATTAAAGATACATTTAATGCCGAGACATTTGAACAACTAACGGGTGAGGTAATGGGCAAAAGAAATGTAAAAGCTTGGGCCAAAAAGAACAAGGTTAATATAAATGGACAGTTTACCATTGAAGTTTATCCAAGAGAGGATTTTGAAAAAGGCAATTTCCAAATGTATACGTTAACTCCTGTAAAAGAATAGTATATATTTCTTCTTTAAAACGGTTATGGCTATATTTTTCTCCATTTAAGTTCTAACTTTGTAAGTAATTTATCATGAGTTAAATCTATTATTGTATGAAGGGTCGTTAAGTGACCCTTCTCATTTTCTATAACATCACTACAAACGTGTAAAGAAGCTTCATCTAGGGCTTCTTTTTTATATAGTACTTTAATATTTGAGATTTCAGACGTATTTAAAATAGTTCTAGGTAAAGTATCAACTGCCATTTCAAGATACTTAACATTATTTACATGTTGATTGATATCAATATCACTATGTCGTGCGCGATAATCCTTTGAATATTTATAGCCTTCAAGTTGTATAAAATCGTCTAAGGGAATGTTTTCTTCTAATTCCTTTTCTATTCCATAGAGCTTACATTGTTCAGGGGAGATTCTTACAGGGCGTCTTTTATTAATGTCAATAAGCACAGCAGTGGAAATACCAGAAGCAAGGAGAGTACCTTCTGAAGTTTTAATTTTAAAACTTCGATAGCCATATAATTTTTTTATGCCTACAATATCCGTTTCAACAGTGATAGTGTCGCGAAATTTGGGATATTCGATAATGGTTAAGTCATATTTGAGTAGAACCCAAGCGCAATTATTAATAAGACCATTATCTGTTTCTCCTAGAGAATCACTTTGTGAAACAACTACATCCCATAAATAATTCATTAGAGATGAGTATTTACATCTATAATTTGAATCAACATCATAAATTTCTATCGTATATTTTTTACTGAATGTATTATCCATTTTTAATAGCCCCTTCGTATGGAATCTCTTTGTGACTAATTATATCTAAAGCAATCTAATGAATCAATTGTATTCTTGCCGTATACCTTGGCTTGTAAACAAAATGAAAGGTATATATGACCCAAAAGGTACGATAATTAAAAAATAAGGCTTTTTAAACTTATATAAGTTGGGTTATACTAAGCCCAAAGATAGGCCTTATAAAATAATGATATCTATACAGAGCAAATTTTAATGATATCAAATCCAAAAGAAGGCCATTAGTGTATAGCTTTCTTTTTGTATATTTATTAAAGGTGTAGATATCTAAATAATGAGGGAAAGAGGGGAATAAATGAAAATCTTAGTTGTAGAAGATGATTTATCCATTGCAATGGGAATAGAGTATTCACTGGGACAAGAAGGTTATGAGGTTAAAGTATGCGGCAATGTGGCAGAGGGGAAAGCTTATATAGAAAACGAAGTAGTAGATTTATGCCTTTTAGACCTTACGCTTCCTGATGGTTCTGGTTATGAGCTTTGTAAGGTGGCGAAAGAGAATAGAGATATTCCAGTCATTTTTTTAACAGCTTGTGATGATGAAGTTAATGTGGTTATGGGACTGGATATGGGCGCAGATGACTATGTAACGAAACCTTTTAGAATTCGAGAACTTATTTCTAGGATTAAGTCAGTATTGCGCCGCCATAATAAAACAGACAGTACAAAATCTATTTTTAATTATAATAATATTAGAATAAACACCTTGGAAGCCAAGGTTTATAAGAATAATAAAGAGGTGCAATTGACAGCTTTAGAATACAGACTGCTGCTTACTTTCATTACGCATGAGGGGCAGGCTTTATCTAGAAATCAGCTGTTAGAAGGCATATGGGATATTGCAGGAGACTTTGTAAATGATAATACTGTAACAGTTTATATTAAACGTTTAAGAGATAAATTAGAAGATGACCCTGGGAATCCAACATTTATTACGACGATTAGAGGAATTGGTTATAAGGTGGGAAGATAGATGATTCGGAATAAAGAATATAGAGTACTGCTTGTTGGCATGTTGATAGTAGCACTTATTAATATAATAGGTGCTTTTATTTTAAATACTAGTTCGGGATTTTTAGCTTTAGGAACAAGTATTCTGCTACTCATTTTAATATGGTTCTTTAATAGAAGGCGTTATAAAAAATTAGATGAGTTATCATCTTATTTGCACCGCATTTGTTCGGGAGAATACTCATTAGATATTAGAGATAATCAAGAAGGTGAGTTAAGTATATTAAAAAATGAAATTTATAAAGTTACTTTAAGGCTATCAGAGCAGTCTGAGCTATTAAAGAAGGATAAGGTTTATTTAGCAGATGCCATATCAGACATATCTCACCAATTAAAAACACCTCTTACCTCTATGATTATGATGACAGAGCTACTAGCAAGCCCTGACTTGGCAGATGATAAAAGGTTAGAGTTTACAAGAAGGATTAGACTGCAACTAGAGAGAATTGAATGGCTAGTAAGTTCGCTTCTAAAGCTTTCAAAGATAGATGCAGGAACAATTAAGTTCAAGAAAGAACCTGTAGAGGTAAAAGCCTTAATTAATAAAGCCGTTCAACCACTTTTGATACCTATGGAGCTAAAAGAACAAAGCTTAGTAGTAGAGGGAGATGAAGTACACTTCGTAGGTGATTTTAATTGGAGTGCTGAAGCTGTTGTTAATATCATTAAGAATTGCATGGAACATACACCTGTAGGTGGGGAAATTCATGTGCACA
This sequence comes from Cellulosilyticum sp. WCF-2, assembly GCF_003990395.1. Lineage (NCBI taxonomy): Bacteria > Bacillati > Bacillota > Clostridia > Lachnospirales > Cellulosilyticaceae > Cellulosilyticum > Cellulosilyticum sp. WCF-2. The sequence continues at coordinate 385,183 of NZ_CP034675.1, read as the reverse complement.
CTGTGGAAAACCCACTGTACACAGAAGTAGTGATTGTGGATAATGGAGAGGGTATAGATTCAGAAGATATACCGAATATTTTCAAGCGATTTTATAGAGGGAAGAATGCCAGCAGTGAAAGTGTGGGCATTGGACTAGCCATGGCACGTAGTATTGTACTTGGACAAAATGGAGATATTACTGTGAAAAGTGAAAAAGGTAAGGGAACAAGCTTTAGAATTAGATTTTACAAGAAAGTTATATAAAAAAAATTGAACTATTCTGCTATATAGGTTTAAAGACTAATTTTTCATTATTCATTCTTAATTCTTCATTAGTTATGTAATGATGACAAAACTGTCATAATACAATCACAAGGATGTAATCCAGAGAGAATAGTATAGGAGTATAACCTAAGAGGAGGATGAAAATGGAGATCTTACGAATAGAAAACCTATCAAAAGTATATGGCAGTGGCGAGACAGCAGTGAAGGCTCTTGATAATATATCATTTTCAGTAGAGAAAGGTGAGTTTGTAGCTATTATTGGTGCTTCAGGTTCGGGGAAATCTACTTTACTACATCTTTTAGGAGGTGTAGATAGACCAACAAGTGGTAAGGTATTTGTGGATGGAACAGATATTTATCAGTTAGATGAAAACAAATTAGCTATTTTTAGAAGAAGGCAATTAGGTCTTATTTATCAGTTTTATAATTTAATTCCTGTACTTAATGTAGAGGAGAATATGACACTTCCTTTACTGTTAGATCAGCAAAAAGTGGATCAAAGACATTTAAATGATCTTTTAAACACGCTTAATTTAATTGAAAGAGTGAATCATTTACCTAATCAGCTTTCTGGAGGACAACAACAAAGGGTGTCCATCGGACGAGCGCTAATTAATAACCCGGCTTTGATTTTAGCAGATGAGCCAACGGGTAATTTAGATAGTAAAAATGGAATGGAAATTGTAGAACTCTTAAAGATGTTTAATAAAGAGTATAATCAGACACTTATTATGATTACTCATGATGAACGTATTGCTCTTCAAGCAGACCGAATTATATCCATTGAAGATGGAAAGCTTGCTAAAGACGAGGTGATTCGTCGATGAATATTGTAAATAAGCTAACGCTTAGACAGTTAAAGATGAATAGAAGAAGAACTTTAGTAACTATTATAGGAGCCATTATCTCCGTAGCAATGGTTACAGCGGTAACAGTTTCTGTGAGTTCTGCTATGGATTTGATGAAACGAGTAGCTATAAGCTCTGATGGTAACTGGCATATGCGTTATCATGATATGAAAGCGAAGGATATAGCAATTCTTCAAGACGATGAAAACGTAGACAAAGTAGTAGTGAGCTATCCAGTAGGTTACTCTATCTTAGAAGCTACCAAGAATAGTGATAAACCTTATTTATTTGTAAAAGGTTATAATCAAGAAGGCTTTGAGTTAATGCCGGTCAACCTAATAGAAGGGCGTTTACCTAAGGCTAGTAATGAAATAGTCATTCCAGAACACTTAGAATCTAGTACAGGCTTATCTTATAAAGTTGGAGATAAGATAAAACTAGATTTAGGACAAAGATATGCTATCAATGAGGAAACAGGTGAAAAGGAAGAAGGAGCCCTAAATCAAGGATATAGTTTTGTGAGAAATGCTGAAGGGGAAAGTATGGAGACTTTTGCAGCTCAGCAAACACAGGAATATACGATTGTAGGTGTAACCAAGAAGTCAAAAGAAGAATATAGTTGGTCCCCTGCGTATGAGCTTATGACTTATATTAGCCCAGATGAAATACCGAGTGAGGCTACTGTTACAGTATCCGTTTTACTAAAAAATTTAAATGTGGGTATCTATGAACATAATGCAGCCCTGGGTATAAAAGTTGGCATAGAAGTCGTGGAACCCAATAGTGAGCTATTAGCTTGCTATGGTGTAAATAGTGATAGTAGTTTAATTTTTGCATTATTTGGTGTAGTCGGCATTGTTTTAATCATTATTATGGCAGGTTCCATCTCCCTTATCTATAATGCTTTTGCTATTTCAGTAGCAGAGCGTTCTCAGTATTTAGGTATGTTGGCAAGTGTAGGGGCAACTAAGAAACAAAAGAGAGATTCTGTATTCTTTGAAGGTGCTGTTATTGGAGGAATTAGTATTCCGCTAGGTCTTTTGGCAGGGTTTTTAGGAATGAGTATTACTTTTGGTGCTATTAATGGTATGTTTAAAAATATTATGAGTATAGAAGAAAACTTACATTTGGTAGTATCACCCATAGCTGTTATAAGTACAGTGCTTATTTCTATTTTAACTATTTTTATTTCAACTTATATACCAGCTAGAAGAGCTTCTAAGATATCGGCAATTGAAGCCATTAGGCAAACAACGGATATTAAAATGAATAAGAAAAAAATTAAAACCTCAAAGTTTACAAGAAGACTATTTGGTTTTGAAGGGGAGCTGGCCTTAAAGAATTTAAAAAGGAATGGGCGCCGTTATCGTGCAACACTTTTCTCATTAATCATTAGTATTATACTCTTTTTGACAACAGCTACTTTTTCGGCTTACATGAATCGTTCACTGGAAATGGTGGTACAAAATACAAACTATGATATACGTGTATCAGCTAACTATAGAAATGATGTAGAAAGGAAAGTAGAGCTAGAGAAGCTAAAAAGTCTTGATAAGGTTGAAAAGTATAGCTTATTAGAAACGGCATACTTCGAGGCCGATTTACCTGATGAAATGACACCAAGTCATATAAAAGAATTTTTGGGTGGGATAGAAGAAAGAGGCTATTTTTACAATGTTAATCTTATAGCATTAGAAAATGAAGCCTTAAAAGCATATGCACAGTCAGTAGGAACAGATATCAATTTATTAAATAATCCTCAAACACCAGCAGCTATTGTATTAAATCGTGCTAAATTTAAGGATAAAGAAACGCAAAATTATAGAGATGAGGAAGTAATCCGAGCCTCTATAAATGATAAGCTTACATTAAGCAGGCGAGAATGGGATGAAGCTAGTAACGAAGAAAAGATATTAGATGGTGAAGAAATAGCTTTTGCTGGATTTGCTAAAGAGCCTCCAATGGGAATGGGAATTCAAGAAAATGATAATACCCTTAATTTAATTGTATCTGAAGATGTGCTTAATACACTTATGAAAAATAGTAATGAACATATGGGGTATGAAATATCTAGCTATCCAACAATGTATTTAACTTCAAAGGATCCTTTTGGATTACAAAAAGATATTCAAGCACTGCAAGAAAATAGTGGAAATCCAATCTATAGTATTTATAATATTTATGAAGAAAAACAGACTTCGGAGCAAATACAAACTGTCATAAAAGTATTTATCTATGGCTTTATTGTCCTCATTACCCTTGTAAGTGTGGCTAATATATTTAATACTATTTCTACTAGCATTGCACTTAGGAAAAGAGAATTTTCTATGTTAAGGTCAGTAGGAATGACACCAAAAGGCTTCAATAAAATGATCAACTTTGAAAGTATATTCTATGGTCTTAAAGCATTGCTTTATGGATTACCTATAAGTTTTATGATTATGGTGGTTATATATAAGCAGCTTAGTAATAGCTTTGATTTTGATTTCTTCGTTCCAGTAGGTAGCATAATAACAGTTATTATTTCGGTGTTCGTGATTATAGGGGCTTCCATGTTTTATTCTGGGGCTAAGGTCAAAGGACAGAACATTATTGAAGGATTGAAAGATACGAATTTATAAGCTCGCTAGTAAGCTAAGCACAATGAGAGCAAAAAGTATAAGTGATTAAGGTGTAATAAATAGAGATATAAAAGTAAGGTAATAAATAACAAAGAGATAAGACAAATAAGCAATAAAGGAAATAAGATGTGGTTAAGTGGATAGTTTGGGGATTATTTTACTCCTTAAAGAAAGTTATGGGGATACTTTCGGAGAAAAATAATAGCCAACTATCCATTTTTGTGATTGAATAAAGTAATAGAGCTTAAGCTATACTAGAAATTGTGAGCCAATTAGAAAAGCATAAATTAAGAGGGATAGCTAAATCACTAGTAAATAGTGATTCGGCTATTTGAATGAATAGTATTAGGAAGGGAAAAAGAAATGATAAAAGCAGTTGTTTTTGATATGGATGGTGTTCTTTTTGATACAGAGCGTCTTGTTTCTGTGGCCTGGAGTCAAGTGGCAAAAGAAGAAGCTATGGAAGGAATTGATATGGTATTAAAGGATTGTATCGGTAGAAGCTATGAAGATACCAGGTTAGTTTTTCTTAAACACTATGGTGAGACGTTTGATTTTGAAGGCTTTAGAACAAAAGCAGGTAAATTGTTCTTTAAAGATATAGAAGATAATGGGTTACCTATCAAATTAGGTGTTCATGAACTATTAGCTTACTTAAAAGAAAAAGGCTATAAAATAGGCCTGGCTTCTTCTACTAAAAAACAAGGTGTACTTTCTCATTTAAGAGAAGCAAAGATAGAAGAGTATTTTGAAGTAATAGTAGGAGGAGATATGGTAAAGCACAGTAAGCCAAACCCTGAAATCTATCAAATGGCTTGTAGGCTTCTCGGGGTAGAACCTAGTGAAGCAATTTGTATAGAAGACTCCTTAAATGGAATTCGCTCAGCAAGTAGTGCAGGCCTTAATGTTATTATGGTACCGGATTTAATTGAACCAACAGAGGATATTCTACCTTTGCTACATAAGCAGTTTGCATCTTTATTAGAGGTAAAGGCGTATTTAGAACAAATGTAAAGGCAAAGGTGCTATAATTAATTAAACAACATATTAAATGGAGGGACATATTATGAAGGAGATATCACATGACCATTTTAATGAAAACTCTTTTAACATGATAGGGAAGGATTGGCTATTAATTACTGCAGAAAAGGACGGAAGAGTAAATACAATGACTGCTTCATGGGGCGGATTAGGTATAATGTGGAATAAAAAAGTAGCTTATATCTTTATTAGGCCACAACGTTATACAAGAGAGTTTGTAGATTCAGCAGATAGACTTTCGATTTCAGTTTTACCTAATAGTTACAGAAAAGAACTAGGATATTTAGGAAGAGTTTCAGGTAGAGATGAGGATAAAATTTCTAAGGCAAACTTAACTGTGAAACAATATGAGGATGTACCCTATTTTGATGAAGCTAGATTAACATTAATATGCAAAAAGCTGTATGCACAAGCATTAAAAGAAGAATGTTTTATTGATAAGGGTATTATAGATGAGTGGTATCCAGAAAGAGATTATCATATAATGTATGTAGTAGAAATCGAGAAAATATTAGAAAAATAATAGGATCTAAGCAAAGAGGCTGAAATTGCTATTTGACCAGGGATTTTATTACTGGAATTTCATTTGAATTATTTTTATACGCTACTGTAAGATATATTAGGATAACTGCGAGGGCTAATAAGCCCTCTTTTTTCGTGGGCAATTTATTAAGTTAAATATTTATATGGTTTGGAAATTTTGAACTAAGAAGATAGATATAAAGAATTTTGAGAAGAATTATGAGGTTTTTCATAAATGATATTGAATATCAATATCTAATAATGTATACTGAACAAAGTGATTAAAATACTTAATATGTTAAATACCATTAATTTGAAAAATAATTAAAGAAGAGGAAGTTATGAGATACATTTTTATTAATCCTGTTATAGACAAGATGTATATGAAAGAACAATTAGATAAGGCATTACTTCAGAAGGGTTATCAGAGAATAGAAGTAAAGGTAGATTGGCATAAGCTAGTAAAAGAAAAGTATAACGAGATGCTTAAGCAAACAAAGTTAACTATCGTAGATAAACGCTGTCCAAAAGCTATTGAGACAATGAGCCCATATTTAGATAATAGAAAACTATTAGTACCTTCAATTGACCCAATCTTGATACACTGTGGAATAGAGCTAGCAGGCAGAGAAGAGCTAAAAGGCCATGAGAAGATTATTACAACACCATGCGAGAGTTTGGCAAGCTATGGAAATAAGCTGAAACTAAAAGATACGGAGTTTATAAGCTGGAAAGAATTCTTAAAGCATTTAGATCCAGATAGAGAAATTCAAATCAAATCACTGGATGAAAGTCCAATTCCACCAGGGTATTTTGAAAATTTAGAGGTTAAAATAAGTAGCATTTCTGGAGAAGAGAATATAGAAAATTATTTTAAGATGAATTTATATGAGAAAGATGAATTAGTCGAAATGCTGTATTGTCATAATGGTTGCCATAATGGAGATGGAGTATTAATCAATGAACAGAAGTAAAGTAATTAAAACCACCATTTCAGTAGTTATTCTGATTTCAATATGGGCACTTGTAACAAAGATGGGGATAGTGAGTTCTTATATATTACCATCACCATCTAAGGTTCTAAATAGCTTCTTTAAGATGCTTCAAACAGGTGAAATTTTTGAAGATATCTATATTAGTTATATCAGGGTTTTAAAAGGTTTTTTAATAGCAACACTAGTAGCATTTCTGCTTGCAATGGTGAGGATTATTTTGCCTCGATGTAATGACTACTATGAAAGCATTGTTCAGTTTTTAAAAAATGTGCCACCATTAAGTCTAATATCACTATTAATTTTATGGTTTGGTATAGGTGAGACAACAAAAGTTGGTATTATCGTATTAACTGCATTTTTTCCAATCTATTTAAACACAGTCAAAGGCTTTGTAAGCTGTGATAAGAAGTTGCTAGAAGTTGGAGAAATTTATGGCTACTCCGAGGTAGATAGTTTCTTTAAGATTAGATTGCCATATGCCATGTCGGATATATTAGTAGGTATGCGCATAGGCCTGGGTTATAGCTGGCGAGCTATTATTAGTGCAGAGATGATTGCTGCATCAGCTGGACTAGGTCACATGATTTTATTTGCTCAACAAATGTCCAGGACAGATAAGGTGATTGTTGGGATTTTAGTAATCGGTGTAGTGGGGTATATCACTGACAGGTTATTTGCGCTGATAATTGATAAGACTTTGAAAGGGTCAGAGAAAAATGGATGGGATTAAATTAGTAAATGTAAGTAAGTTTTATGCAGTGGAGAAAGACCAGGTTAAAGTTCTAGATGGTATTGATTTAACTATACCAACTAATAAAATTACGATTATTTTAGGACGAAGTGGATGTGGGAAAACTACACTATTAAGGCTTGTATCAGGTTTAGAAGGATTTGAGCAAGGAGCCATTCAAGGTATCGATTTAAAAAGAAAGGCATATGTTTTTCAAGAAGACCGATTAATGCCATGGTTAGATGTCAAAAAGAATATAACCTTTGGCCTTAAAAATAAAGAAGTCAATTATGAAAAAATAGATGAGATCATTGAAATGGTAGGTCTAAAGAAATTTTGTAGTGCTTACCCAAGTCAGTTATCAGGTGGTATGAAGCAAAGAGTATCTATTGCAAGGGCAATAGCTTATAATCCAGATTTTATCATGATGGATGAGCCTTTTTCAGCATTAGACTTTTTCACAAGAGAACAAATGCAAAAAGAGTTATTAAAGATTCATCATAAGACAAGATGTTCTATTTTATTTGTTACACATAGCATAGATGAAGCACTGATTCTCGGAGATAAAATAGTGATTTTAGAAAAAGGAATCATTAAGTCTCAATATGAAATTGAGGAAGAAAATCATGTAAGAGACTTATTAGATGATAAATTTGTAGGATTAAAAAAACAAATTATTGATGATTTAAAAATTGTTTAATAAAAAGACACAAACAAAGGAGAAAAGTAATGAAATTAGCAAAGAAAGTATTAACATCAGCATTAGTAATGGGGGTAATGATGACATCTATGGTAGGATGTGCATCAAATAGTAATTCATCAGCTGGTAGCAATGACACTACAACAACAGAACCTACACCTACAGAGGCAGTTGATACAGGAGCTATAGATTTATCACAATCAACATTAGATGAATTAACAATTACTCATGTAACATCACCACTTAATGTGCCAAGTATTATCCAAAAAAATCAAAATGCATTTGTTGATGAATTTAGCAAAAATGGTAAAACAATTGAAGTTAAGTATGCAGAGATTACATCAGGAGCTGATCAAACTCAAGCATTAGCATCAGGAGATGTAGATATCTTATATGCTGTTGGAGGTACTTCTGTTGTTCTAGCAGCAGCAAATGGTGCGGACATTAAAATCTTAAATATGTACAGTAGATCTCCAGAAGCATTTTGCTTATATTCAGGTGATGAAACAATTAAATCAGCAGAAGATTTAAGAGGTAAAACAGTTGCAGGCCCAGTTGGAACTAATTTACACCAATTACTAGTAGCCTATCTTAAAGAAGCGAATATGACCATTGATGATATTAACTATGTAAACATGTCTATTCCAGATGCAAAAGCAGCATTAGACGGTGGTAGCATTGATGCTGCACTTGTTGCAGGGCCTACTGCTTACAAATCAAAACAACAAGGATATAACTTAGTAACAGATGGTAAAGGGTTAACAGATGCAGTTATTGCAGTAGCAGTTAGAGAAGACTTCTATAATGAATACAAAGAAGAATTAGAAGTATTTATGAATGCACAAGCTAGCATCATTGAATATATCAATACAAACCATGAAGAAACTATGGAAATTGTTGCAACAGAACTAGATTTAGATAAAGCAGCTGTTGAGGAAATGTTTGCTCAATATGACTTTAATATTGAAGTAACAGAAGAAGACTATAAAGCATTTCAAAATGTAGCAGACTTTATGTATGAAACAGAAATGATTGAACAACCAATTAACACAGATGAACTTTTCATCAAATAAATAGGAGTAAATAGTAATGGTAGAAAAAATTAAAGTAAAAGACCATAATGATATTATTGAAATCACTTATGAAGATTTATTAAAATACCATGGGAAGCAAATGTTAGGTGGAGCAGCACTTGCATTTAAGATCATGCTTATGACGTTTCCTAAACTTTGTGATGAAGTGCCAGAGAGAGGAAACTTTAGCTTTTATAGTGGTATAGGATGCAATGGTAAAGGTATTATTGATGCAGCTGAAATGGTTATGCGTGTAAAAACATATGATAGATTAAGACTAGACCTTGAGTATGCTGAGGATAAGTTAGGGCAGCTAGCTCCAGGTGGTGGCAGATACTATTTTGAAATAGGATATAATGAAAAGCTTATTAAGCTATATTTAAAAGAAGGTATTATTCCAGATGAATTCATTACTTATTCAAAGCTAGCACATAAGTGCAAGGCAGAGAATGTACCTATGAAGGAAGAAGATCAAGAAAGACTATTAGTATTAAGGAAAGAATTAGCTAAAAGTATTATGGAAGCTAGGCCGAAAGACTTATTTGTCATAATGGCCTAAAATATAATGGATATAGATATTTTACCTTTCCCTTAACTAGGTAAGGTGAACCGTATCATAAACAAAAAATATGGTTTTATTTAAAATAAAATCAATAAAAAAGTATGCTTGAAAAAAGTAAAATGTTTATTTATAATAACAAGTAAATGAATATTGGCGCGTATAATTGTTCAGCGTGAGACTATGTATAATGGTCTCACGCTTTATTTTTGCTCCAGTACTAAGTTAAAAGAAAAGAGGAAGACAAAAATGGAATTTTATATGAAGCTACCACGTAACAAAAAGGAATTTGCTTTGTTTTTAGCTACTATATCTATTATATCAGTAAATATAATTGCACCATTAATTACTTGTTTTGAATTTGGATTTAATATGTATGTATGGGCTGATACATTAAGAGTCATACCATTTGTTTGGATAAGTGTTATTGCTTTAGTTTTATTGACACATAAACCAGCTGAGTGGATGACTTCAAAAATTATTGCAAAAGAAGATAGTTTTAATGCACATATCATTATAAACACATTATGTACAGTTCTTTTAATGTCAATATTCTTAACAGTAATAGGAACATGGATTGGTGTAGGGAAAATAAGTATGGAGCCAATTCATACATTCTTCTATAAATGGCCAAGAAACTTTGCTATAGCTTTTGCTGTAGAAACTTTTGTGGCACAGCCTATAGCAAGAATGACTATGTTAAATATTCATAAAATAAAAGATAAGAAAAATGATACAGCAGAAATCTTAAATTAAAAGAGACAAGTGATAGTGATAAAAATTAAGTAGGTATAAAAATAAGAAGTGTAGATCTAGTACAGATTAGACTACACTTCTTATTTTTATGAATTTATTTATTTTGTATGCTTCTTGCTTTGTTTTTTTATACTAAGGAGTCCGACTCCTGATATAAGGATAATTATTAAAAAGACGGTTGTTGAATGATTTTCGCCGGTCTTAGGAGAGGCATTATCCTGTGTGTTTGAGTTCGCTTGACCATCAAGAGTAGTATTGGCACCCAATAAATAAGAATTAGTATCACCAGAAGAAGTGCTATTAGAGGTGTCATTAGGGCCAGAAGCAGGAACAGAAGTAGGTTCAGGGCCAGGAGTAGGACTAGAAGTAGGAACAGAAGTAGGTTCAGGGCCAGAAGTAGGAACAGAAGTAGGTTCAGGGCCAGAAGTAGGAACAGAAGTAGGTTCAGGGCCAGGAGTAGGACTAGAAGTAGGTTCAGGGCTAGAAGTAGGACTAGGGCTAGAAGTAGGACTAGGGCTAGAAGTAGGACTAGGGCTAGAAGTAGGACTAGGGCTAGAAGTAGGACTAGGGCTAGAAGTAGGACTAGGGCTAGAAGTAGGACTAGGGCTAGAAGTAGGACTAGGGCTAGAAGTAGGACTAGGACTAGAAGTAGGCTCAGGGCTAGGAGTAGGAGTAGGACTAGGACTAGAAGTAGGCTCAGGGCTAGAAGTAGGTTCAGGGCTAGAGGTAGGACTAGGGCTAGGCTCAGGAGTTACTCCAGGTTTATAAAAAGGATAGAAATGGCCTTCTGCATCGGATTTTTTAACATTCTTAGCAATAATGCCTCCTTCAAAGTTGCCACCCTCTAATGAAACATCAGCTTGTGGTGCCACTAGGTGTCCAGAAAGTCCTTGGGCCGTTAGGTTTCCAGTTGCATCTGGAAAATTCCAAACCAATTTCATTCCTTCAAGGTTTATTTGTGCGCCATTGGTTCCGCCTTGAAGGTCTTTTAATGCTTGGCTAAAAGATTTACCATTCATGTTAATGTTATAAAATGAAAGTGTAAAATCAGTACTTTCTACTCCTGTAATAGAAATGATATATCTATAGTCTACAAAATCTTGAACAGATGAAAGGCCTTCAATAACAATACTACTTGCAGTGGTAATAGCATTATATGGAATAGTTATATAGGTATCCTTTGCAGGAGCTAATGTAAGGGTTAATGTCCCACTATTTATTGAATAAGCAGAGGTCCCTGATGTACTCCATGCAACTGATTGATCTTCGAGCTCTGTAAAGGCTTTATCAAAGTCAATATACCCTGGAGAATGTGTAAATTTTTCAGTAAGCCAACCTGGTAAGCTGGAATCTAGGGTATCATAATAAAAGTCAGTTACTTTATATGAACTATAGAGTGAATTATCAAGCCATTTTCCTTGTTCGAAATTAGATAGCCTTTTTACGTGTTTAACATAAGAAGCAACTACTTGAGCATCACCTACCGTGTTTGGTGTATCTAATATGCCTCCTACTGCAATGGCGCTAACACAATGGCCTGAATTAGTGGCTGTTAAATCCTCTCGTATAAAGTATTCATAATCACTTAAAACATTTTCGATTGTATAGGCTTTGTTGTATGTTGGTTGTGCATATGTAGTGTAGTTTAAGCAAGTAAATGAAATAAGAGTTAATGCAAGTATTGATGCAACTTTGAATCTAAATTTGCGTTTTTGTTTCATTAATAGAATCCGTCCTTTCAGTTTGATCAAGATAACATATAAAATATATGTGCCTGAATTAAATTTTATTAATAATCCGATAAGGGGACTATTCAGTAATAGGGAATAAGTGTAATGTATCTAATATCTATATAAAACTAATTAATAAATAGTATTGTCTTATAGTTTTTGAGCTATTATTAGAAGTCTTTTAGCAGAATTAGTTTTTAAACAGGTTGATAAAATAAGTAATTGGGAAGTTGAATTAACATCTAGATCTTTGGTTAGGACTTTTTGAGATTCATTTAAGATATTTTTTAGAAATAGAGTTTTACCCCCCTCATTTAGGAAATCAAACTGCTTTAAAATATGACTATTATCATATTCTGTTACTAAGACTATTTCATATTTAAAAGCTTGTTGTGGTGTATAAATAGAGATACAATAATTCTCATTTAAGAAGTTAGCATCCTCATATTTATGCAATGAGCCAAACATAGTTCCGTTGTTCATATTGTGGCCGTATATTACAGTAACTGGATCTGAGAAATCTATTTTGTTATAGCTCTCCGAATAGATACAGCCAGGATAGCCCCTTTGACCATCTATGTTGTGATTTAAATAGTAATTATCATCTTCTGGATGCTGGAGTATTGGATAATTGATTTCTGTACCAGGAATATATATCCAAGCGTAAATGTCATTATTAAGTTTTTTTAACTCATTAAAGTCAATACTTAAATAGGAGCTTTCGAAGAGAGTCTCTTGGTTCGAGGAAGATGGCTGAGTTGTTTTAAAAAATTCTTTTGTCTTAGTTTGAATGGCTTTGGTTTGAAGTCCCTTATATAAGGTTTCATTTTTATATTGTAGGTAATAATAGTTTGAAAGGTAAATAATGCTTACTATAATGCTAAAAGAAAATATAAAAAAGAGGACTTTGGGTTTTCGATTTTTTTTATTCATTGTATATCATATTAAGTACCTTTCTAGAGAATACATATAAAAATGGATGTAACTAGTTAATTATTAATGGGAGAGCATTTAATAAAAAATATTTAATAATACTATTTATTGATTATATGCTAGTTTTTAAATTAAATCTACTATTTGAAGAATTAATTTTTTTAATTTTTTAAATATTAAAATGGGATTAACTAAGATATAGATTAAGCAAGCTCACATAGATTTTATTTATTGGATATGGAACCATTTTTTTACAAATTAATATTATAGTATATGAAGGAGTTGATAAAATGCAATCAGAAGCAAATAATAGTTCAAACTTACAGAATTTATTTAATGAGTGTAAAGAAATGATGAATTATCATGTTATTATAAGAATGCAAGATGGTCGAGAATTTGATGGTGTTATTGAAAGCGTTGAGCCAGATGGTGTTAATGTTCTTATGGGAGAAGATGTAATCATTCGAGATGATGAAGATAATAGACAGATGCAATTTAGGAATCCTAGGAGATTTAGAAGGTTTAGACGTATGAGATTTCCACTTGCTACTATACTAGCACTATCATTATTACCTTATCCATATTATGCTCCACCATTTCCTTATGCTCAGCCATATCCTTTCTTTCCTTATTAAAGTGTCAAGTTGAAAGGTAAAACTAGAAAATGATATTTCTATAAGGTGGTTATAATAGCAGAGGTCTAATTAAGAGGACTTGACTAAATTAGAAAATATAAATGAAAAGGATATTTTCAATGAATTGGTTGAAAATATCCTTTTTTGCTATGGAACAACTTTGTTTGCAAGCTAATTTTTTCTTTTGGTTGTCTCATTATTTGATTAAATGGTACAATGAATTAAAGTATAATAAATAAGGGTGAATTGTATGAAAATATCTGTCTTTTATCATCATATAGTAGAAGCAGCAAAGCAGGTAGGGTGTACAGAGGAGAAAATCCTAAAAAAAATAAAGGAAGTAGGCATTACTGCTGTTGAGCTGGATAGAGATGATATCTTGAATCCAGATAAGCTTTTGGAACTTCTTAAAAGAAATGAGTTTTCTGTCTCTAGTATTTATGGATTTTATGATTTTTCCGAGACTGAGGATTTAGAGAACTGCAAGAAGCATATAAAGCTAGCAATGGCTATGGAAGCAGATAAAATAATGATTGTTCCAGGCTTTTATAGTAAAACAGATGAAAGTGCTAGAAAAAGAGAACTAGAACAAATGATTGAAGGAACAAGAAAACTTTGCAAGATGGCTGAGGCAAATGGAATGAGAGTAACGATAGAAGATTTTGATGATGAGAAAAGCCCCTTATGCTCAATAAGCGGAATGGGTACTTTTCTGGATGAAATTCCGTCGCTTTATGTTACTTTAGATACAGGGAATTTTATTATTAGTGGTGAGGACGAGCTTGAAGCTTTTGAGACGCTAAAAAATAAAGTCATTCACGTGCACTGTAAGGATAGGGCCTATGATGAAAACGGCAATATATGTCCGATATCTGTGGGTAAAGGGTTTATTAAAATGTCTGAGGTTTTAGAAGAGCTATCTAAAATGCATTATGATGGATGTTTAGCCATTGAACATTTTGGAGCAGAAAACTATCTTGAATTTATGATAGAATCCGCAAAGTGGATAAGAAGAAAAGTGGAGGTCTAGTCTTATGATAAGAGTTACTGTATGGAATGAATTTGTGCATGAAAGAGAATATGAAGCAATCAAAGCCATTTATCCAGAAGGTATACATAGCTGCATAGCAGAATTCTTAGGAAAAGAAGAAGCCATCACTGTAAGGTGCGCAACCTTAGATATGGAGGAACATGGGCTTACAGAAGAAGTGCTAAATCATACAGATGTACTCATCTGGTGGAGTCATGCAAAGCAGGAAGAAGTAAGTGATGAGGTTGTTCAAAGAGTAAGAAATCATGTTCTTGCGGGGATGGGACTTATTGCACTACACTCAGCACACTATAGTAAAATCATGAAAGTCCTTCTAGGAACTTCTATGAGTTTAAAATGGCGAGAGGGTTCAAGAGAACGCCTTTGGGTTACTGCGCCATATCATCCTATTGCAGTAGGAGTTCCAGAAACTATAGATATTCCAGAGGAAGAAATGTATGGAGAATTCTTTGATATACCTAAGCCAGATGAAGTCGTTTTTACAGGATGGTTTGCAAGTGGAGAGGTATTTAGAAGTGGCTGTACTTTTACAAGGGGCTATGGAAGAATTTTTTATTTCCAACCAGGACATGAGGAATATCCGATTTATCATATGAAAGAGATACAGAGAATTGTCATTAATGCTGTGAGATGGTGCCATTCTGAGATTAAAAGGACATTACCTATAGAATGTGAGAACACAGCTCCTTATGAAGCAATTTGATCTTTTGCATAAAAATCGTGATGTTGCAGGACTTTTCCTAATTCGAAGATAAGTCGAATACAACTTGGATTAACACCAATAGTCAGGCTTTTCTATGCCTAGCTATTGGTGTTATATAGAAAGAGGAGCTGGGCACTAATTTTTTAGCGCTCAGCTCCTTTTTTATGAAATAAGTTTTACGATTTCGTCTATTTTTTTAGCACCAAAGTATACTTTTTCATTGTTGATAATAACGGCAGGTACACTCATGACCTTATACTGGTCTTTTAATTCTTTAAAGAGAGAAATATCAATCATTTCTGTTTCTACATTTTTATTTTCCATGGCAATTCTCTGAGCAGCTACAACGACATCTGGACAGAGGTGACATGAGAGGGAAACACAAACTTTAATATTAGTATTTTGATTTAAATCTTTAATGTCTGTTAGGACTTGTTCGTTAATGGCTTGACCAGGTCCAGCTAGATTATAAATAGCTAATATGAAAGAATTGAGCTCATGACCACCTGGTACGCCATAGAATTTAACACCGCTATATGTTTTAGCATGATCTAAAAGGAATACTACAGGGTAACGTTCTACATTAAACTGAGCTTCAAGGTCTTTGTTTTGTCCCTTGGTATAAACTTCAAGATTAATTTTTTCACCTAAATCAGCAATGTCTAACAATAAATCTCTTAATTCAATAGACTTTGCATTCTGCTCATCTACAATAGTAATAAGTGTCACTTCTTTTTCCATTCTACTTAAAACACCTTGTAGTTGTGTTCTTAGTCCATCGTTTAAAAGAGAACTACGTCCAGCTGTTAGTATATTTTCTGAACTAGAACTAATAGGAGCAACTTTTTCTACTTTTTTAGGTGGAATATATTCGTCCTTAATACCTAATCTGTCTTTAAGTTCAATAACGTATCTTTCAGCTGCTGTAGCAGCAATAGCACCATCTGAAACAGCCGTTACAATTTGTCTTAGAGCCTTTGGTCTTAAATCGCCAGCTACATAAACACCTGGAATATTAGTTTCCATATTTTCATTAGTAATGATATATCCAGCAGGGTCCATTTCTAATACTTCTCGAAATAGCTCACTTTGAGGTGCATAGCCTACAAAAACAAAGACACCAAATGAGCCATCTTCCTCTTTGGCGTGATATTCAAAGCTTTCTCCTGTTTGGTTGTTAGTAAATTTAGCGTAGTTGACCATATCATCTCCGCTAGCTTCAATGATTTCTGTATTAAATTTGACTTCGATTTTAGGATGTGACAATACCTTATCTGCAATAGACTTGGCACAAGTAAACTCTGGTTCTCTAGCAATCACAGTTACTTTAGTCGCATATTTGGTAAGGAATATGGCTTCTTCTGCCGCAGCAAAGCCAGCACCAATAACAAATACCTCGAGACCTTCAAAGAATTGTCCATCACAAGTAGAACAGTATGCAACACCTCTTCCAGTAAACTCTTTTTCACCTTTAAAGCCTAGTTGTCTTGGAGAAGCACCAGTTGCAATGATTACAGATCTTCCTTTGACATCACCTTTATCTGTTTGAAGAATTTTAGTATCACCATTTAATGAGACACCTAAAACAGTTGCTGATAAAAAGTTTACATTAAAATCATCTGCTTGGGCTCTCATATCAGACATGAGTTTTGGACCATTGCTATCTCTAGCACCTGGGTAGTTGGAAACTTCATAGGTCTTATTTACCTGTCCTCCTAACTCATCTTTTTCGATAATGAGGGTATTTAATTTGGCTCTTCCAGCATAAATCCCGGCAGAAAGTCCAGCTGGACCGCCACCAATGATTACTAAGTCATAAATTTTTTCCATTATTAATCCTCCTTTTCATTTTTTAATTGAATATGAAGTTAGTCATTCATCTGTAATATCAATTCTGTCTTAACTAAATCAAAACATTGTTAAATAATCAAATGAAAGGTTAATTCTTTAAAAATATCTTTATTTAATAAGAGGAAGCTGCAAAGTAGCAGCTTCCTCTAACTTCATTTTATTAAAGTTTTCCAATTAAATCTAAGCTTGGTGTTAAAGTATCTTCACCTGGTTGCCATTTAGCTGGGCAAACTTGATCACCATGTTCTGCAACGAATTGAGCTGCTTGAACTTTTCTTAGTAATTCTTCTGCATTTCTTCCGATACCATTATCATGAATTTCGTAAGCTTTGATTTCACCTTCTGGGTTAATAACGAATGAACCTCTTAGAGCTAAGCCCTCATCTTCAATCATAACTTCGAAATCTCTAGCGAGTTTACCAGTTGGGTCTGCTAGCATTGGGTATTTGATTTTACCGATTGTATCTGAAGTATCAGCCCATGCTTTGTGAACAAAGTGAGTATCTGTAGATACTGAGTATACTTCACAACCAATTTCTTGGAATTTTGCATAGTTATCTGCAAGCTCACCTAGTTCTGTTGGGCAAACGAAAGTGAAGTCTGCTGGATAGAATACAAAGACTGACCAATGTCCTTTTAATGAATCTAGTGTTACCTCTTTAAAATCACCGTTTTGGTATGCTTGAACTTTAAAATCTGAAACTTTTTTATTAATTAATGACATAATTTATTCCTCCTATATTTTCACTATCAAATGATAATCTATATCATTTATCTATATAACTAATAATAATTATTATTTACTAATTTGTCAAGCTTTATCCTAAAATTTTATTTATGAAATTAAATCCCAATAAATTAAGGTAACTAAAAAGCACGTCTTTAGTTGTGTAATCAACTTTTAAGACGTGCTTAAATGTTTTTGTAGCCTTTTATATGTTAAGAGTATCATACTCAATAGCATCACATTCTGTTATTCTTGTGTAGCGCCTAAGAGGATAGTCTCCATCATGAGCATCCATACAAGTAATGTCAGACATTTTGCCAAGTTCCTTTACCCTAACTATACCAGCCCTCAGAAGTAAATTGGAGAGAACAGGATAGTCTTTGGCAAGACAGAGTAAACCAGCTGTTTGAAGGTAAGGCTTACTTTGACGAAGGACTTCTAATAACTGATGACGAGATAAGGGTTTAACAAGGCAGTTACCAAACATAAAAGAAAGTTCTAGCGTATGATCTGATTTGGCAATTAAACTTGCACCTTCACCTTTATAAGTACGGTTGGTAGAAAAAAGACTTTCTAGTTCAGCATTATAAACTTGTAAGCTAGACTGAGCAATAGCGCCTATATCATTAATAGGATACTTAATAGCAGCTTGTTCCATAAAAGGAAGGAACATTTCACAGAAGCTATAGATTTCATCTATATTTTCGGTATCAATATAAATGGTTTGACAAGAACTACATAAAAGTTGTTTGGTCCTAAAAATATGCAGAGCTAAAGCAGTAAGAGCAGAATCCTTTATGGCATTAGGGACTATATAAGCAAAGCCCAATTTATGGCCCCATTCAATAAGTTTGGTACCTGGATTAACCATTTTTCTAACAGCAGCTACAGCTAAATCACCACCCCAAACGACAACACCATCAGAGAGCTGAGCCATATATTTCATAGCTTCAAGATCAGTTGAAGGTGTATCAAAAACATAAATATATTCCTTGAGTCTAGGGTCTATAGTAATAAGCTCAGCAAGTAAAGTGATAGACAGATCTTTATCTGCTTGTGGGAGCTTTAAGATATTAATATTACCAGCTAATAAGCCTTCAACGATGCTACAAGCAGGAAGGCCATCAGCATTGCCTGCGGCAATATGAAATAAAACACCTAGAGGATAAGTATGTTTGATAATAGCTCTCTCCTCAAAAGGAGGGAGAATGATTTCAGGTTCAAAAGGTTTAGAGCCTAATTCTGTATGTAATTTACAAAGTAAACTTTCTCTTTTGAGCATATGGATAACAGTATGTAATTCCTCCTTTACTAAGGTTTGGTCTATAGGAAGTCTAGAAATAAAATGATTATAATCACCATTTGCTAGTTTTTTAGAAAGCCGATCACAAGCTTCTATTACCCAATAAGGATTAAGCATACTAGTAGCTAAAGTTTGACTCAGCATAGAGGGGAGGTCTTCTAGAATTTTATTTTGCATATGAGAGGGGATAATATTACCATTTATTAAAATCATAGCTTCATCTCCTTTAATAAGTCTGCCGCACCAGCAGCACAGGTTTTGATATCTTGAAGTCCGACTCTACCTATGATTTCTAGGTAAGGAGAAGTAATACCACAGCCACAAGACACCCCATCATGTAATATACCTAGATCGTCAGTCATTACACTGAGTAGAGGAACGCTTTTGACCATTGGAGTAATAAGATTGATAAGACCTATTTGGCCATTTTTAACAGGTTCTAATGTATGAACATCTCTTATAATAACCCTACTATAAATAGGAATATGAAAATGATGGTTAGGACAATCACAGTATAAAATAGGGTGCTCAACAGCACCGAAAAATTCTACAACATGAGATTCTGGAATGCCTAAAGTGTTTTCAATTAATTGATAAAGTTCTTTTTTATCAACTTGGCTAGTAAAGAATTGCTTCCAGCCACCCCCTAATAAGACCTTAGAGCCTTTTTTGAGCTTGAAATTTAGTTCCTTTTCCTTTAATTTTTCCAGTAGGAAATAAGTATAAGAAGGAAAACCCATGAAGCGAATAGGAAAAGGTTGATGGCTATACTTTTCAAGAGCAGTAATAAGGCCTTCTAAGTCTACTTTATAACCATCAGACGTATACTTCATAGCATAAGCACGATGTAAGGGAGGAGCAAATAAAGTAGCTCCAAAAGCTGTTTTAGTGACAGCTGTTTGATTACTTTTATGAGGTTCATAACCGAGGAGAATATAATTAGTGGGTTTAATGGAAAAGAGTTGATGAATTTTTCCTAGACGAAGAACCATACGAAGGCCACAATAAAGGCCTAGATTATCAAAGCCAATATGACTTTTCTTACCTTTAGTACCAGAGGAGGTTGCTTTAATAAGAAGTTTTTCAGGTGGCATGGTGAAAAGCTGGTGTGATTTAAAGAATAGAGTTGGAATAAAAGGTAACTTGGTTAAATCATTGATTGTATTTAATGAGGAAAAAGAGAAGTGGTTGCTATCAAGTATTGTTGCATATTCAGGGCAATGCTCATATTGGAATTGTCCATTTTGCTTAATGGCCTTTATAAAAAGACCATCTGTTCCAGCTAAATCATAGGGGTTCTTATGGGTAAAAAGTTTATTTCGGTAATCCATAGGTAGCCTCCTGTTTTTATTTTGAATCATTCCTCAGTCATTTCTCTTAGTGGCTGCATGATGTCTAGAAAACAGATATTTCTTACTATTATAGAGCAAATGGTAAGGAAGGACAATTCGTATGCTATAATGAAGATGAATTTTTAGAAGCTAGGGTTTTTACTATGTCAGAGGAAAGAAGGCGATGAGTTTGGAAATACTCATTATGGGTGGAACTGAGTTTGTAAGTGAAGCATTAGCTAAGTATATGATTGAAAAAGGACATCAAGTATCTATTTTTACAAGGGGAGTAAGGCCTGTGAAATACAGTGGGTTTACGGCTCATTATAAGGGGGATCGTAAATGTATTTCAGAAATAGCTTTCAATATAGAAGGAAAAGCTTTTGATTATGTTTTTGATATCTCAGCCTATACTTTAGAAGATGTAACAAACCTTTTTAAGGTCCTAGATACTTCGCAGCTAAAACGTTATATTTTCTGTAGCTCAGGGGCAGTGTACATACCTTCTGAAGAGATTATGGATGAAACCTTTTCAAAAGGAGAAAATAAGAATTGGGGTAAATATGGTTTAGATAAATTGGCCATAGAAGATTACTTATTTGAATTGTATCAGGCAAAAGGAATACCTGTTACTATGTTGAGGCCAACTTACATTTACGGACCTGGCAATAATCTATATCGTGAAAGCTACTTGTTCCATCAAATTTCAAAGAATCAACCTGTTTTAGTACCAGAGGGGGATACGAGAGTACAATTTCTTTATATTGAAGATCTAGTAAAGCTATTTGAAGCTGCTATGTATGAAGAAAAAGCTATAGGACAAGTTTACAATGTGACTCATAAAGAGCAGGTGACTTATGAAGAATGGGTAGAGACAGCAGCTGAGGTAATGGGTAAGCAAGCACAAATAATTAAGTTGAAAACACCAGAGGGTATGGTTTCTAGAATGTATTTTCCTTTTAGAGAGTGTACTTACTTATTAGATACTTCAAAGTGTGATAGGGAGCTTCTAGTAGCAAAAACACCTCTAATAGCAGGACTCAAAAAAGCTTATGAGTGGTATGTGGAAGAAAAGCCACAAGTCATAGATGAACGTATGCTAGAAGGTATAAAATTACTACTTGAGGGATTAGCCTTAGAGTAGTTTCATTGAGTTATAAAAGCAAATCGATTTACGAGATAAGGAGATATAAAGTGGAAAAGCAATTTCAAGTCATTACTCAAGATAAGTTATTACAATACGCTGAGCTTTTTGTGAAAGTGTTTAATGAAGAACCTTGGTATGACCATTGGACTATACAAACAGCCACTAAAAGGCTAGAAGAAATGATGGATAATCCTCATACGAGAGGGCTTGCTTGTTATATTGATGATGAATTAGTGGGTGTCATTCTAGGTCGTAAGGAACAGTATTATGATGGTGTTCATTTTCAAATTCAAGAGTTTTACATTAGCAATAATACGCAGGGGCTGGGAATTGGAACAGCTTTATTAGATACATTTAAAGCTGAATTGAGTAAAGAAGGAATTACTCAAATTTATTTAGTTACTTTAAAAGGGGAAAGAACAGAAGGATTTTATAATAAAAAAGGATTTAAGACAGATGAGCTGTCTATCCTTATGAATATGAAGCTATAGTAGGCTTAAGTAAATAATAAAAAGCTCTCACTAAGTATTTAGGTACATGGTGAGAGCTTTTTGGCTCCAGATTCTGGTTTGAAACTTTATTTAGTTGGTGCAAGATGTAAAATGTTAAATATAATAAAGATAATAATTTAATGTTTATCATTAAAAAATTATTGACAAAATATAAACTTAAACATATTATATATTTATAAATATTCTGAATGA
Source organism: Cellulosilyticum sp. WCF-2 (assembly GCF_003990395.1). Lineage (NCBI taxonomy): Bacteria > Bacillati > Bacillota > Clostridia > Lachnospirales > Cellulosilyticaceae > Cellulosilyticum > Cellulosilyticum sp. WCF-2. The sequence goes on along the minus strand of NZ_CP034675.1, from coordinate 362,957 downwards.
TAAGGTGGGGTTAGGATGAGTCGTAAGGTGAATGTAGATAGGGTTAAAAAATTTGCAAAAGCACTAAAAATAATGATGAATGTAATGATTGTTATAATGATTATTGGTTTAGTTGGGGGGATTATTATTGGAGGGATAATGGTTTTTATTCCTAATAGTAGTTTTGCACATGTTGGTTTGCAATTAAATATAGGAAGACATCTTAATATTCACCTAAGAGACAATAAATTATTAGAAGTGGCTCAAGTTAGAACACTCATTTTAGCTATAGCTAGTTCAATGATTCCTATAATCATTACGACTATTGTCATTGTTAAGATGATTAGAGACTTATTAATAACAGTGGAGGGTGGTAAACCTTTCGATGAAAAGAATTCTAAAAGATTGATGATAATAGGAATTACTGTAATAATAGGCAGCCTTTTTGAATCACTAAGTTATATTATAATTTATAATCTTGTAATTCCTATGATAAATTCGTTAGGACTAGAAAACATTAATTTTACCATTAATGCTTTAGATGGAAGTACTATATTATTAGGTGTTATTATTATCTTGATTTCTGGAATTTTTAAATATGGCTGTTACTTGCAAAACGAATATGATGAAACCGTATAGGAAGGAAGGACAACATGGCTATTATTGTACGTTTGGATAGAATGTTAGCAGATAGAAAGATGCAGCTTAGTGAACTCTCGCAGCAAGTAGGGATATCTATTGTTAATCTTTCTAATTTAAAGACAGGTAAAGTAAAGGCGGTACGTTTTTCTACTATCAATGCTATTTGTAGAGTATTGGAGTGTCAACCAGGAGACTTATTAGAATATAAATATATTGAAGGTGAGGAGTTGGAAGAGGAATAAAAAACACCATCATAGTCTTTTGCAGGCTATGATGGTGTTTTTTAGAGTCCATAACCATGTTTCAATAAAAATATATCGAAAAACGATAAAAATATATTGCTTTACATTTTGCGTTGTACTATAATACATTTTGAGGTGAGGAATTATGAGAAAATTAAAAACAGATATCTTAAGTCAATTATTATACTGGGTCGTAATGGGTGGACTTGCACTAGCAACAGCTAGTCTTGCAGCATTACCTTGGTTAATGGATTTTATTTTTGAGGGGAGTACCTTCTACAATTTAGTAGAACACTATAAAATTCTAGTTCTACTTTATATTACAGGAGTACCAGCTTGGATTGTATTATGGATGACTAGAAAACTAGCCCAAAATATTATTGATCGTGAGCCTTTCTCAGGTAGCAGTAGTCAGAGTTTAAAAGTCATTAGTATTTGTGCTTTGTTTATTTTCCTTTGTTACTTATTTACCTGTATTTTCATGCAGGCTACCTTTGGTATTATTGTTATTACAGCCGGAGCTTTTATGGTAGCTTTAATTGCAGCTATTTTATATCGACTTGTAGAACTAGCCATTGAAATTAAAGAGGAAAATGAATTAACGATTTAAGGAATAGCGAAAAATTGTAAAAGAAGATGAGGTGAAGAAAGATGCCTATTATCGTTAATTTAGATGTAATGCTTGCTAAACGCAAAATGAGTATGAATGAGCTTTCTGAGAAGGTAGGAATTACCTTGGCGAATTTATCTGTTCTTAAAAATAATAAAGGAAAGGCAGTTCGTTTTTCTACATTAGAGGCCTTATGTGAGGTACTAGAATGCCAACCCGGAGAATTACTAGAGTATGTTAAAGAGGAAGAGTTAAAAAAGTGAGTTAAGTGAGGTAAAGAGAGGGGGCTTTTGGGATGGAGAGAGCTGAAAAATGGATGTTGGGGGGAACCCTTGTTTTGGCTATTATCGTCATGGAGACTATTTTATTCGGGGGACTTGGATTAGGGGTAGTAGCTGGAGTGATAGCATACTTTGTATGTTTGGGCTTGTTTTCAAAACTGTATAATAGGGCAATGAGCAAGCTAGCTAAGTGGCTTATGATACCTATTGTATTATCTACCTTATGTTTTGTGATATTTGGAAATACAGTATTAAGAGGATTTAACATCATATTTCTAGCCATTTTGATTTTATTACATGCCCTTGAGGTATTTGGAAAATGTGAACAAGCAGCTTTTTTACCTGCTTGGGTAGGAGAAGTTCTGAGTTTAGGAATTACATTACCTTTTGCGTCTATTAATAAACCTGTTGTATTAGTTAAGGATGAACTTGGAACAGGGCAAAAAAGGAATATGAAAGTAATAGGTAAGGTGCTTTTAGGAGTAGTTATTGCAACACCTATACTGCTAGTGGTTGTTGGCTTGTTAGCCAGTGCAGATGCTGCTTTTGAGGGAATAATCAATTTTGCATTCCAAAACCTTACCTTTAATTTTGATAAACTGGGTGCTAAGTCATTCTTTGTAGTTGTTTTATTCTTTATGTTTTTTAGTTATTTTTATGGCTTATCACATAAGGAAGTTAGAGAAGTAAGAGAAAATTATATTGATCCTCAGAGGGCAAGAGATTCTTTGCTAATGGAGGATGAATCAGAGAGGATTTTAAATGAGGAACATGACCTCATTAATCAAGAAGATAGTGTGGTTAATCAGCCAGGGATCTATCTAGATTTTGTAGTAGTGAGTACCATAGGAACATTGCTCTGCTTAGTTTATTTGATCTTTTGCTGTTCTCAGCTGGCCTATTTTGTATCGGCTTTTAAGGGTGTATTGCCTGCAGATTTTTCATCTTCTGAATATGCGAGAAGAGGCTTTTTTGAGACATTACCAATAGTAGGGTTTAATTTGCTCACTATTATGTTTTTAAGCTATGTTACTAAGCGGGAAAAAGGAAAGAAAAATACATACATCAAAGTGATGATTAGTTTTATTACAGGATTTACAGCTTTTATGGTGACTTGTGCTCTTTCTAAGATGTTCCTGTATATGGAGAGATATGGCCTAAGCTTATGGAGAGTTTATGTAGCTTGGTTTTTAGTATTGAGCTTGATGGTGGTTATATTAGTATTTGCTAAAGTGTTCTGGCAGAAACTGAGGCTGATTAAGATAGTATTTATTGTGTTTACAGTCATGTACTTAGGATTAAATTATAGTAATGTAGATTACCTAGTAGCTCGCCAAAATGTAAATTTGTATAAGCAAGGCAAAACAAGTGATTTAAGTGGCTGTTATAATTTAAGTAGTAGTGCCTTAGGGCCTATTAAGGAATTGGTAGCTTCACATCCAGAAGTACTTGAATATCAAGAGGATATGTATTACGACACTGCAACTTATATTCTTTCAAGGTTGGAGTATAATCTTCAAAATGAAAAGTGGCAAGCCTTCAACCTAGCAGATTATAGAGGAAGAGCCTATCTAGAAAAAATTAAAGAAGCGGGCTATGAAAGTATTGAAGGTGCTGTGAGGCCTTTAGTATTTCTAAGATAACAAAAAATAGCTCTTCAAGTAGTATCACTACTTGAAGAGCTATTTTTTGTTCCAGACTCTTGAAATGAACTTTCGTGGCTAGCTAAGTAGGCCTTAATCAAGGCGCAAAATGACTCCTCAGCACGTATGCGTTATAGCTTAGTGCCTACTAGAACTAGTTATGAAAGTCAAACCAATGAGTGAGGAGCTCCTAAAAGTCTTGGCCGGTGCACCCTATGCTAGGAAGCTAAGACCTTAAGACTCTGGTTTAAAACTTTATTTGATAATGTGACGTATAAAAACATTTAAAACAACTTATATATGGCGTCTTCCTTGCAGCGTATCAGTGAACATCTTCCTTAAGTCCAGAGGTACCTATAACAATAGATTGAGACTTGGCTGACCCGGTTAGTTCCTCAGATTGAAGCTGTGGTAATTATGCCGTGGGAAGCTATTTATTTGTTCTTATACTTATATATATGTAGCCAAGTAACCGAATCCCTAATAAAGAATAAAATAAGTAACTACAAATCTCTATTTACTATAATCACTCAATAAAAAAAATAATATTATAAAAATATTAAGATTATTTAATTCGTCCTAAGAGTGATACAATGTAATGAGTTAAAGCTAATTAGGAGGGATTTAAGTGTTTTTATTAAATAGAAAAAAGGCTTGGCTATTGTCAGCAATAGTAGCTTTGGGTAGTGTAGGGACCTGTTTCGCTAGTGATACTATGGATAAAAGGACAGCTACTTTTATAGAACAAGTCAATGTAGAAAGGTCTTTAGGCTTTATTAATTATTTATCAGGAACTATAGGTTCTAGACCAGCAGCTACTGATAAAGAATACGAAGCAGCTTGTTATATTGCTGATGAATTAGAAAAGTTAGGTATGACAGTAGAAGTGCAGAAGTTTCAATATAGTAAGTTCTTTAAAAAATTTACTTCTTGGAATGTAGAAGCAATTAGAAAACCTAGTGGTGAAGATCCTCAAGATACGGATGATATTGTTTATGTAACCGCACATTTTGATAGTGTGAGTGCAGGACCAGGAGCTAACGATAATGCATCTGGAACTGGCGCTATGCTAGAAATTGCAAATGCCATGAAGGATTTAGATATTGATAAAGAAATAAGATTTGTTGCTTTTGGTGGAGAAGAGGAAGGTCTTCTAGGTTCAAAGGTTTATACAAAATTTTTATCACAAGATGAAAAAGCAAGAAGTATAGCTTGTTTTAATTTGGATATGGTGGCAACAGATTATGAAACTGTGACAGAACTAGGTATTTATACAGCTGATGGGAAAGAGAATTTAGTAACAGAAGTGGCTTCAAGAGTGGGAAAAGAACTTACGAGCTTTTCAAGTAAGACTACAAGTTATGAGGCTGAAGCAGAGAAGGATAAGTCAGGTAAATTAATAACTAGCAGTGCTTCTGACCACGATTCTTTTACCAGGGTAGGTATACCAGCTGCAGTATTTATCAATATAGACCCTAATAAAAGGGCAAGTATCTATGGTTCCCTCGAACCCTATTATCATACAGCTAAAGATCAAATAGAGCATATTAGTAGTGAAAGATTAGAAAGGAGTATTAAATTAGCTGGAAGTGCTATATATAATACAGTAGAAACTGAGCACTAAGCTAGTGGTGAAGTTCAAAATGAAAGGTTCCCGTAATGATGATAAGTCAGTATGAGAGCCTTTTTAGTCATTCTAAAATAGTGGGGGAGAGCGTTTGATGAAACAAAGAATAAGAGTTGCAGCCATATTAGTGAAAGAAGGTAAAGTCTTATTAGTAAAACATGTACATCCTAAGACAAAGTATCAATGGTGGGTGCCACCAGGAGGTGGGCTAGAAGCTACCGATGCCAGTATTTATGAATGTGTGATTAGGGAAGCATGGGAGGAAACAGGTTATCAGATAAAAGTAGAGGATATTTTATATATAAGAGAATTTAAAGATGATGAACGAGATATTTTAAATCTAGAATTATTTATGAGAGGGCATGTAGTAGATGGATATCTTACTGTAGAAAATATTTATGGCAAAGGAGAAGATGATGCATATATAAAAGAAGCACAGTGGCTGAGTCAGAAAGAACTAATGGCTTTAAATGTTTTTCCAGAAATAATAAAGGAGAATATCTTTTGGGAGGAGATTAAAAAGGATAGTATAAAAACGAGATACCTAGGAAGAAGTAACTAGTAGCAAAACAGATAAACATAAGAAGATGAATAAGTAAGGGTATTTATAGTATAAGAATTGAATTTTAGAAAAAAGAGGTAGAGGGGGATAAAAGTGAAAGCAATACCAAATATCATCTCAGTAGGAAGAATCGTTCTGAGCATTGCTTTACTTAAAGTGGAACCACTAAGTGGTGTGTTTTGGATTTTATATATAGGTTGTGGGTTAAGCGATATGGCAGATGGTTATATTGCTAGAAAAACCAGTAATACCAGCGAATTAGGAGCTAAACTTGATTCTATTGCAGACTTTGTTATGATTGTTGTGGCCGTCATTATATTTTATCCTTTAGTAAAACCTAATTATCTCATATTATTTTGGGTTCTAGGAATTGCAGCTGTTAGGCTACTAGCAGTATTAATTGCGTACATTAAATTTAGTACCTTTGCTATGCTCCACACTTATGCTAATAAGTTAACGGGACTTTTATTATTTATATTTCCTTTTGGAATGACTATCTTACCAGTAAATATTATTATGGGTATAGTTTGTTTAGTAGCAACCATATCAGCTTTAGAGGAATTTGTGATACAAGTAAGGTCGAAAAACTTAGATTTAAATAGAAAAAGTATTTATGTACCAAACAATGAAGGGCAGACAGAAAATCTAAATTAAGCGAGGGAAGTTTAAGTGAAGGAAATAGAAAGAATTCGGTGTGGGAATAGTAACTGTTTTTTAATAAAGCAAAATAATAGGGCAATCCTAGTAGATACCAGTAGAACAAAATATAGAGATAAAATACTAGAAAGCTGTAGGCAAGTAGATGTTAAACTTATTGTATTAACGCATGGGCATGTAGATCATATACAAAATGCTGCTTATCTTTCTAAAGAGTTAGGAGCTCCTATTGCTATGCATAAAGCAGATTGTGAACTCATTAAAAATAACATGCTAGAGCCTATGTTTGCAGATAAAGTGATGGGAAAACTCGTTTTGGCACTTTCTTTAGAAAGTTTTAAGCATGATATTGTGGAAGCTTTTGAACCAACTCTATTTTTAAATGAAGGAGATTCTCTAGAAAATTACGGTATAGAAGCTAGTGTAATAGAATTACCAGGACATACTAGAGGATCTATAGGATTAAAGGTATGGGAAGCAGATTTAATAGTAGGGGATGCTTTAATGAATTTGTTTTATCCAACAGTATCCATGCTTTATGGAGATAAGCAGATTATGCTAACAAGTGCCACTAAAATTACAGAGCAGGGAGAAGCTACTATTCATTTTGGTCATGGAAAATCTGTAGCCAATAAGCAGTGGGCTAAAAATTAGTTATACCACTTCTCAAATAATGAGAGTAGAATAAAAGTGTAAAGATAAAAACACAGTTCCGGTTGGTAGTCCGGACGTAGCAAATGCTATCAGTAACCTGCCTCCTTTGGTTGTCCCTTCTTTACTAAGTAAATTAAAAGGAGGAATGATGATGGAGAGTATGAGGTCAAGCTTTACTATACTTTTTGAGGGACCTTTTTGGATAGGTGTTTATGAGGTACAAGAAGGTAGTCATTATGAGGTCTGTAAGATAACCTTTGGACCAGAACCTAAGGATTGTGAAGTATATGAACTGATTTTAAAGAAGTGGAGCCAATTAGAAAGGCGCCATTATGAGGAAGTTCCATCAAAACTTGTAAAACCTATGAATCCTAAAAAAATGCAAAGGGCTATAAAAAGAGAACTGCAAAATACAGGCATGGGTACAAAAGCACAACAAGCATTAAAAGAGCAATACGCACAAAACAAAATAGAGCGAAAATCACGCTCAAGATTGCAAAAAGAAGCAGAAAAGCAGTATAAATTTGACTTAAAACAAGAGAAACGCAAAGAAAAGCACAGAGGTCACTAGTTCGGAAGTGATAGGGAGAGTTTAGATTTAGTTTAAAGCCATAATGAAATACAAAAAGCACAGGAGATTTCCTGTGCTTTTTGTATCTTTAAAGAGTAGTTGAACACTTGTGTAGCAGCCTTTTTACTGTTAAGCCTCCTAGATAACTGATCTTACTTATCTCAAGAAATTGGTGCTTATCAAAAAGATGCAGCAGATATTAATTGATTTCATTATTGATGGCTTGGGATTTATTGAAAGCAGGTTCCTATAATCAATAGAGCATTTTTATGATTCTTCTTCTGTGGTACTTAGGCGGTTAACTTTACAGAAGTATCGATAGAAATCAGAAGCAGTTTCTCGCTGCAATGGATCGGTGATAACTTTTTGCATATCATTTAAGATACGTTTCATTTGCAGGTTAGAAAAATATTTCATTTCCATTCTGCCCCATCTTGGAGAACGTGTAGTTGATGAAAAGTAATCCCAAAAGAGGAGTTCACCATCTTTATCGTTAAGTAAAATTCTATGAGTCTCATGACTTGGAATGATTCCGTCTTCACAGTACTTACCTTCAAAATCATCCTTAACCATAAATGCACCGATAATACGGCGTTCTTCTTCGAGGCATCCAGCTGGACATTCCGTGAGTAAGCAAGCAGAATTTAATTTGAGTCTGGTTGGTACCTTAGGGGTTCCTTTAGAGTATCCACTTAAATAATTACCTGCAAAAACTGACCATGACTTTAAAACGGTGTTACGGCTATTTTCCATAAAACCAAATGCTGCTTGTGATTCAGGGGCTACTTTCAAGAAGAGCATTCTTTGTAAACGTTCTTGTTCAAGTTGCTCTGCATTTTTAATCTTTGATATATCGTCTAAAATCTTGCCTACATAGGCTTGTCCTTCTTCGTCCGTTATAGAAATAAAACGAGAGAAGGCATCTGGAAATAGAAATTTCTTATGATTACCTGCAAAATCAACCGTAAGAATATTGTCAGTCCTATTTGTTATAACTCCTCTTCCAAATGTAACATGTTTGATTGCTTTTCCTACCAATTCCATCTCTGATCGCTCCTTTCGATAAAAAAATAAGAAGGACTTTTTATATCCATGCACTTAGCACAATACGAAAAGCCCTTCTTATACAAGACGGTTCTTTAGTTTATTATTTTATTAAATTTAGTTTATTTTGATTATTTCATTCATCATACCATAGATTGGAAAATAAAGCAAGGTGACGACATAAAATTAAAAACTATTGAAAAATATTTTGACAAATTTAAAATGTAGGAGTATACTAACAACAAATTAATAAAAGTAAACCGTTGATAGGGAGATAAAACTGTATAGCGCACTTAAAGAGAGTCAGGGAAGGTGAGAGCCTGATAGAAAGCGAATCAGACAAATGGACCCTAGAGGGTGAGGTGAAAAGGTGATTAGCCTTAGTATCCTAGACGCAAGACCAGCGTTATCACAGGTCAAGAATGTATTAGCATTCTAGCGAGGTGGGCATATTTTGTATGTCAATTAAGGTGGTACCGCAGATGAACGCATCTGTCCTTTGTATAAGGATAGGTGCTTTTTTAGTTGTCAAAAATAGTGAAAAAATGGGAGGAATTAATATGAAAAAGAGTGTAGCAAAAATAGTAACATTGGGTTTATTAATGGGGCTTACAGCAGGTTGTGGTAATAGTAGTACGGCTAGTAGTGGTGAAGTAGCAGCACCAAGTACTGAAGCTAAAGAAGGAATGAAAAAGGTAGCCATCGTTCAATACGTAGAGCATCCAAGTCTTGATACTATTAGAGAAAGCACGATAAAGGCTCTTGCAGAGCAAGGTTTTGTAGAGGGTCAAAATATTACAATCGATTACCAAAATGCACAAGCAGATCAATCTAACTTAAATTCTATCGCTAGTAAATTCGTTGGAGATAAAGCAGATATTATTATAGCAATTGCTACACCAGCAGCTCAATCAGTAGCTTCAGCAACTACAGATATACCTATTATTTTCTCAGCAGTAACAGATCCACTTGGAGCAAAATTAGTAGAGAATATGGAAGCACCAACAAGCAATGTAACAGGGACTTCAGATGCTATCCCAGTAGATCAAGTATTTGAACTTTGCAAAGAGCTTACACCAGATGTTAAAACAATTGGTTTCCTTTACACAGCAAGCGAAACCAATTCACAATCTGTTATTGAACAAGCAAAAGCACTTGCTGACAAGTACGGCTTTACATATGAAGAAAGTACTATTACTAACACATCAGAGCTTCAACAAGCAGCAGAAATCTTAGCAGGTAAAGTAGATGCTATTTATACACCTATCGATAACGGTATTGCTTCAGCTATGCCAGTTTTAGCAGAAGTAGGTAAAACAGCAGGCATTCCAGTTTATGTAGGAGCAGATTCAATGGTAGCTGATGGTGGATATGCAACAGTAGGTATCAACTATGAAGACCTTGGAAAGAAAACAGGTGAAATGGCAGCACAAGTATTAAATGGTACATCTATTTCAGAAATCCCAGTAGCTACTCTTGATAATTTCTATAAAGTAATTAATAAAACAACAGCTACTGCAATCGGTGCACCAGCGGATTCAGAAGGTGCAACTATCGTAGAATAACTTGTTAAGTAAGAATTAGAATAGTTAGTATAATAAAAATTGATTATCATCAAAAGATGAATTAAACTTGAGTTATAAGCTTAATTCATCTTTTGGTATATAAAATATAAAAGGATGAATAACAATATTATAAAAGGAGACTAGATGATGAATATGATAGCTATTACTTCAGCAGTGGAGCTGGGGTTACTGTATACGCTGATGACTTTGGGACTATTTATTTCCTATAGAATATTGGATATTCCGGATCTAACAGTAGATGGTAGTTTTACTTTAGGAGCTGCTGTGTCTGCTATTTGTGTTGTAGCAGGACATCCTATTTTAGGGATTTTACTTGCCATGGGAGCAGGTGTTTTAGCTGGAATGGTAACAGCTACGCTGCAAACTAAATTGAAGGTACAACCAATACTTGCAGGTATTTTAACCATGACAGGTTTATACTCCATTAATATTATGGTTATGAAGGAAAAGTCTAATGTTCCTCTTCTAGGTTCAGATACTATTTTCACCTATGCCAAAGCCCTATTTGGTAATCAAGGTGTTATGATTGTAGGACTTGTGGTAGTAGTAGTGGTTTGTATTATTTTAGGACTATTTTTATTTACTAAGCTAGGCCTTTCCATTAGGGCTACAGGCGATAATGAGGCAATGGTAAGAGCTTCATCTATTAATGTAGACTTAATGAAGATTATTGGACTTGCTCTTGCTAATGCACTAGTAGCAACTTCAGGAGCACTTATTGCTCAAAAGCAATCCTTTGCGGATGCAGGGATGGGAACAGGTATGGTTGTTATAGGGATAGCATCCTTAATTATAGGAGAGGTGATTGTAGATATCTTTGTAAAGAGAAGATCTATTCCAGTTAATATATTTGCTGCTGTTTTAGGCTCTATTATTTATAGAATTATTATTGCTGCAGCATTAGCAGTTAATATTACAGCATCTAGTATGAAACTTATTTCTGCTATTATAGTAGGTATTGCTATTTCTTATCCTGTTATACAAAAGTACATACAAGTAAGTGTAAGTAAATCCAAGAGAATCAGAGGGAGGAAGGACACCGAATGCTAAAAATTAATAACTTAAGTAAGACCTTCAATAAAGGAACTGTCAATGAGAAGGTAGCAATGAATGATGTAAGTTTACACCTAGAACCAGGCGATTTCGTAACGATGATTGGTTCCAATGGTGCTGGTAAATCTACTTTATTCAATTTGATTGCGGGAGACTTTCTTTCTGATGAAGGAGAAATCATTTTAGATGGGAAGTATATTACCTTTGAAAAGGAATACAAAAGAGCTAGAAATATAGGAAGGCTTTTTCAAGACCCACTTAAAGGAACAGCTCCTTCTATGACTATTGAAGAAAATCTGCTTTTATCCTACTCACGTAGCACGAGTAAGAGAGTTAGCTTTGGAATGAGTAGTAAAGAAAAAGCACTTTTTAGAGAGAGGTTAGCAGAATTAGATCTAGGGCTTGAAGACAGGATGAAGACTAAAATGGGACTTCTCTCTGGTGGGCAAAGACAAGCAGTGACCTTGCTGATGAGTACCCTAGTAACACCAAAACTTTTACTTTTAGATGAACATACAGCAGCCCTAGATCCTGGTACAGCTGATAAGGTACTTAAGATTACAAAGGAAATCGTTAAGGAGCATCAGATTACAACGATGATGATTACCCATAACATTCAATCTGCTTTAGATTTGGGAAATAGAACCATTATGATGGATAGTGGCAGTATAGTACTAGATATTAAAGGGGAACAAAGAGCTAATATGACAGTACCAGATGTATTAGCTTTATTTAAAAAGGAAAGTCATAAAGAATTAGATAATGATAGAATTTTATTAGCATAAGATAGAAGCCTTATATTTTCCCAGACTTGGAGGGAAATATAAGGCTTTTTATACGCTAGTTTGTAAAGGCATCTCTTTTATTTGAATCATAATACGTGTTACAAAATCATCGGGTTTACAAGAGGCAATATCATCTATTAAATAATCCTCATAAAAGAATTCACCGACTTCAAGATGGTGCCTTTGAATAAATTCTAGAATTTTCTTATATGTTTCATGTGTCGTTTCATAGCTTCCATGATGATAAGTAACAGCATATAAGCCTCTAGGTTTAATGATAATGGATGGAATAGTGGTATCGTGAGTTTTGGCATAGAGGCTTGTAAAACAATCCTGAAGGCCACTTGCTATATCTTCAAATTTAATAAGTGTCCCGAGTGAATCATGAGTCGTTAAGGCATACTTTTTACAAAATTGAATGTATTCTAGCATATAAGTTGAGAATTCCTTGTGTGTAGCAGAGCTTAAATTAGAACTAACAATAAGATATTCTTCTTCTTGTTCTACCAAAACTGTTTGAGCGTGCCTTGTGTTAAGTGCTAACACCGTATGGTGGGTAGCAGTAGTAAGACGGTTTTTTATTTCAGTGAGGTCAGCTATAGCAGAATCTACTTCAGATAGCTTTTCTTCTAGAAGCTGTATATAGTTTTCGGGCGTACGTGTATCAAGATAGGTCTTAATATCCTTTAAAGGCATGTGAAGGTTCTTAAGTGTAAGAATCATTGTAAAAGTGTAAAGTTGACGATACGAATAGTAGCGATAGCCATTTTCTTTAACAAGAGTAGGAGAGAATAAGCCGATTTCATCATAATGAAATAAGGTTTGTTTTTTTACACCACAAAGCTTAGCAAACTCACCTGTTGTGAAGTAAATTTCTAATTTTTTGTCCATATAAATAATCTCCTCTTGACTGTATGGTTACTGTATAGTTTAACATACAATAATGATGAAAACTATTAAAAAAGCAAGTCAAATATAAAAGGAGGTATAACAATATGAGACTCATTTTAAGCTATTTAAAAAATTATAAGCTTCTTGTGTGCTTAAATATTATTTCAGTTTTTGGTTTCGCACTTGTAGAGCTTGGCATACCAACCATTATGGCTAAGATTATTGATAATGGGATTGCTGTGGGTAACATACCCTACATTTATCAAATGGGCACTATTATGGCTATTATCTCAGTTATTGGTGTACTAGGCACTATACTGCTTGGCTACTGTTCATCTAAAATATCAACCAATATTACTCGTGATATACGAAATGATATTTTTAAAAAAGCACAAGAATTTTCTCATAGCGAGTATGATGCTTTCGGTGTTTCTTCAATGATTACAAGAACCACCAATGATGCATTTCAAATTTTACAATTTACAAATACTTTACTCAGAATGGCACTTTTAACGCCCATTATGTTCCTAGTAAGTGTTGTGATGATTGTACGGACAAATTTAGCTTTATCAGGGGTTTTAGCCGCTACTATTCCCTTTATCATATTAGGAGTAGTGATTATTGCGAAGCTATCAGGCCCACTTTCAGAGAACCAACAAAATAAACTAGATAGACTTAATCGTATTTCAAGGGAAAATTTAACAGGTATCAGGGTGATTCGTGCCTTTGGAAATGATGACCATGAAAATGAACGCTTTTCAGATACCAATGAAGACTATGCAAAGGTATCTAAAAAATTATTTAAGCTCATGGCTATTTCACAGCCTACTTTCTTCTTAATGCTTAATATAGCTATTATTGCAATTTTTTGGATATCCAGTCAGATGATCAGCTTAGGGGCACTTCAAGTAGGTGAATTAGTAGCTTTTATTGACTATTTATTCCATGCTATGTTCTCTATTATGCTTTTCTCAATGGTATTTATTATGTATCCTAAAGCGCAAGTGTCTGCAAATCGTATTCAGGAACTATTAGAATGTAAGCCTATCATTGTAAGCCCAGAAAATGGTGTAACCGAAACGAAAGAGCAAGGTTTAGTAGAGTTTGAGCATGTTACCTTTACTTATCCAGATGGAGAAGAACCTGTACTACGTAATATTAGTTTTACTGCTAAAAAAGGAGAAATGGTTGCCTTTATTGGAAGTACAGGAAGTGGTAAAAGTACACTGATTAATTTAATTCCGAGATTTTATGATGTAACAGAAGGATCTGTAAAGGTAAATGGTGTAGATGTAAGGGAATATGATCTTAAAGCGCTACGAAATAAAATAGGTTTTATACCACAGAAGACAAGATTATTTACAGGTACCATTGCAAATAACATTCGATTTGGTAAGAAGGATGCAACAAGCAAAGAGGTAGAGCACTCTACAAAGGTTGCACAAGCTTATTCCTTTATTAAGCGTAAAGCAAAGCAGTTCGAGGAGCCTATTAGTGAAGGTGGCGCGAATATGTCAGGGGGGCAAAAGCAGAGATTATCTATTGCTAGGGCCATTGTAAGGAAACCAGAAATATATATTTTTGATGATAGTTTCTCTGCGTTAGATTTTAAAACAGATGCCACCCTACGTGCAAAACTTAAAGAAGAGACAACAGATGCTGTTGTATTAGTAGTGGCACAAAGAATCGGTTCTATTATAGAAGCAGACCAAATTATTGTACTCAATGAGGGAGAAGTAGTAGGTAGTGGTAAACATGAGGATCTACTAAGAAATTGTGAAATTTATAAAGAAATTGCTTTATCACAGCTATCAAAGGAGGAGTTAATGCTATGAAAAACTTTAAAGAAACAATCCAAAAACTCATTCCTTTTCTAAAACCTTATTTGATTCCTTTTTTAGGAGCCATTTTATTTATTATCGGTGCTGCAGTCATTAATGCCATTACGCCAAGAACAGAGGGGCTCATTATCACGCAGCTCACAGAGGATGTATTAGCTATTAGTAAAGGACTAGAGAATGCAGGTATTCATTTTGATTATATTATTAAAGTCCTCATTCTATTAGGGGTACTTTACGTATTAAGTACGTTATTTACGTATGTAGCAAGTTTCTTATTAACCAATGCGATTCAAAATACGGTGAGAGATTTAAGAAATGCCGTGCAGAACAAGATAAGAAAATTACCTATTAATTATTTTGATCAAAATAGTTTTGGAGAGGTACTCAGTCGTATTACTAATGATATTGATACAATCTCTAATGCAATGCAACAAAGCTTTAGTCAAATTATCAATTCAGTGCTATCCCTTACACTTGCCCTTGGCATGATGTATGTTATTAATATTCAAATGGCCCTGGTAGCTACGCTTATTGTACCATTAAGCTACCTAGTATCTAAATTTATTGTAGGTAAATCTCAGCAATTATTTTATAATCAACAACAAGCACTAGGAAAATTAAATGGTGCTGTACAGGAGATGTATACGGGATTTAACGAACTTAAATTATATGGTAAGCAAGAAGATGCCATAGAAGAATTTGTAGGCATTAATGAAGAACTTTGTCAGGAAGGGTTTAAGGCACAGTTTATTTCAAGTATCATGTCACCTTTAGTATCGCTTGTAAGTTATTTAGGAATTGCTGTTATAGGGGCTATGGGTGGTATATTAACCATCCGAGGGGCTCTAACTGTAGGGAATTTACAAGCTTTTATCCGTTATATTTGGCAGATTAACCAGCCACTTACACAAGTTACACAGCTTTCTTCAGCGATTCAATCGGCTTTTGCAGCAGCAGAGCGTGTTTTTGAGTTTTTAGAAGAAGAGGAAGAAGTAAGTGATGCACAGAATACTGCTAAATTAACAGATGTTAAGGGAAATGTAACTTTTGAACATGTGAAGTTTGGTTATAAAGAAGGGGCTACCCTAATTGAAGATTTAAATGTAGAAGTGAAAAGTGGTCAGATGGTAGCTATTGTAGGGCCAACAGGTGCAGGAAAAACAACACTCATTAATTTGCTTATGCGTTTTTATGATGTAAGTGGTGGTTCTATTAAGATAGATGGGATTGATATTCGTGACATGAAGAGAGAAGACCTCAGAAGTCTTTTTGGAATGGTACTACAAGACACTTGGTTGTATAGAGGTACCATTGCTGAAAATATCGAGTATGGAAGATTTGGCGCTACGAGGGAAGAGATTATAGAGGCTGCCAAGGTTGCTAATGTCCATCACTTTATTAAAACCTTACCAGATGGATATGATATGGTGCTAAATGAAGAAGCATCTAATATTTCACAAGGTGAGAAGCAGCTGTTAACCATTGCTAGAGCGATATTAGCAGATCCAGCTATTTTAATTTTAGATGAAGCGACAAGCTCAGTAGATACAAGAATTGAATTGATCCTTCAAAAGGCAATGAGAAACATTATGAAGGGTAGAACAAGCTTTGTCATTGCGCATAGACTTTCAACTATTAGGAGTGCGGACTTAATTCTAGTTATGAAAGACGGAAATATTATAGAAAAAGGAACACATGAAGAACTGATGGCACAAGGTGGTTTCTATGAATCACTTTACAATAGTCAATTTGCAGAATCTTCTCCAGTAACATCTAATAGTTAATGATGGAAGCTAGAATGATAAGCATTCTATTTTACCTAAGAACTTTAGGGTATAAAATCCTAACAAAGAGGAAAAAGCAGGCTTAGATAGCCTGTTTTTTTATATCTATCATGTAGATTTGGAAGCGATTACTTATAAATTAAAGGTGAATCGTATGAGTGGTAGCTAGAGTTTTTAGATGCTATAATGTTTGAATATAAAGACTATTATGATATAATAATACTTAATTTGCAATACAGCATACCAAGGTATTTATAGCGAGTGAATGAAGTAAATCAGAAGTTGTGGAGAAGATTACATATGGGGAAGCTAAAAATTAGCTTGGGCTCAATATAAGAATAGAGAGGATGAACATGATGGATAGTTCCATATTTCAAAATGTAGATTGTGTATCTTTTTATGTTGATGACCTTGATAATGGTATTTCATTTTATTCAAATGCCCTTGGACTCAAATTGTTATGGAGGGCAGATTATTCATGCGGACTTGGCATGTGCGATGCTATAACCGAAGTTGTACTTGTTAATGAACACAATCCGCAAGTTAATTTTAAAGTCGAATCAGTAAAAAGTGCGTTAGAGGTTTTTCTAGATGCAGGTGGAAAACTTGAGTATGGCCCTTTTGATATCGATATTGGAAAATGTGCTGTTGTAGTTGATAAGTGGGGAAATAGGTTTTGCATGCTTGATATGAGTAAAGGACAGTATACGGTTGATGCCAATGGGAATGTTACAGGGGTTAAGTAAAATGAGATATATTGGAATTAAGGGTAGGGGAGTACAGTGATTAAGCATATTGTCGCATGGAATTTTAAAGAAGAAATATCACAGGAAGAAAACTGTAATAATGCTAAAAAAGTTAAAGAAGAGTTAGAGGGATTAAGGGCTAAAATTAAAGAAATAAGGACTATAGAAGTAATCATAGAACCCTTAAAGAGTGGAAGCTTTGATGTTGTTTTAGTGAGCGAATTTGATTCTGTAGAAACACTACAAGCTTATCAAATTCACGAAGAACATTTAAGAGTAAGTAGCTTTGTGGGCTCTGTTTTAAGGAATAGAAAGGGCATAGATTATGAAATTTAAAAAATAAGGTGAAAGAGACTCAACCTTGGGGGGATTGGCAATGTATAATTTAGAGCTGAGAAAGTTTAAAAGTTGTGATATTGGGTTATTTAAAAAATGGGTGTATGAGGACTATGTTGCTAAATGGTATGAACAACCACTAGATTGGATTTATGAACTAGAGCATGATCAAGATGAGTTCTCTTGGGTGGAACATTTTATAGTAGTTTGTGATGGAAAGGATATTGGTTTTTGCCAGTGCTATGAGTATAAATTAAGTGGAGAAGACTGGCATGGCGATATTGAGCTAGAAGGGACATATAGCATAGATTATATGATTGGCGAGAGGGACTACTTGAAAAAGGGAATAGGGACAAAAATTATTAACTTATTAGTGAAACATTTATTTGAAACAACAAGCGCCAAGAGAATTATTGTACAGCCTGATGAGGATAATAAGGCCTCCTGTAATACGTTGCTATCAGCAGGATTTACCTATGATGAGGAAAATGAACTTTATATTTTATAGCAGTACTATTTATTTTCTGTAATATCTATAGGTGTTATTGTAACATGACTATTAGCATAAATAAAAAAGAGCAGTAGATGTATCGTACATTTACTGCTTTTATATTATAGGAAGTGAAGTGCGTATGAACTACGCGGTTACTGCTGAGGCACTGTCATTGGTGCCTTTGGTAAAATACGCCTTGTAAGGGTGCCTTGAAGTGGATTTTTCTTATATTCATTCTTTTCCTCCTTCTTTAGTTGTGATTGGTTTTTCAACCTTTTGAATATTCATTTACAATAGTTGTTTTATTATTTAAAATAATCTAAAGTAGATGAATATTTATAAGATGATTATAGGGGATATGGGGGAAAGAAAAAATGGGTAAAAAAGCTACGAAAGCAGCGGATAACGTGTATTGTATTGCACGTTATAAAGCAGCAGAGGAAGAAAGCAAATTTGATAGTAGAGAAAGCACAGCAGAACTTATAGGAATGGATCGCACAAGGTTAGCAAGAATTGAACTTGGCACAGTGAATCCTTATCCAGAAGAAGTATTACAGTTAGCTAAAGCTTATGGCTCACCGGAGCTCTGCAATGTGTATTGTTCCAAACAATGTCCTATTGGAGAAAAGACTGTTAGGACAATAGAGATAGAGGAGTTTGATCGTATTGCCCTAAAGGCATTAGGCTCATTACAAAATGCTGATGAACTGAGAGAAAAATTAATTCAAATTGCAGCAGATGGTGTGATTTCTGAAGATGAGCATGAGGACTTTAATCATATATTAGAAGAACTTCAGAGGATATCTATGAATGCACAAGCTCTGCAGCTTTGGGCGGATAAGCATATTGAACTAATCCATAATAGAGAGGAAAATCAGAATGAAAGAAAATAGATGGTATATCTATCAAAAGGAAAGATTCCCGTTAGCTATGTACATACCTATGATTTTGGCATTTAGCTTCAGTGCTATTAGTTATTCAGCAGCAACACTTGATGGAAGGATTACAATTAAAGCTTTAGCAGTTTCCTTTTATGTATCGATTTCCTTTTTTATGCTACTTCGTATTGCGGATGAATATAAGGATTTTGAAGAAGACTCAAAATATAGACCTTATAGACCTGTCCCCAGAGGACTTGTAAAGCGAGAAGAGTTAGGAAAAATAGGCTTTGTATTAGGAGTAGGTCAGTTTATTATTTGTGGTTTGTACGAACCAAGGTTACTGATTTTATTGGTGGTGCTATGGATTTATTATGGCTGTATGTGTAAGGAGTTTTTTATAAGTAGTTGGCTGAGAAAACATATGGGCTGGTATATGTTTAGTCATATGCTCATTATGCCTCAGCTAGATTTCTTTGCTACTGCCTGTGAGTTTTTGCCTAGGCCAGGAGTTCAAATAGGAAGTGCTTTAGTCTGGTTCATTATTTCTAGTTTCTTTGATGGCATGGTCATAGAGGTCGGTCGTAAAATCAGAGCAGAGGAAGATGAGGAAGAAGGGGTTGAAACTTATTCAAAGTTATGGGGGAAAAAGGCCAGTGTTGGTATATGGCTAGGGGCGATGATCATTTCCTTTGCTTCTACTTTCTTTGCATTATATGAATTAGGAGGAGCAGCCCTAGGTAGCGTTACCTTAGGAATTGCTATTGCCATCTGTATACTAGGAGGCATACGTTATTTAAAAAATCCTCATGGTAAAAATGGTTCAAGGTTAGAATTATTATCGGGCGTATGGACCTTAGTAGATTATTTGTCACTAGGAATTATACCATTACTGCTATAATTTTTGATTTATATATGCAGTTCAAGGAAGGAATATTTACATAGAGGAGACTTAGATAAAATTGACATAGAACAACATGCAGGGTTTAAAAATAGAAAGTATACATATGATTGGAGGAAGTGTATGGAAAAGCAATATATAGTAACAGAGCGGGCTCATTTCATGTGTCCTAATATGCATTTTGGCATTCTACTAGAATTAGATGCACCCTATGAAGAAAAAAGAGTAAAAGCTTCATTAGATACCTTGGCGCAGGCACATCCCTTTTTAAGATGTACAGTCCAGTATGAAGAAGGAACAGAGAAGCTTTATTATGCAGTAAAAGAACAATCAATGATTTACTTTGAAGAGAAAACCAACATACACCATATGTGGGAAGACTATAAGCGTATTGCAGCGGAGAAATGGGATCTATTTGAAGAAGGGTTACTTAAAGTATATGTGTATCCATTAAAGGATGGAATGAAGGTTCTCTTTGTTGCCCATCATTTATTAGCAGATGGACGTAGTCTATTAGAACTATCTCAGGAGTTTGCTAATCATTATGTATCCGGGATTAGCCCTAAATATATAGAAGAAAAACTGATTAAGAGTATACAAGACCTACCATCTAAGAGTGAATTATCTGGTATTAGTAAGCTGCTCATTAAACGTACCAATAAACAATGGAAAAAGGAACAACACCAGGTAACTTATAAACAATACCAAGAATTTACTAAGGAGTATGTTAAAAATCATACGGTTAGCTATAAGTCTTACCAACTTTACGGAGACAAGTTAGAAGAAATGAAAACCTCTTGTAAAGAAAATGGAATTTCTATGAATGATTTACTAATGGCACACATGTATTTAAAAACGGGTACGAATAAGATTATTATAGCTGTAGATATTCGGGAGAAGATTAAGTGTTATCAAACGGGAGCACTTGGAAATTATGCTACAGCAATTGGCGTACGATGTAAGACTAAAACAACTGATGTAATAGAGAAGGCCAAAGAGGTTCATAAATGCGTAAAAGCTCATATACAAGATAATCGTAAATTAATGCTAGTACTTGCGTGCTACTTAGAGATAGAACCAACACTTTTAGATGCAGCAGCAATAACTGCGCTTGGTGGTTTTAAGAGCAAGGCAGGAGAATTTGTTGGAGGCAGTATGTTTGGGTTTAGAAAGCCTAGTAGCTATAGTATTACTAATTTGGGGAAAATCAATAATGTTAATATAAAGGAAGCAATGTTTATTCCACCAGCCTCTCCTGCAGCAAAAATGACTGTAGGTGTACTGACTGTTAATGAAAAAATGCAATTATGTAGTAGTGTCTATGAGAAAATGTAATTTTGAAGTTAATAGGATAAATATGTAGATGATGATACATCAGTTGCTCAGAATGGAAGGTTATATGTTTTAAAGTGTATTTACTAAAAAGTGATGATTTTGCTTGGATAACAAATATATGGGATGAAATTGATAAAATCAGAATTAATAATATATGAGAAAGAATTTAAACTAAAAGTTACGAGGGCGGTGGAATGAAGTATAAAATACATTTAAAACAAATTATTGCAGGTTGTGTTATCTTAGGCCTAATATTTATGCTATTTTTAATAGGCAAGGATATTTGGAAAAATAATTCATATCGTTTAATAGGACAGAAGCATTTGTCTCTATCTGATGGGAAAAAAGAGTTGTTTTGGTTTGATACTATACATTCAAATAATCCAAAGGATATTATGTTTAGATATCTTGAAGAAGCATTTAATAAATTTGAACCAGACCTTGTTTTAGTAGAGGGTGGTTATGATAGTTTTGTTGGAAGTAGAGAAGAAGCAATTTTAAATGGAGAAAGTAGCTTTGCTACTTATTTGGCCAAAGAATCTAATATAATAGTCGAAGATATTGAACCCCCACTTTCGGCACAGTTAGCATATCTTCAGACAAAGTATGACGCAAAGCAGATTCTTGCTATGTATGCATTAAGACAGATCGGGTCCTATGAATTATTATCTAACAGTAACCAAATAAATTTTGAAGAGGAGGTTGTTAACTTACTTGATGAACTAAAAGAGAATGGACTTGATTATGGAGGAACAAATGTAGCAGATGTATTACGTGCGGTTAATCTATATCTACCTCAAAAGATGACAACAGAAAATTGGAGAGACTTAAAAGTTTATCGTATATATGCCAGAGAAGATAATGAAATAGGAAGTATATATAATGATGTAGTGAATTATAGAAATATCTATTTAACATCATTAATAGAGAAGAAAAAGGGTAGTTATAATCGTATTTTTATTGTAATGGGTAATGCACATAAAGAAGCAACAGAAAATAAGCTACGTAGTATCTATAATAATTAAAAATAAGTCGGAAAGCGGGGAAATTATAATATGAACTCAGAAGTTAAAAATTACATTGAAAAATACAGTGTGGAGATACAGGAAATGTTTATTGCATTAAGAAGAGTGATCAAACAAAGCATTGCCAATGAAATTGAAGAGAAACTGTGGGCGAAGTTACCCAGCTATTATATAGGCGATAGATTTATTCGTCTTATTCCGTTTAAAGACCATATAAATATTGAAGCAGTAGCTATTATGGAATATAAAAAAGAGCTAGAGGGGTTTAAGATTACACCCAAGGGAATGTTACAAGTTTATCCAAACCAGAACATACCATGTGATATTTTACAAATTATATTCAAAACAACACTTTTAGGATGGATGTAATAGAAACTATCGAAGATTTGTCTTAAAAGAACACTTACAAAATTGGTTTATGAGGTTGGTCTTAAGATAGTTGGTTTAAGAATAGAGCTTTTTGATAAATGGGGGGATAAGATGAAGTACATAAAGCATGGGTCAGAGTTAACGAAGGAAGAACGAAAACAAATAGGCGGTAAGGCATCGGCCCTTTTAGATTTGGCTCAAGGTAGTTTTAATATTCCTGAATGGGTAGTAGTATTGCCTTCTGCATTTGAGGCAACGAAGAATCTAGAGCAAAGGGAATTGTTTGAGCAAGAGGTAAGAGAAACTATCAGTGCATTAGGGGGAGATGATAGGTATGCAGTAAGATCCTCTGCTTTGAGTGAAGATGGCATAGCTACATCATTTGCAGGTCAGTTTGAAACTTACTTGTGGGTGGACGCAAAAGACGTAGTAGCTGCTGTTTATAAGGTGTGGGAATCAGGCTTTAGTGAACGTGTAAAAGCATATAAGGAGCAAAGAATGTTAGGTGGGGAGGCGGAGGTTCCTGCCGTTATCATTCAAAGGATGGTATGTTCTAGTACTGCAGGTGTAGCTTTTGCTGTCAATCCTACTAATGGGGATATTAAGACCGCTATTGTTTCGGCTGTTTTTGGATTAGGTTCGGCCTTGGTAGATGGGGCTTGTGATGCAGATGTTTATGAAGTAGACCAGAAGGGACAGGTATTAAGCAAGGTACTTGGAGAAAAAGAAATGAAGCATGGCATAGAAGAAGGAGAACTTAAGACTATTGAAACCCCAAATCAAAAAGATAAGGTGGTCCTTCAAGATAGTGAAATCCAAGCAGTAGCTTCGCTAGCAAGAAAAGCAAGCCGACATTTTAATAAATATCAGGATATTGAGTGGGCTTTCGAAGATGGGCAGCTTTATTTATTACAGTCACGTCCAATTACGACTTTGGGCTTAACGCTAGAAGAGCAAGGTACTGTAGGTGTATTTGATAATAGCAATATTGCAGAAAGTTACATTGGCACCACCATGCCTCTTACCTTTTCCTTTATTAGAAAGGCTTATGCAGAGGTTTATCGTCAGTTCTGTAGAAATTTTGGTGTAAGTGAAACGATTATTCAAAAAGAAACTCAGATTTTTGATAATATGCTAGGCTTTGTAGATCATAGAGTTTACTACAATTTGGTTTCTTGGTATAAGCTACTTGCTATCTTACCAGGCTATCAGTTTAATAAGAAGTTTATGGAGCAAATGATGGGAGTTAAAGGGGAGCTACCTGAGGCTTTCTTAAAAAGTATTGAAACGCCTGAAGCCAAAGGCTTAGATAGAACGAAAGACTTATTGAGACTTATAAAAACAGGTTTTAAGATGTTAGGGGAGTATAGAAGATTAGAAAAAAGCATTAGGAAGTTTTACATAAGGTTAGACGAAAGCCTGGAAAAAGTAGATGTACAAAATATGAGGCTTGATGAGCTATATAGTTATTATAAGCTGTTAGAAAAGAAGCTTATGACGAAATGGGATGCGCCTTTAGCTAATGACTTCTTCTGTATGATTGGTCATGGTTTACTTCGCAGTTTGTCAAAGAAATGGCTGGAGGATGAAAGCCTTGCTAATCAGTTTCTGATTGGCCAAGGAGATATTATTAGCGCCAAACCAGCAGAGATGATAGGACAGATGGGGGCATATGTAAGAGAAAAGGCTTTGGGAAAACTATTTTTAGAAGGAAGCCTTCAAACCATTGAAATAGAGATTGAAAGGTTGCCTGAGTTAAGAAAGCAAATCAATGAGTATTTAACAACTTTTAGCGATAGGTGTTTAGATGAACTTAAACTAGAATCTAAGACTGTGGCAGATGACCCGCTTGTATTATACCGTGCTATTGGTGCTAATAGTATGAATGTGCGCAGAGTAGAAAGTTATAACCTTAATCAAATGATAGAGGAAAAGGTTAATAGTAAACTCAAAGGGCCTAAACGAAGAGGATATATAAAGGTGCTCAAAGCGGCGAGAAGATTAGTACGTAATAGAGAAAATCTAAGGTTTGAAAGGACCAGACTTTTTGGCAGGGTGAGACAAATCTTTTTGGAAATAGGAATGAGATGGGCCTCTACAGGACTCATTGAAAATCAAGAAGATATTTTTTATCTAGAGGTCTCAGAAATACTAGGTGTCATTGACCATACAGCAACAAGCTATAACTTAAAAGAACTAGTTGCTCTTAGAAAACTAGATTATGAAAGAGACAACTTAAAAGATGACCCACCAAGGCGTTTTATGGTGAAAGGCTGTTTTGGCAGCAGTAAACGCATAGATGATTTTAATGAGACCATCCATGATGAGCTTACTAAGGATATGAAAAATGGAGAAATAGAAAGAGGAAAAAGGCAAAAAGGTGAGCAAGATAGCCTAGAGCAATTGAATATCCTAACTGGTCTAGGCTGCTCCGCAGGTATAGTAGAAGGATATGCAAGAATAGTCCTTAATCCTAAAGAAGCAAGGTTACAGTTTGGAGAAATTTTAATAGCTAAGCAAACTGACCCAGGTTGGATTCTACTTTTTAATATGGCAGCAGGAGTTGTAGTGGAAAGAGGCAGTTTACTCTCACATGCAGCTATTGTATCAAGAGAGTTAGGACTTCCAGCAGTAGTCTCAGTAGAACAAGTGACGACGAGAACACAAGATGGTGACTATATTAGGTTAGATGGAGCTAAAGGGACTGTGGAGATTTTAAAGAGAAATGAAGAATTGATAATTAATAGCTAATTATAGAGAGGTATTAAATAAAATAGCACTTTACATAAGGAATTGTTGAGACGTTCTATAGAAGATGGTTTGTATATTGGAAGAGGTGTGATTAGGTGAATTATAACGAAATATTAGATCGAATATCCTGTGAGTACAATAGAATACTTTCAGATAATCTTGTGGGGATATATGTTCACGGTTCTATCGCATTTGGTTGCTTTAATTGGGACAAAAGTGATATTGATTTTTTAGTTGTAACTAAAGAAATACCCTCATTAGAGGAAAAGAAAGAACTTATCAAAGTTTTGATGGAATTAGACAAGATATGTCCACCCAAAGGCTTGGAAATGAGCCTAGTTCTTGAAAAAGTCTGCTCAAAATTTGTTTATCCTACCCCTTTTGAACTTCACTTTTCAAATGCGCACAAAGAAAAGTGCAAGAGTAATATAGAAGAGTATGTTAAAGCAATGAATGGTGTAGATAAGGATCTAGCGACACATTTTACAGTAATTAGGTCTGTTGGTATTGTTCTTTGCGGCAAGGATATTGCAACACTATTTGGAGAAATACCAAAAGCTAATTACATCGATAGTATAAAATGTGATGTTGAATGTGCGGAAGATGAAATTGTGGAGAATCCTATTTATATCGTTTTAAGCCTTTGCCGCGTGCTTGCGTATATGAGAGAGAATCTTATTATTTCCAAAGAACAAGGTGGGTTATGGGGGATCAAAAAATTGCCTTCCGTGTATGTGCCTGTTATAAAAGAAGCGGTAAAATGTTATCAATCTAATGAATGTTTTTCAATGGATTTTAAACTAGCAAAAGAGTTTTCACACTATATGGTTAAGCAGATATTCGTTGATAATTAAAATAGCTTTTTAAAGATAAATTTGAAGTAGTAGATGGGAGGAGCAAGTTATGAAAAAAAGTTTAATTGCATTATTAGTAATAACGGTGTTGGCAGTTTCACTAGGGGGATGCTCAAAGGAAGAAGCACTAGAACTTCCTATTGGAACTTATGAAATGAAAGATACCTCACAAATATTTCCTCCCTATATTAATTTAAAGGATGGCAATGAGTTTATTTTTGTATTTTCTGCATTAAGCAGTCAGTTACCTATTGGTACATATAGCATAGTGAAGGATGAATTAGTGTTAACTATCGATGATGAAGAAAAGATCACGTATGTTTTTAAGATTGATAATGGAGATCTAGCTTTCCAAGCAGATAAATCTGCCAGTATTCCTAAATTTGAAAAAGAAGATTCGATAGTAGATGGTGATATCTTTGTCTACAAACAAAATAACTAAATACTAACTTATTGGGTTGAACAGTTACAACAATTTTATGGTATAAGAAAGGACGAATATAATGAAACTTAAGGTCATTAATGAAACATTTTCAGTATGCAAAATTGAAGATATTAATAAGGTCAATTTTGAGGATTCATTTTGTTTTGTAGGTAAGACAGATGAGGAGTTATCTTTAGTATGTGCTACAAAATTTGCGCCAAGTGAAACCATAGAAAGAGAAGATGGTTGGAGAGGTTTTCGTATTGAAGGTGTTTTAGATTTCTCTCTTATAGGCATTTTATCAAAGCTTTCTACTATTTTAGCTGAGGAGCAGATAGGCATATTTGCTATATCTACTTTTAATACAGATTACCTTCTTACTAAAGAAGAAAACTTTGAAAAGGCACTAAAAGCTTTAGAAGCTAGGGGATATGAAGTAGTGAGATAGTACTTCGTATGAAGGAGGATGAAAAGTGCGCCATCTTATTAGATTAAGTGACTATACAAAGGAAGAAGTAAGGGAGATCTTTAGTATTGCAGACCGAGTAAAGCACGGGAGATATAAAGGTTTTTTAGAAGGGAAAACAATTGTGATGTTTTTTCCAACTAGTAGTATTAGAACAAGGGTTACTTTTGAAAAGGGGATACATCTTTTGGGTGGTCAGTCTATTTTATTTCCTCCAGAAGCACTCGATAAGAAGAAGCAATAGAGGATGTTATAGGGTATTTAAATAACTGGGCAGATGCAGTTGTTGTTAGGCATCAAAACATTGAACTTTTAGAATCACTGAGAGAAAATGCAAGTATTCCCATTATTAATGGGATGACGGATACTAATCATCCTTGTGAGATGTTGGCAGATATGTATGCTCTTTCAAATCTTAGAGAGGATTTTTGTGAGAGTCAATTTTTGTTTGTAGGACCAAAGGGGAATATTGGATTAGCTTGGAAGGAAGCAGCGGAGCTGATGGGATTTCATTTAAAACAAAGTGCACCATATGGTTATGAAATAGAAGATGTTGATGTTATTTATGATTTAGAAGAAGCCATAAAAGGTATAGATGTTGTATGTACAGATTCCCTTAGTGAAAGACAACTAAATGAGTTTAAGAATTATCAGATAAGCTTGGAACTAATGGAGAAAGCCAATAAAAATGTTTTACTTAATCCATGTCCACCATTTTTTAGAGGAGAAGAAGTCTCAAGGCAAGTGATTGATAGTTCTTATTTTGTAGGGTATGAATTTAAGAAGTGTTTGCTTGAAATCCAGCAAGCTATACTGATTTTTAGCTTGATGGAACAGTAGAACGTTAGCGAATTTAAAGGGGAGAATAGTATGAGTGAATAGAAATATGGCAATCAAAGTAAACATGAGTAGTAAACCGAAGAGGGGGAGAGAAAGAGATGAAAAGTGAGATTGAAAACTATGCTGATTTTTCCATCATACGTTATGCGCAGTGTTGGGAAGATACGAGCATTTTGTTAAAGGGACTAGGCCTTGCTGAAGGAGGTACGTATATATCTATTGCTTCTGGAGGAGATAATAGCTTAGCTATGTTAACGAAACCAGTAAATAAGGTAGTTGCCCTTGATCTTAATCCAGTGCAGCTCCACTGCGTGTATCTTAAAAAAGCTGCTTTTAAGAAATTGGATTACGAGGCTGTATTAGCTTTTCTAGGTATTACAGCATGTGACAAACGATTAGCTTTATATGAAGAGTTAAAAGAGGAATTGCCAGAGGGAACACAGTTTTATTGGGACAGTCACCAAGAACTTTTAGAAGCAGGTATCATTCATGTAGGTAAGTTTGAAAATTACTTTAAACTATTTAGAACAAAGGTATTATCTTTAGTACATAGCAAAAAAACAATAAAAGAGTTAATAAGACCCAAAACAAAAGCCGAACGTCTACGTTTTTATGATGAAAAGTGGGCTAACAGAAGGTGGCAATTACTTTTTAGATTCTTTTTTTCTAGAAGGATGATGGGGAAATTAGGGAGAGATGCAGCCTTTTTTAAATATGTAGAAGGTCACGTAGCTGAAAATATTTTAAAACGTGTACGCTATGCGCTGACAGAGATAGATTGTTCTAAGAATCCTTATTTAGAGTATATATTGTTTGGGCATTATGAAAGGAACCTGCCATATTATTTAAGACCAGAACATTTTGAAGCGATTAAAGCCAACATCGATAGGCTAGAGATTCATCAAAATAGTATAGAAGGTTTTTTAGAAACTTATGAGGGCGAAGGCATAGATGGATATAACCTTAGCGACATTTTTGAGTATATGGAAGAAGGCGAAATGCTGAAGATTTATAAGTCCCTGATAAAGTATGCTAAAAAAGGTGCTAGAGTGGTGTACTGGAATATGCTTGTTCCAAGAAAGTGTCCAGAGGTATTAAAAGAACAGGTGGAGACTTTAGAAAAGCTTTCAGAGCAGTTGTTTTTAGAAGATGAAGCTTTCTTTTATAGTAGATTTTTAGTGGAACAAATTAAGTAAAATGGACATAAGGAGTATGGAGGAAAGGAGGATTTAGTGATATATGGATTGCATCAAGAGATCACTAAGACAAGAAAATGATACAAGAAATAATCCATTTTTGGATAAGCGTTGTGGTACTAAGTGGTTGTTTGGCTCTAGCTAAGGTGATTCAAAAACGATTTAATCCCCCCCCTGAGGTTGCTAGAAAATTGGTCCATATTTTTATTGGGACAGTATCCTTGTTTTTTCCTTATTTATTTCATGAAAGGCTAACAGTACTTATTTTATCCTTTGTAATGTTTGCAGTGGTGTTTACCTTAAGACTTAGGCATTATAAGAAAAAGGAAGTAGGGAGTTATCTTTATAGCGTGGAGCGTTCAGCAAGGTCTTTAGGGGAGTTAGTATTTCCTATCGCCATTGGTTCAACCTTTTGGATGGCTAAGAGAGACCCTATTTTATACTTTATTCCAATCTTGATTTTGACTTATGCTGATACAGTAGCTGCTATAGTGGGAACGCGCTATAAAAAAGGTAAATTATCAGCAGAAAGAGAAGATGAAAAGTCGTTAGTAGGAAGTATAGCTTTTGCTATAACAGCTTTTATTTGCACCTTTGGAATTTTAGCTAGTTATAGTGATATGGCTTTGCCACGAATACTATGCCTAGCCCTCATTATTGGTGGACTGACTGCTTTAGTAGAAGCAACGGCATCCTTTGGGCTAGATAATTTGCTTATTCCTCTTTTGTGCTATGCTTTTCTTTTTAATCAATTGCCATTACCAGAGATTTATTTAATTTTAAATTTAATACTTATTATTGTCTTTTTTGTAGTAGTCTACAAGTATAGACATGTTGTTGATTTAAGTAAGCTGGCTATTATGGAAAGTGTATTAGCAGTATATATTACTTTCCTGATTGGTGGCATTAGATGGGGACTGGCACCTATTACAGTTTTAGTAATTTATCCAATGTTTCCAAGGAGAACACCTGAGCAGAGGAAATTAGTTTTTAATAAACATGTTATAGAATCCAATTTAGTGGTAGGGATTATTCTGCTCTTTTATGCTACCATTTGGGAACAAAGAGCTGAGCTGTTTATGGTGTTTTACTTGGTTTTTGGCTTACATATTGCACTTAATAATTATGGTAGCCTTAGGGGGTATCACAGTGCCGGTAAAAAGAAAGCTTATTTAGTGGGACTTGTAAAAGGAAGTTTTTTAATTGTCATGGGGGCAGTAGCTAATTATCTTGAGTTTGGGAAAGGCACAAATTTATGGCAAATGGGGATATGCTTAGTGTTACTAATGACTATACTGGGTATAGCAGCTAAATACCTAGATAAACCTAGCGAATATAATAGGTTATCGTTGGCAATGGCATGGAAACAAGCAGGGTTAGTAGCTGGAGGAACTTTAATAAGTGTGGTGGTGAGTTTGATTATTCTATGATGCCAAAACTTAGATTAAGAGCAGGGCAAGTCAAGGCGACCAAGAAGATTGTTAAACCTGTTATGGGGAGATTTCGTTTTATATTATGAAAGGGGAAAATAAATGAAAAAAACACTTATTTTATATATGGTAGGTATATTATCCCTAACAGCATGTTCTTTTAATACAATGAATGCTTTGTATGGAGATAATAAAAAAATTGCGAGTATTAGTAATACCTATAACCTTAATAGTAATGAACAAGAAATTAACCAGCAGACTTTTACTGGAAACATAGAATTTGAAGGGATGGAGACAATATGGGAGTATGAAGCTAAAGAGGATGCACAGCTGGAGATAGAGTACTTACTGTCATTAACTCAAGGTACAGCAAAGTTAGTATTAATTTCACCTGATGGTACAGTAACACCTATTGTAGAGAATACAAATCAATCAGAGGTAAAGGAATTAGCTCGTAGTCCATTAGGGATTAAAAAAGGCAACAATAGAATAAAGCTAGTTGCTAAAAATAAAGCTAACATTAGATTTGAAGTACATATTGAACAGGGAGAGTTTTTTGAACTAGGTATGTAGCTAGGAAGATTGTAGCATTTATTATGCTTGAAAAAGTATTCAGTTTATTAGAAGTGAATATATTAGATTGTCGACAAATGTAATAATTATGAGGATATGAAGAGGTCAAATAGGATAAATATCATTAGGAAGATTAAGATGAAAGAGTGCCACCAAACTATAAAATAGTTTTGTGGCACTCTTTCGCTGTGTTTATTTTTGGAAATATGAAAGGATATATACGGTAGTCCCTTTTTACTTTGGCAGTGCTGTAGAATTTTATATTAATATTAGCAAAAATTATTCCTGGTGAGGAAGTAACTAAAGTTTAAGGGCAATCTTATATAGTGTAGAAAGATAGTAATTATTTCATGAAAAAGCATAATATTGTAAGGTTACCTTATAGAATTGAATATTTTATGATAAGTAAGAGAAGGTTTAAATATAACTAGACATAATTATCGGAGGGGGAGTGGAATTATGAGTAAAAATAAGACAAATAAATCCAGACCTAGTAAGCAAAATCTACAAGGAAGTAAAGCAATCTCTTTATCTTTATCAAAGCAACTTTCAATTTTTATGGTATCTATATTTATTATTTTCATAGGTGTATTCATTTTTAATAATAGACAGATGAATAAAATGGTACAAGCTTATAAACAGTATGCAAGCTCACAAGAAATTGTAACGATAACTAAAAATATTTATACCCAAGCCATGCGTGGATTTAATAATTTGCAATCGGCTCTTTTATTTTATGGAGAAGAGTTTACACACTATGAGGATGAATATAACAAAGATAGTGAAGTCATACAATCAGAATTAGCGAAACTAGAGAGTATGAAAGAAACATTAATGGAAATTGATCCTGTACTGATAGAACAAGTAGAAAAACTAAAGGAAGTACTTGAAGCGAATAATGCATCTAGTAAAGAAGCCTTGGATGCTAAACGTTTTAATAAAGCATATGTATTCATGATAGAAGCCGGACAAGAGAATATGGCACAAATCCAAGAAATATTTAAAGAGATAGATACGCGTAATACAGAGAAAGCTAATAAGCAGGTACAAACTACAGTTCAATCACTAACTACAATTAGTCGAATGAGTATAGTAATTATTGTTATATTTAGTATTATGGCATCTATAATATTTATTGCTTATATTAATAGCTTAAAGAAAGCTTTAAAAAATATTACTAGTAAGGTAAATAGAATATCTAGGCTTGAAATTAATAATAAAGTGCAAGAAAAGAAGAAATTTGAGAAAAGGCTGTTTGTGGATGAGGTTTCTGAAATTGATGATAGTATACAAACGATGAGTTATGAATTACTTGATATGATACAAGTGCTTAGAGACTCTATTAAAGAATTACAAAATGTAGATTCACACCTAGATAGCAAAGCAGTAAATACTAAAAGTGCTTTTGACGTTATCAATCACAACTTAGACGGTGTAGTAAAAGAAATGAATGTTTGGAAGGAAGAAGTAGGAATTGTTGCGAATGTAACGGAAGAACTTACCGGTAATAGTGAAGAAACGAGTGCAACCTCAGAAAATATTACAAATACCACAGTAGAAGTGATAGGAGAAGCTGTTAATGGTATTGATATGTTACATAAAATCATGGAGCAGATGAAGCATATCAGGGAATTTATTGAAGAAGTAGTAGGGGTTATAGAAGCCTTAAAGAAGGAATCAGCTATAGTCAACAAGTCTACTGATATTATTAATCAAATTAGTGAACAAACTAATTTATTAGCTTTAAATGCATCGATTGAAGCTGCAAGAGCAGGTGAAAGTGGCAGAGGTTTTGCCGTTGTAGCACAGGAGATTAAGAATTTAGCAGATGTAAGTAGAAATTCTACTGTGGAAATTAAAAATTGTATAGATAAAATGGGTCACTTAATTGAACATACAAGTCAGTTGGTAGGCGATACTAATGAGGTGGCAAGTCAAGGTGAACGATTTGCTGAGCATACACTTGATAAATTTAATGTAATAGATGAGAACTTAAAAAGTACCATTGTTAGACTTGAAGGAATGAATGTTGCAGTAATTGAGTCTAGCAAAGGGATAGAAAGTATTTTAACAAGTATTAATGCAATTAACGCATTAGGAAATAGTGTGAGTGAAAAGACAAATGGTATTACAGAGGAAATGAGTGAACAGGTAGAACTTATTAATGATTTAGGAAATGCGGCTAATAAGTTATCTACTATAGTTAATATCCTAGACCGTATGATTAATAAATTTATTATAGACTAAAAAGTGAGGGGAAAATGTATGTTAAAGAATGTATTAGCTAGAGAAACACTAAACGAATCAACAAAAATACTTAAAAGTTATTTTAAAGAGTATATTGATGAGAACTTAGTATATGATAGTCAGTTTATGGATATTAGTAATACGCATATTATTGCTATTGGTGGATTCACCTTTAAGGTTCCAGCTTTAAAAGAGCTATGCAAGGATGAAAAATTAAGTTCCTATTTTGATAGTTTAACTCATTCAGGATCTCATTTGTTTTGTATAGAAGACTCTGGTAAAGTGAAGTATTTTTGCTATATAAATGGAAGTATTGTAGAGACACCCATAGATTCAGTCAACGAAAGTCATATGCTAGCCGTTTGTGAAGACTACAAAAAATGGGCAGGTTATATCAATATGAAAGGTGAACATGTTATAGACTTAAAAAAACCAGTGCCAGGCCCACATTTTTATACCAATATGCTTTTAGGAGATCGTATGAATTTTGAGCTAGCACTTCAGTCTACACCTAAAAGTGTAGTAGACCGCTTTGGGGGAGGAAGTTTTAGAGCACATGCAGCTACTCAAGTATTAGCTACTAGGTGGGATATGCTTCCAGAAGAAAATGGCTTCCCTGCTAATAGACAGTTTTATCTTGTAGAAGAAGGAAAACAAATTTTTTATTCAGCAGATGTATTAGATTCTAATATTAAAACAGCAGAATGTAGACATGGGCAAAATTATACAGAGATTGAATACGAAACAAAGTGTGGACTTCATATTTTAAGAACCATTTTTTTAGTACCACAGTATGAAGGTTTACCAATTGCTACAG
The DNA here is from genome assembly GCF_003990395.1 of Cellulosilyticum sp. WCF-2. Taxonomy (NCBI): domain Bacteria; kingdom Bacillati; phylum Bacillota; class Clostridia; order Lachnospirales; family Cellulosilyticaceae; genus Cellulosilyticum; species Cellulosilyticum sp. WCF-2. Next base: position 328,824 of record NZ_CP034675.1, on the reverse strand, counting down.
AAGTTCAAAGAATTACAATTACGAATAAAACTTCAGCGACTAGAGATTTAAAGATAGTGGCTACAGGGATGTTAGCTACTGCAGCGCCAGGAGCACTTATGGAAGATGTGGTTTATTCTACTGTTATCATGCAGTCACAGCTTATTAAAGATGAGGAAAATCATCTCATAGGTTATGTCCCTTACTATTATCCAGAATCAGCAAGCAGAGATATTCGTTATACCACAATGGTAGCTTATGAAAAGGATGCTAGAAAATATCCAACAGAGATATGTACGCATTACGGTGAGTTTATAGGCAGTGGTAGCTTATATAAACCACAAGGTGTACGTAAGCTTTCTAATAGATTAAATACTAAAGGGCCAGGCTTCTTTGCGTTAGGTTGCCCTATAAGCATAGAGCCTAATGAAAATGTTACAGTAGATCATTTTGTAGGATTAATTTCTGAACTAGGAGAAACAAGAGTACCAGATGAAGTGGTTCATACACAGCTTACCAATCTACATCATCAATTTGCTATAAGGGGCAGTATCATCAATAGCTTAAATGAGCAGAAAGAAAGCTACAGAAAGTATAGTACCTATTTAGAAGTTAACACTGGTGATCAAGCCTTTGATAGTTATATCAATAAGAATTTACCTTTTCAAGTGCTTTATCAAACCTTTGTTTCTCGTTCCTTTGATTTAACTCAAAAAGGCTATAGAGAAATTGGCTTTAGAGAGATTCAAGATATTTTTGTATCACAATATTATCTTATTTCTATGGGTGAAATAGCTTATACAAAATCCTTGCTTAGGGAATGGATTGAAAAAGTATTTGAATACGGCTATTGCTATCATAATTTCTTCTGGAAAGGCAAAGAAGCAGGTAAGTGGTCTGATGATGGTCTATGGCTACTTCAAGCAGTTTATCGTTATGTCAACTATAGTGGTGATACAGGTTTCTTAAATGAAGAATATATTATTGCGGAAGCTGGTGGTAAGAAAAGAAGTGTTTATGAAACATTGAAAGCTATTATTACATATTCGGCAGAAATATCTGTGGGAGAGCATGGTTTGCCACTCATTGATTTTGCCGATTGGAATGATTGCTTGAAGGTAGATGATAGCTACTTATCAGGACCAGAAAAAGAAAAACGAGAGAAACCATTTAAAGGCTACTCAGAAAGTGTTATGAATGCTTTCTTATTAAAATTAGCCCTACAACACATAGAGGAATTTGCAGTTATTAATAAAGATACTGAGTATGAAGAGCATGTAAAAGAGTTAACTAAAAAGCTCGATGAACATATTCAAAAGGATGCTTGGAAGGAAAACTTCTTTGCTAGAGTACTTTTTAATAGATTTGGGGATGAGATCACTTTCTTGGGGGCAAAGAATGATGGCTTTTCTTCAGATGCAAACATTGATGGTACCTATTTCCTAAATTCATTCAGTTGGTCAATTCTTTCTTCAAGTGCTAATGAAGACCAGATTGCAATCATGTTAGATCAAATTGAAGCATACTTAAAAACACCATATGGTTTAAAACTAATGAGTCCAACTGATTTATCAAAAGTAGCTACTAGTACAGCGACTGGTGAGTATTTTCCAGGGGATAGAGAAAATGGAGGAATCTTTAAACATGCAACAATGATGGCAACTACGGCTATGCTTCAAGCAGCTAAGAAAGTAGTAAATAGAGAGCTTGCAAGTAGATTAAGTCAGTTAGCTTATTGGATGGTGGGACTTGTATTACCATATAAAGCCCTAGAGAATCCATTTGAAGTATGTGGTAATCCTCGTTGGTGTACGCAGTATAATAATAGCCAAACAGGGGAAAATATAGGGCCTACATTAAGTGGTACATCTACCTGGCTTGCTATTACATTATTTGAGATGTTAGGAATTAAATATGAAAAGAACTCACTTGTCATTGAACCATTATTAAGTGAGGAAATGACACAAATGAGTTATACATTAAGACATCTAACTTCAGAGTATATCATTGAGATTAAGAAGCCAGAAGGTTTAGTGAGAATAGTGGATAATAGTTACAGTATTATTTTAGATGGCAAGGTACTTGAAGATAATAAGATTACATTAGTGGATGATGGTTGTAAACATAAAGTAGAACTCATCTTTAGCGTATAAAAGTAGTCAGAGAAAAGGTGGTTTAAAAGTATGAAGAAATATACATATATAGACAACAAAGGCACGTTTAAACTCACAAATCCAGAGAGAAATAGCTATAGCTATTTCCCACTGGCTAATGAAGCTGGTGTGATGTCCAGCATTACGCCTCTTTTAAACGGAGACTGCAAAATGGGACAGAATACATTTTTATTAACACCAGTAAGCAGTGAAGACCTTCACAATAATAAGTCATCAAGAAATTTTTGGGCTTATATTGAAGGAAAAGGAGCTTGGTCAGCTACTGGCGCTTCGGCTATGTCTGCAGCGCAACTTTTTACTGAAGAAAAAGAGGCTACAGAACTAGAGGCGGGTACGATGTGGCATAAAATGACAAGAGTTTCTAATGCCTTAGGGATTAAGTCAGAAATTATTTCTTTTGTACCAGCTTGTCAAGATACCGTGGAATTAATGAAAATCACCATTACTAATATAAGTGACAAACAAATGGTGATTTCCCCAACAGCGGCAATACCTTTATATGCACGTTCTGCTGATAATTTAAGAGATCATAGGCATGTAACTTCCTTATTACATAGAATAAAAACAACAGATTATAGCGTCCTTATCAATCCTACTTTGACCTTTGATGAGAGAGGGCATAAGAAAAATACGATGATTTATGGGGTTGGAGGGGCAGAAGCTAATGGAGAAAAGCCAATAGGCTACTTCCCTATTGTAGAAGAGTATATTGGAGAAGGAGGTTCTTTTGAAGCCCCAGAGGCAATTATGTATCAAAAACAACCTCAAGTTCTGGCGGGAGCGAGTTTAGAAGGATATGAAGCCTTAGGAGGTGTTGTATTTGAGAAAGCAATCTTAGGCCCAATGGAAGCAAAAAGTTATTTAGTAGTTATGGGATTTAGTGATAATGAAGCTAAATTTGAGGAAATGGCTAAAAAGTACTTAAGTGAAAGTGATTTTGACCAAAAACTAGAGGAAACCAAGCTTTATTGGGATAAGAAAATTAATATTTCTTATACAACTAGTGATAAGCAATTTGATAACTGGATGTACTGGGTGAATTTTCAACCAATACTTAGACGGATTTATGGATGTTCCTTTTTACCACACCATGACTACGGAAAAGGTGGGCGAGGCTGGAGAGATCTGTGGCAAGATTGTCTAGCACTTTTAGCCATGGACCCAAGTGGTGTAAGAGGCATGTTATTAGATAATTTTGGAGGCGTACGTTTTGATGGTACAAATGCTACGATTATTGGGACCAAACAAGGCGAGTTTATAGCAGATAGAAATAATATTACACGTGTGTGGATGGATCATGGAGCATGGCCTTTCTTAACGACTAACCTTTATATTCAGCAAAGCGGAGATATTAAATTCTTATTGGAAAAACAAAGTTATTTTAAGGATTTACAGGTAGAAAGAGGAGCAGCTAAAGATGAATTATGGTCACTTAGTGAGGGCAACTATTTACAAGAAAAAAATAAGGTAGCTTACCGAGGCACAATAATAGAACATCTTTTAGTACAACACCTTACAGCTTTTTATGACGTAGGAGAACACAACAACTTAAAGCTACACGGAGCGGATTGGAATGATGGGCTAGATATGGCAGATGAAAGAGGTGAAAGTGTGGCATTTTCAGCTCTTTACGCGGGTAATATGCTAGAAATTGCTCAATTATTACGTGTACTAAAAGAAAAAGAACACCAAGATAAAATCATGTTAGCTGAAGAATTACAGCTATTAATAAAAGGTGATGCCGTACTTTATGAAGCTATAGATAAGAAGCGTGCTATTTTAGATACCTATTGTAAAAAGGTGAGACATACTGTAACGGGTAAACAAGTTGAAGTGACAATTGACACATTAATAAAGGATCTAGAAGAAAAAGCAAATTGGATGATTAAACATATAAGAAGTCAAGAATGGATTACCAACAAAGCAGGGTATAGTTGGTATAATGGCTATTATGATAATCACGGCCAAAGAGTAGAAGGTGATCATAAAGAAGGGACACGTATGATGCTAACAGGTCAAGTGTTTACTATTATGAATCAAATAGCGACTAATGAGCAAGTAGCTGAGATTATTAAGGCGGCTGATCACTATTTATATGATGAGGCAGTAGGAGGCTATAAGCTCAATACGAATTTTAATGAAGTGAAAACAGACTTAGGTAGGATGTTTGGTTTTGCTTATGGACATAAGGAAAATGGCGCAGTATTTTGTCATATGGCGACTATGTATGCTAATGCACTTTATCAAAGAGGTTTTGTTAAAGAAGGCTTTAAAGTAATTGATACACTTTATAAGCATTGTAGCTCTTTTGAAAAAAGCAGGATTTATCCAGGTGTTCCAGAGTATATCAATGATAAAGGACGCGGGATGTATCACTATTTAACAGGAACAGCTAGTTGGTTAATGCTGACTGTTATTACTGAGATGTTTGGAGTAAAAGGAAGTCTAGGAGACTTACACTTTGAACCTCAATTATTATTAGAGCAATTTGATAAGGAAGATCAAGCTTCTATTCAATTAACCTTTGCAGATAGAAAGCTTCAGGTAACTTATCATAATCAAAATAAGAAGCAAGCTGATGAATATGTAGTAGCCAAAATCGTTATTGACAATAAACCATATGGCAAGAATCATACCACTATTAAAAGAGAGGATATCCAGGTTCTTGATGCTTCTATACAGCATATAATCGATATTATTTTAGAATAAAAAAGATAGAATAGGTGTTTATTAAAGGGATTAGTTATATAAAGATAGATAAAAAGCAAGAGATAAAAAGAGTTGAATGATAAAATTCGACTCTTTTTTTGAAATAATATAAACTTAGTTAATTTAGATAGTATAATAATTATATATAAAATAATATAAAAAGAGAACACTCATTGTTGACAAGGAGGATGCTTATGTATGCTGTACAACTAGTAGATGACGAACCTATTGTAAAAAGAGGATTGAAAAAACTTATAAACTGGGAAGAATTAGGTTTTATAATAGCATGTGAAGCAGAAAATGGTGAGGAAGCATTAGAACAGCTTACTAATCAGCATATAGATTTAATTATTACTGATATAGGAATGCCTATTATGAATGGAATAGACTTTATGGCACAAGCAAGAAAACAAGAGTATTCAGGAGAAATAGTGGTTTTAACAGCATATGGAGAATTTGAATATGCTAAAAGTGCCATTAAATATGGAGTGACAGATTACATTTTAAAACCTATAGAAGAAGAGCAAATTATAGCAACCCTGAAAGATATCAAGAAGAAACTCCAAGAAAAGTTAGACAATGAAAATAGATATAAGTTATATAGTGCAAACATGGGTAAAGAGAGAACTTTTTCAAGAGAGAATGATAAGTTGCTTATTAAATATGCCATGACCATCAATCCAAAGGCATTAGAGGTGCTAGAAGAGATTATCAAAGAAGAAAAGAGTTTTGGTGAAGGAGATGTTGCTAGTATGTGTGTGAGGTTTTCATACATATTAGAGGAGCTAGTTACGAAAGTAAAAGAAAAGTTTGCTTATCTAGGTAAACTCAAAAACATAGAAGAATACCTTCATTATGGAGAGCAAGAGGAGAATACAAAAGATGATCTCATCAGTCAGTTCTCTAAAAATGTAAGAGAGATTATTGAGATTTTTGAAGAGAGTAGGGTTATTTATAAAGATAATGTAGTGATGCAGGCCTGCCAATATGTAATAGAACATATAGATGAAGAAATTAGTTTGGTAACGATCAGTGAAACTTTATCAATAAGTAAAAATTATTTTTGTAGCCTTTTTAAAAAGGAAACGGGAGAGAATTTCCTTAGTTTTGTTACACGTATGAAGATGAGACGCGCCCAATTCTTGTTAAGAGAAGAGAACCTTAGAGTATATGAAGTCTGTGATTTATTAGGTTATACAGATACTACCTATTTTACAAGATTGTTTAAGAAGTATAGCAATATGACACCTAATGAATATAAAAAGGTGGTGAATGAGCAATATGAGTAGTTCCTATAAAAATATGACAGAACAAAAGCGTATCAAGAGTGTAAGCTGGGTTCTAGTAAAAAGCTATCTTATTACTATGGGAATTTCCCTTTTTTTCGGGATGTTTTTATTTCAAGCTATATTACAAAGAGAGGTTAACTATAAGCTTCAAAGGGGAGATCAAGAAGCTTTAAATACAGTATCTTATTTTATTACTAGGCACATGCAGGAGAGCGAAAGAATATCATCAGATTTGGCTACCAATTTATTATTTCAGAATGCATTATCTAGGGAAGATGAAACCAATATTAGATTGGTTAATAGACTTTTAAGAGATAGCCTTGTTGGTAGAAATAATATAAGGTCTATTCACATTATTACTAGGGAAGGAAATGTTATTTCAGAGTTTAAGGAACCCAGTTACTTAAAAAACGATGAAGAATTCTTACAACAATTTGATTTACAGGCGATAGATAAAGAAAAAGGAAGTGCCTATTGGGGAATAGGCACCAATGTATTAGAACCAAAAGTGGGAAATACCTTGTATCTGGCTAGAGTCATACGATCAAAGGCTAGACTAGAACCATTAGGATACCTTGTTGTGTATTTAGATCCTGTAGATTTTAATAAGGATTGCGATGATATTTTAAGAAACATTAGTATGCAAGTAATTATTAAAGATAGCTCAGGGGCAACTTTAAAAATACCAGATAATTTAGAATTAGATAATCTAGAAGAGGTTATTAAATGGAAAAGTAAGGAATATCATTACATCAAAGAAGGTAGTAAAAAATACTATTATACAGTACAGGAGATGTCGATATTAAATGGCATGATTATGGGACTTAATATCCAAGCTAGAACTAATGATAATATGAATACTATACTTCTCTTTGCAGTGATTATGAATATTATTTTTCTTAGTGGGGCTTCACTAATTATAAAGAGAAAAGTTGTTTCGCCGCTTAAGAATATTGCAGATAAAGCAAGAGTAATAGGAAAGCAAGGTAAACTAGATACAAGATTCACAATAGATACAGGCTACACAGAAGTGTATGATATTACGTGTGCACTAGATGAGATGATGGAAGAAATAAAGGACCTTGTAAGTGAAGTAAAAGAAAAAGAAAAGTTACAAAAGCGATTAGAGCTCTCCATTATTAATCATCAGGTCAAACCACACTTTTTATATAATACGCTAAATGCAGCAAGTATACTAGTTGCCATAGAAGAGAAAGAGTCGGCCAATGAGCTAATAAAAACCCTAGCAAAATATTATAGAGCTTGCTTAAGCACTGGAGAAGATACAATTACTATTGAAGAAGAGTTACAAATTGTAAAAGAGTATGTAAAGATTGCTATTATTAGAAATCCTAATATTGTAGATATAACATATGATGTTGATGAAGAAGCATTAAAGAATAAAATACCTAAGATTACACTACAATCTTTAGTAGAAAATAGTATCAAGTATGGTATAAGGAAGCTAGGAGAACCTGTAAATATACATATTGATATTAAACTGGATAAGCCTAAAAATATAATGAATATTAGTATAGAAGATGATGGCGTAGGCATAAGTGAAGAAATGATAGATAAAATTATGAAAGGTGAGAAGCTAGAAGTCAAATCAGGATTTGGCCTTAAGGCAATAATAGCTAGAATTTTACTTTGTTATGATTTAAAAGATACAAATGAGGTAATAGAAATCACTTCTAAATGTGGAGAATATACAAAAATATTATTAAAAATACCCTATTAAATGGGAAATATCATAAAAAAACACACACAAAGTTAATTTTTTTATGTATTATCGTAATTTTGTTAAGTTAAAAAAATATTACCCTAGGTTTATAATTTGATTATCAAATATATAACAAAAGGGTGAGATAAATGAAGAAAAAACTATTACTTAGTCTTTTAGCAACAACAGTAGCAGCAACTTCTTTGATAGGTTGTGGAGGAAATAAACCAGCTAATTCAACACCAGGAGATAAACCAGAAGCAACTGTATCAGCTAGTCCAGAAGGAGATAAACCAACAGATACAGAATCAGGAGAGAAAACAATAGTTACTATGTGGATTATGCCAAATAGTGGTGAGCCAGATAAAGATTTAATGGAAATATTAAAACCATTCCATGAAGCCAACCCTGATATTGAAGTACAACCAACAGTATTAGACTGGGGTTCAGCTTGGACAAAATTAACTACAGCAGCAACAAGTGGTGAAGGCCCAGATATTACCCAACTTGGAACAACACAAATTGCAGCAATTGCAGCAATGGATGCTTTAGAAGATTTAACACCTGTGTATGATAGATTTGGTGGGGAAGCTGCTTTCGTAGAAGCTACACTTCCAACAACACAAATTCTTGGAGCTGGTGCAGAAAGATATGCGGCACCATGGTTTATTGATACAAGAGCATTATTCTATAGAAAAGATATTTGTGAAGCAGCAGGTGTTGATCCTACAAAAGATTTTGAAACATGGGATAGCTTTAAAGCAGCACTTGCTAAAATGAAAGATGTAGAGATTGATGGTGTTAAAGTACCAGCTCTTGGTATGCCAGGTAAGAATGACTGGAACGTTATTCATAACTATGCACCATGGATTTGGGGTGCAGGCGGAGACTTCATCGCTGAAGACAATAAGACAAGTATTATCAATTCAGACCAAGCGTTTGCTGGTGTTAAATTCTACTCAGAGCTCGCATCAGAGGGACTTATGAGTATGCCAGCTTTAGAGAAAAACTCAGCAGAGATTGAAGCATTATTCAATGCAGGTGAATTTGCTACAATATTCTCAGGTGCATATGAAATTGCTACTTTAAGAAGAGAACAACCAGAACTTGCTGAAAAAATTGGTACAGCTTCATTCCCAGCAGGTCCAGAAGGAAAATATGCTTTCTTTGGTGGTAGTGCATTATCTGTGTTTAAATCTTCAAAAAATAAAGAAGCAGCTTATAAAGTTATTGAATTCTTAATGACAACAGATGCACAAGTTGCTTACCAAGAAAAATGTGGAAACTTACCAACAGTTAATGCGGCTTATGAAACAGATTTCGTAGCAAATGAAGAAATGCGTGCAGCATTTAAAGAACAATTACAATATGGTAAGGCGTACCCTTCAGTTGCAGGATGGGGTCCATCAGAAACACTTCTTCAAAAAGGATTAAGCAATGTATGGGATAATATTATGGGTGTATTTGGAACATATGATCCAGCTAAAACAAAAGAATTCTTAGATCAAACAGCAAATGAATGTACAACAATCTATAGTCAGCAATAAATAACAGTATAGGATTGTATTATCTGCTCTATGAATATCATAGAGCAGATATATTATGACAGGAGGAGACGATATGGCTAAGATTCAAAAGGCTTCTAATAACAATAAAGTCCCTAAAAAGGGATTAATATATCAAATCAAGAGAAATAAGTTAGCCTATGGGCTGATTACACCAGCATTAATTGCCATGATTATTATTCATGTAATTCCTATTGTATCAGGAATTATGATGTCATTTCTCAATTTAAACCAGTTTACACTTAAAAAGTTCTTAAAAGCGCCATTTATTGGACTAGGTAACTATAAAACAGTGTTGTTAGATCCTAATAGTACATTGCGTTCAGGTTTCTTTGATGCGTTTAGGAATACAGCAATTTTTGCAATTATATGTAGTATCCTTGTAATTAGTATAGGGCTATTACTTGCAGTATTATTAAATAGGAAATTTAGATTTCAAGGACTGGCTAGAACATTATTAATGACACCTTGGGTAGTACCTTCCTTCGTAGTAGGTCTATTATGGGGCTTCATGTGGCAACAAGATGGCGTTATCAATAAAATCATAGTAGATATTTTACACATATTTCCAGAGGGGACTTATTGGCTGACAGGCCCTAAGGTTTTAGTAGCCATTATGATTCCAACTATATGGCGAACAGTTCCGTTTGTTATGTTAATGCTTTTAGCAGGACTTCAGCAGATACCAGACGACTATTATGAAGCAGCTGAAATTGATGGTGCTAATACATGGCAAAAATTTAGACATATTACACTACCACTTTTAAGATCTGTTTTATCTGTTCAGATTCTTAACGGTATTATCAACTATGTATATTCATTTAATATTGTAGCAATGATGTTTGGTCATGGTGCAGGCTTCCCAGGAAAATATGGAGATTTATTAATGACTAATATTAACCGTAACTCTTTCCAAATTTGGCAATTCGGTCCTGGTGCTGCAGCAACAGTTATTGTCATGATTTGTGTACTATCATTAGTAGGTGTATGGTACAAAGTATTCCAAAATGATTTGGTGGTGAATGACTAATGAAAACACAAAGACTATCTCAGAAAAAACGAACGAAAGACATAATGGATACTATAGGGACCATTGTTGTATGGATATTTGTTATACTTGCTTTATTCCCAATAGTATGGATGGCAATTACTTCTTTAATGACACAAGGGGATATTGCTACAGGTAAATTTGGTATTCCTAATAATTTTGGAAACTATAAAGAAATGTGGGAGAGCGTAGACTTTTTCAATTACTTTAAAAATAGTGTTATCGTGTGTGGTATTACAACTGCAATTGCTTTATTAATAGCTACCTTTGCAGGCTATGCTACAGCAAGATTTAAGTTTCCAGGCTCCAATATATTTGGTGCAGCAGTACTAGCTACTCAGATGGTGCCTGGAATTATGTTCCTATTACCACTGTATCTTGTATTCATCAAGATCCAAGATGCTACAGGTATTAGGATTATCAATACTTATGGAGGCCTTATCTTAGTATATTCGGCTTTTTATATTCCTTTTAGTATTTGGATTTTAAGGGGCTTCTTTGCAAGTATTCCTACAGAACTAGAGGAAGCAGCGATTATAGATGGTTGTAGTAAGTTTGGGGCTTTTATAAAGATTATATTACCTATTGCTAGAATTGGATTAATTGCTACAGGAATTTATATCTTCCTCATGGCATGGGATGAATTATTATTTGCATGGGTACTTACCACTTCTTCAGATGTGGCAACTATTCCAGTAGGTATAAGGTTATATGTAGGTAACTATCAAAATAGATATGACTTACTTATGGCGGCTGGTTGTGTAACAACCTTACCACCACTTATTATATTCTTTGGTTTACAAAAACAATTTATAAGAGGTATGACTGCTGGTTCAGTTAAAGCATAAGATTCTCAGAAAAGAAGCAGCCTTATTATAGTATAAGGTTGCTTTTGATGTTATAATTTACATAATATATAATTATCTGATTTTTATGCTAAAGGAGTGACAAATATGGGGGATGATAAATTCGTAAATAGAGTTATCATTAGTATTATATTAGTTTTAACAGCTGTTTTAGGAATACTACTATGTGTCATTTATTCAGATGTAAAAAATGCAGAAAATATAAATACTAAGAACGTACCGATAAAAGTAATAAAAATATGGACTATTCATGGAGGTATTGAAACAATTCTGAATGAAGTAGCTAGAGCATATGAAAGTGAACATGAAGGAATCAAAATTGAAATTACTACTTTTAAAAATGAAGTTTATCAATCAACCATTCAAAATGCTGCTATTACTAATGAGCTTCCAGATATTTATTTTTTCTGGGGGTATGAAAAACTTAAAAAATATGTAGATTTAGATTTGGTTTGGAATATTGGCGATGCAATGAAAAAATATTATGATGGTGAGAAACCTTTACCTGGAGCAATGGATGGCGTAACATATGATGGTGAAATATATGGGATGCCTATCAATGGTTGGTGCTCTAGTTTATTCTGCAATAGCGACTTGTTTAAAAAGTATGGTGTGGCATATCCTACTACCTATAACGAGTTTATTGAGGCTATAGAAAAGTTTAAAGAAAAAGGGGTAACGCCTATTAGTGGTAGTGCTAAAGAAATGTGGATGAATTCTTTATATTATATGGATTTAGTATTAGAAGAAGGTAGTGTTGAGAGCGTCTATGCTGCTAGTAAAGATCCTAGGCTGTTTAAAACAGAGCAATTTCATAGAGCTGCAAGAAAAATGGAAAAGCTTATAGCGACACAGCCTTGGGAGGATAATTATTTAGAAAGTGATGCATATGATGCAGCATATTTATTTTCACAAGGACAATCAGCTATGTTATTGTCTGGAAGTTGGACTGCTTCTAGTATTGAAGGAGAAGAGTCTAAAGTTATAGATAAAATAGATGTTATTTCTTTTCCAGGACTACCAGATTCAATAGGAGTAGGTGGCTATTCAGATGCATTGGTGGTTAGTAAACAAAGTCCAATTGTAGAAGATGAAGAATTACAAAAAGTATACTTTGATATTATCAAAGAGGTTTCTACAAAGGCTATAGAAACTGCTGGTATTGGATTACCAGCATATGAAAATCAGGTGATTAATCAAGATAAGTTTCCAACCCTATATAAGTGTGCACAAGTAGCTCCAACTAAAGCTATACATCCAGCATATGACCAGATTTTTGATGAAGTCTTGAGTGATACATACTACGATTTACTAGCACAACTGATGAGTAGAAAAATAAATGCAGATGAGTTTATTGAAGGACTATCCAAATAGAAAAGCTCTTGTTTACTAGAAATAAATAGTAAACAAGAGCTTTTTTGATTCCAAATATCTTTGATAATTTTACCTAGGTTAATCGTAACTTTATCAACTTTTTGATAATAGTTAAATTCTCTATACTAAATAGTAAGATAGTTTATTGAAGGGAGACGTATAGAGATGAAAAGAGGCCTTGTAATATTATTAAGTGCCAGCCTATTTCTTTGTGGATGTAGTACTAGAAATCAAGATTATGTGGGGGGGGATGTTGCGCAAAAAGGAATGAAAAATTTAGAAGGGACAGTAGCGTTAGAATTAGAGTTTGATAAGCCAGAAGATGAGCTGATGCAAAAAGCAGATGCTTATTCAAATGGAAGTATGTTTGATTGTACGTGGAGAGGTGCGAATTTAACCTTTGAAAACGATACTATGCATCTAAAAATTGATCAGGAGGAAGAAGGCGCAACACCAAAATGGTCAGGAGCAGAATATAGAACAAGGAGTATGTATCACTATGGTATGTATGAGGTGCGTATGAAACCTATTAAAAATGAGGGTGTTGTATCTTCATTCTTTACTTATACAGGTCCTAGTGATAATAACCCTTGGGATGAAATTGATATTGAATTTTTAGGTAAAGATACAACAAAAGTTCAGTTTAATTATTTTACAAATGGTGTTGGTCTACATGAATATGTGTATGATTTAGGGTTTGATGCATCTGAAGATTTTCATGAATATGCCTTTGAATGGCGAAAGGATTCTATTACCTGGTATGTAGATGGAGTAGAGGTATATAAAGCAGTAGACAATATTCCTCAAACACCATCAAAAGTAATGATGAATGTATGGCCAGGTACAGGTGTAGATAGTTGGCTAAATGCTTTTGATGGAACAGTTCCACTTACAGCTGAGTATGATTGGATGAGAGTTACAGCGTATGATGAAAAATAAGGAGAAAGAATAAATGAAAAAATACCGAGATACTAAAATAATCTTTAATAACATGCAGAAATTAGGTATCTTAGTAGCAGTTGTTTTAATAATTGCCATTTTTATATGTATAGGTATTTTGATGTGATAGTAAATTAAAAGGGCACTTTTAGTATCTAGCAAGTTCTTGTCATACAACTGCTACTTTAAATATAGAAGAAACTTGAATGTATAGAAAGATTTCTATTAGATACTTTATAAGAAAGAACCAGACGCATTTAAAGTTAAATTGAATTAAAATACAGCATATGAGGAGGAAGTTATGATAAAAATTAGCACTAGAAAAAAAAGATTAAGTAGCTTATTAGTGACGGCAATGGTCTTATCACAAATACAAGTTAATGGTATAGCAGCACCAGTTACAACAGATAGATTCTTTAATGATGTTAAAGAAAATGTTTGGTATAGTGAGGCCGTTAATAAATGGGGCCAAAGTAATATTATAGCAGGCTATGAGGATGGTAGCTTTAGACCTCAGAAAGAAGTTACAAGAGCAGAACTTGCGGCTGTGATTGACCGTATATTTGCATTAGAAGACACTACAAATTCTAAAAGTTATAAAGATGTGGACCAAGCTAAATGGTATCAAACAGCTATTGACCATATCAGCTCCGCAGGCATAATGAATGATGCTGGTGAAAACTTTAATCCTAATGAACCTGCTACTCGTGAAGAGTTAGCCTATGCTTTTTCTAAAGCTTATAAATTATCAGGTACTAATAACAAAGAATTTAAAGATCAAGAAGCTATATCTGACTGGGCAACAGAAGCAGTAAATGCTTTGATAGGAAACGGATATATGGTAGGTATGCCTGATGGCAACTTTGCACCAAAGGCGCATTTAACTAGAGCAGAAATGATAGTAGTCATTGACCGCTTAACATCTACTATTATAAAAGAAGCGGGTACTTATAAAGAAAGCATAGATGGCAACTTAGTTGTAAATACAAAGGATGTTATCCTTAAAGACATGACCATATCAGGGAACTTATATTTAGCAGAAGGTATAGGCACAGGAGATATATCTCTAGACAATATTACAGTAAAAGGGACTATATTTGTTGAAGGAGGAGGAGAAAACTCTGTTAAGCTTAACAATGTAAGTTTAGCTCATGCTATGGATATAGAAGTTATAAAACCAGTTAGAATAGTTAATAAGGGTAAAAAGATATCTGTTAAGTTAAGAAATCACTCAAAAGTGATTTTAGAAGGAGACTTTTCAGAGATTACGGTACCATATAATGTAATATTAAAATTAAATAGTTCACTAATAGCAGATAAGCTAATAACCTTACCTAATAGGACACAAGACAAAAATGCCGATATGGCTACTATTGAAATGGTAAAAGGCTCTGTAATTCAGTTACTAGTAGCTGATGGTGCTGTGAAAATATTAGGACAAGGTGAAATCAAACAATTAAATGAAAATGTAACAGGTGTAAAAACAGAAGTAACGCCTATCAAAGTAGTGACAGCGTCAGGAGTTCAATCCAGTATTCATACAAATACTTCTAATGGAAGTAGTTCTTCAGGTGATAGTTCATCAGAAGAAAATGAGCCAGGTACAGGAGATACTGTAGATCAAACAAAATGGAAGCTAGCTTGGAGTGATGAATTTAATGGGAATCAAGTAGACACTACTAAATGGACTTATAACAATGGTTTTTTAAATTTAAATGAAGAAAAGCAAGTTTATCAATCAGAGAATGCAACTGTAGGCAATGGCAAGCTTACTATAACAGCTAAAAAAGAAGATACAATAATTGATGGTGTGACTCATAAGTATACATCAGCTCGTATGGTTTCAAAAGGACGATATGCTCAAAAGTATGGGAAAGTAGAAGTGAGGGCAAAGTTGCCACTAGGAAAATCATTATGGCCAGCTATTTGGATGCTCCCTGAAAATGATGAATACACAGGATGGCCTAGCTCAGGTGAAATTGACATTATGGAAAGTAGAGGTAGTGTTCCTAATCAAGTTTTGGGAACCTTACATTATGGAGAAAAGAGACCAGATAACTCTCAATCAGGGAGTAGTTATACCTTCCCAGAAGGAGAAAGCATTAATGGTTTCCATACCTATGGCATAGAATGGCAACCAGGTGAAATAAGATGGTATGTAGATGGTAAACTTTATCAAACCCAAGATAACTGGTTTACAACAGATCCAGAAACAGGAGAAAGATATGCTTTCCCAGCACCATTTGATAAAGAATTCCATATGATTCTAAACTTAGCATTAGGTGGCTGGTATGATGGTGTAGGCACTAATCTAGAAGTAGACGACTCTATTTTTGATGGTGGTAAAGAATATGCTATGGAAGTAGATTATGTACGTTTCTATGAAAGTATAGATGGAAAATATCCAGAAGCCGTAGACCCTGACTCTAAAATACCTGATCTTCCAGGAGATGCAAGAAAGCCACTTACAGATGGTAATTTGATTTATGACAATACTTACACAGCGTATGGTATACAAGATAATCAAGAAGGAAATTTGGATTTTGGGGAAGGTTGGAACCTGCTTTATAAGGATAGTTTTGGAGGAGATGCAGTAGCAGCAGTTGAACCAGTAAATGGTATGCCATTTGCAAAGATTACAGTTAAAGATCCAGGTAATCAAGATTATTCTATTCAAATGATTCAACATACAACACTAGGCAGAGGTAGAACTTATAAATTATCTTTTGATGCAAAGGCGGAAAGTAATAGAGATATTCATTTTAAAGTCGGTGGTGGAGAAGCAAGAGGCTATGCTGTATACTCTGACAGTTATTCTGAAACTTTAAGTACTGAGGTAAAACACATAGAAAAAACATTTACTATGAAAAATAATACTGATATTGCAGCACGTTTTGAATTTAATCTTGGACTTGATGCGAATGATGTATGGATTGGTAATGTTAAGCTAGAAGAAGTTGAAAGTGAACCAGCTGTAGAAGACTTTAATCAACCTAAAGTGCCGCTTAAAAATGGTAGCCTTATTTATAATGGTACATTCGATAAAGGTAAACTAGATAGGCTTACCTACTGGAATTTAGAAGTTAAAAATGGTGGAGCTGCAACCATGAGTGTTCCAGAATCTACACGTGATTTACATATCAAAATTAACCAGGGAGGCTCTGATTTAAGTAATATTACCCTTGATCAAAGAGGGTTAAAACTTGGTGAAAATGCTAGCTATACGGTAGTTTTTAAAGGAAAGGCACAAACACCACAATCCTTAAAAGTAAAACTTCTAGGAGAAGATGGGCAAACGATTTACGCAGAGAAGATAGTGGACTTAACAACTGAAAAGCAGAAATATGAATTTGTATTACAAGGACAAGGTGCTAGTACTAATACAGGTAGATTAGTATTTGAAATGGGTGGTGTGGATCAGACGAATATTGTATTAGATGAGATTAGTGTCGTAGAAACTAGACAAGATTTTTCAAATGTTAATATATTCCCATTAAAAAATGGTGACTTTTCAAATGGGTTAGCAAACTGGAATGGACTTTTCATAGAAGGTGGAAAAGGAGAAGTTACTTTTGATGGTGAGGCAAAATTCTCAATTACTGATTTAGGAGCTAATCCATGGAGCGTTATGCTTGCACAAAACAATGTACCATTTTCAGCTGGTGTTAAATATGTAATTTCCTTTGAAGCATCATCAGAACTTCCAAGAGATATGGTAGTTAAAACAGAAGAAGAAGGTACTTGGAGAGCGTTCTTTGAAAAGAATGTAACTTTAACTCCAGAAAAGCAGAAATATAGCTTTGAATATACTATGCCGGCAGATGGAGATAAGGACCTAGGTCTTAAATTTTTAATAGGAACTACACCAGGTGCACCAGAAGGAGCGCATGTAGTTACTATTGATAATATCGTATGTGAAGTAAAAGATGGTTTGCAGCTAAAATCAGAGATAAAAAATGGGCAATTCAACAATGAATTAAACAACTGGAGTACTTATATTGCTAGTGATGCAGGTGCAAAGGCTGATATAACAGTAGTAGATAAAGCTTTACAAGTGGATATTAGTGACTTAGGTCAAAATCCCTGGGAAATACAAATTTCTCAAAAAGGCATTAAGCTTGAGAAAGGAAAGACTTATCAAATAGGTTTTAAAGCTAAAAGTGAAGCTGCAACAAAGTTAAAAGTAAGTGTAGGACATGAAGCAGAAGATTATTCATATACGAATTATTTATCAAGTGATCAGTTCTTTGATATGACAGAAACAGAGAATCAATATGCCTTTAAATTTACAATGACTAATGAGACAGATGCAAATGCAAAAATATCATTAGATGCAGGAAAACAAGAGGGAGCAGTCCCTACTACTATTAACCTAGATGATATTTACTTAACAGAAGTTCCTGGAGAGGAAAATGAAGAAGAAGGTGGGGAAGATACACCAACATCAATCATTAACCTTTTACAAAATGGGGATTTTGAGAACCAAGAAGATTTCAAATGGAATAACTGGAAAGCAGGAACTGCTGAAGCTACGTTTATTCATAACGGAGGTGTCCAAGTAGATATTGATAATAGTGGTGCAGATACATGGCAGATTACTTTAGAACAATCAGGTATTTCAGTTAAAAAAGGAAAGGCCTATGGTGTAAAATTTGATGCTAATGTTACTACAGCATCTAGTTTGCGTATTGCTCTTCAAGATACATCAAGTAGTGAATATATAGGAGAATATGCTCCAACTATTAATTTACAAGAAGGTAATAACACCTATGAATATGAATTTACTGTAACAAAAGAAGATGCATCTAATCTAAGCTTTAAATTCCAAATGGGCTATGACCAGTGGACTGCAGCATATCATAATGGCAAAAATCAAATCACACTTGATAATGTTATACTTTACGAAAAACCAGCAGAAGAAAGTGGTGAGTTAGTAGTGACATTGGATGACCTTATATTAGTAGAAAAAGGTACTACTACTAATATCCTTCAAGATGGAGACTTTAGTTCACAAGGTGATTGGGTGACAGGGGGACCGAATGTAACATTTGATTTTGCTATAGGTGCAGCTGAAGCAACGATTACCAATGAGGGGACAAATCCTTGGGATGTTATTATTTTCCAACCTGACATTGCTTTAGAAAAGGGTAAGGCTTATTCCCTTTCTTTTAAAGGAAAGGCTAATCGAGATAAGAAGATTAGAATGTTGACATCTAATGCTAGTTATGCAGAGTATTTTTTTAATGATTTTGAATTAACAAACGATTTTAAAGATTTTACTTATGAATTCGTAGTAGGATTAGATACAAGCTCAGCGTTAGAATTCAAGATTTTTATGGGTGGAGGTATTAGCTAGAAATTAGGCAGAAGAAAGAATAGAAGATAATAGTTAATTCAAATGGAACGAATTGAAAAGGTTTATTCCTACTTAAAAGATGACTTCTATATCGTTTAGAAGTCATCTTTTATATCATGTAATATAGAATTAGAGAGTATAAACTTCTAAGATGATTGGTACTTTAAAGTAATTAGAATAAAATATAAGGAGTTAAAGATATGTTTGATCACATGAATAGATTTATCATAGAAGATTACACCAATAGCCCTTCTTTTGCTAGCTTTTTGCCAGGAATTAGCGGCATTATGGGAATACCTATTTGGTGTTTTTACGTTAATAGAGGTCAGGGAATCTCAAGCTTTGGGGTGAGGGATAAAAATCACTCTATTATGGAGTTTCATGCTGCTCAACAAGCTTATCAAAATGTAAGTACAGTCGGGTTTAGAACTTTTCTTAAAGTAGATGGGAAATACTATGAACCATTTTATAATGAATATACCAAAGAAGAAGGCGTAGAGAGAGTCATGTATATTGGCTCTAATGAGATGGAAGTAGATGAAAAGAACCCTATGGAAGGTATTCAAATTAATGCTCTGTATTATACTCTACCAAATGAAGACATTGGAGGCTTAGTACGTCAAGTAACTCTTAAAAATATTAGTAAAAAAACCCTTCAAGTAGAATTCTTAGATGGTATGCCACAAGTAATTCCATATGGTGTAGATTTAAGCTCCATGAAGATGATGGGACAAACTGTTAAAGCATGGATGCAAGTTCAAAATGTAGAAGAAAAAGTTCCATTTTACTCAGTACGCGCAAGTCTGGAAGACTCTGCTGTTGTTAAGGAGGTTAAAGGAGGACATTTCTACTTCACAATGACTGAAAAAGGTGAGTTATTACCAGCAATAGTGGATAGTGAAGTAGTCTTTATGCAAAACACTTCTCTTACTAGACCACTAGGCTTTATCACAAAAGATAGAACAGCTTTTCTTAGCGAAAAACAAATTTGTCAAAATGCACTTCCATGTGGTTTCTTTAGTGGCAGGATGACGTTGAAGCCAGGAGAAACATATACTTTCTATAGTTTAATAGGGCAAGTAGAAAATAAGATGCAGCTTAAAAAGTTCCAAAGTAAGGTAACCGGAAGCAGTTACTTTGAAAACAAATACCAAGAAGCTAAAGCTCTTACAGAAGAGATTTGCAAGGTGATAGAGACTAAGACAGCTTCACAAGTATTTGATGCTTATTGTAAACAAACTTATCTGGATAATGTTCTTCGTGGTGGTATGCCTTTAAAATTAGGCGAAGAAAATATTTATCACGTTTATTCTCGTAAGCATGGCGATACAGAAAGAGATTACAACTTCTTTAGCATGAGTCCGGAGTTCTACTCACAAGGCAATGCTAACTTTAGAGATGTGAATCAAAATAGACGCTGTGACATTTATTTTGCAGACTTTGTAAAAGACTATAACATTAAGACATTCTATAACCTGATTCAATTAGATGGTTATAACTCGCTAAATGTACAAGGAGTTAACTATACATTAACTGAAGAAAATTAAATAAATATTTTAAAAGTATTAGGAGAAAATGAGCTGCTTAAAGAGCTTCTTTCAAAAGCTTTTACACCAGGTAGCGTACTAAAAGCCCTTACAGATAACAATATAACATTACAAGTTTCAAGAGAGCTATTTATCTCAGAACTTATGAAGGTATCAGAGCCTCATATCCAAGCAGTATTCGGTGAGGGTTACTGGACTGATCACTGGACTTATAATCTAGATCTAATTGAAAGCTATTTAGGCATTTATCCAGAAGCAGAAAAAGCCTTGCTTTTTGAAGACCACACCTATACATACTTTGAAAGTGCTGCAACAGTAAGGCCAAGAAGTGAGCGCTACGTCCTAACAGAAAATGGGGTTAGACAGTACAATGCTATAGATCATCATGTGAAAGCAGGTGTTACGCATCAGACAGCCAGAGAAAAGAATGGCAAAGGTGACACTTATACTTCAAACTTGTTTGAGAAAATGATGATCCTAGCCACTAATAAATTTGCTACGCTAGATCCTTATGGCATGGGGATTGAGATGGAAGGTGGCAAACCAGGTTGGTATGATGCTTTAAATGGTCTCCCAGGTATCTTTGGTTCCTCCATGGCAGAAACCTATGAACTTTATCGTATGATAGAATTTATGAAAAAAGCGATTAAAGCTTATCCTGAAAAGGTGACTTTACCAGTAGAAATGACTACTTTTATTAAAGGAATTCAAGAAGCACTTGTCAGTTATAAAGGTGAAAAAATTACAGAACTTGAATACTGGGATCAAGTAAATCAAGTGAAAGAAACTTATAGAGCAGCTATTTTATGGGGAATTGAAGGAGAAAAACAAACACTAAGTTCCACTGAGATAGAAGCTATTCTAACATCATGGCTGGAAAAATTACAAGAAGGCACCCAAAAAGCCATGGCTTATGGAGAAGGCCTATGTCCAACGTACTTTAGTTATGAAGTAAAAGCGTATGACAAGGAAGGAGATGTGATTATACCACGTCAGTTCCAAGTTATTTGTATGCCTTACTTTTTAGAAGGGCCTGTAAGATACCTCAAAGTAGAAGAAGGTAAAAAGGTAGCTAAAGCACTACATGAAAAAGTAAAAGCAAGTGAACTTTATGATGCAAAGCTTAAGATGTATAAAGTGAATGCACCATTAAAAGAAGCTTCTTTTGAAGTGGGACGTGCCAAAGCCTTTACACCAGGTTGGTTAGAAAATGAATCTATCTGGCTACACATGGAATATAAGTACTTACTCGAACTGCTTAGAGCCGGTTTATATGAAGCCTATTTTGAGTCACTTCGACATACACTAGTACCATTTCTTGATCCAAAGGTATATGGTAGAAGCATTTTAGAGAATTCATCCTTCATTGCAAGTAGTGCCAACCCTAATGAAAAAATTCATGGTAGAGGTTTTGTAGCTAGATTAAGTGGGTCTACAGCAGAGTTTCTTCATATGTGGCAAATCATGATGTTGGGTGAAGAACCCTTTAAAATGGAAAAAGGTGAGTTAACATTAAGCTTTACACCATCACTGCCAGCTTATTTGATAGGAGAAGATAAAATAGTTAAATGTCAGTTCTTAGGTGATATAGAAGTGGTTTATCATTTAACACAAAAGAAAGATGTCATACCAGGTAAAGCTCAAGTGATGCATATCACTCTTACTTACAAAGATGGTAGCAAGAAAGTAGCCAAAAGTAAGGTGATAGGTAGAATGGCTGAAGACGTAAGAAATCATCAAGTGAGTAGTATACATATAGAATTAAGCGTATAAAAAATAAAGATACAATAAAGTAATAGCTTTAATAGACGTATTAAAGGTATCAATCAATTATTGAAACAAACGGCGAAACATGATAAAAAAACTCCCCTTGTTATAAGCGCATTGAGTATTTAAACGCTTACTATAAGGGGAGTTTTTACTTGCTTATGCTTAAAAGATAAACATTATTTTTTAGTAAAAAGCCATTTTTGATCTTCACCATTTTGGAAAGGCCAAATATGTGCTAGAGCACCTTGAGAAGTACTTCCAGACTGAATAGAGAGGGCTTTACCAGATGCTTTATTCAATATTTTGCAGTAGCTTCCCTCAGTATAATAAATTTCCCATAGTTGATCAGGTGTATTATTATCTGAGCGTTGTTCAACAAGTGCACCATCATAAGTAGCAGAACTGCGGACAGAGAGTAACCTGCCACTTGCAACATTTTTGATTTTATAGGTATTAGAACCTGTACTAATTAATTGCCACTGTTGATTAGTACCATTCCCAAGTCCCCACTGTTGGACATTAGCATTTTGATAAGTACCAGCACCATCTAAAGCCATTTGACTTCTTTTATTTGCTATAGTGTAGGTACCATTAGAAAAGATGTTTGAAGTAGGAGGAGTACTGTTACTAGGAGTGAATTTAACCCAGTCATAATAAGCATTAAGATTAGTTGCACCGTTATAAGCACCTAACCAGTCATTAACCTGTGAAGTACCAGGCCAAATATTCATCATGATTTTTCCTGGAGTTGAAGGAATATTAGTAGTAGCAGTATACACTGCTCTACCATCTACATACCAGGTAATGGAATTAGGTTTCCAGTCAAAAGCATAAGTATGAAAACTAGTAGAAGCATCAAAACCTAAAGAATATACATACTCATGATTACCTACGCCGTTCGTATAATAATTAAATTGAACGATATTTGTATTTTTTCCTAGGAACTCTATATCAATTTCATCCCACTGTGTGCCATATGAAGGCCCAGTATATGTAAAGAAAGATGAAACAATACCAGAATTTTTAGCTGGTTTCATACGCACTTCATAGAGTCCATAGCCATACTTTTGAGATGTAGATATTTCCCCACCGGCATAACCACCATTAGAATCTGATAAAATAGATAACTGAGCAAAACCGTTTTGACTACGTACAGCATTGGAGCGCCAAGTACAATTAAACATGCCACCATTACTCCAACCATTGGATACTTGAAACTGATTAAGGGAATTAAAGTCATCAAAGAAACTGGAAGCTGCAAAAAGAGGTTTAGGTATTAAGAAGGCTAGAAGAAAAGAAAAAATAATTACTACAAATAATAAAGACTTACTAAATGTTTTTTGCATAAAATCACCTCTATAATTTATTATACAATCTATTATAGAGGTGATTTTGACTAAACATAGTGGAAAAAAGTATGATTTTATATAAAAATATTACTATTTTATAAAAATTCTGCATATTATTATAAACATTTTGTATAAATGGCAAGATTGATAGGAAAAAATAGTAATCATCTAATGACCAGCTGCTTCTAAAAGTCTATTTTTAATAAACAATCCAGATTCAGATAAATCGTCATCAGTCCAATTTCCTCTTGAAGTCGTAAGTGGTTTTAAAAGAGAGGCAGTTTCTTTTTTATCACAAAGACTCCAGTTTACCCAGCTTACATTATGTTCATTGAGTAGGTCCATCCAGATGTTAGATTGCTCTTCATTGAAGCCAGTATTACCAGAGGCATCACAGGTACCAAATTCAGATACGAATATGGGTAGCTTATATTTAGTAATACAATCCACTAAGCGCTGACGTAATGAGTCACGATGTGTATCAGCATAGAAGTGGAGTGCATACATAATATTTTCACCCTCCAATGGATTTTGGGCAGCTAAATGAATATCTTGGCTCCAAGTAGGTGTACCAGCAATGATAATACCTTGCTTATCAATGGCACGAATAGTTGCAATAAGTGTCTCGCAGTAAGGTTTAACTTCATTGTCCCATGTTACATCTGCACCATTTGGTTCATTACAGAGCTCATAAATAATATTAGGATAATTTTGATATTCAGCTGAAATCTCGCTAAAAAATCTAATAGCTTCATCCTTATGTGCATTAGGATTACCATCGCTTAAGCAGTGCCAATCTACAATGACATAGAGGCCGGCTTTAGTAGCAAGGTCAATGCCTTCTCGCATTAAGGTTTCTAAGCCATTCATATTTCCTAAGTAGCCAGAATCACTATCCGTATACATTGCCAGACGAATAACATTTGCTTTCCAGTCATCACGTAGCGTATTAAAACAACCTTCATTTACAAAAGCAGGAAACCATTGTAGGCCATGAGTGCTGACACCACGAAGTTGAAAAGGTTCTTGATTTTCATCTACTATGTAAGTTTCCTTTACATTAAGTCTTCCATGCATACCTACAGGTGTATTAGGATCAAAGGTAGGAGCAGGTTTAGGTTCGGGAAGAGAGATGCTAGGGGTGGATACTGGGGTAGGAGAATTAGAAGCCTCTTCAGTGGTTGGATCAACTATCTCTAATGCAGTTGAGGGAGTTGAACTAGAAGGCGTAGAAGCTATTTCATTATTTGTGGACATTGAACAGCTGACCATAAATGGGCAAAGTATAAGTAATACAAAAAGATATTTTTTAAAATCCTTTAACATAAATAATCACATCCTCTATTATAAATGATTTAAAATTTATAATTATATGATAACATTTTCGGCCAAATTAGTGTAAATTTAATTAAATGTGATAATTATTTATATTTAAATAGTAATTTTGTCATATATATAATAAAATTCAGTTAAAAGCATTAGGGGGGATAGTATGATCAAGATTATAAATAAGGAAGCGTTGGATGAATTATCAGAGGTATTAGGAAAAGGAATTTATGAGGGTTATACCGTAGAAAGAATACAGAGGGAAGCACCAGATTTTCACTTTTATTTAAAGGAAAATCATGAAGTGCTGGCCTGCTGTTCCATTTGGATACATACAAACATGATAGATGAAAAAGGAGTAAGGGCAGGAGCTATTGGTCACTTTGAGGCGTGTAATGAAGACTCGGCTAAAATAGTTTTAATGGAAGCCTGCAATAAGCTTAAGGAAGTAGGAGAAGCCTATGTAATTGGCCCTATTGATGGAAGTACATGGAATAGTTATCGATTAGTGACACATAGTGATGGTTCAATGCCCTTTTTAATGGAACCTAAATATAAACCAGGCTATAGTCAGTGGTTAGAAAACGTAGGGTTCAAGCCTACCTATCAATATTTTTCTACTAAAGAAACTATAAAAAGCATAGTCAAAGACACTAAAAAAGACAGTCAAAATGAAATAACTGAAAGCAAGCTAGAGCAAAGTGAAATAGAATCAATTGAGTTAGATCAAAGTATAAATGGAAATCAAGAGCTACTTGAAATCAAACCCATTAAGTTAGCCCAGTTAGAAGAAGCTTTAGATAAAATCTATGAAATTAGCATCCAAAGTTTTAAGAGTAACTTATTTTATAAGCCTATAGAAAGAGAAGCTTTTAAAGCTATGTATCGAGGCTATCAGCAATTTTTAGTAGAGGAACTGGTTTTAATTGCAGAAAAGGCTGGTAGACCAGTGGGCTTTATTTTTGCAGTACCTAACTACTTTGATCAGACAAGAAGGTCTGTCATCATTAAAACCATTGCTGTACTTCCTGAATATCAACAAGAAGGCATAGGGAAGAAGCTTTATCAGGAAATTACTAATAAAGCTTTGAATTTAGGGTTTACAGAGTTTATTACAGCACTCATTTATAAAGGGAATCACTCACAAAAACTTTGTGAAAGCGCAAAGATGATGAGAGAGTATACTTTATTTAGAAAGGAACTAAAGGTATAACTCCTACTATATATATAAGAAGGGTAAATTTATTATGATTCATCCCAAAAAGGAAATTATTAATATTAACAAATAGTATTAAAATGAAAAAAAGTATTGACTAGCCCTTTACAATAAAATAAAATTTCTTTATATTCAAAAAACATAAATTAGGGGGTTAAGATGGATAAGAAGTATTTTTGGAAGGAGATTGTACCTAAAAAAATTAAGAATCATATAAATACAGGGGGAGGCATGGGGATTTTTTCTTGTATAGTAACAGCAATTATGGCTATTGTTATAGAACCTTATATGATGGTTGATGCTATTTTAGTACTGGTACTGGCATTAGGAATTTTAATAGGAAAAAGTAGAGTATGTGCTATTGTTATTTTAATCTATTATATCTTTGGTCAAGTTACACTATTGCTGGAGGGAATGGTGAAAATGCCTAATGTAGCAATGATTGTAGTTTTTGTTATGGCATATATAAGTGCTATTAGAGGTACCTTTGCTTACCATAAACTAAAAAAGCAATATATTGAAAATCCTGAATCTATAAATGTTAACTAAGATAGAATAATTCAATTAAAATAAGTGGCTCTAGCACGTTTCTATGTTAGGGCCATTTAATTTAATATAGTAAAAAGAAAAGTTAATATAAGAGTATATCTCTAGTTTATAGTAAAGGCCATAGGCATAAATAAAGTAAAAGGATATACTCTATTTATAAAGGGGGGAAATAATGAATTTAGTAAAAATTCTTGAGCAAACAGCGTTAGATAGAGGCGCTTGTCCTGCCTTCATCGAGAAGAAAGAAATGCTAGATTACAACACTTTTTTAGAACGAGCTGGAAAAGTAGCCACAGTTTTAAAGTCAGAGGGTATTCAAAAAGGTGATCAGATTTTACTTCTAGAGCCAATTTCTACGAGGCTGTATCTTTTTCTAGTGGCGCTTTGGAGCCTTGGAGCAACAGTAGTTATTTTTGATCCATCAGCAGGTAGAGCTCACATAGAAAAGTGCTTAACAAGAGTAGAGTTAAAAGCTTTTATTGGTATGAGGAAAGCTATGCTTTTAAAATGCATCCTTCCTAGCCTAAGAAGGATCCCCAAAACTTTAACGGTAGACCGTCTATTAAAACAAAGTGAGAAAGTAGAAGCTGAAGGCTATGTAGAACCTTTGGAGGATGAGGCTCCAGCACTAATTACTTTTACAAGTGGTAGTACCAATATTCCGAAAGCTATTATAAGAACGCATTACTTTTTAATAAAACAGTATGAAGTTCTAAATCAAACTATGGATTATCAAGAAGACGACATAGACCTTGCTACCATGCCGGTATTTACCTTAGCTAATCTAGCAAAGGGTATTACAACAGTTATTCCAGACGATAGCTTTAGTGACATTTCAAAGCTAAATGCCAGACGCTTAATACAACAGATCAAGAAGCAGCATATTACTAGATTATCTTCCTCACCAACAGTAGCTCTTTTACTAGCAGAAGCAGCGAAGGAAACAGATGATTTAGCATCTATTAGAAGATTAAATATAGGGGGAGGTCCCATTTTTCCCAATATGTTACCAGTTCTAAAACAGGGCTTTAAAGCAGCTGCTATTACTATTGTTTATGGTTCTTCAGAAGCAGAACCTATTAGTGAACTTGATAGCACTCAGCTAACAGAAGATATACTTAATCAAATGAAACAAGGAAAGGGTCTATTTGTAGGCAAGCCAGTAAATGCAGTTACTTGTCAGTTAGTAAAGGGAAGTAAGCTTAAGTCGCAAATGACAGAAGAAGAACTAACGGCTACCTTTTGTAAAATCAATGAACCAGGGGAAATTATCGTCACCGGTGAGCATGTTTTAAAGACTTATTTACATGGTATAGGGGATGAGGAGAATAAGATAAAAACACCTAGGGCAATATGGCATAGAACAGGAGACTTAGGGTGTTTAGATGAGAGTGGCAATCTATGGTTACTTGGAAGAGCTATGGCAACTACTAAGAGAGAAGCACATACGCTATATCCTTTTGCTATTGAATGCGAAGTTTGTGTCCACTATAACGTTCCAAGAGCAGCTTATTTGTTTCATAAGGGAAAACATTTGTTAATTATAGAAGAGCCACAAGAAGGAGCAGGATTGAAAGTAGAAGATAAAGCATATATCAAAGAAAAATATCAATTAGATGAGGTAATAACATTAAAGCAAATTCCCTTAGATACGAGACATCGAGCAAAAGTAGAGTACGGAAAGCTTATTAAGTTAATAGAAAAAATTGGCTAACTGAAGAGAATAGGATAGAGGAAGAGCAAGAGCAATTTTATAGGTGTGTTAATGATAAAGTAACCTTGATTAGTATTAAGAAATAGTAAGTCAAATACAATTGAAGGAGATAGTTTAGTGGAAAAACAAAAAAAGAAAAAGCTAAAATTAATAGATATCCTACCGATATTAATTGGTGCCATTATTGGCTATACAATAGGTTTTGATAGTGTAAAACTCTTTCCTAAAGAATTTATAAAATCATTAAATTTAGTAGCTGTTCTTATTATCTTTATAACTATTTACTATAGTTCCATCTTACTTCATGAATTAGGACATTTTTGCGCTTTTAAAGCAATGGGTGTAAATATAAGGATGATTAAAGTATCTATAGTAGGAGTTATATTTAATAAGAATAAGACAAGTCTAAAGATTAATCCTAGTGGACTTGGCTTAGGGGGAATTGTTGTACCTCATATAGGAATTATTTCAGATGAAGCTAAGTTTAAAGAGATACAGAAAATTTATGCAAAAGCTATGATAGCAGCACCTATGGTTACCCTTAGCCTTGTTATTTTAGGAGGCATTAGTATAGTAATAAGTAGTGTAATGGGAATAATGAATACCCCTTATTTAATGATAACTGGTATATTCCTTTGCCTATTTAATATATTGTTGTGTATTGGATGCTTTATTAAAACAGAAAATGTATATGGAGATTTTAGGGCCTACTCTTGCTTCAAAAAGGATAATTTTTTTGCAGCATTAATGATGTATCAGTATATTATGCTGGCTGAGGATTTTGTGGAAGAAAGAGCAGGCAATACTTATTTAAGGCAAGTATTAATTGAAGGATTTAAAAATAGAGCAGCTGAAAAGGAAGTAGATATGTTGACCATATCTTGTAGTGCCACCTTTCTTATAGAATATCTTGTAGGAGAGATGGAAAAGCTACCTGAGTCCATTGCCGAGTATATAGATTACTGCTACTTAAACCAGACGCTCTTAACCAATCAAAAGGCATTAGAAATACATAAGAGCTTTTTGGTATATATGGCTTATTATTTTGAAAAAACAGGTGAACATAGCAAAGCTAAGCAAATTTATGAAGAGTTTATTACAAAGCTACCTAAAAACCAAGTATTTGATTATTGGAAGATACAGGCCCAGCAGATTATTTTAAAGAAAGATCATACCCAGCACCTATTGGATGTAAAGAATATTAAACCTAATAGCTTCTATAAAATATTGGGGGTATTTAATGGCTTTTATTGGGATGAACTTATACTTAATCAGATGGATAAGGACGAACTTATGGTATAGTTCCGACAATAATACATAAGAAAAGAGAGACAAAAGATATGACAGCTACATTGACTAAAGGAAATGAGACTAAAGCACTTCTTTTATTTAGCATACCTATGATTTTAGGTAATATGTTGCAACAGCTTTACAACGTAGTAGATACTTTAATTGTAGGTAGAACTTTAGGGCCTAATGCACTTGCAGCAGTTGGAGCCTCCTATGCGTTGATGGTACTATTAACTTCTATTATTCTTGGATTATGTATGGGTAGTGGTGTAGTCTTTGCACAGTTATTTGGTGCTGGAAGAATAGAAGAATTAAAAATAAGTATTGTTAATGCTTTTGTATTAATTTGTGTATTAACCTTGATAATAGATTTAGTAGCGTTTTTATTACTAGATCAATTGGTAGTATGGTTAAATGTGCCGGTAGAAGCTATGTCTTACATGATAGATTACTTGAGGATTATTTTTCTAGGTATGGGCTTTGTTTTTATTTATAATTTTTTTGCTGCGGTACTTAGAAGTATTGGCAATACTATGGTTCCATTATTATTTCTAGGAATATCAGCAATCATTAATGTTGTTTTAGATATTGTCCTTATTGTTAATTTTGGTATGGGAATTGAAGGCGCCGCTGTTGCTACAGTGGTAGCACAGGGCGTGTCAGCTGTCCTTATTGCCATATACTTTTTCAAAAAGGCAGAAAGCATTTGTCCTCGAAGAAACCATATGAGATATGATAAAAAGCTACTAGGCTTAGTAATTAACAACTCTATTTTAACCAGCATTCAGCAATCTATTATGAACTTTGGTATTTTAATGATTCAAGGGCTTGTAAATAGCTTTGGCGTAACAGTAACAGCAGCGTTTGCTATTGTAGTGAAAATAGATGCCTTCGCTTATATGCCAGCACAGGATTTTGGGAATGCCTTTGCTACCTTTGTAGCTCAAAATGCGGGAGCTAAAGAGCATAAGCGTATTTATAAAGGAACCTTGGCAGCAGCTAAACTGTCCATAGCCTTTTGTGCTATAGCATCACTACTAGTATGCTATTTTGCTAAGCCGCTGATGTTGTTATTTGTTGAACCAAAAGAAATGGAGATTATTAGGTTGGGCATGCAGTATTTACATATTGAAGGTGCGTGCTATATAGGGATAGGTATTTTATTCTTGCTCTATGGCTTTTATAGAGGTTTGGGTAAATCACAAATGTCCATCATATTAACTGTTTTTTCATTAGGGACAAGAGTGATATTAGCATACTTATTAGCTCCCATTCCAGAAGTAGGCCTATTAGGTATATGGTGGGCCATTCCAATAGGGTGGGTTATAGCAGATATAATAGGTATTTTATATGGGGTAGTAAAAAAGGAAGAGTTATTAGTTATAGAACATTTAGAAGAATACATGTAAAATAGAATTGAGTTTAAAAGGAGTGCAGTCAAACTATTTACTAGGTTTGATTGCACTCCTTTTTCATATTACTTAAAGTTTTTTGGCAAGTATTTTCTTGTATTGTTTAACATTTCTTCAAATAGTGCTTCAGCTTCAGCATAAGGAAGTGTAACTAATGGGTCATTTATAAAAGCAGAAAAAGCAAGTTTTTTATTACCTGATAGGCCAGCTTCCACAATAGTTTCTTGATTGCTGACATGAGTAGCTACCATACCATAGATAGGAGTTGGTATATTCCCAGCCATAATAGGTTCTACTCTATCTTTTCTAAATAAAGCATTAGTTTCTACGATAGTTCCTAGTGGTAAGTTAGGGATTTGACCTGTATTAGGAATATTAACATTAGTCACTAAGTCTGTCAGGCCTAAGAGTGCTTTGATTTGAAGAACACCTTCTTCTCCTGTTTCTTTAAGTTCAAAAGCTTCTTCGCCATTTGCCAGACGTGTACTACGCTCTAAGCGGCTATTTAAGTCATTGATACGCCAATCTACAGTAGTCAGGCCAAATTTCCATTCAGCAACAGTTTCAGGATCTTTAAGATACCATTTGCCATTTACAGCTTCAGCCAGATGACGATCTCCAGCTGCAGCGATAACGCCAAAGCGTCTAAATAAGTCAAATTTAACACGCTGAGCAGATTCAAAGGAGTTGTTCATCCAGTGGTCTTTATCATCTTCTTCAAAACCTGTTTCATAGAACTGATTCACGAAGCTTTCATACATAGGAAATAGGTCTTTACCTTTATAAGTAGCTTCAGTAATCCAAGTAAAATGGTTAATGCCTAATACATTAATCTTGATATCCTGCCTGGATACATTTGGCGTTCCAGTCACTTCTTTAATCATGCTGGCTAAAAGCTTTTGAGTACCAAATACTTCATGGCAACATCCAAAGGCTTTGATCTCTGGAAATACTTTATAAAGCGTTTTAACACAAATAGACATAGGATTGGTATAGTTAATAACCCATGCAGCAGGAGAATAAGCTTTAATGGCAAGGGCTATTTCTTCATACATAGGGATAGTTCTTAAAGCTCTAATATAGCCACCTGGTCCTACTGTGTCACCAACAGCTTGATAGATACCGTATTTCTCTGGGGTATGTACATCGGAATACATTTCTTTAAAAGTACCAGGTAGGATGGAAATGACTACAAAATCAGCGCCAGTTAATGCTTCTTTTAAAGAAGAAACAGCTTTATAGTTCCAATGAGCTTGAATATCTTTTAGCTCATTAAGTTTATTACCGATAATTTCATTTGTTTGAGCAGCATGCATGTCAATATCATAAAGTCTTACAGTTCCACTTAAGCTAGGTTCAGAAGCCAGGTCACTCATAAGTCCCCAAGCCCATCCTCTAGAGCCTCCTCCAATATAAGCAATTTGTACATCTTCTACTTTATTTTCTATATAGTTCATTAGCTTCACCTCATAGTAGGAATTTATAGAATCTTAGGTGTATTATAAGACAAAATAGTATGATATGATTATGATATATTGCGTTAAAACATTAATAAACAACATATTTTGCGTATGAGGAGAAAAGAGAGGATGAGTAAGTATAATTTAGACCTATTATGGAATGAACGACTGTTTAATATTGAATATAAGAAGTATACAAATAAAGATAGTATGGTCGAAACACACTATCATCTACATTATGAAATATATTATCAATTATCTGGAGATCGCTATTATTTTATTAAAGATAGAACCTATCATATTAAAGAAGGTACCTTAGTTTGGTTAAATAGTGAAGATATTCATAAGACCCTCTCAGCCAATCAATCAGTAGGAGAACGTATTCTTATTAACTTCAAGAGGTCATTTTTATCAGAAATTAGTAATCTGCAAGTAGAACGTTTACTTAAAACCTTTAATGAAAATCGATGTGTATTGCAGTTAACACCAGCTCAAAAAAGCGAAGTGGAACAATTATTAGAAAAAATGATGATAGAAAATAAAAGAGAAAAAGATGCTTTTTATAATCAACTACTGTTTTGTGAACTATTAAGTTTACAGCAACGTTATATGAATGAGGCCTCAAAGGAAGAGATTACGCCTATGAGTACATCTCCTAAGCATGAAAGAGTGGCAGAGGTAGCTCAGTACTTAAATGAAAATTACAGTAAGAAGATTACATTAGAAGACGTGGCTAAAGCGTTTTATATTAGCCCATACTATTTAAGTAGGACTTTTAAAGAAGGAACAGGTTTTAATCTTATTAATTATCTTAACTACATTAGAATAAAAAATGCAAAGATTTTATTAGATACTACAGATAAAATGGTGATAGATATTTCACATGAAGTGGGCTTTGAAAGCACAACTCATTTTGATAGGGTATTTAAAGACCTAGAAGGTATGACGCCATTGAAGTACAGGAAACAAAAAATAATAATATAGAATAAGCTATTATAGTACAAGAGTTAAATAAGAAAATAGGAGTGCTAAAAACACTCCTATTTTGAGGATAAGGAAAAGAGATTAATTGATATGATCACTCTTGAAACCTTCTCGTTTGATAGAATGTTTTTTTGCATTTGGATTATGATTTTGGTTTTCTGCCGTTAGTGGTGTTTGATAGTTACACTTTCTCATACGTGCTTCTTTGTTATCGATTTGGCTGTCTTTTGCCATAGCTTATCACTCCTTTAAGTTGGGTTAAGATTAGTTTGTGATTTTTTTGTGTTTGATATAAGTTTAAATTTTTGCCATATGCATGCTAAGTATAAGAAAGCCGTAAAATGAGTAATTGGTGAGGTAATCATTTATTAAGCAGTACTGTCTTTATAAAATCTACTTTTATGAGCGTGCAGAGTATGATAAAGTGGAGAATGGATAGGAAAATAATAGAAAAATAGACATGATTAAATTTGAGTTAAATAAAATAGATTACATAGAAAATGAGGGGAAAGTATGGAAACAAAACAGAATATATTAAAAGGGGCTATGATTTTAAGCATTGGTGTCATGCTCAGCAAAATTATTGGCCTAGTATATAGGATTCCATTAACTAATATTATTGGAGATGAAGGAAACGGACTGTATTCCTCAGCTTATCAGGTATATATCATTATTTTAACGTTAACAGCTACAGCTATACCAGCGGGACTTTCCAAACTTATTGCAGAGCGAGAGGCAATAGGAGAGCATAAGGAAGCAGAACATATTTTTAAGGTTACTTTAAGAGCAGGTTTTATTTGTTCTTTGATATTAGCAGTCATAGTTGTCTTAGGGGCAGATGTGATTGCAGATTTGTTTTTTAATGGAGAAAATGTTGGGCAACCTATTAGAGTACTTGTTCCAACCATTTTAATCATGACAGTGGTAGCCAGCTTAAGGGGCTATTTTCAAGGCCTGGGTAATATGGTCCCAACAGCTTCCTCACAAGTAATAGAGCAGATTTTTCATGTTGTTTTTACAGTAATACTAGCATACTATCTGATTGAAAAATCTCTTTTAAGTGCAGTAACAGGTGCAACTTTAGGCACTTCTATAGGTGCTTTAGCTGCGCTTTTAGCATTAATAGTAACCTGTTTGAAGATAAAAAAGGAAAGAAAGCCTGTTTTAGAAGCTCAAAAAAACTATCATCAGGAAAGTAATAAGGTCATTTTAAAACAAGTACTTGCGATTATGCTACCTATTATTATTAGTACGTGTGTATTTTCTATTATGACTTTTATTGATCTAAGTATGATTACAAATCTGCTACCTGAAAGTCTAAGTCAGCTGAAAGCAAGTGGACTTATTGAGGCAGTGCCAGTAGCAGACGTAGCTCATTTAGAAATCGGAAAGATAGCAACTAGTTTAAAAGGCCAGTATGGTTTTCAATATAACACATTCATTAATATTCCTATCTCTATTATTGTTCAAATAGCAGCAGCTTCTATACCAGCTATTGCAGCTAGTGCGGTTATCAATAAAAGAAAAGATATTAATGAAAAGATTAAAATGATTTTTAAGTTGGGGATGATTATTGCAGCACCCACAGCTGTAGCCTTCTTCTTATTTGGAGAGCCTATTATTGGACTTGTTTTAAGAAAAGCAACAGGGGGAGAACTCTTGTCAGCAGGTGCTGTTAGTTTAATCTTTATTACTATTGCCCAGCTTAGTGCGGCTGTATTACAAGCTATGGGAAAACCTAAAGAGGCTTCTGTTCATGCTATTTTAGCTTGCATTGTTAAGGTTGTTATTAACTATATATTAATACGTATACCACAGTGTCATATTTTTGGTGTCATTTACAGTACAACTATTTGCTATGCTATCTATGGCAGCTTAAATCTCATTTACTTATACCGCCACTTTGCAATAAAACTAGAGTGGAAACAAGTGGTTGTAAAGCCAATTATATGTGCTGTTATTATGGGTGCTATTTCGTACGGTTTATATGTAGTGATGAATCTATTAATGGGAAGAGAAAAGCTTAGCATGTTATTGGTGATACCAGTTGCCATAGTA
Organism: Cellulosilyticum sp. WCF-2; assembly: GCF_003990395.1. Lineage (NCBI taxonomy): Bacteria > Bacillati > Bacillota > Clostridia > Lachnospirales > Cellulosilyticaceae > Cellulosilyticum > Cellulosilyticum sp. WCF-2. The sequence continues at coordinate 293,127 of NZ_CP034675.1, read as the reverse complement.
GTATACTTCGTTGTAGCTATATGGACTCGCACCATTAACAAAACAGATTTAGAAGGGCTACCAGGTGGGAAGAAATTACAGCGTTTTATAAGAATATGAGTTAGTAGGGGGATTTTATGATATCAAGAACCTGGCATGGAATAGTGCCACTAGAACATAAACAGAGATTCAAGGATTACTTAAATAAAACAGGAGTAAGCGATACAATGGCTATTCAAGGGAATAGAGGTGCCTATGTGAAAATAGTAGAGCAAAATGAATGGGCACATTTTTTCCTTTGTACTATATGGGAGACAATGGATAGTGTTGTTGAGTATGCTGGGAGTAATCCTGAAATTGCAGTTACATATCCAGAAGATGAACAATATGGATTGATTTCAGATCCCATAGTGATTCATCAGGAAGTTTCAAGTTCCCAAAATCCGTTTATATAAAATAGGCTTACTGGCCTGTGGTAGTAAAGCCAGAACAAGGCTTCTAATAAAAAAGCGTCATGCCAAATGAACTGACCCAATAAGTTAGACCTAAAAATCTAACTTATTGGGGTCACATCATGTGAGGGCATGACGCTTTTTTCTATAAGGTAAGCTGAATTGAGAAAATTTAAAAAATATCTTGAATGTGACGTAACGTAATGAATTATAATGTAAACAGGAGGTTATAAATATGGAAAAATACAAAGCGACACCGGAAGGATATATGACAGTTGGTGAGGCTGCAAAGAAAATGGGCGTTACCGTCCGCACCTTGCAATACTATGATAAAGAAGGAGTACTTTCGCCATCTTCAGAAAGTGGAGGAGGCCGCAGGCTTTATACGGATAAGGATGTGATTAAACTTTATCAAATTCTGTCGCTAAAACATCTGGGGTTTTCATTGGATGATATAAAAAATCGCCTCATCTCTCTTGATACTCCCACAGATGTTGCGAATGCACTTACAAAACAAGCTGCCGCTATACGTGAAAAGATAGAAAACCTATCAGCATCTCTAAAAGAGATAGAAACGTTGCAAGAAGAAGTGTTGCAAATACAATCAGTGGATTTCAAGAAGTACGCTGATATTATTGTAAATCTGCAAATGAAGAATGAATTCTACTGGGTTATCAAGCATTTAGATGATAGGACTCTTGACCATTTTCGGTGCCACTTCGATAAGGATAGTAGCTTAGCAATGATGGAGACTTTCACACGCTTAATCGATGAAGTGATAGGGCTTCAAAAAGATGGCGTACTGCCTGAAAGTGAGAAGGGTCAAAACCTTGCCAAAGAGTTTTGGAAAATGCTTATGGAATTTACGGGTGGGGATATAAGTATGCTACCAGTACTTATGGAGACAAAAAACCTTAATGGTCCGGACAATGAATGGAAACAAAAACAAGCAATTGTCAACATTTTTATAGAACCGGCTTTAGAAGCCTATTTTACAACATTGGGTTATAATCCGGTAGAGGAGGGAGTAAAATGAGCTACGCCATACAGATTGATAGGCTAAAGAAAAGTTATGGGAATCATACTGTACTGAAGGGCTTGAGTTTCAATGTGATGAAAGGTGAAATTTTTGCATTGCTTGGCGTAAACGGTGCAGGCAAAACTACAGCCCTTGAATGTATCGAGAGCTTACGAAAGTATGATAGTGGCAGTATCGTGGTGAATGGCAAGAGGGGTATTCAGTTGCAGTCGGCGTCTCTCCCTGACCATATCAAACCCATGGAAGCTGTAAGGTTATTTGCAAAATGGAATAAAACAAAAGTAGACTATTCTATGCTTGCTGCTCTGGGGATTAACGAGCTGGCAAAAAAGCTATACACAGATATGTCAACAGGGCAAAAGCGGCGTTTGCACCTTGCCCTCGCCTTGATCAGTGATCCGGATATTGTGTTCCTGGATGAGCCCACTGCCGGACTTGATGTTGAAGGTAGAATATCACTTCATGACCAAATTCGAAAACTGAAGGCACAGGGAAAGACCATCATTTTAGCTAGCCACGATATGGCAGAGGTTGAAAGCCTGTGTGACCGCATTGCTATTCTGAATGATGGCAATATTGCCTTTTTGGGTACTGTTGCAGAATTGACCTCAAAAATTGGCAAGCGCTATACCCTTCATATCAAGACCGAGCAAGGTGATGAAGAATTTGAATCTGACAATATCGGGGATACCATGCTGACTTTGCTTGAAGATTTCAAGCAGCGGGGAATTAGCGTGTTGGACATTAAAATAGACAGGGGAACGCTAGAACAGCATTTTATTGACATAGCAAGGGGGAATGGCGAATGAGTGCATTTTTATACGGAGTGGCATTGCAATGGAAACTGGATATACGGAGCAAATCACTACTTATTACTTGTTATGTGGTTCCTCTTTTATTCTTTGCTGTTATGGGGGGGATGTTCACATCCATAAACCCCCAGGCTAAGTATACGCTTATACAATCCATGACTGTGCTAGGTGTATCAACTGGCGCACTGATAGGTTTGCCACCTTCCCTTGTAGAGATATACGGAAGCGATATAAAGAAAGTGTACAAAGCCAATGGTGTGCCGTTGTATCTTGGCATGGTTTCTATGTTTTTGTCAGCGTTTATTCATCTACTGATTATGTGCGCGATAATATGCATCATCGCCCCCATTGCTTTTGATGCGACGCTACCAGCAAGTCTGCCGTTGTATTTTAGCTCACTTGCAGTTTTTATTGCAGTATCATTAAGTATTGGGAGTGTCTTAGGGCTATGGGTAAAAAACCAAGCAAAACTTACCATGATTTCACAAGTGATATTTCTGCCATCCATTATGCTATCGGGGATTATGTTTTCTACTAGTTTACTTCCTAGATTTTTTGAGATTGTAGGGAAAATATTACCTGCAACTTGGGGGTATCAATTGATTGTGGACGAAGGTTTTTATTTTGGCAACCTGTGGCCTTTATTAGCTATTCTCTTAGGCGCGGTTATACTATGTGTTTTTTTGCTAAGAAGGCTGAAATCAGAATAATGAGCTATTGAGAGGAAGAGGTTTCCGTGTGAAAGACATGGGAACCTCTTCCTCTTGGTGTAAGGCTTCGGCTTATGTCAATACATACGTTGGGAGAGAAAGATTTACAGTGAAAAATTTAGTTGATATAAGCATAAGTTTGACTGTACTTAAATTTAGGAAGCTGTGATGATTGATTTGAGAGAATGATGCATAAGAAATTAGCTTAGTTGTCATCATAATACTAGAGGGAGAGGAGGAATAGGAGGGGGTAGAAGGCAGTTATAAAAAATATAAAATCCTAAAAAATCAACATTAATCATAATATGCTTAAAATGTGATGAATATGACGGAATAATGATGAATAATGATTATAAGTGATGTATACAAGATGAAGTTAAGATGGAAATAGATTACAATGAGATGAATATAAAAAAGGTCCAACGAAATGTAAATATATGGTATTGATAAAGAGATAAAATATCTCTTATAATAAAAAGAAACAGTAATTATATTGAAGATAAGAGGCAAATGATGGAGAAGACAATTACAATACAACAAGCAGCAGCCCAGCTTTTAGCTGAGTACAAAAAACCTCTTAAATCTAAAGATTTAGCAAAATTGGCACAAGAAAGAAGGCTAGTTGCTCCAAGTACAGCTAAAGACCCTATTCAATCCTTATCACAGACACTAGAGCGTAATATTAGATTAGATAAAGGAAATAAGCCAAGATTAGTATTTGTAGAAATAGAAGAAGGCCGTGCCATAGGCTTACCAGAGTGGTATGAAGAAAAGAAAATAGAGAAAAAGATAGCATGTGAAAAAATTGAGATTCCTTTACCTGCTGATCTCTTAAATAAGATAAAGATATACCAGACGAGTTTTAATTTCTATAGTATTGAGGAGGCAATTATTCAATTAACTAAAAAAGGATTAGGTGCAGCGTCGCAAGAATTGATTGATAGACTCAAGATAGAACTTGATGAATTAAATTAAGATCAACATAAATGATAGAAAGCCCATGAATTTCTAATGATTCCAACAGAAATTTATGGGCAATTTTTATATATGAGTGATAAAAAAACAGAATCAAATAATAGAGAAAATCATGAATAGAAAGGAATATCTTTCTACGCGTACCTACAATATAAACAAGGATTGGAAATTTGATATCATATGTGTTAAGCAAAAATTCAAAATTAATTTATTGACCGAGTGGTTTGTTTTTGTTATACTCTAAAAATAGACCATATGGTCAATAATGCTTATAGGAGAAAAGTAAATGAAGCAAAATGAAAAAAAACAATTAAGCCAAGATAAAATTTTAAACGCTGCCATTATAGAATTTGGAACAAAAAGTTACGAAAATGCTTCATTAAACAATATATGTAGTGACAATAAAATCTCTAAAGGACTTATTTATCATTACTTCAAAAATAAGGATGAGCTTTATTTATGCTGTGTTAAGATTTGTTTTGATGAACTTACAAGATTTCTTGACAGTAAAAAATATGTTTTCACTGATTTTCAAAAAGACATCAATCATTATCTTGCTTTGAGATACCGTTTTTTTCATGAAAATCCAAATTACAGTAATATCTTTTTTAACACGGTGCTGCAGCCTCCAATGCATTTAAAAGAACAAATCAAAGAGATTAGAAAAGACTTTGATGCACAGGGGCTTCAGTATTATAAGAATGCACTTAAAAATATTGTTTTGCGAGAAGACATTACTGAGGAAGAAGCAATAGGATATTTCTTTATTTTCCAAGAAATGTTTAATGGATACTTTCAAAGCAAGGCATATGAGAGCTCCGATTTTAATTCTTTAATTGAAGCACATGAAATGAAATTATCTAAATTCTTAAATATTATGCTTTATGGCATGGCAAAAGAGAGGAGAGAATAATGTTACTTTTAATACTGAGACTTTTGATGGCAATTGGTATTGCATTTTTTGCTGGAAAACTGGTTTCAAAGATTAAGCTACCAGCAATTTTGGGGTGGTTACTTACAGGAATGATTCTAGGTCCCCATGCATTAGGACTTGTAAATGACGCTATTTTAGATGCCCAGTGGTATCATATCATTGTAAATATTTTAGAATGTGCAGTCGGTCTTTTGATTGGGACAGAACTTGTTTGGAAAAAAATTAAAACAACAGGAAAACAAATCATAATTACAACTCTAACCCAATCTCTAGGGACATTTTTTGTGGTAACCTTGCTATTTGGCGTTGTTTTCTACTTTACGAGTATACCTCTTTATCTAGCAGTTATCTTCGGGGGGATCGCACTTGCAACTGCACCTGCACCTGCGCTTTCTATTGTACGTGAATTTAATACGGATGGTCCTGTGACAAAAACATTGATACCCATGGCAGCCCTTGACGATATGGTGGCAGTTATTGTATTTTTCACAACCATTTCAATTATATCTGCCAATATTTCTGAGCAAAAACTACCTTTTTATATGATTCTAGTAGTAGTGTTACTGCCAGTTGTTATTGGTATTGTAACAGGGCTAATTGCAGGCTGGGTGCTAAAAAAAGAACGAACTGCATCTATTACTCTAGTACTGCTCATAATCACTTTACTTATTTCTTCAGGCGTTGGGTTTATATTCAACTATTGGGTAATGCCAAAGCCAGTCCTTAACTTTATGATAATTGGTATGGCCTTTTCTGCAACCTTTGCCAATATGATTTCAGAGGAACGCTTAAATCAAATCATGCATGATTTTAATCCTATCCTAGGTGTTTCTATGATTGTTGTTATTTTAAATCTGGGAACACCTCTTGACTATCATTTGATTCTAGGTGCAGGTGTGTTCACGGCAGTTTATATTATTGCAAGGGCAGCAGGTAAATACGGCGGCGCATTTCTAGGGGCAAGTATAACGCACTCACCTGAAACTGTTAGGAAATATTTAGGTCTTACCTTATTACCACATTCTGGTGTTTCGCTTGTATTTACAGGCATTGCAGTTTCTGTTTTAACCATCCCGGCGCCTGAATGTGCAAAGATTATCCAAGGTACCATTGCGGCAGCAGCAGTTATAAATGAAATAATTGCTGTAATCGTATCTAAAAAGGCATTTGAATGGGCTGGAGAATTTAATAAGAGACAGGATTTAAGCAATGAATCAAATAACCTATAGAGAAATTCAAAAATGACATTGAGCCGCGTACACTCAATGTTATTTTTTTATAGCGTTATTTCAAAAATTAATTCCTTTGTATTTACATCAGCATGTAGATAGTATTATTTTTATATAAGCAAAATTGTTTTCCAACTGATGCGATAGATATGAGATAGTTAAAATATTTGAGAAAAACATGGGGAATAAGTGTTATAATAAAAGAGATAAGTATTAAGGAATTAGAAATATGAAAAGGCATTCAAAATATTTTTTTAGAGATAGAAAAACAAATGTATGTCAAATAAAAACAATTATGCACACAAATGAATGGAATAAAATGTAATATTGCATTTTAATAAAAATATATTGACAATTATGGTGTAAGTTGATATTATTATGAATAATTAATAGGAGGTAGTTGCGTGACGAAAGGACAGTTAGAAGCTAAGATTAGCGAGGCAGTTAGCAGGTTTGAAGTTGAATATATGGGAAGAGGCCCTAAAGCCATTCGAACACATATAGTTAACGACATGATCATTGTGAGACTCATGGGTTTTCTTAGTCCTTCAGAACAAAAACTCACTGATAATCCTCAGGGTATCGAATTATTTAAAAAGATGCGCACTTCACTTTTTGAAGGTGGGAGAGAATACTTGGAAACATTAATTAATGACATTATTGATGTAGCCGTGATTAGCACCCATTCCGATATTAGTACTAAAACTGGGGAGAAAATCATTATTATTACCACTGATACTAATTTAGAGGAATTAGTCTCTAAAAAATAGATAATAAATGCGGAAGACAATGCAAAATAGCCTAGCTAAGTTGTAAGTAAGCCGATATCCAAGGATTATTCTGAGGGTATCGGCTTTTTTATTTTATTATCACACAAGAAAGGGTGTTTTTATGAGTAAGAAAGTTGCCATTATCATGGGTAGTGACAGTGATTTGCCCATAGTAAAAGGTGCAATTACCACCTTAAAAGGATTTGGCATTACCATAGAAGTTCATGTGATGAGTGCTCACCGCACACCAGAGCAAGTAAGTGCATTTGCAAGTACGGCTAGAAGTAATGACTTCGGTGTTATTATTGCTGCAGCAGGAAAAGCGGCACATTTAGCAGGCGTGATAGCAGCCCATACGACTTTACCTGTAATAGGAATACCGTGTGCATCTACTAGCTTAGAAGGTCTTGACGCTTTATTATCTACAGTTCAAATGCCAAAAGGAATACCTGTTGCAACAGTTGCTATTGATGGAGCTGATAATGCAGGGATTTTAGCAGCACAGATATTAAGTATTTCAGATGAAAAAGTAGCTGAAAAACTAGAAAAAATGAAGAATAACATGGTTAAAGAAATACTAGAAAAAGATGAGCGTCTGCAAACCGAAATATGGTGGAAGATGTAAAGGGCAATGAAGAATGAAAAGTGAAGAATTAATAATGAATGATGAAGAAATAAGAATTAAAAATAAAGAATAAAGAATTAGGGATTAAAGATCCAGGATGAGAAGTTAGAAATAGAGAATAAAACTTTAAGTGTTAATGAGTAATCATACAGAATTAAGACAAGAAGTTAACTAATAAAATAAGGAAGGGACGATAGCATGAAAGCATTAATAAACAAATTAAATTTACCAGATTACGTTGTAGATATTTTGGAGGGGAGTCCTCATATTGTATTTCCAAAATCGAAGGAGGAGTTGGTTAACTTATCTTTTGGTGATACAACAGGAGATGTATTTAATGTAACCTATGAAACAGAGGGGCATGGTATGGTTACTGAAGCAACAGTAACACGTTGCAAAAACGGCGTAGTTGTCAATTATCCAGATGATTATATGAGAAGACGTGATCCAGATTGTTTATTAGTCGCTGACCAGAATGATACAGATAAACCAAAATATGATGATGTATATAGTGAGAACTTTGATGGTCTAAGAAATGAAACTTTTGAATGGCTCAAGAGACAAAATCTTATTGTAGTACCTTTTAAAGCGGGTGGAGATGAATATGGCTATGATGCTCTTTTAATAGCACCAGCTAATGCAGGTTTCTTTGCTTGTGGGCTTGCAGATTTACAAAGCTTCTTAAATATTGATGAGCTTGAGCCAGCATTCTCACCTAAAGCTATTATCTTCCTTGCACCACCTTTTAGACATACGCATTTTGGTGGAAAACAAATGGTTATTCATAATAGACTTGAAAAAGTTCATGAGCTATTCTCTTATAATTTATATCCAGGTCCAAGTGCAAAGAAAGGTATCTATGGTGTTCTCCTAAACATTGGAGAAAATGAAGGTTGGGTAACAGTTCATGCTTCTACAGTTAAAGTGGTTACACCTTATGATAATGAGATTGTGATTATGCATGAGGGAGCTTCTGGTGGCGGTAAAAGTGAGATGCTAGAAGGCATTCATAAGCAATTAGACGGGCGTATTGTGTTAGCAGAGAATACGCAAACAGGAGAAAAAACTTATATCAAGATGGATGAAAACTGTGCCCTTTATCCTATAACAGATGATATGGCTATTTGTCATCCTGATATGCAAAATGACAGTAAAAAACTAGTAGTAAAGGATGCAGAAGCAGGTTGGTTTTTAAGACTAGATCATATTACAGGCTATGGTACTTCACCACAACATGAAAAAATATTTACTCAACCAGAAGAACCTATCGTATTTTTTAATATTGATGCAGTCCCAGGGTCTACTTGCCTCGTTTGGGAACACATTAAGGATTCTGATGGCAAACCTTGTCCTAATCCTAGAGCCATTTTACCACGCAGATTAGTACCTGATGTTATTGATGAACCAGTAGAAATCGATGTAAGAAGCTTTGGTGTAAGAACACCAGCTTGTACCAGAGATAATCCTACTTACGGTATACTAGGTATGTTTCATATTTTGCCACCAGCTCTTGCTTGGGTATGGAGATTAGTAGCACCAAGAGGACATAATAATCCAAGTATTACTGCATCTACAGGACTAGTAAGTGAAGGAGTAGGTTCTTACTGGCCGTTTGCAACAGGAAAAATGGTAGAGCAAGCTAATTTATTATTACAACAAGTAACAGCTAATAGTAATACACGTTATATCTTAATACCAAATCAACATATTGGTGTTTATAAGGTAGGGTTCATGCCTCAATGGATTGCTAGAGAATATATTGCAAGACGTGGAAGTGCTAAATTTAAGCAAGAACATTTAGTAGAAACACGTTGTTCATTACTAGGATATTCTTTAGATTCCATTAAGGTAGATGGACAATATGTAAGAAAAGCCTTCTTGTATCCTGAAAGACAAGGAGAGATGGGCGTAGAAGCTTATGATAAAGGAGCAGCTATGCTTAACGATTTCTTCAAGAAAGAACTAGAGAAGTTTAACACACCAGAACTCGATCCTTTAGGAGCTAAAATCATAGAATTAGTACTAAGTGATGCAAAGGTACAAGATTACGTAGATCTTATACCTATGAAATATTAAGGAAGAAGGCGAAATGAGGAAAATACGAGGCTACTTTAAGGGTAGTGACTTTATACCTGCTTTATCAGGATTAATAGGTAAAATCTCGCTCATTTCTTCCTTTGCAGTAGTTTGGGCTCAGGAGCTAGGAATAACAAATCCCCATTTTGTATTTGATAATGTGCGGCTAGAAATATTTGTGGGAGGAATAATCGCTTTAATAAGCACTTTGATTTTTCCAGAAATAGCAGTTGCAGGAACACTTGCACCATTGGTTGTACTCATTCCTTCTATGGTAAAGTTTGGCGTGCATCCACTGGTTTTAAGTGTATTGGTGGGGATTATTGGGCTCATTTTTGTTAAGGCAGGCTTGTTGTCAAGACTTATTCTTATGTCAAAGCACGTTAGTAAAACAAGTTTGACTTTAGTTTTTGGTATATCAGGAGTGATATTATGTATCCAAAAGCTCACTGCCTTCTTTAATAAGACTTATTGGATTCTAGCAGTACTGCTAATTGTATTAACTGTCTGCTACATTTATTTGTTGAAAAAAGAAAAGGCCTGGCTGATGATTCCTATTTCTGCAATCGTCTCACTTGTGTTACCTCTTTTAGGTGGAATAAAAATTAATCTATTAGAGCCAATGAATAACTTAGTTTTAAATCCTGGATATTGGTGGGAAGGAGTTTGGGGAATTGGTTTAGGTCTAAACTTGCCAACCATTTTAAAAACCTTACCCTTTGCCATATTTGTCATGTTACTCTGGGCAATGGATACAGTTGCTATCACCACTTTGTTAGATGAACAAAGTAAGGAGGAGCAAAAGAGGGAAGAGATAAACTTAAATCAATCATTTATGATGGTAGCCATAAGAAATATCATAGGAGGAATCTTTGGTGGAGCGCAAACAAGTTCTTTGTGGCGTAGCTTTTTAATACCACTTTTTATGATTAAAAGGCCTATGAGAGGGGCAACTATCTTATTAAGTGTGCTATGCATTACTGTAGGTCTATTGGGCATGCCGATTAAAATATTAGCTTTTCCACCCCTTGTATGGACTGTGCTACTTTTTGGTATATTTATGCCTCTATCACTTACAGGATTCAATAAATGGAGAAGAGGGAAACAGCTAGTACAAAAAATAGGGATTATTATATTAGCAGCTATTGGGATTGGCTATAGTCCAATCATTACTTGGCTAGGAGCAGTAGTACTTGAAAAGTTAAGTAAAAATAATGACATATAGATTTAGATGATAAAAAGGAGTATGATGAAACTATAAACATAGTTTTATAAATGAGGTCAGAGACTACAAAAATTTAATGGACATATAAATAATGACCTAAGAATGGAGGGATAATAATGTTTGGAGTATTGAAAGACTCAGATAAGAGATTTAAAAATTTATTAAACGGAGACTGGGTAGGTAGTGAGAGTAATCAATTTATAGATATCTACTCACCACTTGACCAAAGCTTATTAGGTAGTGTGCCTGCTATGACTAAGAATGAGGTAGATATCACTATGGCAACTGCTAAAAGAGCACAAAAACAATGGAAGCTTAAAACAGTAAATGAACGTGCAGATATTTTATATAAAGCAGCAGATCTTTTACTAGAGCATATTCAGGAACTTGCACATTTAATGATGCTGGAGATTGGAAAAGATATGAAGAGTTCACGCTCAGAGGTATCAAGAACAGCAGATTTTATTAGATTTACAGCAGATAGTGGCAAAAATGTCTCAGGAGAAAGTATTCCTGGAGATAGTTTCCCAGGATTTAAAAATAATAAAGTATCCGTTGTAAAAAGGGAACCGCTAGGTGTTGTACTTGCTATTTCACCTTTTAACTATCCAGTTAACTTAGCCGCTTCTAAGATTGCACCTGCGCTTATTATTGGAAATTCAGTTGTATTAAAACCAGCGACACAAGGCAGTTTAAGTGGTTTATATTTAGCGCGTATCTTTCAGTTGGCGGGGGTACCATTAGGGGTACTTAATACTGTGACAGGAAAAGGTAGTGAAATAGGAGACTACATTACAACTCATAAAGACGTTGATTTTATTAACTTTACAGGAAGTACAGAAGTAGGTAGAAGAATATCTAAGTTGACATCAATGGTACCTCTTCTTATGGAACTAGGTGGTAAGGATGCTGCTATTGTTCTTGAAGATGCAGATTTAGAAATGACAGCTAGCCAGATTGTAGCAGGAGCCTTTTCTTATTCCGGACAAAGATGTACAGCTGTAAAAAGAATTATTGTAATGGAAAGTGTTGCAGATGAACTTGTTCAAAGACTAGAAGAGAAAATAGGTCAGTTGAAGGTGGGAAATCCACTTGAACATGAAAGCTTAGATGTCGTACCGCTTATTAGTACAAAGGCAGCAGATTTTGTTTCTGAGTTAATGGAAGATGCTGTAGAAAAAGGAGCAGAGTTAGTTACTGGAGGACACCGTACAGGCAATTTAATTGAGCCTACACTTTTTGACTATGTAACAACTCATATGCGATTAGCTTGGGAAGAGCCATTTGGCCCAGTTGTACCTGTTATTAGAGTGAAGAGTAAAGAAGAGGCAATAGAAATTGCTAATGAATCAGAATACGGACTTCAAAGCTCTGTATTTACTCAAAATATTGAAGATGCATTTTATATTGCAGATCAGTTAGAAGTAGGAACTGTTCAAGTGAATAATAAAACTGAAAGAGGGCCTGACCATTTCCCATTCCTAGGTGTTAAATCTTCAGGTATGGGAACTCAAGGCATTAGATATTCTATTGAATCTATGTCTAGGCCAAAAGCAACGATTATTAATTTGCATAGATAAGTCTTGATTTAATAACCGATTTTAGTATGCAAGAGGAATTTTTTCAGAGGTAATAGGCACAAGCTACAAGCTTGTGCCTATTTGCTTTGTCCAAAACTGGCTTACACCAATATAATTTCTTTCATATCTTCCCCAAATATATTTTTAGAGAACTATTTTATATATTAGACTGAATAGTTGTGAAAATTTTAGTGGTATTACTAATATTGATGATATAATAGGGTGAGATTAATCGGTTCTTTATTGTTTTAAGAGGTGGAGGTGTATAATGGGGCATATTAAAGCCGTATGTTTTGATTTAGATGATACACTTATAAAAGATATTCATTCAGTAATGTATCTAAGTATACTTAATGACAAGCTAGATGAACTTATAGAAATCGAACGTGAGGAGCAGGAAAGAAAGTATGATTGGATTGAAGCGGATTATCTAAAAGCAGAATTAGCTAGAGGCGTACCTGTAACAAGAATAAAAGAACAGTTTGATACTATTCTAAAACCCATTAAAAATGTCAATGAAGTAATGAGTATGCTACATGAACAGCATATAAGAACTATACTTATTACAGCAGGACCTATTCAAGTTGCCAAGGTTGCTAGTGAGTTATGGGGAATGGATGCTTATGATGGCAGTTTATATGAATGTGAAAATGATTTGTTCACTGGCAGAATCTTGAGTCATTTAGGGGACAGGGGTAAGGTGAGTGTTTTAGAGAAATTTTGCTTAAAAGAGGGCATACAGCCTGATGAATGCATGGCTATTGGAGATGGTGCAACAGATATTCCTCTTTTCAGATATTGTGGTACTTCTTTAGGTATTAATTGCGGGGAAGAGGTAGCCAAAGAAGCAAATAGTGTTATTGTAACAGAGGACTTAATGGATATATTACAATACATAGAAAACTAAGTAGCATAAGTCTATGCCTATAAATAAACAGGAAAAGGGGAAATAAATATGAACTTTGGAATGCCAACACTTATTGAATTAGAGGGTTTAGAAGCTAATATAAGCCTATGCAATGAACTTGGACTTGATTTTATAGAGATTAATATGAACTTACCAGCTTTTCAAGCAGAATGTCTAGACGCAGAAGTACTTAATGAATTAAAGACAAAGCATAAGATGTATTTTACCTTCCATTTACCAGAGGATTTAGATGTAGGGCATTTCAATAAAAGAATACGGGAAGCGAATTTAAAAGTTGTAGAAGACACCATACAACTTGCAAGCAGAATTGATGCCCCTCTTATTAATATGCATATGAATAACGGTATTTACTTTACTTTGCCGAATAGGAAAGTTGAACTTTATGAGAAATTTGAAGAAGAGTACTTAAGAAATATTCTAGCGTCTTCCAACCATATTAATCAGATGTTAAAGGGAACAGGTGTTAAGCTTGCTATTGAGAATACAGGGATTTATCATAAGCCTTTTATTAGAAAAGCGGTAGAGATGTTCTTAGAAGAAACAGATTGCTATTTAACCTGGGATATTGGGCATGATTATTCAAGCGGTAAAAAAGACGAGGCCTTTATGCTTATTCATAAAGAAAGAATGAAACATATGCATCTTCATGATGCTATAGGAGAAAGAAATCACCTTGAGCTATTTACTGGTGAGATTGATTTGCCTTATTTCTTTGACTTAGCAAAGGAGAATAATTGTAGTTGTGTAGTAGAAACTAAAACGATTGAGGCTTTAAAAAATTCTACAATACGTTTGCTGGATAGAGATAAGGGTTTTTCGTTAACATAGGAAAGGACAGAGAAAAGAGACAAGATGAATAACAAGATTGAATTAATAGACCAGCTTTTTAAACATATAAAGATTGATTGTAGTAAATGCTTTGGACTTTGTTGTGTAGCCCTTTATTTTTCTAAATTAGATGGTTTCCCAGCAGATAAGGTAGCAGGGTGCCCTTGCAAGCATTTACAGTCAGACTTTGGATGCGATATCCATAGTGAGTTAAGAAATAAAGGCCTCAAAGGCTGCACATCCTATGATTGTTTTGGTGCAGGACAAAAGATAGCTCAGATAACTTATCGAGGGAAAAGCTGGATATCATCACCGAAGCTAGCAAAGCAAATGTATGAGGCGTTTTTAGTAATGAGACAGCTTCATGAGATGTTATGGTATTTGACAGAAGCAGTGACTTTAGAAAACATTGTATCTATCAAAGAAAGTTTACAAAGCATGATTGAAGAAATAAAACAGATGACTTTATTAAAGCCTAAGGCAATCCTTGAAATAGATATAGAAAGTCATAGAACACAAGTCAATATACTGCTAAAAGAAGCTTATAAATTAAATAGACAGGACAAGAAGTCTATTCAAAAAACTAGTTTTGAAAAGATGTTAATTGGCAAAGACCTTAGAAAAGCTAATCTGAAGGAAGCCGATTTAAGTGGGGCTATGATGATTGCCGCAAATTTAAAAGAGTGCGATTTATCCGGTGCTTTATTAATTGGTGTAGATATGAGAGATGCAGATATAAGAGGCGCAAATCTCAGTAAGAGTATATTTTTAACTCAGGCTCAAATAAATACGGCTAAAGGGAATCAATTTACAAAGTTACCAAGTAGGCTAGATAGGCCTTCTTACTGGGAGAAGTAAGTAAAGGATATAAATAGGATATTTAATGAGTAAGTATAACTTTAAGGGAGGTTCATATGAAAACAATTGGTATGATCGGTGGTATGAGTTGGGAGAGTACGGTCACCTATTATCAAATGGTTAATCAAGTAGTCAAAGAACGGTTAGGAGGCTTTCATTCCGCTAAATGTATATTATATAGTGTTGATTTTGATGAGATTGAAGCCTGTCAGGCAAAAGGTGAATGGGAAAAGAGTGGTGAAATATTAGCAGATGCAGCTGTAAATCTGGAAAGAAGCGGTGCAGATTTTATTATCATCTGTACTAATACCATGCATAAGGTAGCAGATCAGATTCAAGCAAAGGTTAATATACCTATTTTACATATTGCAGAAGTAACAGCTGGCAGATTAAAAGAGAATACAATAGAAAAAGTAGCCTTACTAGGCACTAAATATACGATGCAACAAGATTTTTACAAATCTAAGCTTATAGAACAAGGCATAGAGGTACTTATTCCTAATGAAGCAGATATAGAGGTTATTAATCATACGATTTATAATGAATTATGCCTAGGTAGCGTATTAGAAACCTCTAAAAAAGAATTTATTAGAATCATAGAAGAATTAGCTGATAAAGGAGCAGAGGGTGTTATCTTAGGTTGCACAGAAATTGGCTTATTGATTAAACAAGAAGATGTGAGTATTCCTGTATTTGATACGACTATTATTCATGCAACAAAGGCAGCACTTTATGCTATAGAGTAAAGACGACTTGTATTCAAATAGGGAGGAGAATAGATCATGCAGATTGTTTATACAACAAGCAGTGACCCACATTTTATTAAGCTTTGTGCAGCTTTAGATGAAGACTTAAATCATACAATAGGTAGCCAAAAACAAGCTGATCAGTATAGCCAATATAATACGTTAGAAAGTATAAAAGAAGTGGTATTAGCATTGGAGGATGGAGAGCCTATTGGTTGTGGAGCTTTTAAACATTATGAAAAAGGCATAGCAGAGATTAAGCGAGTATTTGTAAGGCCTGATCATAGAGGCAAAGGTATTTCTAAGCAAATAATAAATGCACTTGAAGAGAAAGCTAGAATGCAGGGATATCAGAAACTTATATTAGAAACAGGTAAGCGACTAGTAGTAGCTGCTAAGCTCTATAAGCAAATGGGGTTTGTAATAATAGATAATTACGGCCCATATAAGAATTTAAAAGAGTCAATTTGTATGGAAAAGCAATTGTAACAAGGCAGTTATTCAGCTATGCAAATTAAAATTTGTCTTGGCGTTTATGAGAAGTACGTCTGAGAGAAAATGAGTGGGTATGGGTGCCTTCCGTTGTTCCGGTTCACATTTTTTGAAGCACTAAGTTCACTTATTTAGATGAACGGCAGAACTCACTTCGTTCAAACAGCTGCCTAAAACCCATCTAAAACGTTCACTAAGTGCTTCTAAAAAATGCTCCCAAGTCACTACTCCAGGCACCCATACCCACTCATTTTCACAAACGTTGTTGACCTTATAAACATCCAAGACAGTGAAGCAGCGTGGAAAGAAGGCGTAACGACAGTTAAAAAATACTCGAAGCCGGGGGCAGGCGCCCAAGGCAATAACGTATAAAGCTTCCCATAAGTCTATTTTGTCAAGAAGTAGCTCTGTAAGGAAGCTAGGGAGCCTTACAAGCATTATTGATCTCTTAAGTGTTCAAACCCCTAAGTGAAAAGTGCAGAAAAAAGATAATAACAAGTTTTATTTTTTCTTGAAAACACTTAATGGAGGCGACTTTACGCATTATTGTTGGTAGAACTGAGAGAGGGTGGCTGCCTGACGGGGTGACTTCGGAGTATTTTCAGTAGGCACTTAGTGAACGTTTTGGATGGTACTTAGCCCACGTGTTTGAGCATAGCGAGTTTGTGGGCGTTCATCCAAAAAAGTGAGCTTAGTGCCTACTGAAAATGCGGAGCGGAATCACGGCAGGTAGCCACCCTCTCTCAGTTCCGCCCAAATAGCCCGTAAAGTTACCGACAAATTTCTGTTTGTATTGAAGTTTCTTTAAACAATTAAATGGTAACCTTGAAGCGTTAAAGAGATATTGATAGTATGTAAGTATATTAATCATTAAGAAGTAGGTAAAGAAGATATGGATATTGTACTTAGATTAGAAGAAGCAAAAGACTATGAAGTGGTTGAAAACCTAACAAGAGAAGCTTTTTGGGATGTTTATAAACCAGGTTGTGATGAGCATCTTATATTAAGGCAGTTGCGTGAATCAGAAGGGTTTGTAAAGGAATTAGATTATTTAGCTATTGATGGAGATAAAATTGTTGGAAACATTGCTTATACAAAAGTAACTGTAGAAAATAATAGCGCTGATAATGAGGTTTTATGTATGGGACCAATTGGGGTGTTACCTGAGTATAAAGGAAAGGGCATTGGTAGTATGTTGATGAGACATACTATAGAGTTAGCTAGAAAAATGGGATTTAAAGGCATTGTCCTTTATGGAGATCCTAAATTTTATCACCGTTTTGGTTTTGTAAATGCGGAGCAATATGGGCTTCAAACCTCCTGGGGGGCTAATTTTGAGGAATTTATGGCGCTTGAATTATCAGAAGGAAGCTTAAGTGGTATGAGTGGTAAATGCTTTGAAGATAAGGCTTTTGTAGTAAATGAAATAGCTTTAACGGAATTTGAAAAAAATTTTCCAACTAAAGAAAGTCACTTTGAAGAAAGACCCTCCAAGCATAAATAATAAGGTGTTATAACTCTGTGCTGAGTAGAATGAATTTTGTTTAGAAAATAGAATTGTGGTATTTATAAATAGCAATAAAAAAATAATAATAGCATTGGAAACTCAGAAATAGTTCCAATGCTATTATTATTTTTTTAGATTAGGCATTAACCTAGTGCAAATCAAAGGGCTTTTTCAAGTTCAATGGTTACATAGTTTTCATTGATATGAACACTAGCTTTATCTACCATCATCCCTATTAGTAGTAGTTGGCTGGTTTCACCTGGCTCGCCTAAGCCAACTAATTCCCAGTATACATCTTCAACACTATCATTTTTTTCTCTATTTAGGAAATCCTCCATTGCATCTAACTTATGTGCAAGAGCTAAATCGTAGTTAGAAGTGAATGTAATAATAGCAGTATCATTACTTTCTTGTATTCTAGAGCTGATATCATTACCTCCAATACCAAAAAAGAATATCGTTAATTCTTCTACTATTTTAGCTAATTTTTTTTCTTCATATATCATAGTTTATCTCCTAAGATTTCCTTTTCTTGAATGATTCTTAAAACTCTCCAGTAATGGTACCATGATAATAGCAACAAAGCCAGCTGAAAAGCCATTATTATATAGATTAAGGCCTGAATACATATCACTTGTACACATCACAATAGAAGTGTGTAGCATGCCGGCTAATATACCTGCTATTGGTCCAAATTGTCCGGCAATAGGTGCTATGCCTGCACTAAATAGTGCAGCAAGCTGAATGCTAGGCATAGTAGGTGTAAAGATTTTTAAATAAGTTGATAAATAGACTCCTAACATACATGGAATAAAGTTTTTGACATGGACACCAAATGCACCAAAGCCAAATACAGTTAATATACCACCTATAACAGGGCCAGATAAGTCTCCTTTTACAAGTAAGATATAGGTGAGGCTAACACTTCCTACAACGGACATATTCATTAAAGTTGCACCAAGTCCATCCATTAGGATAAAATCTGCAACTGCCCGTCCTGGATGTCGCAAGATTTTAAATAAAGGTTTTAGTTGCCCTTGATTAACCCATAAACCATAGAAAAAGGTAGCTATAAAATAGCCATATAAGCCAAGTACTAGCCAAATAGGCCTACCTTCCTGCCATATTAAAACAGGAGTACTTTCTAATCCAGTGGCCTCTAGAATACTCACAATACCGAAGCCTAATATACCAGCAGCAAATCCCACATTGAATAAATTGTAACCCATATGCATAGAAGCTGTATGCATCGCTAATGTAGGTAAAGTAAACCCAATTAAAATTCCGATAAGTAGTGCAAGGATTAAGTTAATAGGTTGCTGAAATGGTAATAAATAAACGACTTCAGTAACCAATGGTGATAGGCATGTACCAAACAATGCTGTATAGATATAACGATTCATCTTAGCATCGTGTACACGTGCATAGATATAAGTTCCTAATAATATAGGAAGTATATTGATTGGGTTTTTGCCAAAAAGAGCAAACCCAGCATTAATAAAAATAGCAGCTAAGGTTAGCCCTGTAAAAGAAGCTCTTAGCTTGATAATTAATATAAGCACAATGCTTAAAATAATACCACAATTAAAAAATGCAACACCATAACCTGCTAGTGCAAAGTAATCCGTTATCAGTGCATCTCTAGAAAGAATAATAACTTTCATACCATAGAATAGCTCCAAGGGTGTAGCCAGTATAAAGGATATTATAAAAAGCAAAGAAATAGTAGCAAAACAAAAAAACTTAATCTGAACCTGTTGTGTATTTTCATTACCTTTGGTTTGAATCATCAAAGACCCCTTTCTCTAGTTATTCATTTTGAAATAATGAATAGTGTATATTTAGGTATACTAATTTTATTAGTATACCTAATATTTTAATTAACATAATACACATTGTGCAAGCATAAATTTCTAGTTGGCTTATTTAGGCAGATTTTACAAACAAATCTACAATGCTTATTGTTGCATACGCAACAAAAATGTGTTAAACTTTGTTTCGTTGCATATGCAACAATATTGAACAAGGGAGAAGATAATATGGCAACACAGCAACAGACAAGTGATTTAGGCACAGACAGTATTGGCAGATTACTTATCAAGTTTTCCATTCCAGCTATTATAGGTATGGTCGTTAATATGCTTTATAACGTAGTGGATAGAATTTATATAGGAAATATACCAGATGTAGGAGGCTTAGCTATTACTGGTGTAGGAATTACTATGCCTATTACTCAAATTATCACAGGTATTGGCATGTTAATAGGGATAGGTACTTCAGCAAGTATTTCTATAGCTTTTGGTCAGAAGAAGAGAAAAGAAGCACAAAAATATTTGGGAAATGGATTCACCAGTATTATTATGGTGAGTATTGCTATTGCTCTTTTGGGGAATTTGTTTGTTAATCCCATTTTAAGAGTTTTTGGAGCAAGTGATGCCACGGTTCCATATGCAGCGGCATATATGAGACCGCTTTTTATAGGAACCATTTGTAACTTGTGTGCATTTGGATTGAATCATTCCATTAGTTCAGATTCTAATCCTAAAGTAAGTATGTACACTATGATGATTGGTGCTGCGATTAACATTATTTTAGATCCAATCTTTATCTTTGGTTTAAGAATGGGTATAGCAGGGGCAGCTTATGCCACAGTTATTTCACAATTTGCTGCCAGCTGTTGGGTTATTAATTATTTTACAAGAAGCAAGAAGTCAACTATTAAACTTACACTAGCTGATATGAAAATAGACCTAAGGATAATAAAAAATATTGTAATGATTGGCTTAGCACCTTTTTGTATGCAGGTTGCAAGCAGTATTGTAACAGTTATTTCGAATAGAGCTTTAATGACTCATGGTGGAGATTTAGCAATTGGAGCTATGGCTATAATAACTTCAATAAGTACTATCTTTATTATGCCTATCTTCGGTCTTAATCAAGGAGCACAACCTATTATGGGTTATAATTTTGGGGCAAAGCAATATACGAGGGTGAGACAAACCTATCTGTACTCTTTAGCCATATGTACGGCTATATTAGTTGTTAGCTTTTTATTCATTCAATTATTTCCGCACATAGCGGTAGGCATGTTTAATAATGATCCAGAGCTTACTGATATTACTGTATCAGGTATACGTATTTTCTTATTATCTATGCCATTAATAGGGATTCAAATGACAGCTTCTAACTATTATCAAGCAGTAGGAAAAGTGAAAAAAGCTATGATTATTAGTTTAACAAGGCAGGTTATCTTTTTAATTCCATCATTTATTATATTACCCAAGTTTTTTGGACTAAAAGGGGTATGGTATGCAGGACCAATAGCCGATTTATTAGCAGTAACCTTATCAGGCATTATTATTTTTAAAGAGATGAAGCATCTAAAACAATTAGAAAGTAAAGCTAGACCCATTGGATATGAGGGATATGAGGAGAATGTGGCTTAAAGAGATAGGTTATGATAAGATGATAGCAAGTATAACGATAAAGAAAAGAGTTGTAGACCATTATGAAACAGTATGAAACAGAAGGAATAGGAAGGTATATTAGCTATTTACATCGACTAGGTGCAAATTTCTTATCAAAAGAATATGATCAATATGAAATTGGATTTGGGCAATATCAGTTTCTTCTTAGACTTTATTTAGAAGATGGTGTTAGTCATGATGAATTAACAGAGCAAGTATGTGTAGATAAAGCAACGACTACAAGAGCCATTAAGAAGTTAGAGGAAAAGGGATATGTAAGGTTAGCTCCTAATGAAAAAGATAAGAGAAAATATCACATTTATCTTACAGAAAAGGCTTTGGCACAAAAAGAAGAGATATTAGAGATTTCAAGAAGGTGGGAAAGACAATTAATAGATGGTCTGGAGCAAGAAGAATTAAATCAGTTATTTTATTTGCTTCGAAAAATAACGAGATATAATTCAGGCCATTTATTTGAAGAAGAATGATAAAAGAGCATTGGAATACTGAGTTTCCAGTGCTCTTTTATTGTATAAATAGGAGAAATGATTTATGACCTAAGCAATTTTGCTATTTTAAAGAAGCATTTGTAATAGTCACATTAGATGAGCCACTACCCATGCCACACCCAAAAGTATAACTAGCACCAGCAGCTAGATTAGGCTGCCATGATGGGCTTGAAATAGTATAGGTATTACCATTACTACTTACGAGTTCTGCATTCCAAACAGAAGAAATAGGCCTATCTGTTGTAAAAGTGCATGTCCAGCCATTTAAGTCTTTACCTGTGGTATTAGTAATTGTAATATTAGCAGTTGCGCCATCTGACCAATCTGAAAGGATTTTAATGCTTATAGGAGCATTTGTCGAAGGTGAATCAGGAGTAGGTGTAGGAGTTGGAGTAGGTACAGTACTTTCTGGTGCACTGCAAGGCTCAAGTACCCACATCTGACAACTGTTTTTGTAATAAGTCCACTCACATACATTAGAACCATCAGTAGTTCCAAAGTTATAAACATCTAGAGACTTAGTGTCTACTGAACTCTTAGTTAAAATGCCGTAAACATTACTAGTCCCAGTTGGAACAAGCTTAAACTTTTGAGCATCCATACCATTAGCTGAGTAAATTTGGATATTAGTTCCATCTACATTAGCACCATTAGCAACATCTAACATATAGTCTAAGCCATTTTTAAAAGTAACATAGCCATTACCAGTATTTGTAAGGTACCACTTTTGACCATTAGCACCTGTACCAGTACCTATTTCAACATTCTGGCCATTTGCTCCGATATTATCTTTTACCTGAAGATATTTTTGAGCGTTAGTATTTTTAAGATAATACCAGCCATCGCTAAGCGTAGCGTAATTCTTTACAGTCGTATCTGTTTCAGTAGGTTGATCAGAGTAAGTTGCTGCCTTCCAATAATCTAGCTCCATATTCCCACTAAATACAAAGTATAAATCTTTGACACCAGAGATATTAGAAAGAGCTGAACTCACCTCTACAAAAGCGCCAGATGTATTAGGCACTTCAATATAGCCAAGTGCTGTGCCTGAAGGACTATTCGTACATACTTTAATAACACCACCAGTAGATGATTTAGCAGAAACAGTTATTTTAGATAAACCGTCTGAGAAATCAACGCCTTTAATACCAATCCAATCACCAGCATGAATATCTGTTAAAAGGGTGTTGCCACTACCACTTACATTGACACCTGCTTGAATAGCCATAGTTTCTGCTTCAACTCTTTCGTAAGGATTGAGATAAGAAACTTGAGATGCACCCGCCATTGTACCTTTTACTTCTGAAAGAACGCCATTATTTACAGATAGCTTGTCAAGGTGTGTAGAGCGATAGCCAAGGTTTTTACCAAATTGAGCGAGTTCTAATGTTCTTGTATGATAAGCTAAATAGTAGCTACCTTTAAATTCAAAGATAGAGTGATGATTATTACCGCCAGAACCATTAAAGTAAACACCTGGGTTTTTAAAGACTTCACCAGTAAAGGTAAAAGGACCAGTAGGGCTATTACTTACCATGTATTCTATTGCCCCGCCATTTATTCCTGAACCGGCAGTATTAAAGTTAGAACAGTAAGAGTAGTAGTATTTATTTCCTATTTTATTAATACCAGAGTCTTCGAATAAATAAGGCGCATCAATAGTGATAGGGGTACCAGCTAAACTTGTCATATCACTACCTAATTTAACAACACGTGCTGTTTTGGGATGTGCATTTTGACCTGTAGGAATACCGCCACCAAAATAAAGATAACCAGTACCATCACTATCTACAAACACAGCTGGATCAAAGCACCATACAACATCAGAGCAGTTAGGAGTCGAACGACTGATTAAAGCTTTTCCAATAGGGTCTGTCCAAGGACCTGTTGGACTATCAGCAACAAGTACACCTATACCATTGGCATTATTAGCAAAGTAAAGGAAGAATTTATCCTTGCCATTAATTTTTTTATAGGTTGCACAAGGAGCCCATGAATTACCTGCCCATTTGGCAACGCCTCTACTTCCAGCAACTTGGATAGTACCATGGTCTGTCCAATTTACTAAATCTTTGGAAGACATACAATTAAGGGTTTGTATAGTGCTATAGGAGTTTTCCTTTATACTACCATTTGAGTATTCATAAGAATCATTTGTAGCATAAAGATAAACAGTATCATTATAGACCATAACACTAGGGTCTGCTGCATATCTTTGAGTGATAATAGGGTTGTTTTCGTTTTGCTTTTTGTAGGCAGATGTTAGATTCAAGTTATTAAAAGTGGAAGAAAGGTCTGCAGCAGAGGCTGGGATGCCTGGCTGAGTAACTAGGCCTACCATAAGGAGTCCTGTTAATGCCAATTTTTTAATGTGTTTAATACTTTTTAGATACGCTTTCATATAATATCCCCTCATATCTTATAGATTATTTTAAAGATACATTAGTAATGGTTACATCAGATGAACCACTACCCATAGTGCAGCCAAAAGTATAGCTGCTTCCAGCAGTTAGAAGAGGTTGCCATGATGGATTAGAAATAGTGTAGGTATTACCATTGCTATTTACGAGTTGAGCATTCCAAAGAGCACTAATAGGTCTGCTAGTTGTAAAAGTACATGTCCAGCCACTTAAGTCTTTACCTGTGTTATTGGTAATCGTTATTTCAGCAGTTGCACCCTCTGACCAGTCTGAGATAATCTTAATGTTCATAGAAGCAGGTATTGAAGGCGTCTCAGGAGTAGGGGTTGGAGTAGTACTTTCTGGTGCACTGCAAGGCTCAAGTACCCACATCTGACAACTGTTTTTATAATAAGTCCATTCGCATACATTAGAACCATCAGCAGTTCCAAAGTTATAAACATCTAGAGACTTAGTGTCTACTGAACTCTTAGTTAAAATGCCGTAAACATTACTAGTCCCAGTTGGAACAAGCTTAAACTTTTGAGCATCCATACCATTAACTGAGTAAATTTGGATATTAGTTCCATCTACATTAGCACCATTAGCAACATCTAACATATAGTCTAAGCCATTTTTAAAAGTAACATAGCCATTACTCATATTGGTTAAGTACCATTTTTGACCATTAACCCCTGTACCAGTACCTATTTCAACATTCTGGCCATTTGCTCCTGTATTATCTTTTACTTGAAGATACTTTTGGGCATTTGTATTTTTTATATAATACCAGCCATCCTTTAGCACAGCATAATCCTTTACTGTCGTATCAGTAGGAGTAGGAGTAGGAGTAGGAGTAGGAGTGGGTGAAGGTGTAGGTGTAGGCTCTATAGGGCTTGAGGATCCTAAGGTGCAAACGAATGTAGAAACACTATTAGCAGGTAGGTTAGCCCAGAAGCTACTATTGCTAGTATCTATATTAGCTGTTTTGGCTAGATTTTCATTAGCAGAAGTTCTATAACGATCTACACTTTTTATGCTACCATTATTGATAACGAAATTTTGATTAATAGCTGAGGAACCCTTATTAATTGCAACAATAACGGCTTTATTATCACCTTTATAAGCAGATACATAAACATTTGTATTAGGATTACTGGTAGCAGCAACTTTTACGTAACCAGGACGTACAAACTTAGAGTATTGAGCCATACAATAACCTCTTTTACTGATTGTACCGTCCTCTTTCATAGGACCATATTGCCTACGAATATACC
The DNA here is from genome assembly GCF_003990395.1 of Cellulosilyticum sp. WCF-2. NCBI lineage: Bacteria > Bacillati > Bacillota > Clostridia > Lachnospirales > Cellulosilyticaceae > Cellulosilyticum > Cellulosilyticum sp. WCF-2. The sequence goes on along the minus strand of NZ_CP034675.1, from coordinate 267,710 downwards.
ACCATACATAGGATTGAAAGCCATTTTCTAAAGCATTATGCATGTTATATGAAACTTCAATTGCCTCTGGCCAGCGATCTGCTGAATTATTATCACTATTAGGAACGTAAACCTCTGTCATCCAAAGATCTTTTCCTGCACCTTTTTGTTTAAAAAGTGGATAAGACATATTGCTGATACTAGTACCATAAAAGTGAGCACCAAGAATATCCATATTAGCAAGTGCTTGTGAATCATTTAAGATAGGATCTGACATATTTTTTAGATACTGAAATGACTCAGGAGCAATAACCCTGCAATTGATTGAGCCAGCATAGTTTTTCATAAAGTTAAGCATTTCTTGTGGTGTCCACCATGTCCAATCGTGTGCATAATCAGGTTCATTTTGAACAGAAATAGCATATAAATTGACATTGTTATTCTTCATATAGGTAACAAAATCATTGAGATGCTGCGCATATGCAGCATATTTATCGTATTTAAGGCGCTTTTGATTTGCAACACCATTACGAGTAAAGGTTTCAATCATATCACTTGGGGGATTCCAGGGTGAAGCAAAAACAATTGCTCCTTTAGCTACTGCAGCTTTTGCAGTTTCTAATTCTCTTGCCCAGTTATTCTTATTTTCATCCACATGAATTCTTAAAATAGAAAAGCCTAATTGATTATCTCCATTGCCAAAAGCGGTTTCTCTTTGAACGGATGTTAAATCTCCAGCCCAAGCTGGATGATTCATTCCTCCAAAGCCACGAATTGTTTGATATTCTGATGATAAATTAATGATTGCATCACTTGCGGCTAAAGCTTCATTAGGTGGCAATATTGTTATAACCAAAGCTAATGCAAGTACGTAAGATGATAATTGGGTGAATATTTTTTTTATACAGGTAATCATTTTTACATCTCCTTTGTATTCTTATTCTCCATAAATGTGCAAATTGAGATTAGATGATTTAAGTTATGTAAGTTGTTAGATAAATGATTAATCTTTTAGACTGAAATAAAGAGGTATTTTTATATGCTTTAGCATTTGAGAGTCTATTTCTGCTGTTAGAGTCATATTATTCTAGCGTCTCAGATGGTATCGTTTTGCACCTCCTTTATATAGTTCTTTTACTTTTATTATGAGTTTTACTTGGATGTAAATAACACTAAGATGACTTATGCATAGATTAGTTTTTTTATTGAGCGATTAATTGTTATCATTAGTAGACATGAAAAGCACTAAAAGTATAATGACTCAATTGTTTGTAGTTGATTATAGTGTAAGTTGTTTTATTTTGTGCTAAAAACACACAAGATGTAAAGAAATGCGTGATTTAATGTAATTAAAATAATTTTTTAATTATAAATTTTAAATATTTTGTTCAGAGTGTGTACTAAAATGTTAAATTAAAACCATATAAAGCATATATGCAGTAATGAAAATAGGTGGAATGACTTGCTTTAAATATATTAATAAGATGGATAGGGCTATAAAGAATTTAGAGAGTATGAACGATTTTATAGTAATAGAATAGGACAGATGAATGATTGACAAAATAAAGAAAGAGTTATAATATTAAATAACACCCCCTAGGGGGGGGTAAAATATAAATGGAAGAAAGGAAGTAAACTATGACAGATAAATCCTTTAAAATAGATGGCATGACCTGTTCAGCTTGTGCCAATCGGGTTGAGAGAGTTGTTAAAAAGTTAGAGGGCGTAGAAACAGCCAATGTGAATTTTGCTACAGAAACCTTAACTCTAAAATATGATGATGCTAAGCTACAACCTAAAGAGGTTGAAGCAGCGGTAGTAAAAGCTGGTTATAAAGTACACAAAAATGAAGCTGCTTATACCTTTAAAGTAGAAGGTATGACCTGTTCAGCTTGTGCTAATCGTATAGAAAAAGTGGTGAAGAAGTTAGAGGGTGTGGAAAGTAGTAATGTTAACTTTGCCAGTGAAAAGCTTACGGTTAAAGTAGATGAAGATCTTGTAAAAACAAGCCAAATCAAAGCTGCTGTAGAAAAAGCAGGCTATAAACTTATTACAGAAGAGGAAAAAAGCACGGAGAAGAAGAAATATACAGAAGAACAGCTTTTATTTGGGCGTCTTATTGCATCACTCATATTTACTGCTCCACTTTTAATCATTACCATGGGACATATGGTAGGTATGCCACTTCCTAGTGTGCTTGATCCAATGATGAATCCGCTCAACTTTGCAATGATTCAGTTAATTCTTACCTTGCCAGTTATGTTTATCGGCTTCAAATTCTATAAGGTTGGGCTTAAGAACTTAGTTAAACTTAGTCCTAATATGGACTCTTTAATTGCAGTAGGAACACTAGCTGCTATTATTTATAGCTTATATGGCACTTATAAAATTATCACACATCCAGAGGGCGGTATGGAGCATGCCATGCATCTGTATTATGAATCAGCAGCCACTATCTTAGCGCTCATTACATTAGGTAAATACTTAGAAGCTAGATCAAAAGGTAAAACTTCTGAAGCCATTAAAAAGCTTATGGGCTTAGCACCAAAGACAGCAACAGTTATTAGGAATAATGTAGAGGTAACAGTGCCTCTTGAAGAAGTGGTAGTAGGAGACGTAATCCTTGTTAAGCCAGGTGAAAAGTTGCCGGTAGATGGAGAAGTTATTGAAGGCAGTACTGCTATTGATGAAGCCATGCTTACAGGAGAAAGTATTCCAGTAGAAAAAACGGTAGGAAGTAAAGTTATAGGAGCAAGTATTAATAAAACTGGATTTATTAAGTATCGAGCTACTAAGGTTGGTAAGGATACAGCGCTTGCCCAAATTATAAAATTAGTAGAAGATGCTCAAGGGACTAAAGCACCAATTGCTAAAATGGCTGATGTAATCTCTTCTTACTTTGTACCAACAGTTATTATATTAGCAATTATCGCTGCTGTAGGTTGGTTAATAGCTGGAGAGTCTGCAACCTTTGCCCTTACTATTTTTATTGCGGTACTTGTTATTGCTTGTCCATGTGCCTTAGGTCTTGCTACCCCAACAGCGATTATGGTAGGAACAGGAAAAGGTGCAGAAAATGGTGTACTTATTAAAGGTGGAGAAGCCTTAGAAACAACTTATAAAATAGATACCATTGTCTTTGATAAAACGGGAACATTAACCGAAGGTAAACCAAAGGTAACAGATATCTTAACAGCTACTGCAGGTGAAGATGAATTACTTGTTTTAGCAGCTAGTGCAGAAAAAGGCTCTGAGCATCCATTAGGCGAAGCTATTGTAAGAGCAGCAGAAGAAAGAGGCTTAGCTTTTAAAGAGATACAAAACTTTAATGCCATCCCAGGTCATGGTATTGCTGTAGATATTGATAGTAGGCATGTGCTCTTAGGAAATAAGAAATTAATGGTAGAAGAAAATATTGATATTAGTACATTAACTACTCAGTCAGATAGACTGGCAGAAGAGGGTAAAACCCCGATGTATATTGCAATAGATGATAAATTAGCAGGTATTATAGCAGTAGCAGATACAGTTAAACCAAGTAGTAAAGAAGCTATACAAACACTTCATCAAATGGGTATTAAGGTAGCTATGATTACAGGGGATAACAAGAAGACTGCAGCAGCTATTGCTAAACAAGTAGGGATTGACATTGTACTTGCAGAAGTCTTACCAGAAGATAAAGCCAATGAAGTGCAAAAGCTTCAAAATGAAGGTAAAAAAGTAGCCATGGTAGGAGATGGTATTAATGATGCCCCTGCTTTAGCTAGAGCTGATATAGGTATTGGTATTGGTTCAGGAACAGATGTAGCTATTGAATCAGCTGACATTGTTCTTATGAGAAGCGACCTTAAAGACGTGCCAACAGCTATTAAACTTAGCAAGGCAACCATTAGAAATATCAAGCAAAATCTATTTTGGGCATTTGGTTACAATGTATTAGGTATACCAGTAGCTATGGGATTTCTTCATATCTTTGGAGGGCCATTATTAAATCCTATGATTGCAGCAGCGGCCATGAGCTTAAGTTCTGTTTCAGTACTTCTTAATGCCTTAAGACTTAAAAATTTTAGAGGATAAATTGGTGAATCATTTACTAAAGTCTTTATGATCTTTGGAGTAAAGTAATAATAGTAAGTTAGAATGAAAATAATAATATTTTCATAGTTAGCTTTTAAAAATAAAATGATAAGATAAAATAGTAATAAAAGGAGAGATGAAGATGAAAAAGAAAGTAATGATTGATGGTATGAGTTGTGGTCACTGCGTGGCACATGTAAAAGAAGCTTTAGGAGGTTTTGCTAAAGGAGAAGTAGAGGTAAGTTTAGAAGGTAAGTATGCAGTATTAGATACTGACAAGGCCAATGAAGTACTTACTGAGGCAATTGATGAAGCTGGTTACGATGTAACAGCTATAGAAGAGGTATAATACTCAGTAAGAATTAAGTTAATAAAATACAAGAGCCCTATAATAGCATGCCATTTGCTCGTGCTATTATAGGGCTTTTTTTATGGGGAAATTTAAATAATGGGGTAAAAATGATAAATCACATATTTATCCCACAAATCTCCCATACCTAAGCAGTAATTTTTATTTATGATAAGTCTATAGAATAGCTTATCTAGACATTTGTACAGCAGCAATTTATAAAAATATGACTATTAAAAGTAGGATAGGAGAAGGAATATGAATTTAGAAAAAGAAAATAAAAAAGAAAATCCTATGAACCAGAAAAAAGGTTTGCTAAAAGGAATAGGCATGATGGGGGCCTGTTGTTTGTTGCCTATTATTATCGTAGCCATAGTACCGCTTATAAGTAGTAGCCTTGGAGTAACAGGAACAAAGATAGCTTATACTCTGTCATCTCTTATATGCCCAATTATGATGATTGGAATGATGCTTGTAATGGCAAAAGGAAGTAGTTGTTGTTCAAAGGATAAAGAAAATAAGTCGGAAAAATAATGAGTGGTTGTGGATATGAAGATGCAAAGACAATACACAAAAGAGATTATTAAGATTGATGGAATGACTTGTGTAAGCTGTGAGAGGAGAATAGGCAGTAAATTAAAACAAACAAAAGGGGTCATTAGCGCTAAAGTAAGCTACACTCAGAATCACGCTGAATGTTTGTATGATGAGGAACTTATTTCCTTCGAAGACATAGCACAGGTTATTGAGAAACAAGGTTACAAGGTTATAAGGAAGGAAAATGCGGATGCAAAAATAGACCGCATAACTAAAATAATAGGAGTAATGATTATTATCTTTGCCCTTTATCATGTGCTGAAGTATTTTGGCTTTACAAATTTCTTTTATATTTTTCCAGAAGCCAAAGAAAACATGAGTTATGGCATGCTATTTATAATAGGATTACTGACTTCAGTTCATTGTATTGCCATGTGTGGTGGTATTAATTTATCACAGTGTATACAACCTGTTACTAAGACCGAATCTAAGAAGCATAGGTGGGCAGCACTAAGACCTAGTTTTTTATACAACTTAGGGCGAGTGATTTCTTATACAGTAATGGGTGGGATTGTTGGTGCATTAGGATCGGTTATCAGTTTTTCAGAAGGAGCAAAGGGAAGTATTCAGATTATTGCTGGCCTGTTTATGATGATTATGGGGCTGAATATGTTAAATGTTTTTCCAGGGCTTCGCAAACTAAATATAAGTATGCCAAAAGCTTTTTCTAGAAAATTATATAGCAAATTAGGGAGTAATAGTCCCTTATATGTAGGCTTAATAAATGGCCTAATGCCATGTGGTCCACTACAAGCTATGCAATTATACAGTCTTTCAACAGGAAGTATGTTTAAGGGCGCATTGGCTATGTTTTTATTCAGCTTGGGGACAGTACCTTTAATGTTTGGGATAGGGGCCTTGTCTTCATTACTTAGTAAGAGGTTTACACATAAGCTTATATCTATAGGGGCTGTTTTAGTTGTGATTTTAGGTGGAGGTATGCTCAGTAGCGGACTGAGTTTATCAGGAATAATGGTTCCTGGTAGTGTAAGTGCTAATAATAATAGTGTAGTACGTATAGAGAATGGTGTTCAAATAGTAGAAAGCAAATTAGCTTCAGGTGAATACCCTGTTATTGAAGTACAAGCAGGCATGCCTGTACAATGGGTGATAACAGCTGAAAAAGGCTCTATTAATGGGTGTAACAATAGAATCTTTATTCCAGAGTATGAGAAAGAAGTAAAATTCAAACTCGGAGAGAATGTAATAGAGTTTACCCCTACAGAAGAAGGGGAGTTTGTATATAGTTGTTGGATGGGAATGATTAGAAGTAGCATTAAAGTAATTAAGAAATAAATAATGAATAATAAAGAGTTAAGAATTAATGGAGAATGCAAATTAATAGTGAAGAATAATCAACAAATGGTGAATAGAGAGGAATTAAAGATGGGTAATCATAAGAATAAAAAGAGTAACAACTCTAAAAGTATGGTTTATGTGGTGATAGGAGCAGCGCTCGTAGCAGTAATAGCAGGGAGTTTATTTTTTAAAAAGGAAGGTAATAAAAATGAAGGTAAAGCAAAAGAAAATGTGGTAGTATTAGAAGGGAAAGACTTAGTTATACCTATTAATGAAATCACAAATGAGGCAAGCTATTATCCAGTAGAAGTAGATGGAGTGGGCCTAGAAGTACTAGCTATTAAAGCCACAGATGGAACCATTCGTACAGCCTTTAATACTTGTCAAATTTGTTATAGTTCAGGAAGAGGATACTATGAGCAAGATGGAGATGTCCTAGTTTGTCAAAACTGCAAGAACAGATTTTCTCCAGATGAAGTAGAGGTAACTAGAGGTGGATGTAATCCAGTTCCTATTTTTTCAGAGGATAAAACAGTAGATGATACTAACATTACTATTTCCAATGCATTCTTAAAAGAGGCAACAGGTATTTTCGAGAATTGGAAAGAAGCTTATTAAGAATAGAAGGACAAATTAAAAAACTATCTGCGCAAGTAGATGGTTTTTTATGCATAAGGGGATTTATGATAATGAAGCAAAAAATGAAGCTTAATCAGCAACTTGCAATAACATTGATGGTACTGATATTAGGAAGTATAATGGCCTTTGGTGTTATACTCCCTATAAGTATTAAATATTTTATAGACCACAAGAACTTTAATACACTTATCAGTGAGCAAAATGAGTATATTAAACTAGGAAAATACTATAATACTTCACAAGGTAAGAAAAATGGGGTATATCATCTTCAATTTGATAGCAATAATAATCTTGTTATAGATCAAACAGATGATGATCTCATTCATCACCAGTTAATGTATCCTGAGTTTTTTTCGGAGATAAAAGAGCAATGTAGAGAACAAAAAAAACAAGTGGAAATGCGTAAATTTATTGATGGTCAGGAAACTCTTTATTATCTTATTAATAATAAAGATTCAGGTGAAAAAGTTATTTCATACAGCATAGATACTGGTAATCAATATTTATCTCATCAATTATTTATGACGACATTAATTATCATTATAGTTGCTTTAACCATCATTTTAGTAAGCTTCTTTAAATGGAATAATAGATTTATTAATAATTTAAAGCAGATTCAACACGAGCTAGACCTTATAGGGGATGGTCAGCTAGAAGAAAGTATTCGTATTAATGAAAGCACTTTGGAGTTTCAAGAAGTTATGGATTCCTTAGAACATATGAGGAGAAAACTTTATAATAATGAGCAGACTAAGAAGAGGATGATTCATAATATATCTCATGATTTAAAAACACCTATCGCAGTCATTAAGAATTATTCAGAGGGTATCATAGATGGTGTTTATCCTTATGGTGATGTAGAGCAAACTGCTCATGTTATCTATAGCCAAGCAGAAAGACTAGAAAAGAGAGTACAAGGCTTATTGTATTTAAATAGATTAGAGTATATCAGAAGCCAAAATGAAAGCTATAGAGAATTTGCAATCGATGAGCTGCTTGAAGAAGTAATAAGCTATATGTTTGACCAAGATCAGCTCATCAATGTGCGATTGGATATAGTCCCTCAGAGGTTTATAGGTGATAAAGAAAAATGGCGTATTGTATTAGAAAATTTATTTGATAATGCTAAGAGATATGCAAAAAATGAGATTAGTATTAAGTTAACAGACCAGAAGTTATCAATCTTTAATGATGGAGATAATATAGAAGAAGATCTAGCAGAAAGTCTATTTGAGCCCTTTGAAATAGGGAAAGATGGAATGTCAGGTTTAGGACTTGCCATTGTAAAAAGAACAGTCAATATGTATGGGTATGATATTAGATATGAAAACGCCGAAACAAAGGGAGTAACTTTTATCATTTATAAGGATGGGAAAGCTAATGAGTAGTATTGTTGCATTAATTGAAGATGAAAAAAACTTAAGAGATATTATAAAAAGTTATCTGGAAAAAGAAAGCTACAAGGTACTAGCTTATGAGAGTGTGGAAGCAGTAGGGGATTTAAATGAAGAGGTTCATTTATGGATTTTAGATATCATGCTACCAGGTAAAAGTGGCTTTGAAATGATGGAGAGAATAAGGAAGGAAGACGCAAAGGTACCTATTATATTAATTTCAGCAAGAGACCAAGATTTTGATAAGATTATGGGATTAGAGAAAGGTGCTGATGATTACATTGCCAAGCCGTTTTCACCAAAAGAATTAGTCCTTAGAGTAAAGAAGCTATTGGATAGATGTTATCAAAAGGAAGAAAGCGTTACTTTAGCTGGCTATACTATCGAATTAAAGACCCGTAAAGTATATGATAAAGGGGAATTGGTTGACTTATCTAATAGAGAATATATGTTGCTTTTGTTTTTGTATAAGAATAAAGAGCATCCACTTACTAGAAATGAGATACTAGATCATGTGTGGGAAAGAGATTACTTTGGTAATGATAGAGTAGTAGATGATTTAATGCGTCGCATGAGAAAGAAAATGCCTAGACTTCAAGTTGAGACTATCTATGGGTATGGTTACCGTTTAGAAGGGAATTAAATAACTATTTAGAGAGGGTTGTAGAGATATAGCCCTTTTAATGTGTATCTATTTAACTTTATATAGTACAATGGAATAGTCAGAAGTTTTAGTAAGACTTAAATAGCTACAAATATATATGCTAGATTTAAAATGACTTTAATCAAAGGGGAGAATATGATGACTAAAAAAGCAAAATTATTTATTCCTTGCTACTACTCGTTTTTAGCTAACGGTATGATGGCCTTAGTAATAGGTGCTGTTATGCCTTATCTCATAGAAGAAGCAGGGATCAATTATAGTGTGGCAGGAGGTTTACTATCTACTTTTGCTATAGGAAACTTTTTGGCGAGCTTTGTGAATCCACCAGTAGTAAAACTATTAGGGAGAAAAATAACAAGTGTGATATTATCAGCACTTATTCCTATTAGTTTATTAATGATTACTTTATTACCACCTGTTCCTGTACTTTATATAGCCTGTATCTTATTAGGAATTGGAAGGGGAACTGTAAGTATTACCAACAACATGGTTGTAAATGATTATGATGGTACACCAGCAGCACTTAATTTATTACATACTGTATTTGCCATTGGGGCTTTCTTAGCACCATTCTTAACTGGAGTATTTATTAATAATGGTTTTAACTGGCGCTTTATTATTTATACGATTATTGTTTTAAGTGCCATTTCAAGTATAGGCTATGGCTGGATGCCACTTGATGAAGATAAAAAAGATAAAGCAGAGAAGAAAGAAAAAGTGAAGAATCTAACTGCCAAAACAGAAGCTCATGATTCAAAAGCTTTCTTAAAAAACATAGATTTCTATATTATCGGTTTCCTTTTATTCTTTTATCTAGGAGCAGAGAACTGTGTTAATGGCTGGTTTGTAACCTATTTTAAAAGCACAGGTATTATGAGTGATACGTATGCTACTAATCTGGTGTCTATTACATGGCTAGTCATTATGTTAGGCCGTTTAGTCACAGCTTATCTTTCAAGTAAAGTAAATAAGCAGAAGTTAATCTTAATTAACTGTATAGGCACAACTATTTTCTTCTTATTACTGATTTCTACCACTAACCTTGCCCTTATTACTCTAGCAGTAGCAGGCATGGGATTCTTCTTTGCTGGTATTTATCCAACTTGTATATCTAATGGTGGTATGTATATCAAAGGCTCTACTACAGGAATGTCAGTACTGTTAGCAATTGCAGCCTTAGGCGGTATTATAGCACCACAGGTCATAGGTATTGTTGCAGACCAAATAGGTATGGTAGGAGCTGTTACCATTTTGACTATTAACGTAGTGTGTATGGTGATTCTGGCGATTATTAATTATATGAGAAATAAGAAGTAGTAAGTCTAGTTTAACCAAGCATTAGTGAACAAAAAGAGATATTTAAGTGACTTGGTATAGAATATAAGGGTATATTAAAGCTCTTGATAGAGGCATTAAATGATGTCTGTATCAAGAGCTTATTTTATGCTGTGGGTATCTTTGACAGGTGTTTGTTGTGTATATAATAATATGATAATTATTAATTAAATATTTTGAAAATAAATAATTTACAAAAATAATTAATGTGTGATAATCTGTTAGAGATGATAAATGTATAAGCTTTAGTCATGATAAAGTATTAAAATGTGGAATAGGCTAAAAGCAAAACAACCCAACTTTAATGAAAAGAGGTGGTTTGATGAATAATAGTATTTTAAAAGCAGAGAAATTAAGCAAGGTATATAGGGATATTCCAGTTGTAGATCAAATTGATTTAGAGATATCGGCAGGAAGGCTTTATGGGCTAATAGGAAAAAATGGTGCAGGTAAGACTACCTTTATTCGTATGGTTGCAGGTCTTACTAGGCCCACATCAGGTAAATTAGCATTGTATGGAGAGGAAGACCCTGATAAGTGGTATCTACAACGTAAGAAGATGAGCTTTATAGTTGAAACACCTTATATACAGCCACAATTCAGTGCTTATGATAATCTTAAACTACAATGTTTACAAAAAGGCATAAAGGATGAAAAAAGAATATACGATGTTTTGGAGATAGTTGACTTAAAGGATACCAAAAAGAAAAAAGCAGGAGAATTTTCTTTGGGGATGAAGCAAAGGTTAGGCATTGCTATTTCCATGCTGTCAACGCCAGAATTTCTACTATTAGATGAACCACTCAATGGATTAGATCCTGAAGGCATGTTAGATATGAGAAAGCTATTACTGCAGTTAAAGGAAACCTTCAATACAACCATTTTAATATCAAGTCATTTATTAAGTGAGCTACATCAAATCGCTACAGATTATATTATTATGGATAAGGGAAAGATTGTGGAGCAGATTGATTGTGAGGTATTAGATGCAAGATGTAGTGACTACCTACTTGTTGGTGTAAGTGATAAAGTAGAGGCATTAAAGACATTAAAGCAAGTATTGCATATTGAACATTGTGAGGTAGAAGATAAAGATTATATACGCGTTTATGATAAGAACATCGATGTTGAGGAAATAGCTGCTACTCTAGTCTCCAAACAATTGAGATTACATCACTTAGCATATAATAAGAATAGTCTTGAACAATATTTTATAAGTAAGATAGGAGGAAAACTAGATGCGTGATATTATGGCAGCATCCTTTTATCGTTTTAAGAAAAGTAGGGATTTATTTTATGCAATACTAGTTGCAATTCTTATAGGTACATCCTTGGGATTTAGTACATATGTGCAGAATGAAGAAATTAGGTTATCTGTTATAGGAAGTATTGATACTTGGATGTTTATGAGTTTTTTGATTATCATGATTTTTATCACAGCCTATTTAGCGGGGGATTTTAGAAATAAAACGATTTACTATGAGATAATGAGTGGGCATAGTAGTAGCGAAATAGTTATCGGTAGGATGATCCCAATAGTTATTTTTTCAATCATTATACTATCTGTAGAATTAATAGGTACTTATAGTTTCGGTATAATATGGGGGGGATGGGGAACTGTAATAGGCTCGTTTAGAGAGGGAGTAATACGTTGGTTTTTATTAATGTGTAATGCCTTACCTTTTATAGTTTTATGTATGTTTAGTATCTATTTAACAAAAACAGTAGTAGGAGGTTTAGTGCTTGATTGGCTTATGTGGATTATTATACAGATTCCTTTGTTTCTAGTAACAGTTGTCCAGTGGAATATCAGTAACTTCTCATTAGTGATTAATATGCGAAGGATTATGGAAACACCTTTAGATTATTTGTTTTGCTTGAGCATCATAGGAATAAGTATGATTAAGGTTTTATTTATTGTTGTTATAAGCATTTGGGTATTAAAAAGAAGTGATTTGAAATGAGAGATTTATTCTAAATGAGAGAATTGTGACTTATTAGATTTGATTTCTTAGGAAAGAAGTTTATGAGCCTTGCCTTTCTTTATCATTTATGATATGGTTAATAAAACTAATAAATAAAAAAGAACCGTCTATAAGAAGGGCTTTTGGTATTGCACCGTATGGTGTTGTATGAAAAGTCCTTCTTTTTTACAATAGGAGATGGGAATAGCAATGCGGGCTCTTAGTAGTCGTACAAAAGAATTGAATAATAAAAGAACCGTCTATAAGAGGGGCTTTTAAATATTTTTACTGTAAGGTAATGGTATGAAAAAAGTACCTTCTATTTTTATATACAGAAATAGCCACATCTGAAAATGTTAGCACTAACTATAAGTAAAAGAGAATTGTGATGAGGCATATCTGTATTTAATTAATGAGAATGTAAGTTTTTACATTAATATATAATTAGGAGGAATAAAAAATGGATATTATTACAGTAGAGAAGAGAAGTGTGTTAAAAAAGGCCAAGCAACTGAGGCGAAATGGTATTATACCTAGTGTTATTTATGGTGGTTCCTTGCCGGAATCACTTTTGGTTCAAATTGATAAGAATGCTGCTAAAAAATTACTCCGGTGTAAGCGTGAAGGTAGCAAGATGGAAATTGAGCTTGACAGTAAGCTCATTCCAGTACAAATTAAAGATATCGATAGCAATATTGTAAACAATGAAATCCTTCATATTAGTTTTCAGGCATTAGAAGCTGATAAAAGGGTCAATAGCAAGGCTCAGATTATCTTAGAAAATGCAGATAAGGTAGTGGGTGTTTTGGAACAGCTGCTATTTGAAGTGCCTTATTCGGCTTTACCTTCCGATATGATTGATACAGTAGTTGTTGATTTGGAAGGATTAGCGGTAGGAAAGGTCCTAACACTAGAAGATATTCCTGTCTTTAAAAACGAAAACATCGATTTACAAGTAAGTGCAGATAGCATGATCTTGAAAATTACTGATAGAAAATCCTCATAACCACAGGTTGCCGTAATGAGCTTACTTTGTAGGATTACTCTAATAAGTCAGCTGTCATTTTTTCAGTTAGTTTTTTATAAACGCATAATTTATTATTACGGTCACAGGTTGCTAAAAAGACTTCAGAAATATCAGAGATATCGCGTATACGAAGCTGTTTGGTAAGCCATTTTTCATTATTACCTATATGCTTTAAGTTCTGTAACATTATTTTGCCATCAATAATAACGTTAGCTACTAAGTAATTTTGAGAGGGAGAAATGTTTAAGTCTTCTCCTGTAATGGGACGCTTATTGGAGACTGGAAGAAAGCTGATTTTGCCGTTAGGTTCCAGGAGAGCTGTTTGAATATCAGTAAGGTCGAAGTAGCCATTCACACGGCATTGTACAAGGAATTCACCTAAATCCATTTTGGCTTTTGCAAAAGTTTTATAATAGAGTTGTCCATTATCATATAAAATACTAGGTTTACCTGTTGCAAGGCGACGAATTTTAATTGATTTATTAGTGAGAAGGGATAATAAGATATTAAATAAAGCAAAAACAATCATAGCAGTAAAGGGCTTTAGAAGATCTGTAAACTCACAGGTAGCCATCTCAGCTGCAATCGAACCAATAGTAATACTATTGATATAGTCAAACATACTTAGTTGTGACATTTCACGATTTCCCATTAACTTGCTTAAAGTAAATAAAGCTACAGCTGAACCTAACGCAGTTATAATAGCTTGAATAACTTCCATTATATACACTCCTATTTCATAAAACGATTTAGAAATAGTATGCCTAAATTAAAAAAGGATATAACTACAAAATATATTAATTTTTAGCCCTTGGCTATAGCTTTGACTTTATAAAGAAGTCATGATAGAGTGGAGGCAAAAATACTATAGAAAGTACTATAAGACAAGAAATTAAGGACAGCTTTGAAAAAAAGAAGTATTAAAATCTCAATAATGAAGATTTTAATACTTCTTTTGTATGTTTAGTGAAGTTGCTAGCTATTTAGATGCCTGACTTTCCTCATAAAAAGTACTACTTAGTAGTACGATATCAATTCGTCTATTTTTAGCGCGTCCTTCAGGCGTATCATTGGAAGCAATAGGTCTATATTCACCGTAAGAAATAGCTGAGAGTTTAGAAGCTGGGAGCTTACCTTCATCAATAAAAAGATGAACGACGTTAATAGCTCTTATGGATGCCAGTTCCCAGTTAGAACTAAACTGAGAGGTATGAATAGGAAGATTATCCGTATGTCCTTCAACCACTACATCATTAGTGAAGGTTTTAAGTATATCACAAATTTCTAGTAGATTCTTCTTATAAGCAGATTGTATATCTGCTTTACCACTATCAAATAAAATATTATCATCAAAGCTAAGGGTGAGGCCCTGAGGTTCAACATGAAGACTGACTTGTTCGGTTAAATCATGAGTTTCTAAGTAGTCCTTTAGCTTAGTTTGAATTTCCTGAGAAGCACTTATGGTTTGGTGAAAAGGAATGGAGGAGTCTATACCAGCAGCATTTGCATTTGACATGCCCGCACCCCCTTGTAAAATACCAAGTGAGTTGTTAAGAGAACCAGCAAGTTCCTCGTACTTTTTACTATCTACATTACTCATGCTATACATAACAACGAAGAAAATCATAAGCAGTGTAATAAGGTCAGAATAGGTGAGAAGCCAACGCTCACTATTTTCTTTTTTAGGTTTTTTCTTAGCCATTAGTCATCACCTAGCTTTAACTCTTTTAATACCTTTTCACGTTCTTCTTGTGTTAGGAAAGCAGACATATCATCTATAACAAGTTTTGGATGCTTTCCTTGTTGCAGGGCAACAAGTGCATTAATAACCATTTGATTACTTAGAGACTCTTTTTCACTAATATTTTTCAAACGTGTAGCAATAGGGAGCCATAGTAAGTTAGCTGTACCAACACCATATAAAGTAGCAATGAAGGCAACAGCAATTTTAGGCCCTAAGGTACTTGGATCACTTAGGTTTCCTAAAACGTGAACGAGTCCCATAACTGTTCCGATGATACCCATAGTTGGAGAGTAACCGCCAGCAGACTCAAATATAGCAAAGCCAGCTTCATGTCTAGCATCTATATTTTCAGCATCTGTTACTAGAGATTTATATATATGATTAGTATCTACACCATCTACAATTAAGCGAAGTCCTTTGGTAATAAGAGGGTGCTTAATACCGTTTCTGCCAGCTGCATCTTCAAGGGCAAGTATACCTTCGGCTCTAGCAATAGTAGTGAGTTCATAAAATTGTTTGGTGATTTTATAATTATCAATAGGCTTATAATTAAATAAAACACCGATGATTCTAGGAAGTCTTTTAATCTCTTCCATAGGGAAAGATAAACCTACTGCGCCGATGGTGCCGCCGAAAACAATGATTGCAGCTGTTCCAATAAACAAGGCTAAAAGATGTCCACCCTCTAAAATAAAACCAAGAAATAACGCGCCAAAACTAAAGACTAAAAATACAATAATAGAGAAATCCATAGGCATACTCCTTTATTTACAATAAATTACAATGATTAATTATGTATCTAATTATATTTCTTCTAAAAAAAATATCAATAAAATAAGAATACTCTGGGAAATGTTTAACGTAATCTTTATGTAAAAAAATCCCAAGGACTTTAGTGTGTAAAGTTCTTGGGATTTTAGATGGGTGAGATTTATTTAATATAGGTATTGCTTACTAGAATATCTTGAATCGTATCAGTTGGGATTTCAAATTCTTGAATACCCATAGAGCCAGGTCCTACAATATATTTATCAAAGGAGATAACAAGTTTACCTTGATCTGTAATATAGAATGGTTGGTCAGCTAAAATGCGATCAAAGCCATCAATAGCATCAGGTTCACCGGCAATCCAGTACATTAAGTTTGAATCAGCAGCTTTTTTGGTTCTCATTTGCTCTTTAATGTTTTCACTGATGATTTCTATATAACTATCATCTTTAAATAAACTTGGAAGTGTAATAATTATCTCGTTTTGCTTATCAATAGTATCATAGGTCATAGTTGTAGAAGAAGAACCAACAGTATTCACGACGTAGCGAGCGATAGATAGAATTTGATCATTATTAGTTTTAATTTCAAAACCAGAATCTATGCCTAAGTGACCACCTTCTTCAAAAGATTTCATGTCAGCAACATCTTTTTCAAATTGTTCATAGAGTTTTTTGTTTTCTTCTAGGTATTTTTGATTTAAAGTAGCTTCTAGTTTTTCATTAGTTAAGCCTTCTAATACAGGTGTATTTATAGTAGCTTCATAGGTATCTTCATGATAATCAAATTGTCTAAAACTAACAACTTTAACTAAGGTATTAAGAACTGGAATATCGCTTAAAGACTTAGCAAAGGTAGGACTTAAGTTAGCAGCTCCTACAAAACCAACAATGATTGCAGCTGCAGTGGCAGCGCTATTTCTAATCCATTTTTTCATAATAATCATCCTTTCTGTTTTTTTACCTTTTTCAATAGCGGCATTCACTAGGCTATCTAGTTCTTTAGGAATTTCAATAGTATTCATGTGTTCTAAAAGTTGATTGGTTAGTTGTTCATTATGTGTTTCGTCTGCTTTATACTTGTTCATGGGCTTCACCTCGATAATCATTTTCTAATAAAGGTTTTAATTTTTTTAATGCACGATATAAGGTGGACTTAACAGTGCTAAGATTTTGATCCATAATATGGGCTATTTCTTTAAGTTCTAGGCTATTGTAATACCTTAAAAGAACAATGGTTTTTTCATTATAGGATAAGTGGTCTAGAGCTTCTTCTAGTTCAAAAGGTTTGTAATGGTCGTAGGTGGGTTCACCATAACTTTCTAAAGCTTCATCCCGGGTGTCTATGTAACGGTTTTTCTTTTGTAAATATGTTTTACAGGTATTAATGATAATCTTACAGAACCAAGTATTAAGGTAGTTCACATCCTTTAAGGTATGCTGATATCGAAGAGCTTTGACAATGGCATCTTGAACGATATCAAGAGCATCTTCCTTATTTTTCACATAGCTATAGGCTATGCGATAGTATTTTTCTTTATTTTCAATGATATAGTTAATGATTTTATTTTCCATATGCTTACCTTCTATGATCATAGTAGTTTCTAATGGGTTGTTACATCTATTAGACTATTTTAAGTAAACAGAAGTTTCAAGTGAGTAAAATATTCTTTTATTGAAGTTAAGTAAATTGAAATTCGTAATATATAAGTGAAGGCTGCTGAGAACCTTCACTTATATATTACGAATTTCAATTTGGAGAGTAATTCTAAAGTTAAAATCTGAATATTGACTATCGTGAAAAAATAATATACTATGTTAGTAACAAAAAGATAATAACAGAATACAACTAACAGTAGATTTATGAGATGACAATGGAAAAGAATACCCATAAGTATAAATGGATAAGCGTACTTATAGATAGCACGGGTTGAGAGAAGGAGAAGGATAGCATGGAAGAGATTAATCATAAGAAAATCAGTGAAGCTGAATATTTGTCCACATATTCTAGTAGTGAATTTGAAAGGCCGTCAGTAGCTACAGATATGGTGATTTTTACTGTGGCAGAATCGGAGAAAGAGAATTATCGTAAGTTGCCAGAGAAGGAGCTCCAGCTTCTATTAATCAAAAGAGGAAAGCATCCTTTTTTAGGTCAGTGGGCACTGCCAGGTGGATTTGTAAGGCCTACAGAAACAACGGAGCAAGCTGCTCAAAGAGAGCTTTGTGAAGAAACTGGGGTGCAAGAAGTATACCTAGAGCAGTTGTATACCTTTAGTGAGCTAGGGAGAGATCCAAGAACTTGGGTAATGAGCTGTGCTTATATGGCACTAGTTGACCAAAGTCTTGTTAAACTAAAAGCAGGAGATGATGCTGATGAGGCAAAATGGTTTAAGCTTATTTATAAGAAAATAGAAGAAACAGAAGAAACAAAAGAGGGGGGGCTTATTAAATATGAAAGGTATCAGCTTAGTCTAGAAGCTAGAGAAGAACAAAATCAAAGGGTAGATAGGAAGGAAAAGAAAGAAAAAGTTCAGTTACAAGCAGAGATAGAAAAGAAAATAGTAATAAATGATAATGGGAGAACGAGTGAATTATTCATTACAAAGAATTCTGGTATAGCCTTTGACCATGCCAAGATCATTGCTTATGCTGTAGAACGCCTAAGGGGAAAAATAGAATACACAGATATAGCCTTGCATCTGATGCCAAGACAATTTACTTTAACAGCGCTTCAACAAGTCTATGAAGTGATTCTAGATAAACCTTTATTAAAGGCTGCTTTTAGAAGAAAGATAGCGGATTTAGTAAAAGAAACGGAGAACTATACAGATAAAGTAGGACATAGGCCATCTAGATTATATGAAAAAAATTGGATGGATTAGATAGTTACATTGTATGAGTAGAGTAAGGTTTATTAATAGATTAGGAAAACCAAAATAAGGAGAATAATAAAAGAAATGGGGAGAGAAAAATGAAACAAATAGGAAAATGGAATGCTTATGAATTACTTTGGTTAGGCCTATTTTGCGCTGTGGCTATAGGAATTACGATTGCTACAAAGGATAGTTTCTTTGGCTTTACTGTGTTTTTAACGGGGGTGTTGTGTGTCGTATTAACGGCTAAAGGAAATATTACAAGCTATATTTTTGGTATGTATAATACCTTTGGTTATGCGTGGCTTGCTTATCAAAATGGTTTATTTGGAGAAGTAGCATTAAATCTGCTATTCTTTGTACCTATGAATATAGTGGGATTTATTATGTGGAAAAAGCACTTAGATGAAGGCGTTGTAGAAATGAAACGTATGAATTTAAAGGGGGTTTTTATAACAGGAGTTATATGTGTGATAGGCATTATTGCATTAGGTTATGGTCTGTCGCTCATACAAGGTCAAAACTCACCTTTTATAGATGCGACGACAAATCTCCTATCTATTGTAGCAACTATATTAATGGTAAAGAGATACCGTGAGCAATGGATGGTTTATATCGCTCTTAATATTTTTACTATCATTATGTGGGGCATTAGAACAGTAGCAGGAAGTCCGGATGGTATTATTATGGTTGTTATGTGGAGTGCTTATTTAATCAATTCATTTTATGGTCTATATACTTGGAGTAAGGGGGCAAGTAAACAAAGTGAGGAGGTGGCGGCATGAGCAAGGTAGGACTTACACTCGGGAAGTATGCACCTTTTCATAAAGGTCATCAATATGTTATCGAAACAGCCCTTGAGGAAAATGATGAAGTTATTGTAGTGATTTATGATACGGACGTGATACCAATACCTCTTTATGTAAGAGCTAATTGGATAAGAACCTTGTATCCTCAGGTAACAGTCATAGAAGCTTGGGATGGACCGGTAGGGTATTCTCATGAAAGAGAGTATGAGATGAGAGAAGAGCAATATATTTTAGGATTACTGAATGGTAAGAAAGTAGATGCCTTTTATTGCAGCGAATACTATGGAGAACATATGGCTAAGGCCTTAGGCGCCATAGATAGAAGAATAGATGAAGCGAGAGAAGTAGTACCTATATCTGCAACTATGATTCGCTCCAATCCTTATCAGTATAAAGAATTCCTAAGCGATGTTGTTTATAGAGACCTTATTATTAAAGTTGTTTTCGTAGGTGCCATGTCTACTGGTAAATCTACTATAACAGAAGCTTTAGCGAAAAAGTATCATACGACTTTTGCTAGTGAGTATGGTAGGGATTATTGGAGTGAACATCAAGTAGATCGCAGGATAAGCTTTGAGGCCTTTGATGAAATTGCCGTAGGACATATTGAAAGGGAAGAAAAGGCATTTTTAGAAGCTGATAAATATTGTTTTGTTGATACTAATGCTATTACCACTTATATGTTTGCGCTAGATTATCATGGTAAAGCACCAGATTTACTTACCAGATTAGCATTAGAGAATAGTAGTCGGTATGATTTATTCTTCTTATGCGAAGATGACATTCCTTATGATGATACTTGGGATAGAAGTGGTGATCAAAAGAGACATGTATTTCATAAGCAGATTATTGCTGACTTAAAACAAAGAAGAATTCCTTATATTACTTTAGAAGGAAGCCTAGAAGAAAGAATTAAAAAGGTAGAGAGGGTATTAGAAAGCTTTGAGCCTTATAATAACTTCTTTGGAAAGGAGCTTTAATATGGTTTTTGACTTAGAAAGCTTGCAAAAGGAGTATCAATCAGGAAAGACTTATAAATATATATTCTTTTGGGGACATACACCCAATAAAGTAGATACTATAGATACCAGTTGTTTTAGTCAATGGTGGCCTTGCAAATTTCAAGTAGATGAAATTTGGTATAGCTGCGCGGAACAATATATGATGGTTGAAAAAGCTAGGTTATTTGAAGATGAGGAAGTAGCAGAAAAGATTCTAAAGGTAGTTCATCCCAAACAAATGAAAGAATTAGGTCGTCTTGTCAAAGATTTTAAACAAGAAGTATGGGAAGAACATTGCTATGAAATTGTTAAACGAGGAAATATGGAAAAGTTCTCTCAAAATCCAGAATTACTAAATTATCTTTTATACACTAAAGGAAGCATTTTAGTAGAAGCTAGTCCAGTGGATAAGATTTGGGGAATTGGTATGGATAAAAGAAATGAAGCTGTAGAAAATCCTATGAAATGGGAAGGTAAAAACTTATTAGGTTTTGCCCTTACAGAAGTAAGAGAGGCAATCCTTAAGAGAGAAGGGTGAGACTTTGCAATTTTAGATACCTTTAAGGATAAAAAATGTTTAAGAGCATTTCAAATTATTTGGAGCTAAAAATACAAAGAGACTATCGCACGAAAGGTGAGAGTCTCTTTATGATTATATCTCTTTTATTATTTTGGATTACCGGCGACTACTACATTAGATTGAATTGTCGCCAATTTTTATGCATAGCTAGTTAATAACTTATGCAGTGGGAGCAATGGTCACGATTGAAATAGAGCCAAGTACTCCAACAGAAGAAGTCATAGGGCTACTAAACTTAAAAGATAAAGTTGCAGCACAGGTGCTAGCAGCAATAGTTATGAACGTTCCTGATGCAGTACCATTACCATTGCTAGCGGTATTAGTAACAGCAGTTGCAGCATAAGCGCCTTGGAATAACGAATTAATATAGGGGACAATCTGAAAAGAACTATTTACACCAGGAGTACCTAGTACTATATAACTAATTTGATAGGTATAGCCTGCTTTTAATTGTATTGTTGTGGCATTTAAAAGTTTAGTTGTTCTACCAACATCAAAGGCTTGGAATAAAGATATATCATTTAAAGAAGTGACAAAGTCATTAAAGGTATATTGAGCATAATTATTAATGAGTATTCCTGCAGGCCCAGTAGGACCGGTAGGACCTTGAATGCCTTGGTTACCTAGAGGTCCGGTAGGCCCAGTAGGTCCAGTAGGACCAGTGGGTCCAGTAATACCTTGTATACCAGTAAGACCTTGAGGTCCAGTAGGGCCAATAGGGCCTTGAACACCTTGGATACCTTGGACACCTTGGGGACCAGTAGAACCAATAGGGCCTTGAATGCCTTGGCGACCAGTAGGACCTTGAGGACCACGGGGACCAGTAGGCCCAGTAGGTCCAGTAAAACCTTGAGGACCGCGGGAACCAGTAGGCCCAGTAGGACCTTGAAAACCACGAGGCCCAGTAGGCCCAGTAGGTCCAGTAGGTCCAGTAGGACCTTGAGGACCACGAGGTCCAGTGGGACCAGTACATTCAAAGCACAGAGGACTAGGACAATGTTCATCGCAGCATGAATTAGAAGAGCAACTCTCACAGCAATTACAATGACAATGAGAGGAACATTCGGTATGATGTTCATGATGGGTCTGTTTCATAGTTTAACTCCTTATATAATATGGTGTTATTTTAATAATATGAATTTGACGGGCCGAATGTCACATTAATGCATAGCAATAATTTACTAAAAAGGAACCGGTTAGTATACAAAGAGCAGTAAAGAAAAATTGGTTAAAATTCATAAAAATAAGTCTGGACGATAATTTATAATGTAAAAAAACACAATAGATACTTGACATATATATCAAATTCGTATATTATGTAAATATAATCAATTAAATAAAATAGTTGGATTGTTACTGGTAATGCAGGCTATACCATTTTGTGAATGAATAGGTTTTATTTATTGTTCTATTCACGGAGGTGGTATAGCCTTTTTTGGATAAAATAGGGAGGTACCACGGATTATGAAAGTTGTTAAAGTCATTAATAATAACCTCATCAAATCCTTTGATGATAAGAATAATGAAGTATTGGTTATGGGATGTGGACTAGGATTTAAAAAGGTCCCAGGAGACGAGATTAATGAAAGCTTAATTGAAAAGATTTATACAGTAAATGATAAAACTAACTCTTCTCAGCTTATTCAACTTCTCGAAAAGATACCTCTTGAACAAATCCAAACTACTAACGAAATTATTAGCTTTGCTAAGGCTTCGTTAGGTAAAAAGTTAAACCAAAACATTTATATTACCTTAGTAGATCACATTAATTTTGCACTAGAACGTCAGAAAAATGGCGTGGTCATTAGAAATGCACTACTTTGGGAGATAAAAAAGCTTTATAATCACGAGTTTTTAGTAGGAAAAGAAGCACTTAATATTATTTCACGTAGACTAGGTGTGAGTTTACCAGAGGATGAAGCTGGTTTTATTGCCCTTCATTTTGTAAATGCTCTTATGGATGATTTATCTATGGAAAAAACCACAGATATGACAAAGATGATTCAAAGAATACTAAGCATCATCAAATACCATTTCAAACTGGAACTTGATGAATACTCTATTCATTATGAACGCTTTATCACACACCTTAAATTTTTCGCTCAGCGTATTTTCACTGGGGTAAAAATAGAGGATCAGGACTCGCAGTTTATCGAAGTTTTAAAGTTTAAATATAAGAAAGAGTATGAATGTACTTTAAAGGTAAGAGATTATATTAAGCAAGAATTTAATTGTGACCTTACTGAAGATGAAATGATTTATTTAACCATTCACATTAATCGTATTACTACAACTATATAAACAGATTATTATATAAAATAGGATTGTTACTTTAAGTAGGCTATACCTAAATAAAAATGAATTAGTTTTCGGCTAATTGATTCTTATTTAGGTATTTTTTTATTCCATTTTTAAAGAATAAGGGAGGATGACACGATGAATTACAAAAGTTTAGCAGAAGAAATTCTTCGCCTAGTTGGTGGGGAAAGCAATATCGCATCACTTGTACATTGTGCAACAAGATTACGTTTTACCTTAAAAGACGAAAAGAAAGCCAATACAGCAAAACTTAAACAAACTAAAGGTGTTATGGGTGTTGTAAGTAGCGGTGGTCAATATCAAGTTATTATTGGTAGTGATGTATCACATGTTTTCAAAGAGATTATGGGCATGACAAAATTAGAAAATAGTAATGCTGGAGAAGAAAAAGATAATCGTAAGATAGCGGATAAAGTAATTGATACGATTTCGGGTATTTTCACACCAGTCTTACCAGCTATTACAGCAGCAGGTATGCTTAAAGCAGTATTAGCCATTCTTATTACCACCAAACTGATTACTAATGATTCACAAACCTATCAAGTATTAAACTTTATGGCAGATGCAGGTTTTTACTTCTTGCCAATCTTACTTGCGAATTCAGCAGCTAAAAAGTTCAAAGTTAATCCATATATGGCCATGATGATTGGTGGAATGCTACTTCATCCAACATTTACAGGCATGATTACTGCTGCTAAAGAAGCAGGTACAGGTATCGCAGTATTCGGTATGAATATTCCATTAGCCAGCTATGGGTCAAGCGTAATTCCTATTATCTTATCAGTATGGTTAATGTCTTATGTAGAACCATTTGCTGATAAAGTATCACCAAAAGCAGTTAAGTTCTTTTTAAAACCATTAATTACAGCAATGGTAGTAGGTATTGCGACATTAGTTGTTGTTGGACCACTTGGTTACATTATTAGCGATAAAGTTGCAGTTGGTATTGGTGCAATTGAAGCACGTGCAAGCTGGTTAGTACCAACAATCATAGGGGCGTTATCACCACTTTTAGTTATGACAGGAACACATTATGGTATTATTCCAATTGGAATCAACAACATTATGACACTCGGTTATGATACATTTGTAGGACCAGGAATGATGGTTTCTAATGTGGCTCAAGGTGGAGCTGCATTAGCTATTTCTTTAAAAACAAAAGACTCAGAGTTCAAACAATTAGCAAGTACTGCAGGTATTACAGGTTTATGTGGGATTACAGAGCCAGCATTATACGGTGTAAACTTAAAAACTAAGATAGGTCTTTATGCATCTATCATTGGTGGAGGTATTGGTGGTCTATTCTTCGGTATATTTGGAGTTGCTAGATATGCAACAGGTTCTCCAGGACTATTAACATTACCAGTTTATATCGGTGGAGATTCAATGTCTAACTTCTACTATGCATGTATAGGTGTAGTAATCAGTATTGTGGTAGCATTTATTATTGCATTTGCACTTTATAAAGATTCAGTAGATGAAACAGTAGAAGAGAAAAAAGAAGAAGTAAAAAAAGCACTAGTTAAAGAGGGAATGGTAACTGTTTGTGCACCTCTTACTGGAGAAGCAGTAGCATTAAGAGAAGTAAATGACTTGACTTTTGCAGAAGAAATTATGGGACCAGGGATGGCTATTATCCCAACAGAAGGTAAAGTGGTTTCACCAGTAAATGGAACAGTAGCAATGATTTTTGAAACAAAACATGCTATTGCCTTAGTAGATGATAATGGAACAGAATTATTAATCCATGTAGGTCTTGATACAGTTAAATTAGGTGGTAAGTACTTTACAGCTCATGTTAAAGCAGGAGATAAAGTAAAAGTAGGCTCACCACTTGTAGATTTTGATTTAAATGGTATTAAAGGCGAAGGCTATGATATCATTACACCAGTGATCGTAACTAACAGTGCTGAATATAGCAGTGTCTTACCAATTACTGATAGAGCTGTAAAAATGGGTGAAGAAGTTATTAAAGTAGTAAAATAATAAAGTATATAAACAAGGGGGATGTACTAATGGGAGACTATTTGGTAGCATCCCCTTTTGGGAAAGAGGGACAGAAGATGAGTGGACTTAGAAAAGACTTTTTATGGGGCGGCGCAACAGCTGCTAATCAATGTGAAGGTGGTTATCTATCAGGAGGCAAAGGCCTTGGAACAGTAGATGTCATTCCTCATGGAGAATATAGAAAAGCTATTATGAAAGGTGAAATGCACTATAAAGATTTACCAGAGGATGCATACTACCCTTCTCATGAAGCTATTGATATGTATGGCAACTATAAAGAAGATATTGCTTTATTTGCAGAAATGGGCTTTAAATGCTATCGTTTTTCTTTTGCGTGGTCACGTATCTTTCCAACTGGTAAAGAATTAGAGCCAAATGAAGAGGGACTTAAATTCTATGAAGATTTCATTGATGAATTATTAAAATACAATATTGAGCCAGTTGTTACAATTTGTCACTTTGATTTACCACTTACACTTGTAGAAGAGTATGGTTCATGGAGAAGTCGTCAAGTAATCGATGCTTATGTAAGATATTGTGAAGCGATTTTCAAAAGATTTAATGGTAAAGTTAAATACTGGATGACATTTAACGAAATCAATATGCTCATGCACTTACCATTTATGGGTGCAGGGATTATGTTCGAAGAAGGAGACAACAAACTTCAAGTACAATACCAAGCAGCTCATAATGAACTAGTAGCATCAGCTTTAGCAACTAAGCTTGCTCACGACATTAATCCAGAAAACAAAGTAGGTTGTATGCTTGCAGCAGGAGATTACTATCCATATAGCTGTAAACCAGAAGATGTATTTGCAGCATTAGGTAAAGATAGAGAAAATTACTTCTTTATTGATGTTCAATCAAGAGGAGAATATCCAAACTATGCTAAGAAATTCTTAGAACATAACAATATTCAAATTGAGATGGGTCAAGAAGATGAAAAGATCTTAAGAGAAAACACAGTAGATTTCATTGCATTTAGTTATTACTCATCAAGAGTGGTAAGTGCAGATCCAACAGTAGGTGAGCCAAAGTTAGGGAATGCCTTTGCTGGTATCAAAAACCCACACTTACCTGAAAGTGAATGGGGATGGCAAATTGACCCACTTGGTCTTAGAATTACAATGAATACTTTATATGATCGTTATCAAAAACCACTTTTCATCGTAGAAAATGGTTTAGGTGCAGTAGATACTTTAAAAGAAGATGGCACAGTAGATGATGATTACAGAATTGCTTATTTAGAAGCACACATTAAGGCAATGATTGAAGCAGTAGAAGAAGATGGTGTAGACTTATTAGGTTATACACCTTGGGGATGTATCGATCTTGTAAGTGCCTCAACAGGTGAGATGAAAAAACGCTATGGTTTTATTTACGTAGATAAAGATAATGCCGGTAATGGTACATTAAAAAGATATAAAAAGAAATCATTTGATTGGTATAAAGAAATTATTGAGAATAATGGACTATAATTCATAAGAAAGATATAGTAACTAAGAATGGTGTTATCCATATTATTGATAAAGTGATGATGCCTCCTAATAATGAGTAAGTAGTATAAAAGGTCAAAAGGCCATACATTATGTATAAGCCTTTTGACCTTTTATACTACAGTGGAAGTCTATCAATAGTTGAAATTGCTTCAGCAAAAGTTAATATGCGATTTGGATTAAAAAGAAAATTTGAAGGAAGCATTAAGTCACGGTCTATCATATAGGAGATGGCAGCTTTAGTGTCGTCAGAAAGATGAGTCACATCACTAGGGAGAGGTTTGGTAGTCGTAATAGCTAGAGTAAGCTGCCATTTCTTTGCGGCAAAGGTCATGATTTCAGCAAAGCTACTTCGTGTTATCAAATCTCCTTTTTTTAGCCCAACTAAGTCATAGACTTCTTGCATGGTTATGCCATTATAGCTTGCTCCGACTTTTTTCAGCATTGCCACTAAATCTTCGGTATAAATGGTATCATTATAGTTAGTAGCATTATTTGCCCAGCCTTTTTCTACAGCTCTAGTAATACTAGGTTCTGACCAAGGGGTAATGGTTTTATTTTTAAGGGTGTAGATATCACTTTTTTGCTCTACACCATAATAGGTTTTAGCATAGTCAAAAAGTTTATTCACATCTATGTATTGATTAGGTGTTTTTTCATACATGACTACAGCAATAAGCTCCATATCACCATAAACAGCTTTTGCTACTAAGGTTTGGCCTGCATCAGAATGGTAACCTGTTTTACAAGCCACTACTGCTGGATTATAGTAAGGGGTTTCGCTTTTTAGCAATCTAGAAGTATTTTTTATAGGAATATATTTATTTTTATTATTCACATAGAAATTAAACTGAGCTGTGCCAGCAATTTTCTGAACAGTAGGGTTAGCAAAGGCACCTTTAGCAATCTGCGCCATATCATAAGGGGTTGTATAATGATTAGGATCATGATAACCATGAGGATTAGTGAAGTGAGTATTCATAGCACCAAGAGCCTTGGCTTTCGTATTCATTAACTCTGCAAATTTACCTATAGTACCAGAATGAGCTAAGGCTAAGTCATGAGCAATAAAATTATCTGAACCTAATAATAAACCATAAAGACCGTTGATTTTGTTATAACTATCGCCTACCTTTAAGCCGATTTCACTACTATCTTTAGGAATTGTATTAACGCTATTTTGACTTTTAGTGATGATATGATTTTCAGAGAGTTGTTCCTCTATAATGAGAGCCGTTAAAAGTTTAGTAATGCTCGCTGGATAAAATTTAGAATAAGCATTCTTTTCATAGAGAATGGTATTGGTTTTAGCCTCAATTAATATAGCGCCTCTAGCTTCAACTGTAGGCTTAGCTAAGAATGAAGGACTGATAAATAGAATGAATAAAAACGTTAATACATAAACTGACTTTTTCATTACCTTGGGCCTCCTAAAATGGCGCTTTATTTGTAAAAATACTTAAAATAGAATAAATATAAATACAAGTAATTTTAGCATAAAGTTTACATACATAGAATAGAAAATACATAAAAAAGATATAAATAATACGTCAATAATAATAAAAATATTGAGTTTTCTGTAAAAATTCAGTAGTATATATATAAATAATTGAAGAGGTGGTTATGATTAATCAGGTATTAAAAAAAACGTTATTATGCTCAGTAATAGGATTGACAATAGCACTTAATTTTTTTGCAATACATAATATTTTTAAAGTGCATAATGTTGATGAAGTATCTAATGTTAGTGCAGTATCTCAAGAAAATACTAAAACTATTCTAGTAAAAAAACAAGAAATCCATGTTGTATATAGCACATGGGATGAATGTATTAAAGCAGGTAATAGTGTTAAAGCAAAAGATGTATTAGATGCTAAAGAGCTTGAAAATGTATATTTAGATAGGGAATATGAGTTTGTTGATGCCGTAAGGATAGGAAAAGCAGGAGGATTTTTAGTCACCTATAAAGTGATTAAAGATAATTAAAAACAAAGGATGTGATGGTATGGGTAAGAGAGTAAAGAAGCTAGTTTTATTAATAGCATTGATGGGAGCATTAATGGTTCCTGGGCAAATGGCTTTTGCAAGCGAGTTAAGTAATGCAGATGTCATTAATGATGCAGATTCATCTACAGAAATACCCAAGGCAGTCGTATCTAAGCTTAAGGAAAATGTAGTAATAACCTATGATACGCTTGAGGAGGTGGCAGAGAGTTATTACTATACCGAATTTTCAGGTGGATTATGGTGGTCAGGGACCTTATATTTAATTTCAACTAAAAAGACTAGTGCTGGATACATGGCATTTTACTCAGGTACACTTTTCGCAAATACTTGATTCGGCTTTAAAACATATAACGAAGTTAATAACAAATGCAAGTAATCCTTTTGCTTACCAATATATGAATAAGACTTAATAAGCTTTATCAAGCTAAGGTGCTGCCTACGGGTAGTGCCTTTTCTACTAAATGAATATAAATGTTTTAGCTTCGTTGAGAAATGCTATAATATAAATAAAATCAGCAGTTAATAGCAATAGATGAAAATATTGTGATAGGGAATGGTGGCAAAATGGAGGTTTACTATAGTGCTTCCTTATGGGAAGGACCCAGAGGAAAAACAGGGACGAAACAAGTATTAAACTGGAGCTTTAATCATTTGGGAAGAAAACGTATTATTCCTTGTGCGTATAGATTCAGTAAAGGTATCGTATTTGATATTATAACACTTATAGAGAAAGAAGAGCTAGAAGCCTTTGCTAAGAAATGTGAAGGAATAAATGAAAAAGAGCTTAGTCAAAATCAGAGAAGACAGTTAGAGCAAGAGCACCCTTATAAAGAAGTAAGCCTAGCAGAAATTTGGATTAATGGGAAAAGGGTAGAGAGAGGTTATAGTAGTACTGGAAGTATACAAATGCCATTCTTACATGACAGTGATGAGTTAAAGCCTATTAAAAGTGCTTATAAAAGAAATCTAAAGCATACCAGCTGTTTTGCCTGTCAAAGATTTTGTGTGCCTTATCCTAAAGAAGCAAAGGCTAGGATGCGTATTAGAAGACAAGAAAGGGGAGATGTCATTAATACTCTAAAGCTTGTTACTTATGAAGAACAGATATTTTATCCTATAGGACAGCGGTTTCAGCTATCAGATTTAGACAAGACCAAAGAAATAAAATTCAAGCATCCGACTACGGAGATAGAGCATACTTTATATTTTCAAATAGAAGAATCCGTTGAATTACCAGAACAGGCCATGCTAGGAGAGAAATTCTATGTTACTTCAGCAACATATGAAATAGTACCAGCTCTTAATGAAAAGGAACGTTTAGAATTTGATTCTACTATATCTTATAAGAGAAAAGCGACTCATACGTATGAACCAGAGAGTGCTAGTAGTATTGGTATTATAGGTGGCGCTAGTGGGCCAACAAGTATATTTTTAGCAGAGAAAGGGGAAGAATTACCCAAAGGACCTCATGGCGTAACATTACATACTTGCTTCTCAAAAATAAGTACAGATAAGGGAGAAAGTGCTCAATTCATTTTGCAAGGCATTCATATCACCAATCATCCTAAAGAATCTTATGAGTATAAAAGGAAAAGTCTGTGAGGATAAACATGCAACGCAAATGGTATAGAAATAAATATTGAAAGAAGGGAAAAGAGAATGGGAGAACTAAGTAAACTACCTAATATTGGGAAGGTGGTAGAAGCACAGCTTAACGAAGTAGGCATTACCACCACTGAACAATTAAAGAATTTAGGGAGCAAAAAAGCATGGTTAAAGATTAAAGAAATTGATGATTCGGCATGTATTAATCGCTTATGCGGTCTAGAGGGAGCCGTACAGGGAATCAGATGGCATGATTTAGACAATCAAACAAAGCAAGACTTAAAACATTTTTATGA
The DNA here is from genome assembly GCF_003990395.1 of Cellulosilyticum sp. WCF-2. Lineage (NCBI taxonomy): Bacteria > Bacillati > Bacillota > Clostridia > Lachnospirales > Cellulosilyticaceae > Cellulosilyticum > Cellulosilyticum sp. WCF-2. The sequence goes on along the minus strand of NZ_CP034675.1, from coordinate 236,882 downwards.
GGAACACAAGTAATTTAATAGGTGGGCGTAATGAGTATTAATTAATATAAGAGGGGTGAAAAATGGGGAGCAAAAAGCAAACAAAGCTATATAATTTGATTTTTCCAATCTGGTTATTATGGTTATTTCCTTTAACTTGGATTGTGATATTTCCGGCTAATTTCTTAATTGATTTAACAGTAGTAGTGGTTACCTTAAAGGTATTAAAAGTCAATCAGATAAAAGAGATTGCTAAGAAAGTGATTTTCAAAGTATGGATTTTCGGTTTTATATCTGACTTTATTGGGACATTAGCTATGTTTAGTGTTAATTTTGTTGATATGGCTATAGAGAATAAGTCACCTTTAGGTGAGTGGTGGTACAAATACTTAACTAATGCAGTTACATACAATCCTTTTGAGAATATTTATGCTGTATTATGGGTAAGTGTTTGTATTCTGATAGCAGGCTGTTTTATCTATTTGTTTAACTACAAAGTGAGTTTTAAAAAAGTAGATTTAGATGAAGCTATTAAGAAGAAGTTAGCCCTATCATTAGCAGTGTTTACTGCACCTTATTTATTTTATTTACCTACGTCTTTATTTTTCTGAAGTTTTTATGTCTTAGCTAGTGACGAAAAATATTAATCTGGTATTGTATAGAAGATAGGGATAGAGCATGATAGGATACAAGAAATAAGCGAAATAAAAAAGCCGCTAAACCCTTGATGTGACTCCGATAAGTTAGACCTAAAAATCTAGTTTATTGGGGTCAGTTCACTTTAGGGTTTGGTGGCTTTTGTCTTGAAAAAATAAATTAGTGATAGGTTTTAATGCATTTAGCTAAAATATCAGTTCCTTTTTGAATATCAGAAATACTACAAGCTGCAAAGCTGAGTCTAATATAGCGGTCTTTAGAAGGATCTAAATGAGGAAAGAAAATAGGGGAAGGGAAAATGAGTAGTCCCTTCTCATAACATTTTTCATAAAGATGCTGAGCAGACATCCCTTTAGGTAAACGAAGCCAAAAACAAACGCCACCTTGTGGTTTATAAAGCTCTACCTCATCATTTTCAAGTTCCATGAGTTTACTAAGCATACACTCATAGCGGTCTTTATATATTTTTTTCATGTAATGAATGTGCTCTTCCCACTTATTATTCTTAAAATAAAGCTCTAATGCGCGTTGCATCAGACCAGAAGAAGAAATATCTGTGGTTTGCTTGGTACGGGTAAAGGCTTCAACTAAAGCCTTAGGCATGATAATAAAACCTATACGAAGACCAGGCATAAGGAGCTTGGAAAAACTTTTAAGATAAATAACCCTATCTTCTGTATCAAGTGATTTGAGAGATAGAGACCCCCTGGTACCATAAGTTAGCTCCCACATGGAATCTTCTTCTAATAGATAAAAATCATAGGTATGAGCTAGTTTAAGTAAGGCTAGAAGAGTAGCCTTGTTATAGCAAATAGTTGTAGGGTTTTGAAAGTTAGGCATGATATAAACAAGCTTGGGCTTACAAATCTTAACCTTCTTTTCAAATTCAACTAAGTCAAGTCCTTGTGGGGTAAGCGAAACAGGGACAATGCGGCAACCTCTAGATTTAAAAACATCTACAGCACCGTTATAGGTAGGATTTTCCGTAATCACACTATCGCCAGAATATAAAAGACTCTTAGCGATAATATCTAAACCTTGTTGAGCACCTGATACCATTTGAATGAGTTCAGCTTTGGTTTCAATATCATAAGTTTGTTTTAAAAACTGTGCCAATACTTCTCTAAGCTTCATATAACCATTAACTTCCTGATAGCCAAAGGCATAGCCTTTATCACGCTCCATAACCTCTACGATATACTCCTTGAAAGTTTCAGTAGGGAAAATGCCAGGGTCAGGAGAAGCACTAGAAAAGTTAATAAGTTCCTGTTGATAAAGTGGCTTGGGTGTAAAAACAGAGGCTTCCTCAGTAAGACGCTTAGAAACATAGTAACCACTTCCTTGTTTAGAAGTCACATAACCAGTATGCTCTAGTTGCTTATAAGCATTAATAACTGTAATATTATTGACTTCTAACGCTTTAGCAAAGCTTCTAATAGCAGGTAATTTATCTCCAAAAGCTAAGTCCCCCTTAATAATAAGATCTTTTAAATAATGAAAAAGCTGAGCATAAAGGGGTTCAGTTGAATTCAAATCAAATTGTAACGGTACAATGTTTATATTCATAAAAAAGCTCCTTGTCTTGTATTGACCATAATAGGGAATTGTGTGAAAATACATATATTAATTTACAAGAAATACTAAATTGTATCGATACAATTAGTTTATAAAAAAACAGAAGAGTTGTAAAGCATTAAATAACAAAGATACTTTCTTAAGGAGGCCCCTATGAAAAAGGCAGCAGTTATTAATGATCTATCGGGTATAGGCAGATGCTCTTTAACAGTGGCACTCACCTTGTTAAATACATTACAGGTGCAGGCTTGTCCATTGCCAACGGCTATTTTATCAAACCAAACGGGGTTTGATTCATTTTCCTTTTTAGATTTTACCCCTTATATGGGACAGTTTTTTCAGCATTGGAAAGCTATTGGATATCGTTTTGATAGTATTTATTCTGGCTTTTTAGGATCTAAGGAGCAGATTAAAATTGTGTTAGAATTCATTCAGCTTTTTAAAGAAAATAAAACGCTGGTTTTAATAGATCCAGTTATGGGGGATAATGGTGAGCTTTATAGTATTTATGATGAAGCGTATCCTACTCATATGAAGGAGTTAGTAGCTAAAGCAGATATTATTACACCTAACATAACAGAGTTTTCACTATTAACAGGCTATGACCTAGCTTGGGGCATTAACCAGGAGAAGATTAAAAGCTATGCCAAAGAATTAGCTAAGTTAGGGCCTAAACAGATTGTTATTACCGGGGTTTGTGATGAAGCACATCCTGAGCGATTAATGAATATAGGGCTAGACTTTAATAAGGCTATCTACTTTATGAAAGAAGTAGCTTATAATGGTAAGTCCTATAGTGGAACAGGAGATATTTTTGCTTCTGTGCTATGTGGATATTTAACCCATGGTTATAGCCTAGAAGAAGCAGTTGATATAGCAAGTACATTTATAAGTCAGGCTATTACATATACATCGGACTTTAATTTGAGCACAAAAGAGGGAATTATGTATGAGCCATTTCTAAAGGAGCTGAGTATAAAATGAATCAATCAGAAAAAACAAGAACATTAGTTATGACGGCTTTATTTGCAGCGATTATTTTTGTAGTGACACGTATTAATATTCCAACGGGAATAGGGGCACACGTTATTCATGTGGGAGATAGTATGATTTATTTAGCGGCTTGCATACTGCCAGTGCCTTATGCTATGGCAGCAGGTGCTATTGGTGCTGCTTTATCAGATGCCATTACACCCGGAGGTATGGTGTGGGTGATTCCAACAATGCTTATTAAGCCATTATTAGTCATCTATTTTACAAGTGGTAAAGGCAAGTTCATTTGCGTAAGAAATGTAGCAGCAGTAGTATTAGCAGGTTTAACAGGTGTATTTGGGTATTTTCTTGCCGATGCCATTATGACAGGTAACTTTATGGCTGGTCTTGCAGCTGTATTACCAGGTTTATTACAACCACTAGGTAGCGCTATTGTATTTTTAGCTATGGGTTATGCTTTTGATATGATGGGAGTAAAAAATAAATTAAAAAGACAACTAAGGGGAAATGTATAATGACGATTATTTACCAAATAGAAAACAGTTTATATGTCAACTTAACAAACAAATGTCCTTGTTCCTGTACCTTCTGTGTAAGAATCGACCATGATACTGTAGGGCAAAATGATAACTTGTGGTTACCTCATGATCCAAGTCTAGAGGAAATTTTAGATGATCTAAAGAATTATAATTTAGATAGCTATGACCAAATCGTCTTTTGTGGTTATGGGGAGCCTCTTACCAGAATTGAAACAGTTATAGAAGTATGCAAATATATTAGAGAGAAGAGTAAAATTAAAATTCGTGTAAATACCAATGGTTTAGCGGATCTTATTCATAATAAGCCAACAGCAGAGCTCTTAGAGGGATATGTAGATGCTATTTCTATTAGCTTAAATGCACCAACTAAAGATGAGTACTTAAAAGTAGCAAGACCTCGTTTTGGTATAGAATCGTTTGATGCCCTTCTTAAATTTGCCATGGATTGTAAAAAGTATATTGGAAGCGTGACTTTTTCTGTAGTAGATAAGGTAATATCAAAAGAACAAATTGAAGCTAGTAGAAAACTTGCAGAAGAAATGGGAATTGACTTACGTGTAAGAGAATATATTGAATAGAAAGTATAGAATATAATAATAGCGTAGTTGATACTAAGGAATACAACTACACTATTATTATAAGGTGGTTTAAATATTTTATGTTGTTATATTGGGAGTTTTATCTTCGTAATTCTTATAAAGGCATTATCTTAAATATACTAATGATTATAGTGAGAAAAAGGTACATAATAATATAATAAAATGTGAAATATATAAAAAATATTGACAATCTATTAAGAATTGCATATCATAAATAGTAATTAAATCGGAATTAAATTCTAGGAACAAAAAGAGTACTTATAATTAAGTGCCTCAGCGAGCTGGCGATTGGTGAAAGGTCCAGTGCAGGAGATTATAAGGAATGGGTTTGGGAGATGCCTGGTGAACTAAGAGTAGTCAGAGCCGTAAGTTCTACGTTACAGGAACAGGATATCGCATCATAAATGCCGTATCTGTTAAAGAGATATCTTTTTAGGGGATTAACCTTGCAAAGATATAATTTGGGTGGCACCACGAGTTCTATCGTCCCATGGATGATAGGGCTCTTTTTGTTTGCAAGCATAAGGTGTAAATCCAAAAAGCTAGTCCCTAGGGTTCTAGAAAATTCCTCATTTGATTGAAATCATAGTAACTATTCATAGAAATGAGTTACTAATAAAACTTATTGGAGGGATTGATTATGTTAAAAGATGTATTTGGAAGTTTTGGTGGCGCTTATGTGCCAGAAGCACAACTTAAAGCACTTAAAGAGTTAGAAGAAGTTTTCTTAAAGTATCGTGATGACGAAGATTTTAATGCAGAGCTTAACTATTATTTAAAAGACTATGTAGGTCGTCAGTCACCACTTTATTATGCAGATAACTTAACGAAAGTTTGTGGCGGGGCTAAAATTTACTTAAAAAGAGAAGACCTTAATCATACAGGAGCCCACAAGATTAACAACGTACTAGGGCAAGTATTACTTGCAAAACGTATGGGTAAAAAGAAAGTAATTGCTGAAACAGGAGCTGGTCAACATGGTGTTGCAACAGCAACAGTAGCAGCACTTATGGGTATGGAATGCACTGTTTATATGGGCAAAGAAGATATGAAAAGGCAAGCACTTAATGTATTTCGTATGGAAATGCTAGGGGCAAAGGTAGTAGCAGCTACTTCAGGTACTCAGACCTTAAAAGAAGCCGTTGATGAAGCTATTGATGCATGGGTAAATGCTTCTGATGATACCTTTTATGTACTTGGCTCAGCAGTAGGACCACATCCTTATCCAACTATTGTAAAGCACTTCCAAAAAGTCATTAGTGAAGAATCTAAAGCACAAATTTTAGAAAAAGAAGGTAAGCTCCCTAAAGCAATTATTGCTTGTGTAGGTGGTGGTAGCAATGCTATAGGTTCTTTTGCGGCCTATATAGAGGATTCAGAAGTTGAACTAATCGGTGTAGAAGCAGCAGGAAAAGGTATCGATACACCAATGCATGCAGCTACTATAGCTATGGGTGAGCCAACAGTATTACATGGAATGAAGACGCTTTGTGTATTAGATGAAAATAAAGAAGTTGCGCCTGTCTATTCTATTTCACCAGGGCTTGATTACCCAGGGATAGGGCCAGAGCATGCTTATCTTAATGAAATAGGTAGGGGTAAATATGTCTCTATTACAGATGATGAAGCTGTTGAAGCACTCATAACGCTTTGTAAAACGGAAGGAATTTTGCCAGCTATCGAGAGTTCTCATGCTTTAGCTTATGCTATGAAGTATGCTTCTACTTGTAAGCCGGAGGAAACCATTATTGTTACGGTTTCAGGTCGTGGGGATAAAGATGTTGAGGCAATAGCTGATTATTTGAAAGAAAATCAATAGAAGTTAAAAAGAAAAATCTATTTACTATAGGAAATAAAGTAGTGAGAGATAAAAGAGAGTTGTTTAAGCAATAAAGGCTATGATGGTAGCTGAGCTGAAACAACTCTTTTTCTATGTCATCTGTATAGCCACTTTATTTGTACTAAATAAAAAGCCATTTACATATGATAGGATATTGAAATTGGAGTAAATGGGGAATATAAAATGAAATGGAATGATAAGCTAAGTAGTATTAAAGGAAAAGTGCGAGGTACTAAGATATTACAGACAGTAGGCACTATAAGTAGAAAGATAAAGGGTAGTCTTAAAAGGCTGATCAAAAATAAGAAGCTTTTCATAGGAATCAAGATTGCCATAGGAGGTTTAAGCATCCTTTATATAGTAGGAGTTGTTTATTTTACTAGCCATTTTTATTGGGGAACTCAAATTAATGGCATAAAAGTAGGTGGAAGCAGTCTAGAGAAAGCAATAATCAAGGTGGAAGCCATGAGTAATCATTATATATTAGAGTTGAGGGAAAGACATGGTCAGTTAGAGTTAATTAAAGGCAGTGATATAGACCTGTTTTATCAGATGTCAAATGGTATTACAGAAGTTAAGGAAAATCAAAGTTCATGGAGTTGGCCCTGGCACATATTTGAAGCTACAAATTTAAAAGTGACTAAGGAGATAAGTTATAATCCACAATTACTTCAAGATAAAGTAAATACATTAACATGTTTAACAAATCAATATATTAGGAAACCAGTAGATGCAAGTATCAAGTACATAGACGGTTCCTACCAGATTATAGAAGGTGATAAGGGCAATACAGTAGATTCAATTGCGCTCAATATGGCTATAAGTAAGGCGATTAAAGCAGAAGATAAAATCCTAGATTTAGATAAGGAATCATGCTATAAAAAGGCGCTATATAATAAGGAGTCTAAAAAGTTAATAGATCTGAAAGATGAACTTAATTATTATTTAAAGGCACAGATTACTTATGATTTTGGAGATAAACAAGAAGTGATAGATCAAACACAAATCAGTTCATGGTTAAGTGTTAATGAACAAATGCAGGTTGTAGTAGATGAAGAAGCCATTGCAGATTATATAATAGGTCTTGCATATAGTTATGATACTTTAGGGCAAGAAAGATATTTTACTACTAGCACAGGTAAAAGAGTAAAGGTAACAGGGGGAGATTATGGCTGGAAACTCAATGTACAGGATGAAATAGGTGAAGTCATTGAGCTGATAAAGCAAGGAAATCCAGTGAAAAGGGTGCCAATCTATACTCAAAGTGCGCTTAAACCAGGAAAGAACGATATTGGTTCAACTTATGTAGAGATTAATTTATCTAGGCAATATATTTGGTTTTATAAAGAAGGTAAGCTTGTTGTAAAGAGTGATGTAGTAACAGGCAATCTAAAAAAGCATTATGATACACCAGAAGGAACCTATACACTAGATTACAAGAGTGCCAATGTGGTATTAAGAGGCCCAGGCTATGCAGTGCCTGTTAAGTATTGGATGCCTTTTAATGGGGGAATAGGTCTTCACGATGCAAGTTGGAGAAACACTTTTGGTAGTGAGATATATCGTACCAATGGTTCTCATGGTTGCGTTAATCTACCAACTAAAGTAGCAGAAGATATTTTTGCTAATATAGAATCGGGTATACCTGTAATATGTTATTTTGAAGATTAGGGTAAAATGGGCAAAATATTCTAAAAATATAGCAATATTTATCAAATATATTGCAAAAAGAGTAAAAATAGTTCATTTTAAATTTTTAGAAAATATAATATAATAAAAATATACAACAAAATAATACAGGGAGATACTGTGTTATTTAAGATTATTTATAGGAGGGGTAAAATGAAAAAGATAAAAAGAAGAGTAGTAGGCATCTTATTATCTATCATGATGGCATTACAGTTATGCAACGTATTTGCAGTAGAGTTAGTAGACGGAATTCCTAGTGAGGTTAAAAAAGCGGATGGGGGTTACAAACAGGTTCCAGTATATTTTAATGGAGCAGAGGTGACAGAGTTTAATGTATTCTTGCGCAAATATAATGATACAGCTCAAAATGCTAATGAACGTTTCGATATTAGTGGAACAGCAACTTTTAGAGTAAGAAGTTACGCTTATAAAACAGGTAGCGATGTAAAAGTTGGTACTTATATTGAGTGCTTAGGTACAGACGGAGAATGGTTTGAGATGAACTGGCGTGATAGAGAAGATCAAATTAGCAGTGGAGATGCAGATGCTTATTTAAAAGGTGAGAGAGATTTAAGTGTAACGATTAAAGATATTCAATTTACCATGCCAAATCAAAATGATGCAGACTTAAGAGTTACATTTTACATGAAAACTTCAACAGGTGGGGAATTTTCTAGGCCAACAGAAAAGAATATACAATTTAGTACAATAGGTAAAGTAGGTATTACTAGAACAGTAACAGAAGTAAAAGATGAGAAAAATGTTTGGGAAGTAGCAGTTAAGCTAGAAGGACAAGTAAAACCACAAGTACCATCTACAGATGTTGTACTTGTACTAGATAGATCAGGAAGTATGAATGATAAAGCAAAACAGTTAAAGTGCACGAAACAAGAACACACTCATGCAGATACATGTTACACAACCAACAGTACACCTTTTTGCGGATATAGTAGTAGTAGGTGGCACAAACACACAGATAGTTGTTATCAAAAACTTGTTTGTTCTGTAAGTGCACATACACATGGTGATACATGCTATACAACTACAAATATGACAAGAGCGAGTTTAGTTAATGATGCAAGTCAAAGCTTGGTGACTTCTTTAGTTGAGCAGCCTAATGTAAGAGTCTCTGTTGTATCTTTTGGTGGTACAGAAACTAAACCAAATGGTAATGGTTATGAACATTTTGATAATAATTGGAATTCAATTTATCAAAAATTAGCTAATGGTGGTTGGTATTCAAACTTTAAAGTTGAGTCGAATTTCACTAATGATGCGTCTACACTTGAGTCAGCTGTTTCAGCTGCAATGAATAATATCAATGGTGGCACACCAATGTCTATTGGTATTATTAAAGCTGGTTTAATGTTAAAAGAGAGCGAGGCAGATAATCAGGTTATTATTCTATTATCTGATGGAGACCCAACCTATATGAGGAATGGTGATGGGTCAGGTAATCGTAGTGATAGCAGCTGGAACACTAAAATCGATAAGGATACAGTCAGTGCTGCTAATGAAGTAAAATCAAAAGTTGAGAATTTAACAGTATTTACAATTGCAGCAGGTAGTGGCATTAGTCAAGATGGAAAGAATGTTTTAGAACAATGTGCAACGAATGCAGCTGAATATGCTTATCAAGCAGATGATTCAGAAGTTGCACTAAAAGGTGTAATGGATAAAATTGCAGCAGCAGTAAAGAAGGATGTAGCGAGTAGTACTACGTTATCAGAGACTTTAGCTGATAATATTGAATTACAATTACCAACAACAGATATTAGCAAGGCGGTGACAAAAGTTGGTTTTAAAGATGCATCAAAAGGCATTACTAATGATGTCGATTGGAGTAAGACAGGAATTGCTATTACTCAAGGCGATATGAAAAAATTAGAAGATGGTAGTATGGTATGGGACATTGGTGAATTAACAACAGATGCACCAGCTATTATTAAATATCGCATTTATTTAGCGTCAGGCTTGCTTGGAGAAAAATACAATATTAGTAAAGAAGCCTCTTTTAACTATGTAGATACAAATGGTAAAACAATTACAAATGCTATTCCAAATACAAGCATTAAGTTTTCGTGGGCTAAAATTAACGTAAGCACATATGATTATAGCGTCATGAAAGTCGTTCCAGGCAGTCAATTTACTATTTGGAGTGAAGTCCCAGATGACTTTAAAGTGGGAGATATTGTTTTCAACTATAATATGAGATTTAATACAAGTAACTCAGAAGTGAGTGAGATAGGAAATAAGACGGTAGAAGAAAATATTTTAGTACCAACTGGATCAGATGGTCTACCAGCAACGATTGTGGGGGTTTTAGTTGATGGCAAAATGTATAGCGTTGAAGAAATGAGAGGTATTATTGATACACCAGATACAGCATCAACACCAGATACAGCATCAACACCAGATACAGCATCAACACCAGATACAGCATCAACACCAGATACAGCATCAACACCAGATACAGCATCAACACCAGATACAGCATCAACACCAGATACAGCATCAACACCAGATACAGCATCAACACCAGATACAGCATCAACACCAGATACAGCATCAACACCAGATACAGCATCAACACCAGATACAGCATCAACACCAGATACAGTATCAACGCCAGATACAGCATCAACGTCAGATACAACACCAACACTAGATATAACACGAACACTAGGTACGAGTACAGCATTAGGTGCAGCATTAAAACAAAGTCCAACAGATTCTAAGAATTTAACTAACCAACCTAATGTAAGTTCAGTTACTAATGTAAACAATAACTTCATCCAACCACAAGGTGTAAGTAATATTTCAGCTAATGTTAAATTTAATGTGAAGTCAAAGGATGTATCTTATACGGTTGATATCAGTAAATTGTTAGATGCACAACTTGGCGGTGCTACATTAATGAACTACGACTTGAGTAAGCTAAGTGTACAAGTAAATAAGGTAAATGAATCAAATAAAGTATTAGTAAAAGGAACCGACTATACAGTAGAGAGACCTAGTGGTAGTGAAATCAAAGTCAATTTTAAAGATGTTATTAATGAGAATGATGAATACAAGATAGCATTCTATATACCAAGTACTATGAATACTGCCGTTGTATATGGGGGGGCCGGTGAACAAACTTATTTAAATCTATATAATAAGAAAACAGTACAAATAGACAATGTTATTGTTGCAACGCCTAAAGTTGAGGATATTCTACTTGAAAGTGGTGTAATTAACGAAGTATATGGAGCACCAATACCTACAAGTTCAGTGATTAAACCAGAGAATAAAATCACATTAACTTATATAGAAATCGCCAAAATTAACTAAGGCTAATAAATGAAGCAAAAAGATTGAGCAAAATCTATGAGATTAAGCTCAATCTTTTTTTGTAGTATAGGAAGATAGATATCTTTCTATAAAATAGGGAATGTTAATTCACTCTTTTTGGAAGTAACGTGAAATTGACATATAGTACAAAAAGGTTTATGATAAAATTAAATATAAGAAAGAAAGGTGATGTTTTTGTTAAGTGTGTTTAAAAAAGGAGATCAAGCATTAATCTAATAGTGAATCACTAACTAAGTTGGCGTTTTAGACCGTATATAGGTATGGTCTGTTTGCGTATGCCACTTAAGTGGAGTGATAATATCTTCTGCCTTTTTAGAACGCTTAATAAAGCATAATCTTTTACGGAAATCATGTAAACTTTAAGGAGATAGGCTATCTATTCCCTTTTGTATTAATAACTATAAATAACAGCTCCATCTATAGATAACATTTCTAGGTTAAAGAGGTGTTAAAACATCATCTATAATTTAGAAACCTGTTTATACTTGCTAATTTTTTGGAGAACTATGGCAATAGTGTATAAATAGTAATTTGCTTATAGATGAGTAATTTTATAGTGTATAGCCGAGAAGTTTATTAAGCCCCTAAGTACTTGTCCTTTATAAAAGGCAGAAGTAATTAGGGGCTATTTTAATTTTAGTAATTTGATCTCCTATGTCCAATATGAGTAATGATGAAAATCAATCATTAAAAACAAGGAGAAAGAAAATGAAACAAACCATAGAAATATTAGAATTTAACAAGATTTTAAAACTGCTCAGCGAAATGGCTGTATCTGATAAAGCAAAACAAAAGTTATTAGGCTTAGAGATGATTTTGGATGAGAAAATTTGTCAGCTTAAGATGAGGGAGACTACCGAGGCCAGAAGAATCTTAGATAGTTTAGGAACACCACCCATTAGTTCTATGCAGTACATGGAAAGCATGCTAGAGAGGGTAAGCATAGGTACCTTACTAATGCCAGAAGAATTGATGTTAGTGGCTTCCTTTATTAAAGGATGCAACAATATGAGACGTTATCTATCACGAGCAGAATTCCTAGATTGCAATCTGGCTACCTATGGCAGAGGCTTTTGTGACTTAGATGTCCTTAAGGAACTTATTGAATTAAGTATTCGTAATAACCAAGTAGATAGTGAAGCGTCTACAGCACTCAAAGGAATTAGGCGTGATATAGAAATCAAAAGAGAGCAAGTCAAACAACGTCTTGAAAAAATCATGCGTGGAAAGAAAGATTATCTGGCTGATTTTTATATTATCGAGCGTGGAGGCCGTTATGCCTTGGCTGTTAAAAGAGAGTACAAAAGTCAGGTGGAGGGAGCAGTACTAGATACCTCTAGGACAGGAAGCACTGTCTTTATTGAACCATCAGCAGTAGGTAAGCTTCAAGAGGAGCTAAGAGTTCTAGAAATTGAAGAAGATAACGAAGTGAGAAAGGTACTTTATAGTCTGACAAATGAGGTGGAAAATTATATTTCAGATATGCGTCTTAATATGGAGATGATGGAGGTTCTAGATGTAGCCTTTGCCAAAGCTAAGCTTTCACAACAGCTCCAAGCAAGAGCGGTAAAGGTGAGTGTAACAGGAAAGTTAGAGATCAAAGAGGGTAGACATCCACTATTAAATAAAGAAAAGTGTGTGCCACTAGACTTTTACATGAAGGATGGTATTAGAGGCATTATTGTGACAGGGCCTAATACAGGAGGGAAAACAGTAGCTCTTAAAACAGTAGGACTTTTATCTATGATGGCTCAGTGCGGTCTGCATGTGCCTGTGGCAGAGGGAAGCACTTTTAAAATGTTTAATCAGATTTTATGTGATATAGGTGATGGCCAAAGTATAGAAGAAAGCTTATCTACTTTTTCTTCTCATATTGTGAACATTATTGACATCTTAAAACAAACCACTAAAGACAGCTTAGTTTTATTAGATGAATTAGGTTCAGGAACAGACCCAGCAGAAGGAATGGGGATTGCCATCGCTATTTTAGAAGCACTTCGCCAAAAGGAATGCCTATTAGTAGCAACAACTCACTATCCAGAAGTGAAGGACTATGCCACTGAGGCGGAAGGTTATCAAAATGCCAGAATGTGCTTTGATAAAGAAAGCCTTAAGCCGCTTTATAAATTAGAAATTGGAGAAGCTGGAGAGAGCTGTGCCTTTTATATTGCAGAAAAGCTAGGCTTTCCAAAATCACTGATTCAGCTTGCAAGTAGCTACACCTATAAAGAGCAAGTGATGTCACAAGATGATTATATGAATAAAGTAATTGATAAAAGGACAAAAGCTCAAGCTTTAGAAAACGGTGATAGCAATACAATAGGTAATGAAAAACCACAGACTCAGGCATCAGGAAACCATGATTCAAGTAGAGTAGAAGGTACAAGAGGGAAGGAAGAAGTTAATACAAACAAGGAGATTCCTACTAATCATATAGTCAATAAGAAGACCAATAATAGTGAGGCTATAGAGAAAGCGCAAGGACTAATCAAAGCACTAGATAGTGAATTGGGAAAAGTAGCAGCTACTCCTCAGCTTAAAGGTCAATCCGAACGTAAAGAGAAGGCATCAGCAAAAGCAAAAAGCTTTCATGTAGGAGATAGTGTTCTTGTTTTCCCTAATAAAGAAAAAGGCCTTGTTTTTCATACGGTCAATGAAGAAGGCAAGATAGGGGTGCAAATCAAAGGCTCAAAAAGATGGGTGGCAGTTAAAAGGCTTAAGCTTCTAGTAGCTGCTAGTGAGCTTTATCCAGCTGATTATGATTTCTCTATTGTTTTTGATAGTGTTGCTAATCGCAAAGCAAAGAAGAAAATGACTAAGGGTTATCAAGAGGGGATGAGTGCTACTTACGAAAGTGAAGAAGAAGCAAGTTGGCAATCGTACCAATAAAAAAGATGCGAAGATGAATTGGGGAGGAATTAAGGTGGCTATTATTTCAGTAAAGCATTGAACTAAACAGTATAAAAGATATAAGAAAGAAGAGGGGATGAAAGGCAGTATTAGAAGTTTATTTAAAAGTGAATATATCTATAAAACTGCTGTTTCAGATTTAACTTTAGAAATAGAGCAGGGAGAAATGGTAGGGCTTATAGGTCCAAATGGTGCGGGTAAAACCACTCTTATTAAAATGTGAACCGGAACAACGGAAGGCACCCATACCCACTCATTTTCTCTCAGACGTATTTCTCATAAACGCCAAGACAAATTTTTATTTGTAGTAATAGCCGTGTGATTATAAAGAATTTATTAAAAACAAAAGTATGTTGACGCTCGATATATGTCGTGATACGATACAAATATAATATATATCGTATCACGACATATTGCTTGACGACATATATTGGGTCAGATACAAAATATATGAATGAGATAAAGAAGAGAGGAGTTATGCACATGCTTAAAGCTAAGAATGAACCTTTAACAGAAAGCTACTATTACATTCTCCTTTGCCTTTACAATAAACCTAATCATGGTTATGGCATTATGCAAGATACCATAATCCTATCAGAAGGTAATGTGAAAATAGGCTCAGGAACTATGTATGGTGCTACAAGTAATATGATGAAAAAAGGTTGGATTAGAGAAACAGAAAGTGAAAACCCAGAAGATAAAAGGAAAAGATTATACGAACTAACACCGCTAGGGAAAGAAATATTAGAGCAAGAGGTTACAAGGTTAAAACGATTAGTTAAAGGATCTGAAATGATATTGGGGGGAAAATAAAATGAAGGATAAGGTTAAGAGTTATAAATGGTATGCAGCTTGGGAATATGAAAAAGAGGAGAAGGCCTTAAATGAAGCTTCAAAGAAGGGGTTACAACTCACTAAGGGAGGATGTTTTCATAGTGAATTTAAAAGGGATAATAGTGTAAGATATATCTATCAATTAGATTATAACACAGATATAAAAGACTTTATAAGATACAAAGACATTTTTGAAGAACAGGGATGGGAGTATATTAATTCTACTTTTAACGGTTGGCATTATTTTAGAAAGCTATACCAAGAGGGAATGGAAGAAGATGAAGCTAAAATATACACAGATAGAGAGTCTTTGTATGAAATGCAAAATAGGTGGCTTAGATTACTTACAATATTTACAGGGATTTATGCAGTAATGGCAATTGCTTATTTTGCAATGGGTATAGTAAACCATCAAAGTCTAATAGTTGTAGAAGGACTTGTCTTTGCTATACTAGGCCTAACTATGGGGTTAGGACTTATATCTACAAAACTAAGAAGATCGGGTAAGAAAGAAATATTCTATATCCCATTTCAATGGACCTTTCCAGCAGCAATTATTTTATTAGTTGCAAGCATGTTTTTTTACTCTAGTAGTTCTGATACAGTTTTTAATGAAAATTTTAATTATATTGAGATGCCCCAAGAAAAGCTACCTCGAAGTAGTAGTGATATTGAAATTAAAAAGAGTGGCACCTATTATCTTGATTTAGATTTTAGGGCAGAAAAAGGGACAATGATGGTTTCTATGCAAGATCAGAACGGCAAAGAGGTCTATAAAAATGTAGCTAATGAGTGTACAGTGAATGATTGGATGTTAGATTTAACAGCAGGTACTTATAAGGCATACTATAGTTATCAGTTTGATTCTACTCAAGCGGCAAGCACGAGTGTGCGAGTAGATCTTAAAATTGTTAAATGATTTTAAAGTAAAGATGATAAAAATAAGAGACCGTAGCGAAATAATACTTCAATATAAGATGTAGCTCAGCAATTGATTTGCTTACATACAATCTTGTGTTTGAGGTGAGTTCGTAGCAGTCTCTTCATTTTTCATGAAAGGAAATGCTTTATATCAGCTACCTTGTAGAAGTTTGTAAGGAAATAGTTTTACGTAGCCTATAGCCATAGTGTTTTCTAGGCTATGAAAAGTAATGAGATACGTAACTAAATGGTAGGCGTATAGTCTCTGGCAATAAGTCCATAGAGGGCTACGTCACAAATACCGGAATTATTTCTATCAGCCATAAGCCTTGTCCCTTCATATTTTAGGCCACAGCGCATCATTACTTTTCCGGAGTTAGGGTTATTGCTATCGTGTTTAGCTTCAATGCGATTAACACCTACTTGATTAAATAAGAAAGCTATAATTGCTGTTAAGGCCTCAGAGGTAATACCTTGGTGCCAGTAAGCCTTACCAATGCAGTATCCAATATCGGCAGAAGAAATTTCTTCTGACAGGTGAACAACGCTAATGGCACCAATAGCTTCGTGAGTTTGCCTTAGTTCAATGCACCACTGATAGCATTTTTCACTAGTATATTCATTAATCCACATAGAGATAATTTCACGGGTAGTTTGCACGCTGGTATGAGTAGGCCAAGTTAAAAATCTTGTAACCTCATCATCACTGGCCCAATTGTTAAACATGGTTTCTGAGTCCTCTAAAGTAAACCTTCTTAAAATAAGACGTGGTGTTTCTAGGGTAACTGTTCCTAAATGTTTCATAAAATTACCTCCTTAAAAATGATTAATTTGAATAGTTTAACATAATAGATGATATTTTTTAAATATTATTTTATTTTCTACTCTTATATGATTATTTTTTTGTAGCGTAGTCATATCAAGATGGTGCGAATAGTTTTTTCGCTAGTAGGACATTATAGAAGAGATAATATGATAATAATAGCAAACGTGTTAGGAGTAAAGGTAATGAGTCAGTTAAACTGTTTAAATCTGTGTGAGATTATGCATCACTTGTATGAGCTGATACCAGATTTTCAGGAGATAATATCAAAGGCTAATGAAATAGCAGGATTTGATAAATGTGAGCGTATTTATATAGGCTCTTATTTTTGTGGTCAATATTTTCTTCATCAATCAAAAGAGATGCTAGATGAGTTAAGAGGGTTTTGTGAAAAAGAAGGTGTAGCACTTACTTTAGTAGTTCCTACCTTTTCGGAAAAGGATTTAGAAAGAGGAAAGGAAAAACTAGCTACTATCAAAGAGTGGTTAGGCAAAATAATAGATGAAGTTGTGGTTAATGATTATGGTATGCTGGCGTATGTTAGTGATAGATATCATGTTTCTCTTCATTTAGGAAGATTGTTTACTAAAGATTATAGAGATCCAAGATATGAGGAATACTTTAATCAGGTTTTAAGCCCTAAAATTTTTAACAAGTATATGTTAGAGCTAGTCAAGGCTTTTAAAGTAAAAGGGGTTGAGTTTGACCCAACCCATGTGGGGATCAATTTTAGAGAAGCACCAGAAGAACTTATAGTAGGAATTCATGGACCGTATTGTTATATGACGACAGGACATATTTGTGAATACGCTTCGCTTAATAAAGAAATTGATAAAAAGTTTAGACCCAATAATCCTTGTACTCATGAATGTAGTTCTCATATCATTAGCTATGACTTGGAAGATGATAGGGAGTGGCTCAGAATAGGGAAAACGATTTACTTTGAGAACAGAGAATGCAGCATTTATGAGCTAGAGCATATGAGAATGATTTACTTTCCTATTGATTTGGAGGTGGGGAAATGAAAGTATTAGCGCCACTTAATAATCTAGAGCATATAGATGATTACATGGAAGCAGGAGCTGGGGAGTTTTATATAGGTTTTTTTGATAAGGAGTGGAGTGATACCTTTGGAGACTTTGCAGATATTAACCGTATGTCTGGTTTCAAGGAAATCTCCAATCCGTATGACCTAGACACAGTTTTGCAAATCGTTAAGGCTATAAAAGCAAAGGGGAAAGAGGTTTATATCACTTTTAATTCAAGCATTTATTCGGATGAACAATTAGTATTTATGAAGCGTTATTTTGAACGCGTGAAAGAGGCAGGCGTTGATGGTGTAATCGTTTCCTGTATAGAACAAGTGATTTTAGCCAGAGAAATAGGAGTTCCTTCTGTTATCAGCACCATTAGTGGTGTATATAATAAAGATATTGCTACTTTTTATCAAGAAAAGGGCACTAAGCGTATTATTTTACCAAGAGATTTAGCTATTGCAGAAATAGAAGCTATTAAAAAAGCAGCACCGGAAGCTGAATATGAAATCTTTATGATGCGCAATGGTTGTACTTTTTCTGATTCGAATTGTTTGGGACTTCATCGAAAGGAACGCTGCTCTATTTGTAGCAGTATTAAACATGCCGGTAAAGAGCTACGGCTAAAAAATAATGATTTTCATAGCAAGAATACAGCCGAACTTAATGATATGATTTATAACAACTCCTTTCATAATTATGCCTGTGGTTTATGTGGCATTTATGATTTTGTAGAAATGGGTATTGCTGCGTGTAAAATTGTAGGCCGTTCAGATGAATGGCAATATATTTGCAAGGATATTAAAATTATTAAGGATAATATAGACCTCGCTAAAAGGTGCGGGTCTAAAGAAGAGTATTTAGATCAGATGCACTTTCCAGAAGACAGAGTCATGATGTGTAAATTAGGATTATCTTGCTATTATCCAGAGATAAGATTTTAAGTCCTTCCTAAAAGAAAGAGCTTTATAGAACTATAAAAAGATAAGGTAGTTATAGGTAGATAGAGGAGTACTTATAACTACCTTATCTTTTATACAGTAATAGATAATATCCATAGGACTATGACCTTTGGTAGATGCATTAATTAGTAAAGACAAACGAGAGATGAGATTAGGACTAGGATTAATCAGATGTTCCAGATTTATCATAAATAGAGTTAACATAATCAAGGAATAAGATAAAGCGATTAAACGGTAAACATAAGAGTAGTTCATATGTAGATTACAGATTGGAAAATTAAAAAAGAGTATACGAAAACACATGAAAAATAAAGGTTATGGCAATTGACTATGATTAGGGCAGTGCTTATAATATGTTAATTGATAGGGAAAAAACAAAGCAAAACTTTGAATTTAAGGTTGAAGGAGAGAGGATTATGGCGAGAGGTTATACACAGGATATGACTAAAGGTAGCCCAACCAGGCTATTACTAATGTTTTCTATTCCTATGTTAGTAGGAAACTTATTTCAGCAGCTGTATAATATGGCAGATACAGTCATTGTAGGAAAGTTTGTAGGAGAAAATGCCTTAGGTGCAGTAGGAGCTACAGGATCGATTGGCTTTTTATTTTTCTCCCTAAGCTTTGGTCTAGCAGCGGGGATAGGGATAGTAATCTCCCAGTTTTTTGGCGCGGGAGAAATAGATAAAGTAAAGAAAGCTATAGCTACATCTTTGTATGTTATGGCTATTAGCGCTTTGGTTATGGGGGTTATAGGTATTGTTACTGCAAGGCCAATCATGATCATGCTAAACACGCCTGATGTCATGTTAGATGATGCTGTTTTATATTTACAAGTAACTTGTGGTGGGCTTATAGCAGTAGCTATTTATAATGGGGTAGCAGCAGTACTTAGAGCGTTAGGAGATTCAAAAACACCGTTAATATTTTTAGCTGTGGCATGTGTAGTCAATGTAGGCTTAGATTTATTGTTTGTTGTTGTATTTAAGATGGCTGTCTTAGGTGTAGCTACAGCGACTGTTATTGCACAGATTATAGCTGCTATTGGTTGCCTAGTATATGCTTGGATAAAGGTACCTATTTTTAAAATACCACTTAAAGAATGTGTACCAGATTTACATATTTTTAGACAATGTACTTTCTTAGGCTTACCAGTAGCTCTGCAGAATGCTATGATTGCTGTTTCATGTATTGTACTTCAAAGAGTAGTAAATGGGTTTGGACCAACAATTGTAGCTGCCTTTACTGCAGAGACACGTTTTGAACAATTAGTACAGCAGCCATTTGCTTCATTAGGTGCTGCAATTGCTACTTATACAGGACAAAATATTGGAGCAGGTAAAATAGATAGAGTAAAGAGAGGTTTCTGGGCAGGAACTTTAATTAGCACCGTATTTAGTATTGTCATGCTACCTGTGGCATGGCTTGGTGGGGAAGCGATTATGAGACTCTTTACAGATAATCAAGAGGTTATTATAGAGGGGGCTAGAGGTATTCGTATCACTAGTGTATTTTACTCAGCTTTAGGTATGATTTATGTAACAAGAAATGTACTCAATGGTTCTGGGGATGTTAAGTTTGCTATGTTATCAGGCTTTGTGGAAGTAGGAGGAAGAGTAGGTTTTGCAAAACCACTCACCTTTGTGCCTTTTATCGGTATGTTAAGTATTTGGTTTACATCAAGTTTTACATGGACCTTAACAGCAGTCATTAGCTGCATACGTTATGCTCAAGGAAAATGGAAGGAGAAGAGTATTGTAGCTAAGGAGCAACCTATGAAAGAAACGCCAATAGAATTTAGTAAAGTGGCAACTAACCAAGAGGCTTAGGGTGAATATATCACATTTGTGGGTATAATATGTGAATAATTAAAGCTTTAAATAGAAAAGTTGTGTATAAATAAGAAGTACTCATGCAAAAGGATTGTTATAATGGTGATTAAATGTCACTTTGTAACAATCCTTTTTGTTTATGTATTAAGAATGTTTTGTTAAAATTTATTTTTTATGTAGTAAACCAACAAGTAATGCGTATTAACTTATGAAGTGAAACTTAGCTAAGGGATAACTTCATTAATGGGGAGGAAGAGTAAATGCAACAGGCAATACAAAATACTAGAGCTTTAGAGGCTACACAGAACGTAGAGTCCTTAGATTTTACATATATCTTCGAAGCATATTATAAACGAGTCTATAACTACAATTATTATAGAACGCATAATCAAGATGTATCAGAGGATTTAACAAGCCAAACCTTTGAAAAAGTATTTACTAGACTACAGACTTATACAGCTGATAAAGGAAAGTTTGAAGTATGGTTATTTACAATCGTGCGAAACACTATGAATGATTATTATAGGAGCAGAAAGAAGTATCCATGGGAGCCTTTAGAGCATGTCTTTGAAACAATCTCTAAGGAGAAAGGTCCTGAACATATCATTTTAGAAATGGAGCAACAGACGGAGATACTGAAAGCTATAAAAAAGCTTAATGAACGTGAAAGAAATATAATTGCTTATAAGTATGGAGGAAATCTCTCTAATAAGGAAATTGGAATTTTAATGAATCTTAATGAAAAGCATGTAAGTGTTATTTTATGTCGTACCCTTAAAAAATTAAAAACAAGGCTAGAGGAGGAAAATGATGAGAGCCACAAACAGAAAGAATGTAGATGATTTAGATAGAGAGCTTCAAATATTAGAATCTCAATTATATAGTCAAGATTTTAGCCTTGTAAGTAATAAAGAAAAGGTGAGGAAGAATGTCTTAACCAAAGTAAATAGAAAAGAGGCTATAGCAATGAAGAAAACAATCAGTATGAAGAAGATATCAGGTATAGTAGCGGCAGCATTAATAGGTACAGCGTTGCTATCTCAGACTGCATTTGCTAAAGAAATAATGGAGAACATTGTAAAAATGATTTCTTTAGGCAACATAGAAGTCGTTCAATATGAAACGCCAGATATAGAAAGCTATCCATTTCCACAAGTATTAGAAGGTAAATTATTTGACCAAGAAGGAAAGCCTGTTACTACATTTGACAAAGAGATTGAAGCCGTTTATACAAAAGATGGAGAAAAGATTGTTGATATTGATATGAATACAGGAAAGCTCACTACAGAGAAAGAGGAAGCTCTATATGAGGCAAATAATACTTTAATTGTAAAGGATAAGAATTTATTAAATCAGTATACTTGTTTTGAAGTAAAGTTGCCTTCTTATTTACCAGAAGGATATGTATTTGACCGCGCAGAGTTTTATAAGGAAGCTGATAAAGAAGTAAAGGATAGTAAGTATATTAGTTTATATTTTCTTAATCAAGCTACGGGAGAATCTATCTACATGCAGCAAAGACATGCAGACGAAGAAACAGCTTATTCTATAGGAACAGATGAAATAGTAGAAGAGGTTCAAGTGAGTGGCATAAAGGCTATTATGACAGGAGAAAATAGTATTGACTGGGAAGCTAATGGTGTATTATATGGCATGAGTACCCAAGGGAAAATAGACAAAGAACAGCTTATTAAAATAGCTGAGTCTATTCAATAATATAAGGCAGAACAAAAGGCCAAAGTTAGGAGATTCCTAGCTTTGGCCTTTTAGTGTGCCAGACTCATGAAATGAACTTTCTTAGCTACCTAAATAAACCTTACTTAGGGCACAAGATGGCTTCTCAGCATACCTATGACATAGAATAGGATATACCTGAAATACTTTTACAATAGCATCCAAATAGTTATAAATTTTCAAAATATATTGAGAGTAATAGGGTGAAAAATAAAAAAGATAGTTTATAATAAAGGGTATAGCGACAGATAATGAAATAGCAACTTCGTTCTTCACAGCCAGTGTCTCCTATATTATGAGAACACAGATACCAATGGAATTACAAGGAAGGGTGTTCTCAGCAAGAGATACGCTGCAGTATATGAGTATTCCTATCGGCTATTTTCTAGGAGGAGCCTTAGCCGATCAAGTATTTGAACCACTGATGTTTTCAGATAGTAAGTTAGCAGGCTATTTAAGTTATTTTGTAGGACGTGGTCCAGGTTCCGGAATGGCTGTGATTCTTGTATTACTTGGCATCATTGGATTTATAGGATGTCTTTTGTTTAGAAGAAGCAAAGATATAAGAAGCCTTAACGAATCAAGTGACTTTTAATGTCAAATGTAACAAGGAGCATAATGGTGAATAAGAGAAATGCAGTAGAAGAATTAGAGCTTGTTAAATAGATAAGTTTAGCTGTCCTACTCATAGCAGTAGCCTTTATAGTAGGTGGAGCTAATATATTAGGAGTTATCATTATAGGGATAAGTGGCTCTATAAGCTGGAGATTTTATAGATGTCCACATTGTGATGGTAGATTGAATACTGAAATGCATTTGGATGAAAGAACATATTGTCCCCGTTGTGGAGAAATGATTTCAAAGGAAAAAGAATAATTAGTACTAAAACTATATAGGAAGGAGCAAGAAGAGATGAAACAAACGAGAGTTATTTATCAAAACAAAAATTGTTATTATATAAAGCCGCCCCTCTTACTTGCCCCCTATATTGCACATTATACTTTTCAGTTTGGCAGTAAAGGTAACGTTGAATCTACAAATCAAGGAAGTAAGCTGCTTACTGTATTACCAGATGCCAGTGGCTGTATTGTAATGACTTACGATGGTAATGAATTAAGCGGCTATTTTTGGGGGCCTACTACAAAAGCAGTAATTGTAGGGGATGATCGCAAACAGGTGCCGCTTAGAATGTTTATTGAGTTTATGCCGGGAGGTGTATCTCAATTTATTCGTTTAAATCAAGACAGTGTAACTGATTTGCAAATGCCACTAGAGGAGCTCAGCAAGACTCTAGAGAAAGACTTAAAGATATTAATAGAAGCTGGTGGGTCGTTGGATGAAGTAATCAAGGCATTAGATACAGTTCTATTTAAGTATTTTACCTTTATTAATCAAACTCAATCCAATAAGGTAACGCCTTTATTGCCCTATCTTAGGCAAAATAAAGGGATTTTAACAGTGAAAGATTTATCAGAGTATACTTTTTATAGTCCCAGACATCTGAATAGATTATTTAATGAAAGTCTAGGGATTAATGTGAAAACCTATTTAAGGCTATTAAGAATCAATAATGCTGTTAAACAAATAAATAGTAGTCCTAAAGAACTTACTGAGATTGCTCAGTTTCTGGGGTATTATGACCAAGCTCATTTTATTCATGATTTCAGGGCAGTAGTAGGGGTAAGTCCGAAAGCTTATCGTGAAAATATGTCCGTTTTTTACAATGAAAATTATAAATTTTAAATTAGTATATAGAATATATCGTAACTGTCAAAGTACTGCAATTATAGTGAAAGATAAATAGTTAGGATATATTATTTTATAAGTTAATAGTAGCTAAAACAGAACGAGGGGGAAGATACCAATGATACAATCAAGATGTGGTATATTATGTGATGAGTGCAGTTATAAGGAACAGGTAGGATGTAAGGGCTGTGTGAATATCGACAAGCCTTTCTGGGGAGAAAGCTGCTCAGTGCAGTCGTGTTGTGTGGATAAAAAACATGAGCATTGCGGCCAGTGTGGACAATTTCCTTGTGATACACTTCATGGTTTTGCTTATGACAAAGAGCAAGGCGATAATGGTAGACGTATTGAACAATGTAAAAAGTGGGCGGAGTAATGTAATAAAGCAGCTTTGATTAGAAATGAGGTTATACATAGTGGAGAAAAAGGCTAGTGATATACAAAAAGAGAGAATTAAAGAGCTAGAAGATAAGGCGAATTTATTACTTGGAAAATGTGATGTATTAACTTTGGCTTCTATAAATGAAAAAGGATATCCAAGAATTTGTGCACTTTCCAAATTGAAGGCGGAGGATTTCAAAGATATCTATTTTGTAACATCGAAGCGTTCTCATTTAAATGGAAAAGCCACGCATTTTGAAAATAACCCTAGAGCTAGCGTGTGTTATACCTTAGAAGGAGACAGTGTGACGCTTATAGGTGATGTGGAATTTATTGAAGATAAAGCATTTCAACTGAAGATTTGGAATGAAGCTGATAGAAAATTTTTCCCAAAAGGCATTGATGATCCTAAATTTCGATTGCTTAAGTTTCATACAATTGAGGCGACATTTTGGATTGAAGGTAAATTTAGAACATGTAAATATAAATAATAGGGATTTAATAAGTTTTAGCTTAAAGGGGAGAAAATCATGGAATTTATGATACAGCTATATGTGAGTAATGCAGAAGAAGCCATAGCGCTTTATAAAGAAGCCTTTGATGCAGAACTAAAGTGTATTGATTATACACGTGAAAGAACAGTACTTCATTCAGAAATAGAAGCTTATGGTCAAAAAATAGCAATAGCTACTGCCGAAGATATACCAATAACAGGAACAGTCTTTCAAATAGATGTTAAAATGAAAAAAGAAGAAGATGTAAGAAGAGCTTATGAAATTTTGAAAGAAGGTAGTGTGGTAAATGTTCCACTAGGTCCTTGTTTCTTTAGCCCCTGTATGGTGGATTTTGTTGATAAGTTCAAAGTTCGCTGGTGCCTTTTTGCAATATAGATAGGGGGATAAAAAATGCATGAAGAGATTATAAAACGAGCAGGTGAAATAGTTCAGAAAAACACAGGTGAAAATTCTTATTGTGTATTAGCGCTAATGGATCTAGATGGCTATCCAACGGCTTCTACTATAACAGCCTCTAAAGCAAATGGTATCAAATGGCTTACTTTTTGTACAGGACTAGGCAGTACAAGAACTAATCGCATTGATAAGTGTAATAGGGCTAGTGTTTGCTTTAATGCCGAGGATTATAATATTACACTAGTTGGGACAATGGAAATCGTGACAGATTTAGATATTAAAAAGGAAATGTGGTATGGGGGCCTCACTAATCATTTTAGTGGCCCTGAAGATCCCAATTATTGTGTGTTACGTTTTAACACCCAACGTTACAATCTCCTAGTTGATTGGAAAGAGGCAAGGGGAGTATTATAAATACAAATTTGTCGGGGGCATTTATGAGAATCACGTCTGGAGGAAAATGAGGGGGAGGGCTATCTTCCAGAGTTCCGGTTCATATTTTTAGAGGCACTAGGCTCGCTTATTTGGATGAACGCACGAAAACTCCTTTCAGTCAAACACTCGTGCTAAAACCCATCCAAAACGTTCGCCAAGTGCCTCTAAAAAATTCTCCCAAGTCACTCTTCCAGATAGCCCTCCCCCTCATTTTCACAAACGTTATTGACCGCATAAACACCTCCGACATTGAAGCAGCCTGGAAGGAAGGCGTAACGATAGTAAAAACACTCAGAATAAGGGCAGATGCCCAGAGAAATAAATATATCAAGCTTCCCATAAGCCTGTTTTGCCAGGAAGTAGCTATGTGGGGAAGTTAGGGAGCCTTACAAGCATTATTAACTTCATAAACGTTCAAGTCCCTAAACGAGAAGTGCAGAAAAGACATAATAGCAATTGTTCTTTTTCTTTTTTATTTTTTCTTTAAAACACTTAAGGAAGGTTCTTTACGCGTTATTGTTGGTAGAACAGAGAGAGGGTGGCTGCCTGACGAGGTGACTTCGGAGTATTTTCAGTAGGCACTTAGCGAACGTTTTGGATGGTACTTAGCCCACGTGTTTGAGGGAACCGAGTTTGTGGGCATTCATCCAAAAAAGTGAGCTTAGTGCCTACTGAAAATACGGAGCGGAACCACGACAGGTAGCCACCCTCTCTCAGTTCCGCCCAAATAGCCTAGTAAAGTCACCGACAAATTTCTATTTGTATACCTGCATCCTAAATGCTTTTAAGACGATTGCAATGATAGCTTACGTGTGTTTTTAAAGCAAAAGACAAAGGATACGAGAGTTCCTATAGTCCATCCAAGAGGGATAGAGTACCAAATGGCGCTATAGCCAAACCAATGTGCTAGTATGTAAGCTGCACCTACACGAACAAATAAGTCTGTAAGAGTAGCAGTTGTAAAACCAAGCATATAAGCTGAGCCGCGAAGTATACCGTTGTTAACTAGAAGTACGGCGCAGGCAAAGTAACCGGCAGATACAATGATCATATAAGAAGTACCAATACTGATAACATCCTTAATAAGTGTGGGATCGGTTTTGCTATCAAGGAAAATGCCGATGAGAGTAGGACTAAATACGAGACAGATGATGAAAGCTACAATGCAGTAAGTGAGCATAACGAGCAAGGAAGAAGTATATCCTTTTTTAATACGTTCAGGCTTTTGACCACCTAGGTTTTGAGCCGTGAAGTTTGAAACTGCATTTCCCATACTAATAATAACAATCTTAAAGAACGAATCAATTTTGATAGCTGCTGAGTAACCGTAAAGTACAGTTGTACCATAAGAGTTGACTAAAGCTTGGACTAGTAGCTGCCCGATGGAAACAATGGATTGTTGAAGAATACTAGGGATGGCAATATGACTAATATGTCCTAATATAGACCAACTGAAATACTCATAGTGTTTAGTAGTCTTAAGCTTTTTGATGCGTCCTATCAAGCAACTAATAGATAAGATAGAAGAAATACCTTGAGCGATAAAAGTAGCCCAAGCTACGCCAGCCACACCTAAGCCGAAATGAGCCACAAATACATAGTCTAAAACTACATTAAACAAAGAAGAAAAAATAAGAAAATAGAGAGGTGTTTTCGAATCACCTAAGCCATTAAAAATAGAGGTAGTAATATTATAAACAAAGAGAAAAATAAGCCCCCATATGTAAATGCGAAGATAGAGAGCACTATCTCCAAAAATATCTGAAGGAGTGTTCATTAAATGCATCAAGGGATTACAAATGATGGTACCTAATAGGGTAAGCCCTAAGCTTAAAAGAATAATAGTAATAATGGAAGTAGTAATAGTCGTTTTGAGTTTGGCATAGTCCTTGGCACCAAAAAAATTAGAAACAATAACGCTGCAACCAACACCACTTCCTGTAGCAATAGCAATGAATAACATTGTAATAGGATAAGATGCTCCTACGGCAGCAACAGCATTAGAACCAGCAAATTGTCCAGCGATGACACTATCTGCGATATTATAAAATTGTTGAAACATACCACTAAGCATCATAGGTACAGCAAAACCTAGTAATACCTTTGAAGGCGTTCCTTCTGTCATATCCTTAATCATAATCAAACTCCTTATGTCAGTATTAATATGTGAAAACACTTTCCTATTATATTCCTTTCTACTAAAAAATTCACTCTATTTTAAGTGAAATTCACTAATCTCAATCCTTTTTGTCTTAATATTAAATATTATAAAGTTTCTTTCATATGCCACTAGAAATAGAAAGTGACATCTGATATACTAATAATGTTTAAAGGATAATTATTATTAAAAATATAATTAGCTAAAAACAAATATAACTGATGTATTTTTCATTAAGGGGGCTTAAAATGAAAAAATATTTTTATGCGTCATTTACCTATTTGATTTTGGGTCTTATAGCAGGTGTATTTTATAGAGAACTAACTAGAATGTCGGACTTTACAGGAGAAACAGTACTAAGGGGTGTACATACACATCTGCTAGTACTAGGTTTTATTTTCTTCTTAGTTATTTTACTCCTAGACAAGAGCTTCCAGTTATCGCAGCTTAAAAGTGCGAAAGCATGGTTTGTTACTTATCAAGTTGGTTTAGTAACAGTTATAGCAACTATGGTAGCAAGAGGAGTAGCACAGGTAAAAGGATTTGATATAGCAGGCTTAAGTCACATGGCTGGAGTAAGTCATACTTTATTAGGTATTGCTTTAATTTGGTTTATGGTGCTTTTAGGCAAGGCTATTAAAACGGAAAAATAATGCGAAAAACACGTCTTCAAAGGGCTTATTAAAGTAAGCTGAAGACGTGTTTTTATTAATTTAGAAAACAATGAATCAATATGATAACGACAGATTTCTTATTTTAAATGAAGTTTTAAGGCCAATTGAAATTTAGAAATCAGTATCTAGGAATGGTTTTAAAGACAAGTTTCAAGAATCTTAGGGATCTCACCTATAAAATAAAGAGAGCCAAAAGCAATAATAACACTTTCTTCATCAGCTAGAGAAAGGGCTAGCTGAGTACCTTCTTTAAGTGTAGCTGCAGCAAAGACTTGGGGGCAGTAATTCTGAATTTGCTTTTGCAGTAAATCTGCCCTTATAGCTCTAGTGCTAGGTGGTGTAACTAAAATAGCAATCTGACCTAGGGGCATAGTAAGTTCTAGGACTTGATGATAGTCCTTATCTTTTAAACTTCCAAATAAATAAATGATTTTCTTACCTTTAAAGTAGTAAGTAATAGCATCTCTCAGTGCCAGAGCACCCTGAACGTTATGAGCGCCATCTATAAGAAAAAGAGGTTTATGATGGATAATATCCAAACGACCAGGCCATTTGGCTTTGGCTAAACCTTTATAAATAGCTTCAGATTTTATAGTAAAGCCTAAATATAGAAGGACCTCTATCACTTCTATGGCAAGAGCAGCATTGTAGCATTGATGCTTACCTAATAATTGAATAGAGAGTTTTTGATAGTTCTTATAATTAAAGACCTGTCCCTCTAAGGTATTATTAATGAAAGTAAGTTCTTTTAAATCGCAGAAGTAAAGAGGGGCATTTTGCATTTGGCAGGTAGAGGTGATGACGTCTAAAACCTCTGGTTCTTGAGGATAACTAATAGTAGGAATAGAAGGTTTGATAATACCAGCTTTTTCGTAAGCTATTTCTTTTAAGGTACTTCCTAACCTTTGAACATGATCATAAGAGATAGTAGTGAGGACGGCGCAGAGAGGAGCTGTAATAATATTAGTTGCATCATGTCTCCCGCCTAAACCTGTTTCAAGAACCACCACATCACAGTTGTTTTCTTTATAATAAAGAAAGGCGATGGCTGTAAGAACTTCAAAATAAGTAAATAAAGACTTATTTTGAAACTTTGAAGCAGCTTCACGTACCTGAAAAAGGAGTCTTTCAAAGTCTTTTTCTGAGATAAGAGTGTCTCCGATACGTATACGTTCAGTGACGCTAACTAAGTCGGGAGAAGTATAAAGGCCTATTTTGTAGCCTGCTTCTTGCAAGATAGCAGAGATCAAGCTAGCTACAGAGCCTTTACCATTAGTGCCTGCTAGATGAACACATTTTAATTTTTCTTGAGGGTTACCTAATATTTCTAGGAGCTCTTTAAATCTATGTAGATTTGAATGAGTACCAGAAGTACTCAATAATTCAAGATAAGTGCTAGTTTCTTTTGTGAACACAGTTATCACCTCGTTAAAGTATGTAGCTATTATAAGAAAATAATCTTCTTCTTTCAATAGATAGTAAAATATAAAAAGCATAGGAAAATATTTATTTAAAAATTTTAATATGTTAGAATATTATTTACGATATAATTTCAAACAGGATAGCGTATAGGGGGAGAACAATGAACACAGCCTTACAAAAAGTGTTAGAGAATATGGAATCAGTGATTATAGGGGAAAAAGAGAACTTAGAATATTTATTAGTAGCTTTGTTAAGTGAAGGCCATGTCTTATTGGAGGGTCTTCCAGGTGTGGGAAAAACGAAATTAGCTCTAGCGCTGAGCAAAAGCATAGATGGAGAATTTAAAAGGGTGCAATTCACCCCAGATGTACTTCCTTCTGATATAACGGGCTATTATTTATATAATCGTATGACAGGTGAGATGGATTACAAAGAAGGAGCTGCACTATGCAATTTCTTACTAGCAGATGAGATTAATAGAGCTTCTCCGAGAGTACAATCAAGCCTTTTAGAAGCCATGGAAGAAAGGCAAGTAACCATTGAAGGAGAAACTAGAAGATTACCATCACCTTTTATGGTTATTGCTACGCAAAATACTGTAGAAAATGAAGGAACTTATCCTTTGCCAGAAGCGCAGTTAGATAGGTTTTTTATGAAACTTTATATTACCTATCCTGTAAGAAGGGATTGGAGAGAGATTCTAAATCGCTATGAGTATGAAGATCCTATGGGTAAGCTAGAGGCGGTAATGTCGAATCAGACTTTATTAAATCTTAGAGAACAAGCAAAAGAAGTGTTGATAAATGAAAAGTTAAAGGATTACTTATTGGATGTGATAGAAGCTATTGCAAATCATGAAGCTATAAAAATAGGGATAAATCCTAGAGGAAGTCTAGCACTAATAAAAGGAGCAAAGGCTTGGGCTCTATTAAACGGCAGGGACTATGTCATTCCAGATGATGTTCAGAAAGTGATTGTGCCTATTATAGGTCATCGTATACGTCTTAAATCTGGTTATGAAGCATCATTAGAGCATGTAGAGCGTATTATTAAAGAAGCTCTTAGAAAGGTTCAAGTTGTGGTGTAAGCATGAAGAAAAAGAAAAATAAGGTAGCACCTAATTATCTATTTATACTTGTTATTTTGTATTTGGTGGTTACCCTTTATTTGAAGACCGATGCTACTTATATGAAGTTTTTAACGATTTGTATCATAGGGGTAGTAGTATCTGGGCTTCATGTTATTTTAGTTAAACCTCATTTAAGTTTTTCTATAAAGGATGACACTAGGGTTCGGATTAATAAAAAAGAAGGGGTAGAATTAATCTTAAGTATTCAAAATAAATCATGGTTACAAAGCCCCTATATTTATATTTTCTTAAAGCCTACGTATCATGTTATTTCGAAGCAATATAAAAGTATATGTATGACGTTGCCGCCACTTACAACAAAGGAAATAGTCATAGATTACATAGGTGAATATAGTGGAAAAGATTTTATGGGAATAGAAGAGATTGTAGTTCAAGATTATTTCGGACTTATAAAATGGCGAATAATTTGCTGTTTGCAAAAAGAAGTTAATGTATTACCACAAGCTATGCCTTTAGGAAAAATGGAATATCTTTTGAATAGGATAAAGGTAAAAGCTCAGGCTGAAGATCAGATACCGGTTATAAGTAGTGATGGAGAGGTTTGCCATGAGTTAGCGCCTTATGTAGAAGGGGATTCTTTAAAATTAATGCATTGGAAGCTGCTAGCTAGGCGTGACATCTATATGGTACGTCAAAGAGAAGAACATGCAGTAATAAAAAGGGAATATCTTTTTATACTTGATCCTATTTGTGAGGAAACAGAAGAAGAAAACAGGGCTAAATTAGTTGATAAAGTCTTAGTAGCATGTATTTCTTGTGCCTATGCTTTTTTAAAGCAAGAAGAAAAGGTTACCCTTATTTACAAAGAAGAAAACGCATGGAAACAGTTTACTTTATCTGAGATTACGGCGGTAGAGCAATTAGCCACTCTATTAAGTAGCTATACAGGAAGAGGGGGCCGAGTAGGAGAAGAAAGATGGCCTTATGCCTATTTGAAGCAGAATTATCCTTTCGAAATAAGTAAGTTGTTTTTAACACTTACCTTGAGTAGAAACTTGGGAGAGCAACTAGAAGATGAGAAATATTTAAATATACTAGAAATGAAAAGAAGCCCTTGGTCTGGAGAAGGTCTGTTAAATACTTGGTATTTAGCAGAGGAGTTTGAGGTGAAAAGGTATGTTTAAAGAAGATACTAAGGAAATACAGCTTCAAGTTTTTAAGATGATTATGATAAGTCTTGTTTTGGCTATAAGTCTAATCATGTTCTTTGACTATGAACCTATTTCTACTACCTTGGGTATGCTCTTTGTCAATTTATCACTTTTGGCAGCTTACTTCTATACCACCAGAATGCAAAGGCCTATTTTGTTTACTACAGTATTTATTTTCTACTTGTGCCTAGCTCTATATAGTTGGAGGTACTTAGAGAATAAAGTAGTTATGAAGGGCTTATTAGGGCTTTTTATTCAAGCAGGAACAAGCACACTATTATTTCTTGGTTGCATTTCTATTGTATTTCTGGAGATAAAGGATCTAGTACAGGTAGTAAAACGAAGAATAGATAGATGGTTTCCGCCACTTTATATTTTAGTCTTTGGTATATTTATATTTTTAGAAGTTAATGAGCAGGTAAGCGTAGATTTAAAAAGAGCTAGCTTATTTATTTTGAGTCTAGGACTTATTTTTGTGAGCTTTTATAAAAATGATAAGAAGCCTTCTGACACGGTATATTATGATGTAACGCTAAAAGGTTATTTGAGACATCTAGCAATCATGTTATTTGTTATTCTCATAGGGATAAAAGTAGTACCACAGCTAGAATATTTACCGGGAGCTAAGTGGCTACAACAATATAATAAAAGTTTAATCGGTGATTTACCCAGTAGTGTTAAATTAGATAGAAGACCTAGTCTTTCAGAAAATATCCTTTTTGAAGTACAAAGTGAAGAACCTTTATATTTAAGAGAAATAGCCTATAGCCACTATGATAGAGGAGTATGGAGCATTGATAAGTCGGATACAAGACTGACAAAAATAAGCTCCAATAGCTTTTTAGGGGAATATGACTTGTTTTTGAAAATTACAGAGCCTTATTTGGAGAAAGAAAATATTCCTATTGAAGGAGATAAAAGTGCTTATATATATGAGCTAAATAACTATAGACATTATTTAACTGTTAATGGATTAACAGGTATTTATACGAATGATGATAGCGTGTTAGTGGCGGGAGATATCAATAATATTTGTTTTCAGGAGGGAGAAGATAGAAAACAAGTAGGATATACCATTAATTATGTTGCTAAAAATCCTGAGATAGTGGAAATATTTAGATATCCAGATGGTGTTGGAAATAGGGAGGATTGGCTAGACTGGTTAGAAGTACTTAGGGGAGATATACGTAATAATACAGAACCTTTATTTATGTCAGAGGAAACATATAATAGGTTAAGGACAAAGTATACACAGGTACCGGAGCAAATGGCTTACAACCTAAATAGTTTTGCTAAGCAACTTACTAGCGAAGCAATGAGCGATGTACAGAAGGCTAATACTATTGAAGCATACTTAAGAAACAGTGGCGAATATACCTATGTGTATGGTGCACCACAAAAGGATATAATGGCTGATCCTGTTTATGATTTTATATTTAATCAAAAGCAAGGTATCTGCCAAGACTTTGCCAGTGGGATGGTACTTTTATGTAGGAGCATTGGATTACCAACTAGATACGTATGTGGTTACTATTCCGAAGAAAAAGATGAGAAGGGCAAGTACATAATAAGAGAAAAGAATGCTCATGCCTTTGTAGAAGTTTATATATCAGGTTATGGATGGATGCTTTTTGACCCTACGCCAAGTAGTAGCCAAAGGGAGG
This sequence comes from Cellulosilyticum sp. WCF-2, assembly GCF_003990395.1. Lineage (NCBI taxonomy): Bacteria > Bacillati > Bacillota > Clostridia > Lachnospirales > Cellulosilyticaceae > Cellulosilyticum > Cellulosilyticum sp. WCF-2. The sequence goes on along the minus strand of NZ_CP034675.1, from coordinate 202,915 downwards.
AAGTAGGGAACAACGTAGCAGGTGTAGGAAACGCGGGATTTGATGGCATAGGTGTGGAAAATGAACTTCTCAGCCTAGGGCGTAAACTTCTATTACCGATGTTGTTACTTATTCCTTTTGTTGTACTAGTTAGAGTGTTAAGTTATGCTTACTGGAAAAAGAAGCTTCTAGAGGGCTTGCCTGAAATAGCTATAAAGAGGTTGATAGAGGCAACACTTAAACTTCTAAGCCAATATGATTATGATATACTTCCGGGTGAAACCTATGAGCAGTTAAGTAGAAGATTATTAAAAGATCAAATAGATATAACGGCTATTACTAAGCCTTATGAAGCGTGTTTTTATGGTAGAAAGAGCTTGACAAAATTAGAAATTGAAGAAGCTTTGAGGGTTTATGAGTATTTAAGAAAGCGTAAAGCGTGGAAGAAGAGATAGAAAAAGGCTAATAACTAAGAGGAGGTTATTAGCTTTTTTGGGATTTTATTGCATTATAATATAAAAATATTGTTAAGAAAGAAAGGATTATGTCGAAATATATTGTAAGAATATTTAATATTAGGTAGTTGATTGGGAGTGGTAAAATGGAAAATAGTGTTGTTGATTTAAAAAGGGTAAATGGTTTTGTATTGGCACTTACTTTTATATTAAACCTCTGTTTAATAGTAGGCCAAATTGGTGAGATCGCTAAGGGGCAAAAGACGGTAACAACAGTAGCTATATTTGTTAGTGTTATTTTGGTTTATACAGGTATTATTTCTTTCGTTTATAAGAAAGATAAAGAAGGGCTTAAGTTTAAATATGCTGCTAGTATAGGTTTTTTTCTTATTTATGTATACAGTATGTTTACAACAACACGGGTATTAGTTTATGTTTATATCATTCCTTTTATGATGTTATACTTCCTATACTTTGACTTGACTTTCATAAAAGTACTTGGGAGTGCGGTAGTATTAGCTAATACTGCTAGAGTTGGGTGGCTCATATTTATAGTACAAGCTAATAGTTCTAACTTAACTACGGATTATACAATTCAAATGGCTTCTATTGTTATGATTGTAGTTAGTTCAATTATAGGTACAAAATTATCTAATAGCATTAATGAGGAAAAAACGAGGGCGCTAGAAGAAGCTAAGGAGAAGCAAGAAGGTATCCTGAAGAATGTTTTAAAAATAGCAAGTGAATTGGATCAACATTCAAATGCAGTAGGACAAACAATTACTGAATTAGAACAGTCAGGAAGTACTATTAATGATGCAGTAGGAGATATTTCCGCAGGAGCAGAGAAGGCAGTACTTAGTGCGCAAGAGCAAAGTAATTTAACTGAGCATATTCAAAACATAGTTGTGGATACTTCAGAAGCTTCAAAGAATATGGAAGAGATCTCTCATACTACTATAAAACAAATGGATGAAGGGGTTAAGATTGTTAAAGCTCTAAATGTGAAAACAGAAGTAATGAATGAGAACTGTGAAAGTGTTTATAAATCTATGATAGAACTACGAGATAAATCAAAAGAGATTAATGAAATCACTGAAGCTATTACGGCTATCTCTGCACAAACGAATATCCTTTCTTTAAATGCAGCGATTGAAAGTGCAAGGGCAGGAGAAGCAGGAAGAGGATTTGCAGTAGTAGCAGAAGAGGTTAGAAATCTAGCTAACCAGAGTGGTGAATTTGCTAGTCATATTACAGCTATTGTTGATGAACTTCAACAAGTAGCTGCTGCATCTGTTGAGGCAATGACTAGGCTAAAAGGAGCCAATGATGAGCAGAATGAGCTAATTGTAAATACAGGAGAAATCTTTAATGAAACGACTGAGTATATGAAAGAAGTTAATGACCAAGTAAGTATTGTTACAGATAAGGTTAATGAGATGGTAGGGGTTAATGAGCGGCTTATTAAAAATACCCAAGAGATTGCAGCTATAAGTGAGCAAACTCTAGCAGGTATAGAAATGACGACAGAAGCTACGATGCAGAATAATAACTGCGTGCAAAGATCAAAAGAAATTGCTAGTGGATTATTAGAGAGTGCAAAGGCTATGAAACAATATATTTAATTTGAATAAAAAGAAGAGGACACTAGCCGTTTGACTAGTGTCCTCTTCTTTTATTTTTAGGTGGAGTAAAATAAAATGACTATTTACCGTAGTAAGCTTTTTTGTAAAGCTCTTCAAGTTCTGTTACTTTTGGAAGTCTAGGATTAGCTGTTGTACATTGATCTTCGAAAGCTTTGTAAGAAAGATCTGAAATTTTAGCTAAGAATTCTTTTTCATCTACATTCATTTCTTTAAGTGTGAATGGGATGTTAACTTCTTTCATTAAGTCTTTAACTGCTTTAACAAGTGATGCAACACCTTCTTCTGGAGTAGAAGCTTTAAGACCTAACATTTTAGCAATGTCTTGATATCTTTGTGGAGCGATGAACTTACCGTATTTAGGGAATGCCATAAATTTAGATGGGTTAGTTTCACCATTGTAAGCAATAACGTGTGGAAGAAGAATTGCATTTGCACGACCATGAGCGATATGGAATTCACCACCAAGTTTATGAGCAAGTGAGTGGTTAATACCAAGGAATGCATTTGTAAATGCCATACCTGCGATACATGATGCATTGTGCATTTTTTCTCTTGCTTCTGGGTCTTTAGCACCGTTTTTGTATGAACGTGGTAAGTATTCAAATACAAGTTTAATAGCGTGAAGTGCAAGAGCGTCTGTATAGTCAGAAGCTAAAACGGATACGTAAGCTTCGATAGCGTGTGTAAGAACGTCAAGACCTGTGTCTGCTGTTGGGCTTGCTGGAACTGACATAACAAATTCTGGGTCAATGATAGCTACATCTGGTGTTAATTCATAGTCAGCAAGTGGGTATTTCATATTCTTAGATTTATCAGAGATTACAGCGAAAGATGTTACTTCTGAACCTGTACCTGATGTTGTTGGAATAGAAACCATTTTTGCTTTTTTACCAAGTTTAGGGAATTTGTAAACACGTTTTCTAATATCCATGAATTTTTGAGCCATACCGATGAAGTCAGCTTCTGGGTGTTCATAGAATAACCACATAGCTTTAGCAGCATCCATTGCAGAACCACCACCAAGAGCGATAATAACGTCTGGTTGGAATGAATTCATAACAGCTGTACCTTTTTTAACTGTTACTAAGTCTGGATCTGGTTCAACTTCGCTAAAGATTTCAATAGCTACTTTATTTAAATTTTTATTTAATTGGTAAGTTAATTTATCAACATAACCAAGTTTAACCATCATTGGGTCAGCTACGATCATTGCACGAGAGATGTCTGGCATTTTTGCTAAATATTGTACTGAACCTGCTTCGAAGTAGATTTTTTCTGGAATTTTAAACCATTGCATATTCACGCGTCTCTTAGCCACCCTTTTCTTATTGATTAAGTTTTGAGCTGTAACGTTTGATGATGTAGAGTTATGTCCGTAAGAACCACAGCCAAGTGTAAGTGAAGGCATAAGTGAGTTGTAAACATCACCGATACCACCGAATGCTGATGGAGAGTTTACAATGATACGGCAAGCTTTAAGACGTTTACCATATTCATCAATAAGGTCATTATTTGTTGTATGGATAACTGCTGTATGTCCAAGACCACCGAGTTCAACCATTGTTTCAGCTTTTACGATACCATCTTCAACGTCTTTTGCTTTAACAACAGCAAGTACTGGAGAAAGTTTTTCTCTTGAAAGTGGGTAAGCTTCACCAACACCATCAATTTCACAGCAGATTACTTTAGTTTCTTTTGGAATAGTAATACCAGCAAGAGCTGCAATTTCATATGGATATTTACCAACGATAGCTGGACCTGCCATCATACGAACTGGGTCGATAACAACTGGTTCAAGTTTTTTAATTTCTTCTTTAGTAGCAAAGTAGCAGCCTTGTTTTTTCATGAAAGCAACAGCTTGATCATAAACTGGAGCTTCAATGATAGCAGCTTGTTCAGATGCACAAATCATACCATTATCAAATGATTTAGAAAGGATAAGGTCTGTAAGTGATTGTTCAAGATTAGCTGTTTTTTCAATGAAAGCAGGTACGTTACCAGGACCAACACCAAGAGCTGGTTTACCAGTAGAATAAGCAGCTTTAACCATTGCAGAACCACCAGTTGCAAGTACAGTTGCTACATCAGGATGATTCATAAGAGCATTTGTAGCTTCGATAGATGGTACATCAATCCATTGAACACAGTTTTCAGGTGCTCCAGCTTTGATAGCAGCATCTCTTACGATGATAGCAGCTTCACGAGAACAGTTTTGAGCAGCTGGGTGGAAACCAAAGATAATTGGATTACGTGTTTTAGCACATGTGATAGCTTTGAACATTGTTGTAGAAGTTGGGTTTGTGGTTGGTGTAACACCAGCTACGATACCTACTGGTTCAGCAATTTCGATGTAACCTTCATCTTCGTTATCTTCAATAACACCTACAGTTTTTTCATGTTTAATACTGTGATAAATATACTCTGTTGCAAAGATATTCTTTGTAACTTTATCTTCAAAAATACCACGGCCTGTTTCTTCAACTGCCATCTTAGCAAGTTTCATTTGAGCGGATAAACCAGCAAGAGCCATAGCTTTAGTAATTTCGTCAACTTGTGCTTGATCGAGTTTCATGTACTCATCAAGAGCAACCTTCGCTTTTTGAACTAATTCGTCTACCATTTTTACAGCATCAACTACAGGTGCTTCTTCTTTAACTTTCTTGTTTTCAGACATTTTAATAGCCTCCTTTAATGTGATTGTATAATAGTGAGTGAAGATATATTGTTATATTTTTAACAATATAAAACACAAAAAATAATAAAACTTGTTAATGTATTGTGAATATATTGTGATGTTAACATGACATTGTAGCTTTGTCAATTTATTGATTGTTGTAAAATTATAAACTATTGATAAATATAAACAGGTAAAACGTTGGGATTTAGCACATAATTTTTTAAAGAAACAAAAAGTAATTGTTAAATATCAAACAAAAAAATAAACAAAGATAATTGGGCATCAAAAAAGTATTGTCAATATGAATAATAAATAGATAATAAAAGTGAAAAAAATTTACATAATCTTTAAGAATTCAGATAATTGTGTGTTAATATAGACTATAAGAGGGAGGGGTTATAACGATATGTTTTGGCAAGTACAAACTAATATTGTAGTATCACTTATTTTAGGCATTATTATTGCACATGCTTTTTTTAGACTAGATAAATCGGAGCTGATTAATAGATTGTTTATGTATTTAATAGGGCTTGATATACTTATAATGTTATTAGAGATAGGGAGTGTTATTTTTAATACAAAGAATTTATCTACTTTTAGGATACTTCATCTAATAGTTAATATATTAGGATTTATTATAGTGCCAGTATTTTTACTTTTGGGGGTGTTATATTTTGAATGTTGGTTACAAAAGGCCCTGCGAGCGAAAATAAAATGTAATAGATGGATTTACGTACCGGCTATTATCCTTTTTGTTTTAACCCTCATTAATATAAGGACAGGCTGGATTGCAACTGTAAGTTTGGAAAATGATTATATAAGAGGTCAGTTATTTTGGATAGTTCCTACAATTACCCTATTTTATTTAGGTTATGGCATTTTACTTATCTGGCGCTATCACAAAAGATTGACGGCTTATAAGTACATCATGGGGTTAATGTATTTTACTATCATCACTTTGGTTGTGGTAGTTCAAGTTGTTTGTGAAGATTATTTAACGATATGGAGTACAGTAGGTGGTTTATTAGTTTGTGCATATGTTTTTAACATTATAGATGGGCTTCAATATGATGCACTTACAATGATGGAAAATAAACAAAGTTATTTAAGCTACACTTCCAAATTAGCAAAGAAACAAAAATTAACTTTAACAGCTATTAATATAGATCTGGACGATTTTAAGATAATTAATGATCGATATGGGCATCAAGAAGGTGATGAGGCTCTGAAAAGTTTCTCTCAAATTCTAAGAGGTAGTTTTCCTTATAAGCACCGTATTTTTAGAATGGGTGGGGATGAATTCCTTATTTTAAGTGAGCAGCAAAATAAGAAACAGATGATAAAATACATGGAAAGATTTAAAGAACGGGTAAAAGCTTATAATGTTAGTAGCGGTAAAGTCTATGACTTGAAGTTTAGTTATGGCATGGATAGTTACAATAGTGATTATAAATGTGTAGAAGAATTTTTAAAGTATGTAGACAGTATGATGTATACTCAAAAGGAAAAAAAGAAAAGAAGAAGGATTTAACAAGGAGTTAACTTAAATCTAATAAAGAACAAACTCCGATTTAATATCCCCCTTTTATACTAAACGCATGAAATAAAGCAAATAGTAAAGGGGAAATAAGAATGAAACTTTCAAAGAAGATTTTTGCAGCTATTTTATGTACAGCCCTTGTAGGTATCACAGCAGTGGGGACGATTGCAGTGCCAGCTAGAGCTAATACGACTAATATTGTACAAAGTGCTAAAGAGCAAACTTACAAAAAACCCAAATACATATTTAACTTTATTGGGGATGGTATGTCTTATGTACAAGTTAATTCTGCGCAAATCTATAAAGGTGTAACTGAAAAAGGTGGTATTAACTTAGGCAAGCTAGCAGTATCCCAGTTTCCAGTATGTGGATCAGCTACAACCCAAGACTCTACATCTTTCGCACCAGATTCAGCTTCTACAGCAACAGCTATTTCTAGCGGTGTTAAAACACATAGTGGTGTAATTGGTTACAATGCAGATAAGCAAACCAAACCAGAAAGTATTACAGAAAAGCTTAAAAAAGAAGGATATAAAATAGGGATAGTAAGTAGTGTATCTATAGATCATGCAACACCAGCAGCTTTTTATGCACATGCAGTATCTAGAAAGGATATGTATGATATCGCACTTCAGTTAGCAGATAGTAATTTTGACTATTTTGCGGGTGGTTCATTAGTACAGCCAAATGGTAAAAATGGTGATCAAAAAAGCGCATTTGAAATTATTAAAGAGAAAGGATACAACATTGTAGATACAAAGGAAGAAATTCTTTCACTTAATAGTGAGTCAGGCAAAGTATATGCTATTAATCCAGAGCTTCAAGACTCACAGGCTATGAGCTATGACTTAGATGCTAGTAAGGATAGTATTAGATTAAAGGATTTTGTTGAAAAAGGAATTGATGTTTTAGATAATGAAGATGGTTTCTTCATGATGGTAGAAGGAGGTAAGATTGACTGGGCGGGTCATGCTAATGATGCCAGATCTAATATTCAAGATGTCATTGCATTAGATGAAGCTATTGGGGTAGCAGTTGATTTTGCTAAAAAGCATCCAGAGGAAACACTTATTATTGTAACAGGGGATCATGAAACAGGTGGTATGACCATTGGATATTCTACAACAGGCTATAATACGGCATTTAACCTCTTAGCTAATCAGGATATGAGTTATGTAGCTTTTGATGAATTACTTGCAGAATACAAAAAAGGAACTACAGCAGATAAGGCCAAAATCGAAGACGTACTTCCTCTTATTAAAAAGCACTTTGGTTTGGTGAGCCCAAGTAATGCTGCATCAGCTAAGGATTCAGCATTAGTGTTAACTGAGTATGAATATAACAAATTAAAAGATGCCTTTGCTCAAACTATGAAAGATAGCAGTGAGCGTACTAATAATCAAGAAACAGGCATTTTATATGGTGGCTATGAGCCACTTACTGTGACACTCACACATATCTTAAATAATAAAGCAGGTATTGGTTGGACCTCTTACGCACATACAGGTGTACCTGTTCCAGTTTATGCAATGGGTGAAGGTGCTGAACTCTTTAGTGGTGCTTATGATAATACAGACATTTTCAATAAGTTAGTTGCTCTTTGTGAATTAAAATAGAGATTCACAAGTGTAGCAAACCTTTCATATGATAAGTGCCTTGCTGAAATGAGGTGAACACCGATTTTAGTAAGGCACTCTATTTTTAGCTAGAAAGAGGAAATTAGAATGCTGTTACAGAAAATGAGAGATAAAGAAGTCATTTTTTCCTTAGTGTGCATAGTGGTAATTATTATTTTATTAATGTTACCAACCGGTTTTGAAAAGCAAATTTATACCAATGCAGAGCATGTAAAGGTAAAGATTTTAGAGACCAATGAAAGTGGTATTTATAATAGTGGGATTTTAAAATTAGGAAGTCAAGTATGTCTTGTAGAGGTATTAGAGGGAACCTTTAAAGGAAGTCAGATCGAAGCAGCCAACTTATTATCAGGTAGATTAGAGGTTGATAAACTATTTGTAAAAGGGGATAAAGCACTAGCACTTATAGAAAAAACAGAAGATGGTCAGGTGTTAGATGCTAATGTATTAGATTATTACCGTTTGAATTTAGAGTGGTTATTAGTTTTCTTATTTATGGGGGCCCTTATTTTATTTTCAGGCAAAACTGGGGTAAGAACGATTATTTCTTTTGTTGTTAGCCTTTTATGTATGTGGAAGGTATTAGTGCCTGGTTTATTAAATGGTTATAATCCTATGGTTCTAGGGCTCATTATAGGAGTGACTATGGCTGTTATTACATTATTATTAGTAGCTGGTTTTACAGAGAAAGCCTACTGCGCTATATTAGGCATGAGTATTGCCTCTATAATGACCTGTTTAATGGCGATTGCTTTTGGTAACTTATTTAGAATCCATGGCGGTGTAATGCCGTGGTCAGAATCCTTATTATATTCAGGATATCAACACTTAGACCTAACTAAGATTTATCAAGCTGCTATTTATTTATCTTGCTCGGGGGCCCTAGTGGATTTATCTGTAGATATTTCGGCAGCTATAGAAGAAGTAGTGGATAAAAAACCTACTATTTCGAGAAAAGAGATTTTATTGTCAGGTTTAAACATTGGACGCTCTGTAGTGGGTTCACAAACAACCACGCTGTTATTAGCTTATATGGGAAGTTTTATAACAATAATGATGGTTTATATGGCACAAGGTACCCCTATGGTAAGTATTCTTAATGGACAATCAATGGCTTCAGAGATATTGCATACTTTAGTAGGGTGTTTAGGCCTTGTCATTGTATCTCCTATTACGGCTTTCATTTGTAGTTTGAGATATAAAAAGCATTAAAATGGAGAATAAAATCTATTAATAGGAGTACTATAACAATTAGGTTATAGTACTCCTATTAAAATTTAATAAAAAATAATTATAATCCCCAATAACAAAAAAGTTATTCACAAAATGTTGATAGATTACATAAAAGTGTGGATAAGTATAAATAAAATTAATAAATAGCCGTAAAAAAGTTGTTGAAAAATGTGGATAATTTGTTGATGAAGAAAATGTGAATAATCGGGATAAGTATGTTAATATAAATTACATATAGAAGTTTTATAATTATTTTTTAGAATAAATAAATGTAGGATAGAAATAGGAGAAGCAAATGAAAGAAGCAGAAAATAGATTTCCCATAGAGATAATAATGCTGACATATATCATTATTTATGTGATGTATATAGTAACCTTTGGTAGAGGAAGTGAATTATTTTTTGTATTTTTTATTCTGGAAAGATTGATATCTTTTCAATATGATGAAGAGCTAGATGAGTATGTGGGGAATGTAGATCCAGAAAAGGTTTCGGGAAAAATGGTATTTGTTATTTTTGTGTTAACGTTTTCTCAGATCGGAATATTCATTTATGCATTCTTTAAATACCCTGGTTTGTTTATGTTTTTAATGATTGGAGAATTATTAGATCTTGTTAATAGAAAACTTAAGAAGTATATAAAAAATAAAAGATAAGACTATTATAGCGTCATTACACTATTAAGTGTAATGACGCTATTTTACTAAGATTAGGAGAGTATAAAAAAGGCAGTTCAAGAAAGATAAGTAGACAATATCAAAAAATGTAGAAAATGCACTAAAATAATCAAAAAATGTACAGATGCTTAGATAATATTAATATATAATCAATGTATCACGAGTAAATGGGAGGAACAACTTATGAAATTAGGACTTAAAAGAAAAGCTTGTATGCTTATGCTAGCAATGACAATGACAGCAGGAGCGGTAACAACACCTTTATATGCAGATAACATTAGTTTTAAAGAATTATTAGTAAAAACAGTAGCTATTATTGAGACAGAACCAAACTTTTCCGTTAATGGTGCATTCCATGAATTAGATTATGGGTATCTTTTAAAACCTATCATGAAAGATGGCAAATCAAGTGCTGATACAATGATGGCACCTTTAAGAGATATATTTGAAAAACTTGCTGCTACTTATAGTTATAATGAAAAAACAGGCGAAATCAAAATGAAGCTTAATGATACAACACTTACCATGAAGGTAGGAGAGACAGAAGCTAAACTTGATAATAAAACATTAAAAGCACCTTACGCACCAGAGCTTGTAACAAATGAAGATGGAGGTAAGACACTTTACTTACCAGTTAAATTCGTTTTTGAAAGCTTAGATGCTAATGTAAGTTGGGATAGCAAAAGATGTCGTTTAGTGGCTACTTGTATTATGACACCAAGACAAGGTGGAGAGGATCTTAAAACAGGTGGAGACTGGACATTCGGCGCTTTACTTAATAAAAAGGACAGCGAATATGGCAGCACAACAGCTAAAAAAGTAGCAGATAATATTGTTGCTTTCCAAAACAGCAATGGTGGTTGGATGAAGGTAGTAGATGCTGTAGATATGACACAGTCAATTAAAGACCAATCAGCTACACTTCTTAAATCTACAATTGATAATGATGCAACGATTACTCAAATGAGATACTTAGCTAAAGTATATACAGCTACAGGCAATAAAAAATATGCAGAAAGCTTTATGAAAGGCCTTAATTACTTAGTAGATGGTCAATATGATAATGGTGGTTGGGCACAATACTTCCCAGTAGCTACAGGTTACTTTAAGAATATCACTATTAATGATAATGCTATGGCAAATGTACTTGAACTCTTACTTGATGTAGTACAAGCAGATCCAGGATATGAATTTGTAACAAAAGAATACGCTGATAAAATTCCAGAAGTTCAAAAATGTATTGATAAAGGTATTCAATGTATTTTAGATTTACAAATTGAAGTAGATGGTGTAAAAACAGCATGGGCTTCTCAATACGATGAAGTAACACTTGAGCCTACTTTCGGTAGAGCTTATGAAATTCCATCTATTGCTACACAAGAAAGTGTAAGAGTAATGCAATTCTTAATGAGACTTGAAGATCCAAGCAAAGAAGTAGTTGAAGCAGTTAAAGCAGGTATGGCATGGCTTGATAAAGTTAAAATCGAAGGCAAGAAAATGACAACTATCACAGACTATAGCCTTGAATTTGGTTCAAATCGTGTACTTGTAGATGATCCAAAATCAACTATCTGGGCACGTTTCTATGAAATTGATAGTGCCTTTAAACCAGTATTCTCTGGTAGAGATAGTGTTGTAAAATACAGCATGGAAGACATTTCTTATGAAAGAAGAAATAAATACAGCTGGTATGGCTCTTACTTAAAAGATGAAGTAAAAACACAATACAATGAATGGCTTAAAGCCGTAGAAAAATAATACTTAAACAAGATAGAGAAGAAAATAGGATGCATACATAATAAATTGGTCCCCCCAATTATATTATTTAATCATGCATAAAAAAGTACAATTACTTTAACGGACCATATTCCATTAAAATAATTGTACTTTTATTTTTCTAGACAATAATTTACATAGCATTTGCCCATATGACTAAGCAAAGTGAAATTGTAGCGTTCACTTAAGTAATTGAGCTTAAGATGTGTATAGATACTATGATATAGAATTTCGCAAGAAAGGGACTATTAGATGAAGCATATTGATGCCATATAGTTGATAGAAATGAGAGGAGCGACGGAAGGTAGTCATCTCCTCTCATTTCCTCAATAACGCATCTTTAATAATGAATCTTTTACCCTATAAGCACATTCTTAAGAAATTGTAAGAAACCTATTTAGCCCTTTGTAATATCACTTTATTATAATCTATTTATAAAGGAGGCTAATCTCAGTTATAATAAACATAAGAATATATAGAAGGTGGGAAAAGCGTATGACGTATACCGTATTAGTTTGTGATGATGATAAGCTTATTGTTAACTCGATAGTCCTTCATTTACAGAAGGAAGGCTATCGCACATTAAAAGCTTACAACGGCGTAGAGGCTCTAGAGGCTATAGAAAAACAAGAGGTTCATCTTATATTAATGGATATTATGATGCCTCAGCTAGATGGTTTATCAGCTACGCTAAAAATAAGGCAGGAAAAAAATATTCCTATTATCATCTTATCGGCTAAAAGTGAAGATACGGATAAAATAGCAGGACTTAATTTAGGGGCAGATGATTATATTACAAAACCCTTTAATACCTTTGAGCTTCTAGCGAGGGTAAGGTCTCAGCTAAGGCGTTATACTAAACTTGGAGCCATGCAGCAAACACCACAGCTTTTAATGACAGGTGGCTTGTGCATGGATACAGGTGCCAATACGGTTTATGTAGATGGGGAGCTAGTACGCCTAACCCCTACAGAATACAAAATTTTGCAATATCTCATGATTAATATGGGGCAGGTCTTATCGATGCACCAAATCTATGAAAACGTATGGCACGATACCCCTTTTGCACCAGAGAATACGGTGGCGGTTCATATCCGTAGACTAAGAGAAAAAATTGAGATTAATCCCAAAGAACCAAAGTATATAAAGGTGGTGTGGGGTAGTGGATACCTGGTGGAAAAAATTAATTTATAGTAGCTGGCTTAAGACTATTGCTGTTCTAGGATTTTTCTTAGTAGGGTTTTTGGCACTGTTTAGTTTTTTTAACAGTCAAGTAATACCGAGTCAAGATAGTATTTATAATACGTATTATTTTAATGAAGCCTTTATTCAAAAGGCAGGTTATGTAAGAGACTATATTGTACGTTACAGAAAGCCAGAGATTATAAGCAATATAACGGTAGAAGATATTCAGAAGTACAAAGAAGCTCATGGTGGTACACTAACTGATGAAGAAGCTCAGCAAAAAATTATGAAAGACCGAAAAGATTATCTAATGAGTATAGAGAGTGCTACCGGTAAAAGTAATATTAATGTGGACTTTTATGCTAAAAGCCTAAAAGATAATGTGGTGATTACTAATATGGATACTTCTATTGGTGAAGAGAAAATACTCCAGGATTTAACTCATAGAGAAGTATACTTAGTGGGTGATGGTCATTATATTAATAATGGAAGTAACGCTTTGATGAGTTATGGAAAATATGGAGATTATGACTATGATACGAATATATATGGGGTATACGGCGATCATTCAGTAACTCACTATGATTATTATAGAGGTGAAGGATTTGAGGATGAAGGCCAATATGAGGTTTATGTAGCCCTTAAACAACCACTTGAACCAGGAGATGTATTTTATACCTACGAACAAAATTTTGAAAAAGCTCAGCAGCTTAAGTCAGTTACCTATCAAATGATTGCTTTTACTGCATTAATAGGTGTTTTGTTAATTATCTATTGGTTTGTAGCAGTAGGAAGAAGCGCTAGAAAAGAAGGTATTAGAATTAATGGCTTTGACAAGATACCATTTGAGTTCCAGCTTATAGGACTAGGAATAAGTACACTTATTTTTTGTATATTAATAGATGGCATTAATAGGTCGTTTGATCTATTTAGTTGCCTTCCTTATGTAGGAACAAGAACCGTCCCTCAAAGTTTAGTAGTAGCTGGATTGGTATTTATTTTAAGTAGTACTTACGTGGGAGTGGGGTTAGCTGTAGTAAGTAGTTTAATTAAGCATATTAAGAACAAGAGTATAAAGGAATATATAGGGATTATCAGGGTAACGAAGCTTTTAAAGGAATACTTAATGACTAAGCGTATGTTAATGGTAGCTGTATTTGTACTTGTTGGTATTAACGCAGGTGTATTCCTCTTGATCTTCATTGCTTCTTTAGCTTTAGACTCAGCTGCTATTCTCATTATTTTGATGATTGCTTGGAGTCTCGTTTTGTTATTAGGATTAGCTAAGATCGTTTTTGATTATAGACGCATTCTTGAAGGAACCAAGGCTATTGCAGATGGTGATTTAGATTATAAGATTCAATTAGAAAAGTCTCTTCCTGTATTAGTAGAGTTAGCAGATACAGTTAATACCATGGGGACAGGTCTTGAAAAAGCAGTAGCTCAGTCAGTGAAAAGTGAACGCTTAAAAGCAGAGCTTATTACTAATGTCTCACATGACTTAAAAACACCTTTAACCTCTATTATTAGCTACATCGATTTATTAAAGGGAGAAGATATTAATAACGAAACGGCTAAGGAGTATATAGGTGTTTTAGATGAAAGAAGTAATAGATTAAAACAGCTGGTAGAGGATTTGGTAGATGCCTCTAAGGCAGTGACTGGAAATGTAGAAGCTAAATTAGAACCTTTTATGCTAGATGAACTTGTACTTCAAGCTTTGGGAGAATATACAGATAGATTAGAGGCACAAGGCTTGCAACTGATTACAAGAGGGGTTCAGCCAGCTAAGGTGTTAGGTGATAGCAGGCATATGTGGCGAGTAGTAGAAAATCTGCTTTCTAATGTAAGTAAATATGCAATGCCACATACAAGAGCTTATATTGAAGTATTAAACGAAGGGGAGTATGGGACATTTATTATTAAAAATATTTCAAAAGAAGCACTTAATATTGATCCTCAGGAATTAACAGAACGTTTTGTAAGAGGGGATGCTTCTAGAACCACAGAAGGATCAGGTTTGGGATTAGCTATAGCTCAAAGCCTTATGCACCTGCAAGGAGGACAAATGGCTATTAGTATAGATGGGGACTTGTTTAAAGTAGAAGTAAAAATACCTGCTATCAAAGATACTGTTTCGTTAAATAAAAAATAGCAGAGGGATTTGTAAGAGACATAGATTAGAGACAGAGTAAATAATAAGAAAGCCCGGTACAGAAAAAAATGTTACAGGGCTTTCTTTTCTTGTATTCTTTGATGCTCTAGGAAATAAAATATCATGATTTTATGATAAAAATTATTTTTGAGTATAATAATATGAACAATAAACTATTAATCCTTTGTGAAATGTGATAATATAAAATAAAATATTCGGGAATATAAACAAAGCTAGTCGTACATAGCAAAATAAGGAATATATATTTATTGATAAAACATTGAACAGTTAGGCATATTAAATATAAAGAAATAGACGACAAAAAGAGATAAGGAGGAGTCTATGATCATTGATGAGATATTAGGTATACAAAAAATTAAAAATAGAAATATAAAAATAACAACAAGGCAGGCTGTCAGAGCCATTGTTTTAAAAGATAATAAGATACTCATGGTACACACGAATAAAGGCGATTATAAATTTCCTGGTGGGGGCATCAAAAGGCAAGAAAGCCACGAAGAAGCCCTGCGCAGAGAAGTAATCGAGGAAACTGGATATATTATAGAAGGAATGGGAGAACGTGCGGGCATTATCGTTCAAAGAAATCCTAATCAATTTGATACTTCTGGGATATTCGAGATGACTTCTTATTATTATTTTTGTGATGTAAAAACTAATAAAACAAAACAACATTTAGACAAATACGAAGAAGAACAAGAATTTGAACCAAGATGGATAGAATTAGATGAGGTTATTGCAAAAAATGAGGCAATCCTCACACAAAAGGGTACACAGATTAATCCTTGGGTTTATAGAGAAACCTTAGCCTTAAGAAGACTCAAAGAATCAGGTGTTGTACCTGAATGCTAACATTATATGTATTTGCTTATACAAAAAAGGAATAGACTAATAATATTATTAGGGCTATTCCTTTTTTTGTTTTTTTACTCATTTTCCGTACCTTGTCTTGTGATCTCTAAGTAGTTATATAGGGTAAATTTAGAGATGTTTAAGAATTCACAAACACGATCCCCAGATTTAGTAATAAGGAAGGCTCCCTTACTATCTAAGAAGCGAATAATTTGCATTTTCTCATCTTTATTAAGATGATTCATTGACTTTTCAAACATGTTTTCACATTGGGTAAGAAGATTGTCCATGAGCTGATTAACATCTGTGGTGAAAAGCTCATTGGAAGAAGGTGATGGTGTAGAATATCTATTGAACTGTTTAAGGTATTCTTCACATTTAAGTGTATCTGTAATATCCATGTTGATACAAATGGCACCAATATTTGTTCCAGCATCATCTTGTATAAACATAGAGGAGCCACGAATAATTTTACCATTTCTCATATGTACTATTTTATTATAGATGTGTGTATCAGAGGTCATCTTGCTCAGTACCTCTAAGCCCCAGTTACCACCACAATCACCAATCTTGCGGCCTGTGATATAGCCATTACGAATATCTACTATGCTATGTTCATATTCTTTAGTATTGTCATGAAGTACGATCTCACAGCTAGTACCAAGATGATTTTCTAATAAATCTAAGATACTTGTAAACATCTCAATATTATCATAAATGGTTTGCATAGTTACCCCCTATAGTATGATTTATAACCATAAGTATAGCATAATTGGTGCACAAATAAATAAAAAAGTATGATTTTGTCTAAAAATAATAATACATTAAATAAAGAATAATAAGCAAATTATTAAGGATGATTTTTAAAATAAATAAAAATAAGTAAGAAATATAAAATAAAATATTAGAATCGTGACGAATACGTAGCAATTTATATCAAAGTTTATATAAATCGCCAACATACGTCTTAAAAAAAGTGTTAAAATAACTATACATATAAAAAATAATAATATATAATTTGATTATAATCAAAATAGTTAGATTTAACTTAATTGAACAAAATAATTTAGGAGTCTACAAGGAGGCAGGGGTAATGAGTAACGTTCTTGAACAAATTGGTGCATATGGTATTGTGCCAGTAGTAGTAATTAATAAAATTGAAGAAGCAAAACCACTTGCGAAAGCATTATGTGATGGAGGTCTTCCAGTTGCTGAAGTAACATTCAGAACAGCATGTGCAAAAGAAGCTATTAGCATTATGGCAAAAGATTTCCCAGAAATGTTAATTGGAGCAGGTACAGTTCTTACAACTGAGCAAGTTGATGAAGCAGTAGAAGCTGGTGCTAAATTTATCGTAAGTCCAGGACTTAATCCAAAAGTAGTGAAATACTGTGTAGATAAAGGTATCCCTGTTACACCAGGTTGTGCTAATCCTTCAGATATCGAGCAAGCTATCGAGCTTGGTCTTAATGTTGTAAAAATCTTCCCAGCTGAAGCAGTTGGTGGTATTAAACTTATTAAATCAATGGCTGGTCCATACACAAACATGAAATTCATGCCTACTGGTGGAATCAATGCTAAAAATCTTAATGATTACTTATCATTTGATAGAATCATCGCTTGTGGTGGTAGCTGGATGGTAGATCCAAGCTTAGTAGCAGCAGGTGAATTTGATAAAATCACAGAAATGACAAGAGAAGCTGTAACACAAATGTTAGGCTTTGAGCTTGCACACGTTGGTATCAATGCAGAATCAGAAGCAGCAGCTTCAGAAATCGCAGCTGGTTTCGATGGTTTATTCAATACATCAATCAAAGAAGGTAATAGCTCAATCTTTGCTGGTAAAGGTATTGAAGTTATGAAATCACCATACCTTGGCGCAAAAGGTCATATTGCATATAAAACAAACTACATTGAAAGAGCAGTAGCTTACCTTAAAGCAAAAGGTGTTAAAATCAATGAAGAGTCAGCTAAATATAACGCAAAAGATAAACTTGCAGCTATTTACTTAGAAGAAGAAATCGGTGGATTTGCTATTCATTTATTACAAAAATAATAGCTTTCTAAAACATAAACAAGCAATTTAAAATGCTTAATTAAAACACTTAATTAAAACACAAATTATAAAAGACGTGACTAACAACAAAGAGTCTTTTAACTTATCTAAACACTGTTAATTAACTCACTAACAATGACAACTAAGACTAGATAAAGTACTAGTACTATAAAAAGTGATTCTTAGCTATTGGACTCTAAGGAGAAGCGGCTATAGTATGAGTAAACTTAATCAATAAATTTTAATTCAATAAAATAGGAGAATGAACCATGAACAATAAAGTAGTAACTTTCGGCGAAATTATGTTAAGACTTGCACCAAACGGATATTTAAGATTTAATCAAGTAGATCAATTCCAAGCTACATACGGCGGTGGAGAAGCTAACGTAGCAGTTTCTCTTGCTAACTATGGTGTAGATGCAGAATTCGTTACAAAATTACCAGCACACGAAATCGGTCAAGCAGCTATCAATGACCTTCGTAGATACGGTGTAGAAACAAAATATATCGCTCGTGGTGGAGAAAGAATCGGTATTTACTTCTTAGAAAAAGGTGCTTCTCAAAGACCTTCAAAAGTAATTTATGACAGAAATCACTCTGCAATTATGGAAGCAACAACAGCTGATTTCAACTGGGATGAAATCTTTGAAGGTGCGACATGGTTCCACTTTACAGGTATCACACCAGCATTAGGTGACAATGCAGCAGCTATCTGTTTAGAAGCATGTAAAGCAGCTAAAGCTAAAGGCATCAAAGTAAGCTGTGACCTTAACTACAGAAAAAAACTATGGACTAGAGAAAAAGCTGGTCAAGTAATGGCTGGACTTATGGAATATGTAGATGTATGTATTGCTAACGAAGAAGATGCAGCAGACGTATTCGGTATTCACGCAGCAAACACTGACGTAACAAAAGGTGAAGTTAACCATGATGGTTATAAAGATGTAGCTAAACAACTTAAAGATAGATTTGGATTTGAATATGTAGCAATTACTCTTAGAGAGTCAATCTCAGCTAGTGATAACAATTGGGCAGCAATGTTATACAATGGCGAAGATTACTTCTTCTCTAAAAAATATGCTGTACGTATTGTTGACCGTGTAGGTGGAGGAGATTCATTTGGCGGTGGTCTCATCTACTCATTAGTTAACAACTATGAACCACAAGCAGCAATCGAATTTGCAGTTGCAGCTTCATGTTTAAAACACACAATCGAAGGCGACTTCAATCGCGTATCAGTAGCAGAAGTTCAATCTCTTGCTGGTGGAGACGGTTCTGGACGTGTTCAAAGATAAGTTATTAGCGAAACATATTACCCCTTATCTTAGTGCAATGCACTAAGGTCTCTATACTAACAGTACCATATAGAGACACTCCTAAAGAATTAGGGTGCATACCCTTATTATGCACCCTAATTATGAAAGACGATTAAAACACACAGAAAAATGAAATGTGGCTTTAGTCGTATTTTTTTTGACAATTAATAGACAATGTTACATTAAATGAAACAAAATCGTGGGCGAATGGAATAATTTTTATAGTAACAAACATGTTTGGAAGATATTTAAGGAGTAGACATCATCGTACCTAAATATAAAAGCTAGTGGACTATAAACTATTACCAATATAAAAAAATAGGAGGACGTAAAATGTCAAAAGTAATTTTAGTAGGGGAACCTATGGCATTATTTATTGCAGAAACAGAAGGCACTTTAGATACAGTAACAAGTTTTACAAGATCAGCAGCAGGAGCTGAAATGAATGTAGCCATAGGTCTAAAAAGACTTGAACATGAAGTATGTTACATTACTAAATTAGGGAGGGACCCATTCGGCAAATACTTAATTGATTTCTTAAAAGGTGAAGGCATTGATACAAGTTTTATCTGTTTTGACGATCATTACCCAACAGCATTCCAACTTAAAGGGAAAACTTCAGTTGGAGATCCAGATGTAGCTTACTATCGTAATGGTTCTGCGGCTTCTAATTTAAAAGTGGATGATGTAGATGAAATTGATATGTGTGGTTTCAATCACTTCCATTTAACAGGTATTTTCCCAGCTATTTCAGATATTTCAAGAGCCACACTACTTTACCTTATAGAGAAAGCAAAAAATAATGGTTTAACAACTTCATTTGATCCAAACTTAAGACCAAGCTTATGGAAAGATTCAACTGACATGGTAGCTACTATTAATAAAATTGCATTTAGATGTGATACAGTACTTCCTGGTATTTCAGAAGGGAAAATCTTAACTGGCTTTGATCATGAAAAAGATATTGCAGATTTCTATTTAAGCCATGGTGTAAAAAATGTAGTTATTAAGATGGGACCAAAAGGTGCATACGTAAAGACTCAAACAGAGGAAGCATACATAGATGGTTACCACGTTGAAAAAGTAATCGATACAGTAGGCGCAGGAGATGGTTTTGCTGTTGGTTTCATCAGTGGGCTTTTAGAAAATAAAGATGTACGCGAATGTGCAGACAGAGCTAATGCTATTGGTGCACTTCAAGTTATGCATAAGGGAGACAATGAAGGTCTACCAACAAGAGAACAGCTATTTGGGTTTATGGAGAAAAAATCTTTATAATACTTTTACTTTTCGACAGGGTAAATCATAAAGAGTCTCTTAAACATATAGGAGTAGTAACATTTAAATTAGTAATCTATGTGAAGTCTCTTTATTTTAGAAGATCTTATTCTAAAATAAAGAGACTTTTGCCGTGCAAAAATAGCTTAGTTGACAAAAGGGGATAATTCTAACTAAACTTATATTAGTAGAAAGAAGAGTTATTTAAATTACAAATCAAGATAAAGCAGTACAACTAAAAGACAAGAGAGGAAAAGTCATGAATAACATATTAATTTTACTAGGATATCTCCTATTAGTGAATATTTTAGGCTATGTAACGATGTGGTCAGATAAACAAAAAGCAAAAAAAGGAGAATATCGCATTTCAGAAAAAGCTTTATTTACAGTAGCTATTCTAGGAGGAAGTATCGGCAGTATAGCTGGCATGAAGAAATTCAGACATAAAACAAAGCATTGGTATTTTAAATACGGCATGCCAGCCATTCTTCTTTTACAACTTATAGCAGCATTTTATTTGGGGACGGTTCTTAATGGGTAGCAAGTAGGGACGGTTCTTAAAATAAAGGCGTTTAAAAAGCGAATGATTAGTTTTATTAAAATTATATGTATACAAAATCATAAGTAGCAAATAATACCTACAAGAGGTGATTTTGATGCAAGATAAAAAAGATACATTCGAAAAATACAAACAAGATGTACAAAACATGGCTCATCATGTAATGGATGATGCTGAGGATCTAGGTCACAAAGCGTTAGGTAGCATTGAAGACTTAGGACACAAAGCCATTGCAGGAAGTGAATATCTTAGCCAAAAAGCAACTGCAGGCGTAAAAGCTATGAAAAAAGGTGCTGAAAAAGCTATTGATAAAACAATGCAAGGCATAGGAAATCTTGAGAATAAAATGAAACACAAATAGTGTATTATTGGAGTATGCTTAATTGGCGAAGTCAAGATGATATGAGAATAAACTAAATAAGGTAGTCTATAAAACACTAAAATAAATAAAAATTAGCAAACAAATAATAGGCATAGCCATTAATGTATAAACATTTAAAGGCTATGCCTATTATTTTTACGAAACGTCTAAAATAAGCCTATAGGTTATTTGCAGTCTAAGGAGCGATACTTAGAAGGGGACATTCCAGTAATTTGTTTGAAAGCCTTGCAGAAGTTACTTTGGTCACAAAAACCTAATAAAGTAGCAATTTCTAAAATACTATAGTCTGTACCTGTTAGTAAAACCTGTGCGCGTTCTATTTTAATCTTTTTATTATAATTCATGATAGACATGCCCAAAGCCTCTTTAAAACACTGGCACATATAGCCTATAGAAAGATTAACGGCAGCAGCCATATCGGATAAGATAATTTTGTCTTCAATATGTAGATAGAGATAACTAATCATTTTATTAACCATGGTATGTCCAGCAGCTTCTAAAGAGTGAGTGAGAATATCAAAGTAGGAATGAATCATTTTACACTCGATATCTTGAAGCTCAGCTAGAGAGGAAAGTAGTTGAATAGACTTATAGTACTTATTATAAACAGGATGAAGATATTGTTTGGATACACCATTTTTAATGATTTCCTGAGTGTACAAGACATTCCATATGAGTAGGTCGTTACGTTTAGTCGAAGCAGATAAGTTGTCTTGGATTTCCCAGCTATGCTTTTGTTTGACTAGCTTTAACAATTTCTCTTTATCTCTTGTCTCCATAATAAGAGAAACCTCTAGATTAAAAAAATAGTCGTCAGAAACAAATATTTCTCGCATAATTCTCGTCCTTTACTTGGTATGTTCTTTTTCATAAAGTTAATTTTATTAAACCAATCGCTATTTCAATATAAGTTATTTTTAGTATACATCTTTTAAGTTAAATGAAAAAGAAACAAATTATATAAATTATAAACAAAAATACAAAGGTTACTTTGTTATAATCAAATCAAATTCAAACCAATCGGGGGAAAAGAAATGAATAAATATGCTATTTACCATACAACAGATATACCTTATGCCTATGGCAAAAATAAAGATACTTTAGCACTTCGTTTAAGAGCAGCTAGAGGCGACTTAAAAGCGTGTAATGTATACTTTAGAGACCGTTACGATGATAATGGTGAATTTAAAAAGAAACCTCTAGAACTTTATACAAGTACAGAACTCTTTGATTTTTGGAATGTAGACATCTCTTGCTTTAGAAATAGATATAAATATTTCTTTGAGCTTATAGATACACAAGAGAAAATAGTCTTCTTAGATGAGCGTGGTCAAGAAGAGGTCAGCTCTTTTGAATACTTAACACCATTTCAGTATGCCTATATTTGTGAAGGGGACTTATATAAGGAGGAAGAATGGTTGCAACAAGCTGTTGTGTATCAAATCTTTGTAGATCGCTTTGATAACGGAGATGAAACAATTAATCCGGAAAATACCTTACCTTGGGGCAGCAAGGTTGGACTTAGAACTATGTTTGGTGGAGATTTAAGAGGCATTATCAATCATTTGGATTATCTAGAGGATTTAGGGGTTAATCTCTTATATTTAACGCCTATCTTTGAATCTAATTCAAATCATAAGTACAATACTAAAGATTATTATAAGATTGATCCTCAGTTTGGGGATGTAGAAATTGCTAAAGAGCTTGTGAGAAAGTGCCATGAGCGTGGTATGAAAATTGTTTTTGATGCAGTGTTTAATCATTCTGGAGATGACTTCTTTGCATTTAAAGACGTTATAGAAAAGGGAGAGGATTCACCTTACAAAGACTGGTACCATATAGATAACTTACCTATTGATCAAGAAAAAGTTAATTATTACACCTTTGGAGCTTGCCATAAAAAAATGCCTAAGTTTCAAATACATAATCCTGAAGTAGAAGCTTACCTATTGAAAGTAGCTAAATACTGGATAGAAGAAGTGGATATAGATGGTTGGAGATTAGATGTTTGTGATGAAGTAGATCATGAGTTTTGGAAAGCATTTAGAAAGGTAGTTAAATCCGTTAAAAAGGATGCCATTGTCATAGGCGAAATTATGCATGAAGCAGCTTCTTTTCTAAAGGGAGATCAGCTAGACGGTATCATGAATTATCCTTTCAAATGGGCAGTAACAGATTTCTTTGCTAGAAGAAGTATTAGTGTAGAACGCTTTGATCATGTTCTGGCAGAAAATAGAGCGATTTATATGGAGAGTATTACAAGGCAACTCTGGAACCTTTGTGATAGTCACGATACAAAACGATTTTTAACAGAAGCAAGTGATAATAAAAAACGTATGCTTCTTATGCTTGCCTTTCAATTTACTTACATTGGCGTACCCTATATTTACTACGGAGATGAAATTGGTTTAAATGGCGGAGATGATCCAGAATGTAGAAAGTGTATGGAGTGGGATCCTAAGAAGCAAGATCAAGAGCTTCTAAGCTTTTACAAACAAATGATTAGACTTAGAAAAACACATGCAGCACTTCAGACAGGAGATTATAAAACTATCCTTTGTGAAAATAACTGTCTAGGTTTTACAAGAAATACAGGCTCAGAGAGCATTCTAGTTCTTTTAAATAATAGTGATGACCATGAGCAAGTAAGATTGCCAAAATCATTAAAAGGAATAGACCTTTTCACAGATAAGGAAGTTAAACTAGCTTCAACCATTACTTTAACTCCAATGACAGCCCAGATAATCAAACTTATATGATTTTACTATGGGGACGGTTCTTAAGAATAAAAAGGGACAAACAAATGGGGACGGTTCTTCAAATAACTAAATATGACGAGATAATTAACTATGGGGACAGGTCTTAAAAATTGCTTTTAAGACCTGTCCCCATAGTATTAGATGAGTGATATCGTTTCATCTAAACCAAGCATAATATTCATGTTTTGAACAGCAGCGCCAGAAGCACCTTTACCGAGGTTGTCTAAACGCGTAAGGAGCAAGATTTGCTCATCATTACCGAAAACAAAGATTTCCGCATTATTTGTGCCGTTACATGCAACTGGATTATAGAAATTTTCATCTAAACATTGTGAAGGGTTAAAAGGCATTACCTTTACAAAATTTTGGCCTTCATAGTGCTTAGCCAAGTAAGTATGTACATCAAGTGGAGTCACTTTTTTACCTAGTAGTCTTGTATGAATTTGAGTAGCTACAGCTAACCCTTGATAGTAATCAGCAATAATAGGTGAGAAAATAGGTGGATAGGTTAATCCTACTTTTTGCTGCATTTCTGGTACATGTTTATGATGAAGTCCTAAAGCATAATGTCTAGGTGTACCATAGGTAGGGTAAAGCTCATCTCTGTGAGGGTCAGTATATTCTAATATAGCTGACTTGCCAGCACCACTATAGCCAGATATACCATGAGAAGAGATGGGATAATCTGCAGGAATGATGCCAGATTGCACTAGTGGATATAGAGGTAAGATAAAAGCACTCGCATAGCAGCCAGCCACAGTAGTACGTGTAGAATGACTAATTGCTTCTCTTGCCTGGGCGCTTAATTCAGGAATACCGTAGGTCCATTCTGGATGAGTACGGTGAGCTGTACTAGCATCAATGACTTTAGTGCGTGTGTTAGCAGGGTCAATCATTGAGACTGCTTCTATAGAAGCAGCATCAGGAAGGCATAGAAAAACGATATCAGCAGCGTTAATCATTTCTTTACGAGCAGCTGGGTCTTTTCTTTTATCTTCATCAATCTTAAGAATATTAATATAGGGGTGAAGTTTTAAACGTTCATTTATCTTAAGGCCAGTTGTACCAGCTTGCCCATCCACATAAACATTAAACTTTTGAGTATCCATAGCATCCTCCTTATGAATAAAAATTTAAAATATATAATATTTATTCATTATATATTAAAAACTAAACTATTTCAATGAAAAATATTCGAAAAAGTAAAACTACTATTTCTAAACTCTTTTTAAGGTACAAACCATAAATAAGCTTCATAATATAATATAGATAGGGAAGGAGGTACATTTAAATGTCAGATTCTACAATGAAACTCGCTAATTATCAGTTGATAGAAGTTCAAAAAGAAGTATATAAATTACCTAAAGGAGTAGATTTGATAGGGGCCTCAAAGCTATGGGAACAGGGAGAAAAAGGACGAGGAGTTACTATTGCTGTTATAGACACGGGGTGTGATACAGAACATATAGAGTTAAAGGATAGGATTATTGGTGGAAGAAATTTTACAGAGGAGGATGAAGGAAATGCAAATATATATAAGGATTATAATGGTCATGGTACCCACGTATGTGGCACAATTGCTGCTAGTATGAATGGGACAGGTGTGGTCGGAGTGGCGCCAGAAGCTAGTTTAATTATTTTAAAAGCCAGTAATAAAAAAGGGATAGCTCGATACAGCTCAATTATTAATGCAATTTATTATTCTATAAAGATTAAGGTGGATATTATTTCTTTATCGCTAGGAGGAGAAGCAGATAATGAAATGCTTCATGAAGCTATTAGAGAAGCAATTAGACATAATATTTTAGTTGTATGTGCGGCAGCAAACGAAAATGCGGATGGTCTACCTATGATATCTTATCCTGCAGATTATGATGAGTGTATTTCTGTGGGTTCTGTAGATTATGGAAACCTTAATAAACAAATGAAGAGAGAGCGCCATTTGGATCTGGTGGCACCAGGAGTAGGCATTTTGTCTACTTATCTAGATGGAACTTATGCCAAGATGTCTGGTACTTCCATGGCTGTACCTCATGTAACAGGGGCGCTAGCGCTTTTAATGAACTATTGTAAGAAAGAATTTGGTAGGAAACTAACTGAAAGTGAAATGTATGCCCAACTTATTAAAAGAACAATTAATTTTGGTTATACACCGGCGGAAGTAGGTAATGGTTGCATTTTCCTAACAGCAATAGACTTAGTACGTGATTGTTATAATCAGACACTGAATGATATAGAAAAGTGTAAAAAAGATTCCTCCAAATCAGATAAGAGCACATAAGATTTTTATGTAAAAATGATAATATAAAATAAAGACAAAATATTTTATAATGAAACGATAAATACTATATGAGTAGAGGTGGATAAATGAAACACTTTGAGAAAAATATTACTATAAAAACTGAAGGGGCTTCAGAAAATACGGCAAGACTATTAGCATATATTCCAGATACGCATGAAGCACAAGGAATATATCGTATTCGCCCAGCGGTCTTGATACTGCCTGGAGGTGGCTATGAATATACCTCTGAAAGGGAGGGCGAACCTATAGCACTTAAATTTTTAACAGAAGGCGTATGTGCTTTTGTTTTACACTATAGCCCAGCACCAGCACGTTTTCCACAAGCTTTATGTGAAGCTTTAACGGCTATTGGTTATATTAGAGAGCATGCAGAAGAATGGAAAATCGATAAAGATCAAATTGCTGTATGTGGTTTTTCAGCTGGAGGACATCTATGTGCAAGCGTAGGTACATTTTGGAATAAGTCTTTTCTAGAATCCTATATTGGAACTGATCGTGAAAAAGTAAAGCCTAATAAACTTATCTTATCTTATCCAGTAATTACAAGTGGAGAATTTACTCACCAAGGTTCTATGGACAACTTATTAGGGAATAATAAAGAAGCAGAGCTGCTAGAGCTTGCATCATTAGAAAATCAAGTTACAAAAGATGTGCCTCCAAGTTTTATATGGCATACTTATGAAGATGAGACAGTACCTGTTCAAAACGCTTTACTCTTTGCTAGTGCATTAGTTAAGGAACAGGTTCCAGTGGAATTACATGTGTATAGAAGAGGTGGCCACGGTCTATCTTTAGGCAACCACTTAGTACAAGGAGAAATGCAATACGGAGAAACTCATATATCTAGTGATTGGATTGATAAGGCCATAAGATTTATTTTTGATTAAAGAGTGGGAGAAAGGCTTGATGAGAAGAGTATTAAATTTTATTTTTAGTCGAATGGTTATTGTAGGGCTGTTAATTCTTTTTCAGCTTGCTTTAATCATAGGGGTTATTTGGAAATTAAGTAACTATTTTATTTACTTCTATGCTATTTCGATATTGATTAGTACAGTTGCAGTAGTTCATTTAGTAAGTAAACAGGATAATCCATCTTATAAATTAGCTTGGGCCATTCCTATTATGTTATTTCCTATGTTTGGTGGGTTCTTTTATATTTTAGCTGGCAATAATAGATTGGGTAAAAAGCTAACGAAACGTTTAGAAGTGATTTACTATCGTACTGCGCCTCAGCTTAAGCAAGATCCTAAGATTATTGAGGAATTAGAGAGAAAAGATAAGCAAATTGCTAATCAAACAAAGTATATTAAAGACTATGCACTTTTCCCGGTGCATCAAAATACAACTACTAAATACTTAAGTCCCGGAGAACGTTTTTTTGATAGCCTTATAGAGGAACTAGAGAAGGCAGAACATTTTATTTTTATGGAGTACTTTATCATTCATGAAGGGAAGATGTGGGATACCGTTCTAGAAATCCTAGAAAGAAAGGCAAAAGCAGGTGTTGATGTTAGAATACTTTATGATGACATAGGTTCCTTACAAACCTTACCTTATAAGTATGAGGAAAAAATAAGGAAGAAAGGCATTCAGTGTGTTGTCTTTAATCCTCTTGCGCCTGTACTTAATGTTATTCTTAATAATCGAGACCATAGAAAAATAACGGTTATTGATGGATACATTGGATATATGGGAGGTATTAATCTAGCAGATGAATATATCAATGCCATTGATAGATTTGGTCACTGGAAAGATGCAGCCATTATGCTCAAGGGAGATGCAGTATGGAATCTTACAATGATGTTTTTGCAGACATGGAATTTCAGTACCAATAAATATGATGATTATGAAATGTTCAAGCCTCATACCTACCACCCAGAGCCATTTGAATCTGATGGTTATGTGCAACCCTATGGTGATAGTCCATTAGACCGTGAAACAGTAGGTGAAAATGTGTACCTGAATTTACTACATAAGTCAAAGGATTACGTGTATATCAGTACACCGTATTTAATTGTAGATAATGAAATGGTCACAGCCTTAAGTTTGGCTGCTAAAAGTGGAGTGGATATAAGAATTGTAACACCGCATAAAGAAGATAAGTGGTATGTGCACATTGTAACAAGAGCTTATTATAAACAACTTATTGAAGCTGGTATTAAAATCTACGAATATACACCTGGTTTTATTCATTCTAAAACAGTGGTTTCAGATGATGAAGTGGCTATAGTGGGTAGTATTAATTTTGATTATAGAAGCTTATATTTACACTTTGAGTGTGCTACTATGGTTTATCAAAATAAAACTGTTTTTGAAGTTAAAGATGATTATTTAAAGATGTTAGAGATTTGTACACCTATTACACTTGAGGATTGTAAAAACGTTAGCATATGGACTAGATTAATGCGTTCCATTTTACGTTTGTTTGCACCACTAATGTAATAAAAAATAGGTAATAAGAGAGGTTGCTTAAAAGTAAAAGCAATCTCTTTTTATTTAATAGGTGAAATCATATTCGTGCCAACCCAAGTCAAGGTTTTGATATTTAAGTGATGTATAAAGATGATCCAAAACATGCATGGGTAAAAGCAGTAGAGAGCAGGGTTAAATACAACTAAGAAATATAATTCACACAAAGCTTGAACTACAAGGCCTTTCATCAGTAGATCTCTAATCTAAAAAGAGCCTTGTGGATTTTTAAAAAAGGTTTTTAACAAGCTTTTTAAAAAGCTATATATGAAAAAACATGAATAAAAACTTGAAATTTTAGAGTAGTAGTTTACCTTTGTGAGGAAGTATGATAAAAATAATAAGTTTAAACGAATTTTATATTTCATCTGTGACTACATCAAATAGGTATACTTGTATCTTGTAATGGGGTAGAGATATGCTGTATAAGTACCTCAAAAGGTCCTGAGTAGTCACATCTACTTGAGGGCTGTTTTTTATGCCCGAAATAAAATGGAGGGAAAATGACTTATACACAATTATTAAATGAAACGATTACCTTATATTGTGAGGGAAAATATCTGGAAGCTTATAGCTTCCTTACGGAAAACTATAAAGAAGTGCAAGGTAATATGGCTCAAATTTATAATTTTAGATATGCCATAGCTAGTAAAGCAGGTTTATATGAAGAAGCAATCAAACTTATGAAAGAAGCTATATTAGAGAAAGGTCATTGGTATAGTTATAGCTACTTGCAAGGGGACGAAGACCTAGATGCCCTAAGAAGTTATGAACTATTCGATCAGCTTTGTGACATATGCAAGAAGAGAGAAGAACTAGCAGTAAAGCAAAGCTTACCTCAGCTGAAGCTGGTTGAACCAAGCCATCAGCGAAAGGCGTATCCCCTTGTAATAGGGTTGCATGGTAATGAAGAAAACATGGCTATAGCGGAGTACTATTGGAAGAATTTCAAAGAGAAAGGCTATCTTTTAGCCTTGCCACAGTCTTCAGAAATCAAATTTGATGGAGGCTATTATTGGAATGATATAGAGAAAGGTTATAAAGAACTGGGGAGCCATTATACTACCATAGTAGAAAATTTTAAAGTGCAACAAGAGAATGTCATTTTAGGAGGCTTCTCTTCAGGAGCAAGAGTAAGCTTGTATTTTGCTTTACATAGCAAAGTAAAAATTAAAGGACTGATACTAATAGCACCATGGCTGCCTGAAATAAAACAATGGTTACCTCTCTTAGGCAGATTAAAAGAAACAAAAGTCTATATTGTTTGCGGAGAAGACGACGTAGATTGCTTAAGTGAGACTGAGGCACTTGTTAAAGCACTGGAGCAAACTCAAATAGATTATATATATGAGAAGGTAGCACATTTGGGACATGATTTTCCTATAGATTTTATTACATATATAGAAAAAATATTAACTTTTACTAGGGAGTCTACTTGCAGCCCACATATATAGAAGTGTAAAAATAAATCAAACAACTTCCACGGCATAATCACCGCAGCATTAACTTGAGGAACTGACCGGGTTGACCACGTCTCAATCTGTCGTTACAGGTACCTCTGGCTCTAAGGAAAATATTCACTGGTGCGCTGACAGGGAGCGCCATTTATAAGTTGTCAAAACGTTTTTACATTTAGTATTACCAAATAAAGTTTTAAGCCAGAGTCTTAAGGTCTGAGCTTCCTAGTATAGGGTGCACCGGCCAAGACTTTAAGGAGCTCCTCACTCATTGGCTTGGCTTTCATAGTTGCTCTTAGTAGGCACTATTCTAAATCATAGAAGTGCTGAGGAGCCATTTTATGCCTCGAATAAGGTTTACTTAAGCAGCCATGAAAGTTCATTTCAGGAGTCTGGAGCGAAAAAGCACTCACCAAGTATGTATAACATCAACTTGGTGAGTGCTTTTTTGTTGCTCAAATATTAAATCCAATCCATCCTCATCATAGAGCAGCTAGCTGCTACATTAAGTGCATAATGAGCATAGATAATATTTAGTGAGTTTACCTATACAGTATACTGACCAATTTGCTCTTCCAAATACTGCGAGCTTTGAGTTAAGCTTTCAGAGGTTGAAAGAAGTTCTTGCAGGGTAGCAAATTCAATATTACCATAGTCTTCACTAGAATGAGTGAGGTTAATGATTTTTTCAGCAATATGAAAGATAGTTTGCATGTCTACATGGATAACGTCTTTGGTGAGGCTAACGGAAGTTAAGATATCATTAACAGCTTTAATGGATTGCTCAACTAAGGTGGTAGCACCTTCAATGGAATCAAATTGTTTTTGAACTTCACCTAAAACATTTTCGGTAGCTTGCTCAGCAAGGATAACTTGCTTCATATTATTAGAAACATAAGAAACGGATGCAATATTATCCTCTACGATGGTTTGAATATTTTGTGTGAAGCTAAGGGCAGTATCAGCTAATTGTTGCATCTCTTGTGCAATAACGGAGAACCCATTGCCTTGTTGACCAGCTCTGGTAGCTTCTATAGAGGCATTAAAGGCTAGAAGGTTGATTTTTCTGGAGATAGCTTGAAGAGTGATAAGTATAGAAGCAATCTGAGAAGATTTTTCTCCTAAATCTTTAACCTTAATACGAAGCTCATAAAGCTTGTCACGTTGTGTATTAATGGCAAGTGTAAGGTCCTTAGAAGTTTGAAGACCTTGTTGCACATAGGAAATGACGTAAGTAGAGTGCTCATTAAGTTGTTCTTTGATCGTATCCCCATTTTCGCATTGGCTATGAAGTGTAGAGATGGAAGCAATAGCATCTGTAACTTGGGTAATCTGTTCTTTAGCACCCGCCTTAATTTCGTTTATAGCATTTAAAGTAGCGGTGGCATAATGATTACATTGTGTACTTACTTGATCGACAGCAGAAGCATCCTTTAGCAGCGAACCGGAAGTTTTCTTTAAATCATGGATAGAGGTACTTAGATGATGAGTAAGTTCGTTAGTAGCAAGGGCA
Organism: Cellulosilyticum sp. WCF-2; assembly: GCF_003990395.1. Lineage (NCBI taxonomy): Bacteria > Bacillati > Bacillota > Clostridia > Lachnospirales > Cellulosilyticaceae > Cellulosilyticum > Cellulosilyticum sp. WCF-2. The sequence continues at coordinate 170,995 of NZ_CP034675.1, read as the reverse complement.
ATTTCTAATAAATCTTTTGTTTTGATTTTACTAGTATCAATATGAATGTTAAGGTCGTTGGCTTTTAATTTAGTTAGTGTGTGTACAATATATTGAAGTGGTTTTAGGAATCTTGTAGTATAAATGAGTCCTATAATGAGTGAAATCATGAAGATAATCGTAATAGATAAAACAAGAGGCTGAAGCATATCTACAACTAGACTATTTATTTTATCTTCAGCAATATAGGTGATAAAATTCAATTGATTAATGGTTTGACCACGATAAAAATAATAAGGAATATCTTTAAAGCTTGCTGAAAACTCCTCATCATGAGTATTGACGATGTGATATCCCCCGGGAAGTAAAACAAGCTTTGTATTGATAGCTTCACCAGCTGTAGAGGCAAGAATATTACCATTAGAAAGATAAATCATGGATTCTAAGGGAAAATGACCTTTATACTTTTCCAAAGCAGAATTAAGATACTCAGAAAAAGTACCCATACTGATATCAAGATTAATTGCTCCTAGAAATTCATTAGAATTGTTTAAAATAGGAGAGGTTATAGTAATGACAAGTTCTTTGGATAAACTATCAAAATAAGGGGCTGATACAGCAGTCTTCTTATTTTTTTTGGCTAATTTATAAAAATAGGTACCATCTAGATCCTTACTGGTAAGCTTACCTTGTGTATTATCAGGGTAAGAAAAAGATTCTTCTTGATCTTCCGCTTTAAGAGAAATACCAGAAATAAAAGGACTCTCATCTACAATATATTTAAGCTTATTAGTAGTGAACTTTTTAGCCTTGGGTGAATCCTCATAGTTAAGTAGTGAGGTATCATTACTTAATACAGTAAGGACAGAGGATTCATGTTCTAAAAGTGTTGCTAAAGTAGAAGAGGTTATATCGTTAATTTGTATGGCAGTATTAGTTATGTCACGTTTTAAATTTGAAGAGGTATTTTGAATAATGGTAGAAATCAATAGAAGAATAGGGAAAATGGAAATCATAAAGATGAGTATGATAATACGACTCATTAAATTGAAACGCACTTTTTTTGAAGAATGACATTTCCATAAAGATATATGTTTGATGAACTTTTTCATAAAATCTCCTTGAATATTTTTAATTGGGTAAGTAAGAGTATTGTAAAGAAACAGCATCAAACTAGTATTAAATTAAGGTTAAATCTATCTAAAATTAGTAAAATTAGGGACAAAATTAGGGACGGTTCTTAAAATAAAAAGAATAAAGAGGAATAAAGAGGGACAATAAAGAGGGACAGGTCTTGTGAATAAGAGGATAAATGTGATTGAAATTGGGGACAGTTCCTAAAATTAGTCGGCTATCTGTGGATAAAATAAAAAGAGGAGATAGTAATCTCCTCTTTTTATGGTTAAACTATTTGTTTAATGGTTTCTTTAAGAATCCAAGAATGACAGCACCTACTACTGAGCCAACTACTAATGATACAAAGTACCAAAGTGGCTGACCGATTACTGGAAGTACGAAGATACCACCATGAGGTGCATTAAGTGTACATCCAAAGAATGATGAAAGTGCACCGGCAATACCTGAACCAATAACACAAGCAGGAATAACCTTTAATGGATCAGAAGCCGCAAAAGGAATTGCACCTTCAGTGATGAAGGAAAGTCCCATAATGTAGTTAACAATACCTGATTGACGTTCTCTTTCTGTAAATCTATTCTTGAAGAAAGTAGTACAAAGTGCAATAGCTAATGGAGGTACCATACCACCGATCATTACAGCAGCCATAAGAGAAAGATTACCAGCCTCTAAAGCAGCAATACCTACCACATAAGCAGCTTTATTAAATGGACCACCCATATCAATAGCCATCATAGCAGCAAGAATAGTACCAACTAATACAGCACTTGTTGTACCCATATTTAAAAGAGTATCTGTAAGCCAAGTGTTAACAAAAGCAACTGGTGGGTTAATGATGAATGTAATAGCAACACCAATTAGACCAACACCAAGGACAGGGTATAGTAAAGTTGGTTTAAGTCCTTCTAGTGATTGTGGTAAAACAGATAGTACTTTTTTGAGGCCAACCATTAAATAACCACCAGCAAAACCAGCAATAAGTGCACCTAAAAAGCCTGAGCCTCCTGAGTTAGCTAACATACCACCGACAAAACCAACTACAAGGGCAGGACGCTCACCAATACTCATAGCAATATACCCTGCAAGGACAGGTAGCATGAATCCAAAGGCAGCGTCACCAATAGATTTAAACCACACAGCCGCAGCGGCATTAGAACCAAGGGCATCTGTATAACCAAGTAAAGAATCAATTAAGAAAGCAAGTGCAATGAGGATACCGCCCCCAATAACGAATGGCAGCATATGAGAAACACCATTCATTAAGTGTTTGTAAAGTTGACGGCCAAGACCTTCGCTTGTTTGTGTTTCACTATCACCAGCAACTCCAGCATTTTTAGCATGATAAATAGGTGCATCACCTTGAGAAGCTTTGGTGATAAGTTCTTCAGCTTTATGGATACCATTAGCTACTTTAGTGATGATTACCTTTTTACCATCAAAACGGTTCATCTCTACGTTTTTATCTGCAGCTACGATAATACATGTTGCATTTTTGATGTCTTCATCAGTAAGTGCATTTTTAATACCGCCAGATCCATTTGTTTCTACTTTACATGAAATACCCATTTCATCTGCTTTGTTTTGAAGTGCTTCAGCAGCCATATAAGTATGCGCGATACCAGTAGGACAAGCTGTAACGGCAAGGATAGTATAACCCTTAGTTTCTTTGGCATCATTACTAGAAGTAGAGGTCTTGGCTGTATCTACTACATCACCAAATTTTTCAGTTTCTTTTACGTTAATAAGTTTTAAAAATTCTTGTGGACTATTAGCATGAATAAGTTTTTCTCTAAACTTAGCATCCATAAGAATTGTAGATAATCTAGAAAGTACATCTAGATGTGTATTATTAGCTCCATCTGGAGCAGCAATCATAAAGAATAAGTGTGAAGGAGCTCCGTCTAAAGCTTCATAATCAACACCATCTTTACTTACAGCAGCTACAAGTGTAGCTTTTTTAACAGCACTTGTTTTGGCATGAGGAATAGCAATGCCCTCTCCTATACCAGTTGTGCTTAAATCTTCACGTGCTAAAATAGCTGATTTGTAAACTTCTTTATCACTGATATTACCAGTAGAATACATTAAGTCTAATAAATAATTAATTGCTTCTGATTTAGAATTTACTTTAAAATTCAAGTCGATACTTTCGGTCGTAAGTAAATCTGTAATTCTCATTATAGCCTCCGAGTTTTATTATTATAGCTTAGAAAGTAAGTCATCAATTTTATCGCTAGTAGCAAGCCATGTAGAAAAGGCAGTTGCACTACCAGTTGCTGTAGCGAATTTAAGAGCTTGTTTTAAATCTTTAGTTTTAAGGTAGCCAGCAATAAATCCTGCTACCATAGAATCTCCAGAACCTACGGTATTAATTACGGTACCTTCAGGAACAGAGATTTTAACTACTTCACCTTCATTGGTGATTAAGATAGAACCGTCCCCACCCATAGAGATAAGTACATTTTGAGCACCCATTTCTTGTAGTTTTCGAGCATAGGTAACAATATCATCATCTGAATTTAATGTGACATTGAACATCTCAGCTAGCTCAATATGATTTGGTTTAATAAGGAATGGTTTGTATTGAAGTACATTAAGAAGCAAATCTTTAGTAGCATCTACTACCACATTAATATTTTTATTAGCTAGCATTTTCATGATGTCTTTGTAAATACTATCAGGGACACTTTTTGGAATGCTTCCAGCTAAGACTAAGAAGTCGCCTTCTTCGATTTGTTCTAATTTGACATAAAGGTCCTTTAAATCACTAGGTGTAATTTGAGGTCCCATACCATTAATTTCAGTTTCTTTATCTGCTTCAAGTTTTACATTAATTCTAGAAATACCACGATCGAGCAAGATGAAATCAGTGTCTCCACCTAATTGCTTCATGACATTCTCAATTTCTTTCCCTGTAAAGCCAGCAATAAAACCTAGTGCTTTATTAGGAATACGTAAATTATTAAGTACAATTGAGACATTAATACCCTTACCACCAGGATAAATCTCTTCTTTATTACTTCTATTAACACAGTGAGCATTCATTTGGTCTAAATGCATGACGTAATCTAAAGATGGGTTTAAGGTTACGGTATATATCATTTAACTATCCTCCTTGTATAAAAAACTAAAAATGTAAATAACTTCAAAATAGGGCCGTAGCTACAATTATAATAATTGTGTTTGTATAAGTAAAGAAAAAAATAAGGCTAATTATTAAATTTATTTTAACATTTATCTTATATAACTCTATAGTTCCCATTAGAAAAAAATTATATGAAAACAAATAGAGGCATTAATAGAAGAATATAGAAAATTAATAAGCAGAAAGATTTTATGAAAAGTAAAGTTTTACAAGGTTGGAAACGATGCAACATAAAAACAATGTACAAAATGAACAATAAATTGGAATGATATTTTCTGTAAAAATATAATAAATTAATGAAAAGTAGTTGATTTTTAGATTAAAGTAGTTTATTATGATATTGAAAACGGTACCGATAAGGGTACCGGACAGCAAAGTATACTAAACTTCAGGCAATAATTAAATTGAAAGAAAGATAAGTTAATAAAAGATTGGGAGAAATGCCTATGAACATTAAAGACATAGCGCAAATTGCCAATGTTGGTGTGAGCACTGTATCTAGAGTGTTAAACGGGCATCCAGATGTAAAGGATGAAACAAGGGCGAAAGTGCTAGAGGTTATTAAAAAGAACAACTATATTCCCAATAATAGTGCTAGAGTATTAAAACAAACCAACACAAGAAATATTGGCATTTTAGTAAAAGGTGTTTTTAACCCTTTCTTCTCTGAAATCTTAAAAACAGTAAGTACAGGAGTAGAAAATGCGGGATACACAATGATTTTACAACATCACAATAATGAAAATGATATTGATACATTACTAGGCTTTATTAAAGAAAAGAAACTTCAAGGTGTTATTTGCCTAGGTGGAAACTTCTTAGATTTAACAGATGAAGTATTAGCAGAAATAAGTGCAGCCATTGTACTGGTGTCAGTAGATTCAGTTACTAGAAAAAACTTGAAAAGATGTTCCTCCATTAGTATCGATAATCAACAAGCATCCTATATGGCAGTTAACTATTTAATTAATAATGGACATCATGAAATAGGACTTATGTTAGGTGAGGTAGTTGACTTTGGAATTGGCAAAGAACGTTATGAAGGATATAAAAAGGCCTTAGCAGATCATCAGATTCCTTTTAACGAGAAATATGTTCTTTATGGAGGTTTTGAGTGTAAAGGGGCATATGACAAAACAATAGAATTTCTAAAAAAGGAAAAACAAATCACAGCCATTTTTGCTATATCAGATATTATGGCTGTTGGAGTAGCTAAAGCAACAGCTAATCTTGGATATACAATAGGAAAAGATATTTCCATTATGGGATTTGATGGAATGGATTTTGCTACATATTATGAACCATCAATTGCAACAATAAAGCAGCCTAAACAAGATATGGGATTACGCAGTGTAGATTTACTTCTCAAGCTGCTGTCTGGTAAGGCTGAGAATGCACACATTTTCTTAGATGTTAAGTTGGTTGAGGGAGGATCTTGTCAATCAATTTAATATATATAATTTTATTATTTCTCAAATGAGAGAGGGGAATGAATATGAAAAAGAAATTTATTAGTGTATTATTAGGAACAGCAATGTTATCAACAATGCTAGCAGGATGTGGCAATAGCAATAATGCAGGTAATAATGCAGCAACTAGTTCACCTTCAGCTAGCGCAAGCACAGAAGCTTCAGAGGCGCCAGCTACAGAAGAATTAGCAGGTGGAGAAAAAGTTGATCTTTACATTTTACAATATAAAGTAGAGATTCATGATGCATTACAAGCAGCAGTAAATAAATATATGGAGCTTCATCCAAATGTAAACATCACTTTAGAAACTGTTGGTGGTGGAGATGATATCGGTGTTGTTTATAAATCAAAAGCAGCAGCAGGGCAAATGCCAGATATCTTTAATGCTATTGGGCCAGAAGAATGTGGCACATACATGGAATACTTAGAAGATTTATCAGATCAACCTTGGGTATCTCACGCTAACGCAGGTATGTTAGACCTTAATACTATTGATGGTAAAGTATATGGTCTTCCAGTATCAGCAGAAGCATTTGGTCTTATCTATAATAAAGCTATTTTTGAAGCAGCTGGAATCGATGCCAGCACACTTACATCATATGATGCAATCGATTCAGCTTTCGCTACATTACAAGCAAAAATTGATGCTGGTGAATTAAAAGATAAATTCCCAGATCTTAAAAATGTAACAGCAGTTCAAGGTGCTGAAAAATGGGTACTTGGTGACCATGCTGTAAATGTTGCCTTAGCTCCAGAATTTAATGAAGATGTATTTGCTGTAGCAAACGCAAAAGAACTTCAATTTAATTTTAAAGATGCTTACAAAGCATATATGGAATTACAACTTAAATATTCTGCAAACAAAGATGATTACAAAGGTGCTGTAGCAGTTGATTATAGTACAGCTGTAAAAGAATTATTAGGTCTTGGTCAAGTTGCAGTTATCCAACAAGGAAACTGGATCTATGGCGACGTATCTAGTATTGATCAAGAAGTTGCTGATAACTTAGCATTCTTACCAGCTCCAATTAAAGGTTACAAAGAAGATAGTATCATCACATTAGTTGCGAACTACTGGTGTGTAAATTCACAATCAGATGCTAATAAGAAATTAGTTGCTAAAGACTTCTTAAATTGGTTATATCAATCAGATGAAGGTAAACAAATCGTTGTTAATGAATTTGGTTTCTTACCAGTATTCGATAACTATGGTGATTTAGCTCCAGCAGATGGTTTATCAAGATCAATCCTTGATTTTGCAGCTCAAGGTAAAGCTGTAAGTGCTGTATTCAAAGGAACACCAGGTGCATCTTGGTTACAAGACGTATTCGGTGCAAAAGTACAAGGTTTCTTAACAGGAGACTTAACTTGGGATCAAGTATTTGATGAATCAGCAGCTGAATGGGCTAAAATGAGACAATAATAGTCTAAATGGTGATAATGTAGCATTACTAGAGTAACAATTAGTGGGTGTGATAACAAATAAGAATCGCACCCACTAATATTACCTAGTAAATATAAAAGACATAATAATTTAGTCTGAAGTGTATAAAGAAATATATAGGTAATACCAAGTAAATATGGCCCCAGGTGATACAGCTTATGTAGTGTCTAAAGAAAATTTAAGTTACATAAAGGGGTTAAGAAGTAAGACAGAAAGAAGAAGCAAATAAGAGAGGGGATGTGCTTATATGAAACGCTCAAAAGTAGGGTTTTGGCTGTTTTTAGCACCATGTTTATTAGCATTTTTAACAGTAGTATTTATACCTATGCTTGGTGGATTTTACTATTCATTCACAGACTGGGATGGTATGGCTTCAAGTGTTAATTTTGTAGGTCTTGATAACTTTGTTAGGCTATTCACTGAGGAAAAACAGTTTTGGATATCCTTTAAATTTACAGCATTATTTACTTTAGCTTCAGTTATCCTAATTAACATTGTAGGTTTTGCATTAGCATTACTTGTTACAAAGAGATTTAAAGGTGCAAACTTATTAAGAAGTATATTCTTTATGCCAAACTTAATCGGAGGATTACTCTTAGGTTTTGCATGGCAGTTTATTTTCACAAAAGTATTTCCAGCTACAGGAATTCCTTTCTTACAAAACTGGCTTACTAATAAAGAAACAGGTTTTATGGCTCTTTTAATCGTAATGGTATGGCAAATGGGTGGATACATGATGATTATCTATGTGGCAGCTCTCCAAGGTATTCCAGATACAGTATTAGAAGCAGCTGAATTAGATGGAGCAAAAGGTCTCACTAAATTAAGAACCATTATTATGCCAATGGTATCACAAGCATTTACAGTAGGTTTATTCCTAATGCTTTCTAACTCATTTAAGTTATTTGACCAAAACTTAGCTCTTACTGGTGGTGGTCCTAACCGTTCAACAGAAATGCTAGCTCTTAATATTTATCAGACAGCATTTAGTGGTAATGAGATGGGATATGCACAAGCTAAAGCTTTAGTGTTCCTAGTTACTATAGCAATTATTTCAATTATTCAACTTACAATTTCAAAGAGAGCAGAAATAGAAGCCTAATAGTAGGTAGTGGAGGGAGGTAATTTTTATGGAAGAAAGAGAAAATGTGGTATCAAGAACAATCAAGATTGTTATAGGCTGTATTTTAGCTGTATTATACCTTGTACCAATTATAATGCTATTATCCGCAGCATTTAAAACACAAAAAAATATTTTCAAAGATATATTTGGTTTTCCAGATCCTATCGTATGGACTAATTTTGGCGAAGCCATGGCACGTATGGATTACTTAAGAGCATTATTTAACTCTGTATTTTTCACCGTTATATCAACAATTTTAATCATTTTCTTTGCCTCTATGGCAGCATGGGTACTTGTACGTTATAAAACAAAGATGTCAAACTTCATCTTTACATTATTTGCAATCTCCATGCTTATTCCTTTCCAATGCGTTATGTTACCAATGATGAGCATTATGGGAAAATTGAATATGTTAAATCCAGTAGGTTTAATATTTGCTTATGTTGGGTTTGGATCTGCATTATCTATTATGCTTTTCCATGGATTTATAAAAGGAATACCAGTAGAGTTAGAAGAATCAGCGATGCTAGATGGATGTAGTATGTTTGGTGTTTATAGACAAATTGTACTTCCATTATTAGGACCTATCGTAACAACAGTAGGTATCTTAAATATCATGTGGATTTGGAATGACTACTTATTACCAAGTCTTGTAATTGGTTCGAACATAGAGTGGCGTACTTTACCACTTAAGACTTTCTACTTCTTTGGTCAATTCTCAAGTCGTTGGGATTATGCATCAGCAGCACTTATCTTATCTATGTTACCAATCGTAATCTTCTACGCATTTGCACAAAAGAAAATTATTAAAGGTGTTGTAGATGGCGCAGTAAAATAAGAGCTAGTAGGGGCGGTTCTTAAAGTAGTAGGGACGGTTCTTATGCTTAAAACTCAAAAATAAATAGTTTCAAAATAAAATTTTCGAAAAATACGATTAAGTAATTGTGTTTTTCGAAAATTTAATATATAATAACTGAAAACGGTACCAATAGCATAAATCAAGGATTTAGCAAGAGGTATAAACTAGAAGTTAAACATATAAGCATCAAGATTAATCATACATTAAATTGGGAGCGTGATTAGCAGTGAGCAGAAAAAGCGGTATTATAATGCATATATCTTCCCTTTCAGAAAAATATGGTATTGGTAGCTTTGGTAAAAAGGCATATGAATTTGCTGACTTCTTAAAAGAAGCAGGACAAAGTTATTGGCAGATACTACCATTAGGACCTACAAGCTATGGAGATTCTCCTTACCAATCATTTTCAGCTTTTGCAGGAAATCCTTACTTTGTAGACTTAGAGACCTTAGAAAAAGAAGGGTTATTAAAACCGGAAGATTATGTAGATGTTGATTTTGGAAGTGACGAATATGTAGATTATGAAAAATTATTTACAGAAAGAAATAAGGTATTACATATAGCTTATAAAAATTCAAAAGGTAAGCTAACAAAACAAATCGAAGCGTTCAAGAAGGAAAATGCATCTTGGCTTAAAGACTATGCAATGTATATGGCCATTAAATTTAAAATGGAACTTCGTAGTTGGCAAGAATGGGATGAGGATATTAAACTCAGAAAGCCAGAAGTTATGAAGGCATATGAAAAAGAGCTTAAAGATGAAATTGAATATTGGATTTTTGTTCAATATGAATTTTATAAACAATGGGAAGCTCTTAAAAGCTATGTAAATAGTTTAGGTATTAAAATTATTGGGGATATTCCTATCTATGTTTCAGCAGATAGCTCAGATGCTTGGGCCAATGATAAACTTTTCAAATTAGATGAGAATAAAAATCCAATTTTTGTTGCAGGTTGTCCACCAGATGCTTTCTCTGATGATGGGCAATTATGGGGAAATCCAATTTATGATTGGGACTACCTTGAAGAAACAGGTTATGAGTGGTGGATTGAAAGACTTAAAGCTAGTTTAAAACTTTATGATGTAATCCGTATTGATCACTTCAGAGGTTTTGAGTCTTACTGGCAAATTCCATTTGGTCATAAAACAGCTAAAAAGGGTAAATGGGTTAAAGGACCTGGCATCAAGCTCTTTAAAGCAGTTAAAGAAAAATTAGGAGACATCGATGTTATAGCAGAAGATCTAGGTTATATGACAGATAAAGTGATTAACTTTAGAGACAAAACAGGTTATCCAGGTATGAAAGTGCTTCAATTTGCTTTTGATACCAGAGAAGAAAGTGATTATTTACCACATAACTATACTAGAAACTGTGTTGTATATACAGGAACTCATGATAATGACACAGTTATGGGATGGATTGATACAACTGGTAACCCTGAAGATGTTAAGAATGCAAAACATTACTTGAAGTTAGATATTTGTGAAGGCTATCATTGGGGCTTCATTAGAGGTGCTTGGAGTAGTGTAGCAGATACAGCAATAGCTCAAATGCAAGATTTCCTTGGGTTAGGTAATGAGGCACGTATGAATTTACCTTCAACATTAGGTGGAAACTGGCAGTGGCGTATAAAAGACGGCGCACTTACAAAAGAACTTGCAAAGAGAATTTATGACTTAACCAAAATGTATGGAAGATTAGAGGAGGATTTAAATGAATAAGGAAGCACTTAAAAATAGCATAAACAAATATTGTAAAGTTAAATATGGAAAATCTTTGGCAGAAGCAAAAGATTATGAAATTTTTAATGCGCTATCTTTAGCGTTACTTGAAGAAGTAGTTGATGACTGGAGTGAAACAAAAGCATTATACAACCAAGGAAAAAAAGCATACTACTTATCAGCTGAATATTTAATGGGTCGTGCACTTGGTAACAACTTAATCAGCATGGGTGTATATGATGAAGTTAAGGAAGTACTTAACGAACTTAACATTGATCTTAATGCTATTGAAGAAATTGAAGAAGATGCTGGACTTGGTAATGGTGGTCTTGGTAGACTTGCTGCTTGTTTTATGGATTCAGGAGCAACAACAAACATCCCACTTCAAGGATACGGAATCCGTTACTCTAACGGTTTATTCAATCAAAAAATGGTTGATGGAGCTCAAATGGAAGAGGTTGATACATGGCTTAAATATGGTGATCCATGGAGTATCCGTAAAGATGACGAAGCTGTTATTGTAGAATTTAGTGATTACAGTGTAAAAGCTGTACCTTATGATATGCCAATTATTGCTTATGGTTCTAAAAATGTAAACACACTTAGATTATGGCAATCAGAGTCTCTTGAAAGCTTTGACTTTGACCTATTTAACAAACAAGAATATACAGAAGCTTTAAAATGTAAAAATGATGCAGAAAACATTTCAAGAGTACTTTATCCAAATGACTCAAAAGAAGCTGGTAAACTTTTAAGACTACGTCAACAATACTTCATGGTAAGTGCAAGCTTAAAAGATATTATCCGTACACATAAAGCTAAATTTGGTAGAGACTTTAGCAGCTTTGGCAAAGAGCATGCAGTTCAGCTTAATGATACTCACCCAGTTCTTGCTATCCCAGAATTAATTAGAATCTTAGTTGACGAAGAAAATGTAAAATTTAAAGATGCTTTAAGTATTGCCAAAACAGTATTTGCTTATACAAATCATACAATCTTAGCTGAAGCTTTAGAAAAATGGGATGTCAAACTTATTGAAAAACTTTTTCCACGTATTCTTGAAATCATCCGTCACATTGACTTTGTTTTCGTACAAGAATTAGAAGATAAAGGTTATGATAAAGAAGCAATCAATGAATTTAAAATCGTAAATTACAACCAAGTAAGAATGGCTAACTTAGCGATCTATGTTGGTTTCGCTGTAAATGGTGTTGCTGCACTTCATACAGATATCTTAAAAGATACAGAATTACACAACTGGTATGAATTATATCCAGAGAAATTCCAAAACAAAACAAATGGTATCACCCCAAGAAGATGGATGAGACTTTGTAACCAAGAATTATCAGCATACATCACTGAGCTCTTAGGAACAGAAAGCTGGGTAAATAATTTATCAGAGCTTAAACAATTAGAAAAATACATCGATGATGAAGCTGTACTTAATAAACTTATGGCTATTAAGAAAACTAAGAAAGAACAGCTTGCAGCTTACATTAAAGAAGTAGAAGGCGTAGAGCTTGATCCAAACTCATTGTTTGATATCCAAATCAAACGTTTACATGAGTACAAACGTCAATTACTTAACGCATTTTATATCTTAGATTTATATAATAGACTTAAAGCTAATCCATCAATGGATATTCCAAATGTTACATTTATCTTCGGTGCAAAAGCATTCCCAGGTTATGTAAGAGCAAAAGCTATCGTTAAATTTATTGGAGAAATTGCTAAGAAAGTTAACAATGATCCAGTAATCGGTGGCAAAATGAAAGTTATCTTTGTAGAAAACTACCGTGTATCTTATGGTGAGAAACTCTTCCCAGCTGCAGATATTTCAAAACAAATTTCAACAGCAGGTAAAGAAGCATCAGGTACAGGTAACATGAAATTCATGATGAATGGTGCTTTAACATTTGGAACATACGATGGAGCAAACGTAGAAATCGTTCAAGAAGCAAAAGAAGAAAATAACTTCATCTTTGGTCTTCGTGTAGAAGATATCGAACAAATTGGTGGTAAATACAATTCAAAAGAATACTACGAAGCAGACCTGTCCCTTAAAACAGTAGTAGATGCATTAGTAGATGGTACATTCTGCGATGGTGGTACAGGTGAATTCCAAGATTTATATAATTCATTAGTAAACGAAGGAGATACTTACTTCTTATTAGCTGACTTTGTAGCATTTAAAGAAGCTGAAGATAAAGTATTTGCAGCATATAAAGATCAAAAACATTGGGCACAAATGAGCTTAATGAACATTGCAAACTCAGGTATCTTCTCAAGTGATAGAACCATTATGCAATATGCTAACGAGATTTGGGGTATTACACCAAAAACAGTTAAGTAATAATTTCCAAAAGTAACAAAAGAGGAACTAAGTTAAAGAACCGTCCCTATGTAAAATATGGGGACGGTTCTTTAACTTAGTTAGAAAGAGAAATAGTTAACAATCTGAAAAAAGTATGCTAGAATAACTTAACAGTATATGTACCAATAGGCAAAAGGGTATTAATTAAACAGGAAGAGTAAAATTCCAGAAAGGAAAGAGGATACATCAGATGGGGATGACAATAGTTGATATTGCTAGGATAGCAGGGGTAGGGGTAAGTACGGTTTCTAGAGTAATAAACAATCATCCAGACGTAAAATATGAGACCAGAGAAAGAATACTAGATATAATACGTGAGAATAATTATATTCCAAATAACAGTGCTCGGGTACTAAAGCAGACAAACACAAATAATATAGGAATACTCATTCGAGGGGTTTTCAATCCTTTTTTTGCTGCGCTATTAAAAAATATCAGTATGAGTATAGAAAAAGCAGGATATTCAATTATTGTACATTATCATAATAATGTGGATGATGTCTCTACATTGGTTGGTTTTGCAAAAGAAAAGAGACTTCAAGGGGTTATTTGTTTAGGAGGAAACTTTATAGGGGTAAATGAAGAAAGTTTTCAGGGGTTAGACATAGCAATTGTTATGATAAGTGTAGATTTTAAGCAGCCGAAGACCTGGAAGAACTTTTCTACGGTAAGTATTAGTAATGAGAAAGCAGGTTATAAAGCCACTTCTTATTTAATTGAGAAAGGGCATAAAGAAGTAGCTATTATTTTAGGTAATAAACAGGACTATAGTATTGGAAAACTAAGATATGAAGGCTATAAAAATGCTTGTAAGGATTATAAGATTAAACATAACTTAAATTATGTTATTTATGGTAACTATGATACGGCTTTGTCCTATGAAAGAACAAAAAAGTTTTTAGCAGTTAATCCTCAAATAACAGCTATTTTTGCAACTGCAGATACAATGGCTATAGGAGCAGCAAAGGCTATAGTAGATTTAGGATATAAAGTAGGAGATGATATATCCGTAATGGGATTTGATGGTATTGATATTGCAAGCTACTATAATCCTAGTATCACAACTATTGAACAGCCACAAGATGAACTATCAGCAGTGAGTGTAAAGTTATTAATTGGACTTTTAGAAAATAAGGTAGAAAACCAACATATTGTTCTAGAAACAAAATTAGTAGAGGGCGATAGTGTTAAAGAAAAGAAAAATTAGAAATTAAAAGAGAGGGACGGTTCTTAAAATGCATAAGCATTTTAAGAACCGTCCCTCTCTTTTTGCATAAAAATTACTTAATTACAGATAATGGTTATGTATATAGAATTGATTTTGATAAAAAGGGGTGTAGGGTATGACACAGCTGAGTGGCTTATTTTCTGTTTATATAGATAGTATTATGCTAGTTATTGGATTATATATGGCGTTTGTTCAGAGTAATAACTTAATACGAGTAGATCACATGGATAGAGAGGGAAGGTTCTCAAAAGTGGTGGGTTGGATCTACATCATTGTAGGGATACTGGGATTCATAATCACCAGTATTTAACTAGATTAAGGAGGTGTAGCATGATTGAAGAAAAAAAAGAGGTTAAAGCAAGTAACGAGGATAAATTTCATGACCGGGATAATAAAATATCCTTAGAGATATTCACAGATTTAGATGAAAATATAAAGTGTATTGAATACTTATTTCATGACTGTATGGATGTTGTTAAAAGAGAAGTAAATATTTGCAAAGATGCTAAATTTAGAATATATGGTGTTTATGTAGATGGTCTTGTAAATCGTGATATTCTAGAAAACTATTTGCTTAGTAAGGTGTTTGAGTACAAAAATCTAAATGGAGAGGTATTTGATGCAAAAATTACACCTACGAAGTTGGTAATGCAACACTTTTCAGCAACCTTTGATGTAAAAGAAGTTGAAGGCATGGATGCTATGGCAAATGCAGTACTATCAGGAGATAGTGCTATTTTTGTAGAAGGTTCAAAAACAGGACTTGTAATTGCTACTAGAGGATGGCCCGCTAGAGGTGTAAGTGAACCTGCTACGGAAAGCGTAGTAAGAGGTCCAAGAGATGGGTTCACAGAAACCATACGATTTAATACAGTTTTAGTTAGAAGACGTATTCGTGATACTAAACTAAAAATAAAAATGGTCAGTGTAGGCACTAGGAGTCGAACTGATGTAGCTATTGTTTATGTAGATGACATTGTTAGGCCTGAACTAGTTGAAACAGTGGAAAAAAGAATTGATAAATATGTTATAGACGCCATTTTCGATAGTGGCTATATAGAACAACTTATTGAAGATAGTTGGAAAAGTCCATTTCCACAGACGCAAGCGACAGAAAGACCAGATAAGTTTGCAGCGAGTTTGTTGGAGGGAAAGGTAGGAATTTTAGTAGATAATTCTCCTTTTGGAATTATAGTACCAGCTACACTTAATGCATACTATCAAGCCTCCGAAGATTATTATCAACGCTGGCAAATCATGACTTTTACTAGAATATTAAGATATATAGTTTCTTTTCTTTCTTTTGCACTTCCGGGACTTTATATTGCTACACTTAATTTTCAACCCCAAATGTTACCAACATCTTTTGCGATATCCATCGCTGCATCTAGGGAAGGTATAACCTTTTCTACAGTTATGGAGATTATAGTCATGGAGCTTATTTTTGAATTGTTTCGGGAAGCTGGTATACGAGCGCCTGGGGCAATAGGACATGTTATTGGTTTGGTGGGTGGTATTGTTATAGGGCAAGCTGCTGTTGATGCCAACATTATTAGTCCAATGATTATTATCATCATTGCATTTACTGCTATATGTACTTTTGCAATACCTGATTATAGTTTAACTTCAGCATTTAGGTTGATTAGGTATTTATTTATTGCCTTCTCTGCAGTATTTGGTTTATATGGATTTTTAATTGCTGCATTATTAGTATTAACACATCTCTCATCTTTAGAGAGCTTTGGAATTCCGTATTTAGCGCCATATAATATATCTGATCAAAATGATTCTAGAGATTTAAAGGATACAATTTTAAGATTTCCTACATTTATGCAGACTACAAGGCCTATTTTTGCAAGACATACACAACGAACAAGGTTAAGAGTAAAATCGGGAATTAATGCGCAAGATGTGGCACCAGGACCTAATAGTGGAGTAACTAATGGTCAAGTTAAGGATAAAAATAATAAGAATGGTGGAGGTGAGTAGATGTTTACCCATAATGGAAAGATATCGGTTAGACAGGTTACTATGCTACTTGTCTTGCAGATGTTTAATATGACTATTCTTATATTACCGAAGATGGCAGCTGATTTTGTAGGAAGAAATGGATATATATTGCCTATAGTAGCCTTAATCTTTGGTGTGATTTATGTGTGGTGTATTACAGGATTGACTAAAAATTTCCCAGGTGATACTTTGGTAGAATTTACGCCTAAGGTTGTGCCTAGATTTGTAGCATATATTATCGTCATTGCATTTGCTATAAAACTTATTGTAACAACAGGATTAGAATTACGTATGTTCGGAGAAATGATTACTCAAGTGATGTTACCTAAAACACCTTTAGTAGTGATTATGTTGGTTATGCTTTTATCAACAGCTTACCTTGTGAAATCAGGAATGGAAGCAACAGCCAGAATGGGAGAAGTTTTAGTTTATTTTGTATTTATTCCTTTAGGAATCGTTTTTTTTAAAATTCTTATAAGTGCAGATTATAAGCAAGTTATGCCTTTTTTTCAGACT
This sequence comes from Cellulosilyticum sp. WCF-2, assembly GCF_003990395.1. Taxonomy (NCBI): domain Bacteria; kingdom Bacillati; phylum Bacillota; class Clostridia; order Lachnospirales; family Cellulosilyticaceae; genus Cellulosilyticum; species Cellulosilyticum sp. WCF-2. The sequence continues at coordinate 153,987 of NZ_CP034675.1, read as the reverse complement.
AACCTCACGCAGGTGGGTTGGGGAAGCTACTATATTAGCTTAAGTTTTATGCCTATTGAATTTATGTTGATGATGACTGGATTAATGGAAAAACCAAAGAAGGCAAGCCGAGCAGCATTTAGGGCTATTCTTATTATTGCAATATTAGAGGTGCTTATTATTCTGCTAACCATATGTAGTATTGGAATTGGTGAAGTTGATAGGCAGATATGGCCAGTATTAACGCTTATGCAAAGTATTGAAAATGCCGGAAGAATCATAGAAAATCAAGAGATTTTTATGATGACAGGCTGGATACTCAGCATATTTATGTATATTAGTTCAGGTCTTTATTTTACTTCACTTATAGGAAGCAGAAGCTTCAGATTTAAAAGAGAAAATGTATTTGTATTACCTCTTGTGCCAATAGTTTATTTCATAGCAGTATGGCCTACAAGTTTAGTTCAAACATACGATTACTATATTAAGTTCCAGCGCTGTTTTGGAGCATGGTTTTTAATACCTGTCCCTCTTTTATTATGGTTAATTGCTAAAGTGAGGAGAGTTGGTTATGATCATTAATAAATTAAAATATATCATAATTATCTTTTTACCTTTTATTTTAACAGGGTGCTGGGATAGTGTAGAGATTAATGAGAGACATGTGGTTTTAGAGGTTGCAATAGATAAAAATGGCGCTTTAAAACAAAGTAGTACAGAAGCACAAGATAAACGATATGAAGTCACCTATACAATACCAGATATAGCAAAGTTATCAGGCCAAGATAGTTTATCAGAAGATGTAAAAACAGCGATAATAACAAAAAGCTCAACGATAGCCACAAGTGTTGATGAAGTAGAACGTAAAACACAAAATACAGTTACCTTCAGCCATACTAAAGCTTTAGTATTGGGAGAGGAATTGCTAAAAGATAAGGAACTGTTTAAAGCAACTATTGATGGGCTTATTAGAAATATGCAGATAGGGAGAGGAACAAGCATTTTAGCTGTGAAGGGAAAGGCTGGAAAGTTAACACAAGCTAAAAATCCTCAGAATCCTATCATAGGACTTTATGTTATGAAATTCTTTAATAATTCAGAACGGCCAACTAGCTATGCAAAGCAACAAACGTTAGGCAATCTGATAAAAGAGTTGCAAAATACAGGCGTAACCACCATTCCTGTAATAAGTGATCAAGAAGGGACGGTTCTTATTCAAGGTGCTGCAGTAATTAAAGATTATGAGTTAGCAGACTGGATAAACAAGGAGCAAGTAAGAGGAGAATTGTTCGTTGAGGGAAAGATTAAAGAAGTGCCTATTGTTGTGAAATATAAAGGGGAGAACTTGACCTACAATATAGAGGAAGAAGAATCTAAAATTTCCTTTAATGCAAATAATGGTGAATGGTGTGCAGAGATAGAAATAAAAGTAAAAGGAAATATAACAGAGTTTGTATCATCAGAGCAGAACGAATTGTTTAATGAATCAAGCATAAGAGAAATAGGCAGTTTAATTAAAGCAGAAATTAATAGGCAAACACAAGAGAGTATTGTCTATTCAAAAGAAATAAACGTGGATTTTCTAAATATAGGATTAGAAATGTATCGTAAGCATCCTAAAGTATGGGAGTCTTATAAAAATCAATGGCTGATAACAGGATATAAAAATATACCAATTAAAGTAGTAACAATAGTCACTATTCATAATACGGGAATGCTTGAATAAAAGTTGAGTAGGGACAGGTCTAAAAGATTAAAAATTACTTTCTTAGTCAATACTTCTTCTAAACAATAGAATGGAAGGAGTATTATACATGCCTAGAAAAGCTAGAGAAAAAGCTGAGTGTAGTATCTATCATATTAGTGTTCGTGGGAATAATAAGCAAAGTATTTTTCTAGATGATGATGATCGAATAGAATATCTAGCAAGATTAAGAAGATATAAAGAAAGCTATAAGGTATGTATATATGCTTATTGTTTGATGACAAACCATGTTCATTTGCTAATATTTGATAATGGTCAAGATATATCTAGATTTATGCAAGGTTTGAATCTAAGTTATGCCATTTATTTTAATAAGAAATATAAATGTTCAGGACACTTATTTCAAGATAGATACACTAGTAGTATAGTTAAGAATGAAGCATACTTTGTAAATGTATCTAAATATATACATCTAAATCCAGTAAAAGCACAACTTGTACAAAAGCCAGAGGAATATGAGTGGAGTAGTTATTCTGTATATATAGCAGATAAGAAAGATGATATTGTTGATGTTGAGTTGCTACTGAGCTATTTTGCACCTCAATATACACAGGGTAAAATTTTATATAAACATTATGTAGAAGAAAAAGAATTGGTAGATGAAGAAGTAGCAAGTACAGAAGAAGATAAAATAAATGATATTTGTTTAAAGGGAATGATTAAGTTAGAGCATGAGGAACTCATGAATAGATTATCTGGTCATTGGAAAACAAGTGTTGGAGAAATAATGTTCAATAGGATTCAAGGATTTAGGAAGGAAATGTTAATTTATTTCATAACATTGATTGAAAGACTTTCTTACAAAAAGATTGGACAATTGTTAAATATGAGCGATGTATATATATCCATGAGTATTAAGAAAATAGTAGAAGCAATGATTAATGACAAAATGATAATGAACGAAAGGGATGCTATAATAGCATCTCTACAAAAATAAATTAATATAAAATAATAAACATTTGTATAATAAATAATAAGCTGGCAATAATTTAGTTACACAAAACTTATAAAATAAATTATTGGCGGTGAATATAATGAAAAAAGTAAGTAGAACGAATACGATAAAACAAAAATACAGAGAATTTATTAAAGATGATGAAAGAATGATTCGAATTAGTTTTATTATGCTTATGAGTTTGATACTGGTAACTATATGCTTGACGGTGGCTGTGAGCTATTCTAGTACTACCACGAGTTCTTTAGCTGATAAAGTTATTAGGTTTCATGTCGTAGCTAATAGTGATTCGACGCAAGATCAACTTTTAAAACAACAAGTAAAGGATGAGGTTATAGCTTACATGGAACCTTTGCTTAAGGAGTCAACAAATATAGAAGATAGCAGGTATATTATAAAAGAATCCATTCCACTTATCAAAGAAGTGGCGGAGGAAGTGGTTGCTAACTGGGGAAAAGATTATTCGATATATGTTGCACTTGACCAAGCTAATTTTCCAACCAAGTCTTATGGTGATGTAGTGCTACCGGCAGGAAAATATGAAGCATGTAGAGTAGTTATTGGTGAAGGAAAGGGAGAAAATTGGTGGTGTGTTATGTTCCCACCTTTATGTTATCTAGATGCTTCAACAGGAGTAGTGCCGTTAGAAGGGAAAGAACAATTAGAACAGCAGTTAAATACAGAACAATACAAATTAATTACTAGTAAAAGCAGACCTTATCAAATACGTTTTAAGCTAATAGATGAAATAAACTCCTTCTTTAATCCATCTGATTATAAGGAGATTAAATAGGACACATGTAAAGGTTGTTGCTGTTACACATAATTAGGCAATAACCTTTTTATTTGCAGTTAAAAATAAGACCTGTCCCTAACATATACTAAGACCTGTCCCTAAAACAATTATTGAATATTGAAGGATTAAGTAATAAAATATAGTAAGCAATGAAGTTATTAAGGAATATGATATGGTTAGAGGATATAACTAGGAGGATAATAATGAAGAAAAGTGTTTTACTACTATTTGGAGGTTGTTCATCTGAACATGAGGTATCTCTGAAGTCAGCAACTACTATCTTAAATAATATTGATAGAAGCATATATGAAGTACATCCAGTAGGTATTACTAAAGAAGGTAAGTGGTTATTATATACAGGAACTAATAATGATTTATCAAATAATGAGTGGCAAAAAAGCGGTATTTCTGCTTTTTTAAGTCCAGATGCAACTCAAAAAGCATTATGGATTTTCAAAGGTGAAGGTCAAGAATCTATCAAGATTAATATAGACATTGTATTTCCTGTATTACATGGTAAGAATGGAGAAGACGGAACTATACAGGGCTTATGTCAGCTTGCACAAATTCCTTTTGTGGGTTGTGGCGTTTTAGCCTCAGCAGTATCTATGGATAAGGCGTTTACAAAAATAGCAGTGGCAACTAAAAATGTTCCTCAAGCACGTTTTGTTTTAGTTAAAGAGCCAGAGTTAAAACATATGGAGGAAACCATTAAGAAAATAGAATCAGCCTTTTCTTATCCTTATTTTATCAAGCCAGCTAATGCAGGGTCTTCTGTTGGTATTTCAAAGGCAAATAATAAAGAAGAACTCATTAGTGGACTATATGAAGCAGTTAAACATGACCGTAAAGTATTAATTGAGGAAACTATAATAGGACGTGAAGTAGAAACGGCAGTTATAGGAAATGATGAGATTGTAGTCTCAGGTGTTGGAGAAATTTTAGCAGCGGCAGAATTTTATGATTTTGATGCTAAGTATAATAATGCGGAATCCAAAACAGTAGTAGATGCAGATTTGCCAAATGAGATAAAGCAAAAAATTCGAGGTTATGCCAAAGATGTATTTGATGCAGTAGAAGGAAAAGGACTATCCAGAGTAGATTTCTTTGTTAAAGAAAACGGTGAGATTATTTTTAATGAAATTAATACACTTCCTGGATTTACGTCTATCAGTATGTATCCAATGCTATTTGCGGCAACAGGACTCAGTGTAAAAGAAATCATTACAAAATTATTAGAGCTAGCAAGTCTATAATATATTTTCAACTATTGTGATAGTTTGTTGGTAGAATATATATACTATAAGAAAATAATAAGATGTATAAGTAAGGTTATTTGTGGGCAGGAAAGTCGCAAGTAACCTTATTTATAACTAGGCTTATACTCAATAAAAGGAGGGTGAAATGAAAGAAACACAAATTACAGTATATGACAAACAAGTATATCCAACTCATAGTGATGAAGCTGAAAATAAGTTTTCAGGAAATCTTACTTTTAAGAATGAGAGCATTTATATTACCTATAAAGATCAAGAACAAGGTATAACTACAGTCATAAAAACTAGGGATAACATGGTTTCGATTAAAAGGCTAGGTGCCATGAAAGGAAACTTAGAGTTTGATAGTAATAAGCCACATAAAACACTTTATAGTACTCCCTATGGAGATATGGAGATAGAAATTGTTACAAATAAATGTGATATATATTTCTTAACAAAAGGGGTAAAGATATACATCGAATACAAGATTATGATGCAAGGTGAAAAGGTTAGTGATAATATATATTTAATAGTGGCTAACTAATATAAAAATATACTAGTTAGATAAAAATAGAAGTATAAACTAAATGGAGAGAAATAAGGGGGATATAATGAGTAAAATAAGAAAAGCAATCATACCTGCAGCAGGATTAGGGACAAGGTTTTTACCTGCTACTAAAGCACAGCCAAAAGAAATGTTACCAATAGTAGACAAACCAACAATTCAATATATAGTAGAGGAAGCTGTTGCATCAGGAATAGAAGATATTATTATCGTAACAGGAAGAACTAAAAAAGCAATAGAAGACCATTTTGATAAATCGGTAGAATTGGAAATGGAACTAGAGAAGAAACAAAGTAAAAAGCTTTTAGAAATTGCAAGGTCAGTGTCTCAAATAGCTAACATTTATTATATACGACAAAAAGAACCAAAGGGCTTAGGTCATGCAGTCCTAACAGCTAAAACTTTTGTGGGAAATGAGCCATTTGCAGTACTACTTGGTGATGATGTCATTGATTCGGAGAAGCCAGCGCTTAAGCAAATGATAGAAGTATATGAAAAATATAATGCCTCTGTTTTGGGTGTCCAAACAGTAGAAAGAAAAGACGTCAATAAATATGGAATAGTAGATGGAGTTCAATTAGATAGTCGTATTTATGAAGTAAAAAATATGGTGGAAAAACCACCTATAGATGAAGCACCAACCAATGTAGCAGTACTAGGAAGATACATTATTACTCCTAGAATATTTGACTACCTTGAAAAACAGGAAATAGGAGCAGGTGGAGAAATCCAACTTACAGATGCACTTAATAAATTGGCTAAAGAAGAGCCGATGTATGCATATGATTTTATTGGACATCGCTATGATGTAGGTAATAAAATGGGATTCCTACAAGCAACTGTTGAATTTGCGTTAAAAAGACCAGAACTAAATGAAGAATTTAAAGCATATCTAAAAGAAATTGTAAAAACATTTTAAAGGATAAGGATAGTCTCCTTATCTTTTTTATTATCCAGCCATAATGAAGCCACATAATTAGATCCATAATTAAGACCTGTCCCCATAAGCTATGTCCCCATAAGTTAGGCATGAGTAAAGACCTGTCCCTATAAAACAACATAATAAATTGAGACCTGTCCCTAAAGAAAGTAAAGAAGCAAGTCGATATAAATGTTAAGGTTAGTTTTACTTAGGAGGAATCAAAAATGGGAAAACGTTGGTGTTACATACTGGGGACAGTTATTTTAAGCGTTGGTATGGGTATGACAACATTTGCAGAGATACCTGCATATCTTACAGAATCAGAATACAATGATATGTTATATGATAATTATACAGAAGATAAAGGAATCGTCGTAGAAAATTATCCAGAGCTAGGATATTTAGTATATAAGAATAGCCAAGGTAGAGAGATAACTTGTAATTACTATAAAGATGAATTAGTAGTTGAAAAGCAACCCTACTATGAGATGGAGGATAGGATAGGATATATTGATGAGATGTTTCCTAATTTTGAATATGACCCTAGAGATTCATCTATAACAAGTATTCAAGCAGGTGACAGCATTTATATTAGATTAAATAAAGATGGAATTGCAACTTATATCAGCGCATACAATGACTATTTAGTGCGTTATGGTAAGGTTGTTTCTTTCCAATATAATACAGGAGAAACAGCTAGTTTACAGCTTCAAGATGACCAAGGAAACGTCTATGTTTATGATGTAGGACTTAATACACCCATAACTAAAGGTAGTACATCAACTGCTTTAAGTGCTATTAAAACTGGAAGTTGGGTGAAAGTATTAGTTTGTCAAAAGATTTTAGGGGAAGGCATTATAGATGAGACTGTTCAAGAAATTGTAATTGATAATGATACAAGATATATTTCTAATATTTATAGGGGCCAGGTTACCTCTGTAGATACATTTAAGAAGATGCTTAACTTAAAAAATGCTCAGGCATTAGGGAAAACTAATTGGGGAGCATATAATAGTTTACTACGTATAGGAATAGATACTACTAATGTAGCAGCTTACCTTATTGGAAATCGTGTATCTCTGGATTATGTAAGTAGAAACTTAAAAAATGCGGATGGATATGTGTATGTAGCAGCAGAAAACTATAAAGGAAAAGAAAATGCAATCAAGCTAAATTTCCAAAGTAAGCTTCAAACTACATTAGAACCGTCCCTAGTAACCTATGCTTCTGCAAATACGGTGAAATTATTATCAGGAGAAACCATTTATATTGCAGAAGATGCTATTGTAGTAAGAGATAAACGTTTAGTTGATGGTAACAGCATTATGGTAGGAGATACCTTGCAGGCTGTTGTTACTGGTGAGAACAAGCTGGCTATTGGAAATATAATGAGTGAGAAAACAACAGGTTCTTTAGAGGTATTTAGAGGAAGAATTAAACAAATTAAAGAAAGAGAGTCTTTCCAATTTGAAACTTTCTCATTACTACAAGATAATACATGGTACTATCATCCAACACCACATACTTTCTCAATAGATGCTAATACCAAGTTCTATACAGCAGAGGGTATTGTAGAAGATGGAATTGAGGCATTCCTAGATTATGGAGATAAATCAGAAGTAAGTAATGTGTATACAGTAGTGGCTATAGGTGATAAAGCTTATATGATTATTGATATGCCATATATAACGGAGTCTGTTAAGGGACAGGTCTATAAGGCTGCTGATGGTAGTATTCAAATTAAAGATGCATATTATTACCATAAACAGCAAAAGAAATGGGTTCAATATAGCAAGAATAATACAGGGGCTACTATTAATCTTCAGTCTAATACTGTTATTTTAAAGGATGGTAAAGCAGTTCCAGCCCGTAGCCTAGAAGAAGGCGATATCATCAGTGCCATGGTTGAAACTAACTTAAAAGATTCTGCAGGCACGGTAAATGGTTATATCATCATTGTAGAGAACTAGGAGGTCAAAATGAAAAAAATACTAACACTGGGAATAAGTTTTATGTTATTTGCAACCTCTACCTTTGCAGCAGAAGGTGAGATGGGAAGCTTTGGTGGGATTACACCAGGAGTTAAATTAGAAACATTAACTTCTATGGCTCAAACAAGTAAGAAATCCACTACGTCAAAATATACTTTACCTTATAAAGAGAATATTTATTTGACTGGCAAGGCAGAATTAGTAGAAGGAACAGTAACTATTTCGCCAGGCAAGGGTGTAGATAAAGAAAAAGCTGAAGGAACATATACTGAGAGATATGTTATGGAAGCTACTAATACAGATGGTACAGTAAAGCTGACTAGAGATATTACTTTTGAAACACAATACATATACGAAGCCAATAGAAAGCAGACTACTAAAGTTACCAAAGCTAAAAAGTGGAAAGAAATTATTACAGTAAAAGGACAAAGCTATACCTTAGATAATACAAAATCTCAATATTCTAAGAGTGTATTAGAAGATGAAACACCGGGTGTACTTTACTATAGAGGGGATGTACATTATGAAGCTGTTTATGAAGGTGTAGGAAATCCAGGAGAAGAAAAAAATATTGTGATAGCAGTGAATGCACCTATTTATGGTTACGAACAAGCATTTGCAAAAACAGAAACACAAAAGAGAGAGATAACCATAGATTTAGCTAGTGGTAAAGGCTATGCGGTAGAGGAAACACCAACAGTTACTGTATATAGAGATATACAATATGGGGCTAATGAACCAACTGCTATAAGCATGGCAGGAAACTACAAAGAAATTATCAGAAGCGAAGGTGCACTAAGTTATAATGTTTTACAAGGTAATATTGGGTTATATGATGATGAACTATCTGGCATGATGAATATAGAAAGTAGCCCTACAGTGGAACAACTTTCTATACCGACATCACTCAACCTTAAAGGACATCCAGCAGAAACTCAAATTAAGAAAATGTATAGCATGAAGATCTTTGATGAAAATCCACTTACTTTTTCACCAAATCAAATTGTGACAAAGAAAGAATATATAAAGATGCTTGTAAAAGCTCTTCAAATCCCATTGCCAGAAGAAAACAGCAAAAGTACACGTAGTTCCTCTAAAAAACAAGTAGAACCGTCCCCATTTAAAGACATTAGTGAAGGGGATAGTTATTATCCATATGCTATTGCAGCTTATAAGGCAGGTCTTATTGATGGAGGATATTTTAATGGCAATACGAGTATGACCAGAGAACTTATGTATTTACTTAATGTAAAAGCAATAGGTTTAGAAAGACTAGGACTAGGAACTATGGATAGCTACACACCATTTGTAGACGATGGACAGATTTCTAGTTGGGCTAAATCTTCTATTTATGCAGCAAGTAATTTAGGTATTATTACACCTAGTAACGGCTATATACTTCCTAAAAAGTTAGTAACTAAAGCAGAGTGCGCTACTTTCTTAGATCAGTTAATTAACTATTTAAGATATGAATTGCAAAAAGACTATAATGATAAAATGCTAATAGGTTAATGAAATAATATAGTAATAAAATAGAAAAAGAGGGACGGTTCTTAAATTTTACATTTAAGAACCGTCCCTCTTTTTGTCCCTCTTTTTCTATTTTAATTAGTTAGTTTTTCAAGCGTATTAATGAGTTCTTCAGGAGACATAGTATTAGGAACATTAATTCGCTTTAAATTAGAAGCATCAAGAACCGTCCCTCTTTTTGCAAGTTTGGTAATTTGAAGATCAATGCCGAGTTCGGATAAAAGCTTTCTTGTGTATCTGGTGTTACGAAATTGTGGGTAGGCTACCACAAATACATCGCGTGGGCCTAGATTCTTTTCTATAATCCCTTTAGAACGTGAGATATGATATTGTACATCTTTTAAAGAAAGATAAGGAAGAGGGGTGTGATTATAACCGTGTGATTGAATATCGATTAAACCACTGTCTTCCATTTCTTTAGCAGCCTTCCAACCAAAGTGCCTTTCTGTATTTTCTTCTTCCATGAAATAGGGAGAAACAAAGAGTGTAGCTGGAATATTATATTTCTTATAAATAGGATAAGCGTTTGTATAGTTGTTTAAGTAGCCATCATCCATAGTGATTAAAATAGGCTTTTCGGGTAAACCGCTTACGCCATTTATATAGTCGTAAAGTACTTTGAAATTAATAGGTGTATATCCGTTATCTATCAATGTTTTCATTTGAGCATCAAATAATTTAGTTTCAACACAACTATTATTCTCTTCCTTAGCCACTATATCTGTAACTGTATGATACATCAAAATAGGAATATAATTTGCGCCGTACTCAGGTTGGTCACTAAGTGGAAAATCTACTAAAGTACGTTTGGCGCGTGAAATTGAATTTTCATTTTGAAATGTTAAGTCTACACTTTGTACTTCTATGACTTCACCAGCATCATTATAACCAAGAGCTTTAAGTCTCGTTATGCCGTTGGGCTCCATAGTTGTATCTATTTTAACTACATAAGGATAATAATTTTGCATAGTTATTTCTTGTTCTTCTAATCTGTAGTTTATATAGCTAAGTGTAGAAGAAGTATCGACTTGCCCGGAAGAGAAGGGAGAAAAGGTTGATTCAGGGGAAAGAAGAATTTCTTCTGTACCAGTAAGCGTATCATAACTATTTAACAAGGTATAAGGCGAAACAGAGGCTAAAGGAACATCTTTGATAGTAAGCCAAGGTTCAGCTAATAAACGGCCATAGATACTTTGATAGATAGTGTAATTAGGATTCGAAGGTTTAAGAGAAAAGTCATTTTCTAACCCTAGAGGATTCTTCATAAAAGAAGAAAAAATTTCAGTGCATTGAGGATAGCGAATAGCCAATAGATAGTAAAATGCATTAATTCCTTTTGAAGCTTCTAGCGTGTTATCTTTATAAGCACCTATAAAATCTTCTCTTACATATAGTTTCTTTAATCCTTTGAAATGTTCATAAACACTAGTTAATCTATTTAAATCTTCCAAAGAATTAATATTGATCCCGATGCTATATGTTAGCTCTAACGCATTGTACTGTTGAAGCTGAGACAAATTCTGAGGATATAAAATGAACTCTATTTTAGAAAGTGCTTGTTGATCTAGAAGTGTATATAATTTTTCATATAAATTAATATAAGCTTGTTCATCTAAAGATGAGCTTGCCAATAAAGAAACGGTTAACTTAGAAACATAAGGAGATAGAGTGGATAAATGATTAGCAACGGCCTCTAAAGCAGTTTCTTTTATATCAACAGCGATATTTATATTTTGTACAGTTACCTCCTTCTCATTATCAAAAGCTACAGATTCTAAAGTATCTATAAGTTGATTCTCTAAATTTGTTGTATAAAGTAATTGTGGCTGGAGGCTAAATACGGGAGTAACATTCTGATTGAGTCTCATAACTTCTAAAGTATCTTCATTATTACGAGGAGGTAGAGAGATGGTGTAACGTATAATTAATCCAATTATTCCTAATGAGAAGAATAAGAGAATGATGTATTTATATTTGAGTAATCTGTTAATTAACATAGCGCCTCCTTTGATATTAAGCATTTATCTTCTATTATAAATCATTTCTAGTCAAAAAATATAAAGAGAGAGTGAATATAGACAAAGAGAATGTAGCATGGTAGGTCAATATATTAAATAAATATTAAAATTATTAAATGAAACGTAATAAATAACGGGTGGTAAAATATTTTCAATTTACATAATTAATTACTTTAGTTACAAATAAATATTAATAAAATAAAATATAAAGAATAATTAGAAGTATTAAAAGGAAGTAAAAACCAATAAATTCCTGTTGAAAAAACTTGATATAATGTATATAATAACATTATCGACTTAAACAAACGAGGTTTTGGTTGAAGATAAATTAGTTCATATAAAGAGTTTTGAAATGCTAATTTATTAACATAACTATTTTACAAAGTTATATTACATATTTATTAAATGACAATAATATATTACATAATCAGGAGGATTTGACAATGAAATTACGTCAAAAATTAGCAGTTGTTTTAGCATCTGCAATGGTAATCACTTCAGTTCCAGTAGTAACTATGGCTGCATCTAACACATCAGTGTCTAAAGTTATTACAGTATCAAACGAAAATGTATTAGGAAGCACAGCTCCAACATTAAAAATCGAATTAAAAGATGCTGTAACATCAGGAACACAATTTTACCTTACATTAGAAAATGCTAAATGGGATGGAATTGGTACAGCAACAGATGTAAAAGCTGATGGTACTAAAGTAGCAGAATTAACACCAACTAGTGAAACAGAAGCTACAGTTAAATTAACAGCAGACGTTGCTGCAGATAAAGATTTAGCTATCTTATTATCAAATGTAAAAGTTACAGGAGAAGCTAAAATCTCTGTAGATGGTAACGATACAGAAATCTCTAGCACATCATCTCCAATCGTATTCGCTAACAAAAGCGATTCAAAAGCTACAGTAACAGCTAAAGATGATACAAAATTCTACACAACTTCATCTGCAGGTGAAAAAGTTGGTACTGTTGTAATCACAGAACAAGTTGCTGGTTCTTTAGTAACTACAGATGCAGCTAAAAGAACAGTTGAAATCGACGTAGAACACAATGACTTTGAATTTGGTTCATTAGCAGATATTAAAGTTAAAGGTTCAAAAGGTTTCTCTTCTTTAGGAGAAGTATCAGTTGACGCTAGCTTAGATAACGGAACTCTTGTAGTTGTTCTTCCAGAAGTAACTACAGCAGCTGGTAAAGGTGCATTCGAAATCACAGGAATTAGAGTTAAATCTACAGATAAAGCTCCAGAAACAGGTGACTTAAACGTAACAGTAACTGGTAAAGGTGATACTAAAGTAGAATCTAAAGAAGTTAAAGTAGCTACAGTAACAGAATACGGTACAGAGCTTACAGTAGATGCAAAAGATGAAGTAGTAGCTGGTAAATCTACAAAAGTTAAATTAACATACAAAGAATTAACAGCAGATAGCACAGCAACAGGTGATGTTGAGTTCTTATTAAGCCAAGGTTTCATTAAAGAATCAACAGTTCCAGCTGGCGCAACAAAAATCTACAAAGATTCTAAAAAACCAAAAGCTGAAGAAATCATTGGTTTCGTAATCAATTGTAATGGAACATCAGCTGTTGATAAATTCTTAGATAAAGCAGAAATCGAAATCGTAACAGAAATCGGTATGACAGGTGAAATTAAAGTTTCTACAAGTGGTCGTTTCGTAGAAGATCAAGAAGTAGTAGTAGCAGAAGTTGCTCCAAACTTCACAGTTGATACAGAAGCTATGACACTTAAAGTTGGTCAATCTAAACAAGTTGGTGGTAAATTAGTTCTTACAGAAGAAAAAGCAGGAGCTTTCGCTAGAGGAACTAAATTTGAAATCGAAATCCCAGCTGAAGAAGGTATCACATTAACAGAACTTCCAGAAGTATCTGCTACAAATGGTATGACAGTTAAAGCTAGCTGGAAAACAAAAGGTACAGCTACTACAGCAGCAGTTATCGAAGTAGAAGTAACTAAAGCTTCTAAAGAAGCAGCAGAAATTACTATTGAAGATCTTGAAGTTAAAGTAGATAGAACTGTTCCAGAAGGTACATATGATGTTAAATTAACAGTATCTAACTTAAACGGTACATTAGAAGTAGAAGACTTCCTTGTAATCGGAACTCCAAATACAGAAGATTTAGCATCTAACGGTCTTGCTAGAGGTACATCTTCATTTGTAATTGGTGAATCTAAATACACAGTGAACGGTGTAGAAAAAACTATGGATGCTGCATCTTACATCCAAGATCCAGGTTACACAATGGTGCCAATGAGATATGTTGCAGAAGCATTCGGTGTTAAAGCTAGCGATATCTTATTCTCAAAAGGTGTAACAACAATCTTCGCTGGAAACAGAACTATCCAACTTACAAACGGTAGTGACGTAGCAGTAGTAAATGGTGCTCAAATTAAAATGTCTACAAAAGTAGCAATCAAAGAAGGTAGAACATACGCTCCTATCGGAGAAGTAGCTCAACTTCTTGGTATCCAAAAAGCTTGGGATGCTACATCTAAAACAGCTACATTTACAAATAAATAATAAATAGCCTTTAGTGAGAGCTATTTCATAAAATAAAGGACTTATTAATATTGATTCCTTCAATATTAATAAGTCCTTTTTATCTATATGTAGATTTACAGCTTTAACTATAATAATAAATAACTAATAAAAATAAGATTTAACTTAAGTATATAAAAATAAAATATTTCATTTATGTAACAAAATAAATGTTTATATTGCCTTTTAAAAATAATATGATATATTTTATTTAGATTATATATTTTAGTAATTTCATAATCTATGGAATATATTACAATGAAGTTACAAAAAAAGTTATTTTATTGACTTAATATATTTCTGTATATATAATCAATTATGAAATTAATTTAAAATATTAACTTTAGTATATTATTATAAAGGGGGACGTTTAAATGAAATTACGTCAAAAATTAGCTGTTGTATTAGCATCAGCAATGGTAGTAACAGCTGTTCCAGTTGTAACTATGGCTGCTTCTACAACATCAGTAACAAAAACTATTACAGTTGCAAATGAAGATCCACTTGGAGCTGTGGCACCTGCATTAAACATCAAATTAACAGATGCAGTTACAACAAGAACTCAATTCTATATTACATTAGAAAATGCTAAATTTAATAAAACTAATGATGTATTAGATGCTATAGCAATTGGTTCTGCGAATACAGCAAACGGAGTTAGCGTAGTAGCAACAAGTGAAACAGAAGCTACAGTAGTTGTTGATCCATCAGACAAAGATAAAATTATTTCAATTTCTTTATCAACAGTAAAAGTTACAGGAGAAGCTAAAATCTCTGTAGATGGTAACGACACAGAAATCTCTAGCACATCATCTCCAATTGTATTCGCTAACAAAAGCGATTCAAAAGCAGTAGTAACAGTTAAAGATGATACAAAATTCTTTACAACTTCATCTGCTGGAGAAAAAGTTGGTACAATTGTTATCACAGAACAAGTTGCTGGTTCATTATTAAAAGATGCTGATGCAGATAGAACTATTGAAATCGAAATGGAACATAGTGATTTTGAATTTGTTGCAGGTACAGTAACACTTAAAGGTTCAAAAGGTTTCTCATCTTATGGATCAACTACTCTTACAGGAACACTTGATAAAGATAAACAAACTCTTACTCTTGTACTTCCAAAAGTAACAGATCCAGCTGGTAAAGGTGTATGGGAAATCTCTAACCTTAGAGTTAAATCTTTAGATAAATCACCAGAAACAGGTGACTTAAATGTATCGGTAGAAGGTAAAAACGATACAAAAGTAGAATACAAAGAAGTTAAAGTAGCTACAGTAGCAGAATATGGTACAGAGCTTACAGTAGCTGAAAAGAAAACTATCAAATCTGGTAAAGATGAGAAAGTTAAAATCACATACAAAGAAGTAACAGCTGATAGTACAGCTAAAGGTGAAGTAGAATTCACTCTTGACAAAGGATACTTTGAAAAAGCTAATCTTAAAAAAGAATTAGGAATTAGTGATGATGACCTTATCTATAAAGATATGAAAGACAAAAAAGACGATGAACTTATTGGTTTCGTAATCAAAACAGCTGGAAAAGATTCTGATGTAGAAAAATTCATCGATGGTAAAGAACTTAAAGTAATTACTAAACTTGATACAGAAGGTGACATCACACTTTCTACATATGGTCGTTATGTAGAAGAGCAAACAGTAGTAGTAGCAGAAGCTAAACCAAACTTTACAATTAAAGCAGAAGCTATGACACTTAAAGTTGGTCAATCTAAACAAGTTGGTGGTAAATTAGTTATCACAGAAAATGAAAAAGGTGCATTTGCTAAGAATTCTGTAATTACACTTAACCTTGCAGATGAAGATGGTATCTCTTTCACAGAGTTACCAAAAGTAACAGTTGATGGTTCATCTAAAGTTAAAGTAGATTGGAAAAATGGTAAATCTACTACAAGTGCAATTGAAATTACATTAACAAAAGCATCTAAAGATGAACCAGCTACAATCACTGTTGAAGGTGTAGAAGTTAAAGTTGATAGAACAGTTCCACAAGGTACTTATGAATTAAAACTTGGCGTAAGTGATTACAACGGAGAACTTAAATCTAAAGATTTCTTCGTAGTAGGAACACCTAACGTTGAAGAACTTGCTGCTAATGGTTTACCAAAAGGTACAGCTGCATTCACTATTGGTAGCAAAGAATATACAATCAATGGTAAAGTAGCTACTATGGATGCTGCTGCATACATTCAAGATCCAGGTTACACAATGGTTCCTGTAAGATATGTTGCAACTGCATTCGGTGTATCTGAAAAAGATATCTTATTCTCAGCTGGTACAGCTACAATCTTTGCTGGTTCTAGAACAGTTCAACTTACAGCTGGTAGTGATGTTGCAATCGTAAATGGTGCATCTATCAAATTAGCTACAAAAGTAGTTGTTAAAGATGGTAGAACATATGCTCCAGTAGGTGAAGTTGCTAAAATTCTTGGTATCACACCTAACTGGGATGCAACAACTAAAGTTGCTACATTTGAAAACAAATAATTCTAGGATTATCTAGAATTCTATAAAGATAAGAGCTAAGCAATGGCTTGGCTCTTATTTTTATGTTCCATAATAAAATAGTATAAAATGTTAATTGCTAGGTTTTTCCGGAAAAATATGATAAAATAGGAGGAGGTTATTATAGGAATAAGTGCTATTTGTAAGCAAATATAAAATACAATAGACAATATATAAAAAGGAGTGTAAAGAATGTCGCAATTAGATAAAGAGCAAAAGCTGGCAAAGCAGGAGAAAATAACTTTTCAGATACTATGGATACCCGTTATTATTTTACTAAGTATTGTTCCTTTAATTGTAAGACTAACAGGAGTGACAGTTAGTAAGACAGTAGAAAATTTTATACAAACACCAATATATGGTGATTTCTTTTCTCAGTATAAATCTGTAGGAATTATCTTACTATGTATAGCTATGGTCATACTGCTTTTTTTACTTTATCAAAAGGGTACAATGAAGAAAGATAAGCAGCTTATCCTATATGCAGGTGCTGCAGGAGTATTTTTAGTACTTTCCTTCATATCTGCTATTTGTTCTAGTTATAAAGATGTAGCCTTTTGGGGGCTACCTGACAGAGCAGAGGGTTTTGTGATGTTAGCGTGCTACATAATGATGTTTCTATATACAATTTATGTGTTTAGAAATACAAAAGATTATACATATATATTAGTTTCAATAAGCGTGTTAGTTATTATTCTCACAATACTAGGAGCCTTTCAATATTTTGGTCATGATTTACTTATGCAAAAGGGGATCATCAATAAGTGGGTTATGCCTGAAAAATATGCTGATTTAGTAGGAAATGTACAAGCGCAATATGAATCAGGTAAAATCTACGGAACACTGTATCATTACAACTATATGGGTAGTTTTGCTGCTATTATGGTTCCATTATTCATGACACTTACGTTATTTGTAAGAGGTTATAAAAGAAAAATAGCATTAGGAGTTATTGCTATTTGTTCCTTATTTCTTCTGTTAGGGAGTACTTCAAGAGCGGGGTTAGTTGGTGTAGCTATAAGCGTATTAGTTGCAATCATTGTATTTGCCAAGGTCATTATAAGGAAGTGGAAATTGACAGTGCCAGTAGTGGTGGGTTTAGGTGTTGTGCTTATAGGGTTTAATATACTTACTAATGGCACTATGTTCCAAAGAATTCCTACTCTTGTTCAGGATGCCTTTGGTATCTTTATGCCTGCAGATAAGAGTTTTAACTATAAAGAACATATTCCTGTGAAATCAATCACTTCACAAGATGGAACAACAATTATTGAGATGCAAAAAGGAACACTTATACTTACATATGTTGAAGATCGTTTGTTTATAGTTGATAATCAAGGCGAGCCAGTGAAATTTGATATACAGGATAATATAGGAAGCACAACAGATTCTAGGTTTAGCGAGTTACAATTCCAACTTATTAGTTTACAAGAAGAAAGCCAAGTTGCAGATGGTGCTATATTAATGTTTAATGGGCAAGAATGCTTCGTAGTTAGAATTAGTGAAGAACAAGGTGTTTACTTAGCGGATAACTATACCAATGAACCTTTAGTATTAGAAGAAGCACCTTATTGGGGCTTTGAAGGAAAAGAAAAATTAGGTTCAGCTCGTGGTTATATATGGTCACGTAGTTTGCCAATGCTAAAAGATACCATACTAATAGGAAATGGACCAGATACCTTTGCATTAGAATTTCCACAAAATGACCGCTTAGCAAAATGGTGGGCATATGATACACCTAACATGTTAGTAGATAAACCTCATAATCTATACTTACAAATTGCTTTAAATGAGGGGATATTAGCTTTACTAGCATTCCTCGTGCTGGTAGGTGCATATATAATAGATAGCTTTAGGCTTTATGCGCTTAAAAGTTACTATGAAGGTAAACAAATTGTAGGAATGGCAACTAGTTTGGGTATTATAGGTTATTTAGGAGCAGGGGTATTTAATGACTCTATTGTATCAGTAGCGCCTATCTTTTGGATCTTATTAGGAACAGGCGTAGCAATCAATTATATTAATAATAAAGAGCAAGTAGAAGTTAAAAAGAGAGTTGCCCATGCTACAGTAGATATAAAAACAAGAGAACATATTTAGCAGAAAAACAAGAGGTGCATTTTAGAACAAATCAATTTTAATAAAAGGGGATGAGTACAATCTGTTAAAGTAGATTGTACTCATCCCCTTTATTGTCATTTATAGCAAGTGATCTCTGCTTAATAAGCATTTTTATTAATAAACCCTTTAAAAATAGTCATTAAAATAATTTTGAGGTCTAACATAAAGTCCCAATTTTCAATGTAATATAAATCATGTTCAATACGTTCTTCGATAGAGGTATCTCCTCTAAGCCCATTTACTTGTGCCCATCCTGTGATACCGGGACGTACCTGATGCTTAATCATATAACGAGGTATTTCTTCTTTAAATTTCTCAACAAAATAAGGTCTTTCCGGTCTGGGGCCTACTACAGACATATCACCCTTTAGGACATTATAGAATTGAGGAAGCTCATCTATACTTGTTTTTCTCATAATATTGCCCCACCAGGTTTTTCGAGGGTCATCCTTAGTAGTCCATTTGTCTTGTTCGTCATCATCGGTTTGAACACGCATAGAACGGAATTTATACATATAAAAACTTTGACGATTGATACCAACCCGCTCTTGCTTAAAGAAAATAGGCCCCTTAGAAGAAAACTTAATCATAAGTGCACTAAATAAAAAAAGAGGGCTAGTAATAGTGAGAGCTACGATGGAAAAGAGGATGTCGAAGCTGCGTTTTAAAAAGGCTTTGAATAAATTATCTAGAGGAATATGTCTTGTATCAATGATGGGAAGACCATCTAAATCATCTATGTAAGGTTTTGCCGGAATATATCTGTAATAGTAAGGAATAATGTGTGTTTTTATTCCAGCTTTCTCGCAGCATCGTAAAATATAACCTAATTGAGGCGTTTTACTTTCTTCCAGAGCAATCATAGCAATATCAATGTAAAATTGCTGAAAAATATCCGGTAATTCTTCTATATTACCAAGTATGCGATAGCCACAGAAAGCATTGCTTTTTCTTCCATCAGAACGAATACATCCTACAATATTATACCCCCAAGCGGGGTGAGTTTGTACCTTTTCAATAAGATGATTACTCATTGAAGAGGTTCCAATAATTAAACAATGCTTCAAATTATAGCCCTTTTTACGATATTTTCTAAGGATAAAACGTATAAAACCACGATATGAGATGGTTAAAGTACAGTTAATAATGACAAAAAATAAAAGTGTTTTTCTAGAAAAATGCATTTCTTTAAAAAGGTACAGAGCAACTATAAATAATAGGTTAGCAACAATATTAGTGCAAATAATAACTAAGGCCTCACTAGAAAAAGATTTTGTGCGCTTGGAACTATAAAGGTCGAACCAACTATACAAAATCAAATAAATAGGGATGCTTAAACAAATGGTGCCTAGAGATTGTAATAGTGTAAAAGTAGGAATACCGTCCTTTAATAGTTCGAATCTTATTTCATAAGCTATAATATAAGAAAGTATTAAAACAACTAAATCCAAAAAGATTTGTAGACCGTTAAAATACTTTTGATTTTCTCGAATCATGATTTCCTCCTATAAACAATAATATATGATAGAAACTCAAAAAATATCACTATATTATAGCATAAAATATAAAGGAAATGTCTAAAAACCTTATATTATAAAGGAATTGTAACTAGAATGTTATAGAATAATGCAGATTTAGATGGTATACTATATTATGAGAATATGTACATAATGTTAATAAAAGTGGAAAATAGTATTATTAATAATAAGTACGACTTACTAGGAGGTAGAAGATGAAAGTTGTAGCAGTAATTATGGCTGGAGGGAAGGGTGAACGCTTTTGGCCTAAAAGCAGACGTACAATGCCAAAACAATTTTTAAGTTTAACTGATGATGGTAAGACTATGATTCAACATACCATAGAACGCATCAAACCGTTAGTAGCTATTGAGGATGTCTTTGTAGTGACCAATAAGGATTATGCAAGTTTAGTGAAAGAACAACTTACAGGGCTACCACAAGAAAATATACTGCTAGAGCCTGCTGCTAGAAATACAGCACCCTGTGTAGGTTTAGCAGCTACATATATTAGAAAAAAATATAAAGATGCCATTATGCTAGTACTTCCTTCAGATCATTTAATTAAATTTAATGGTATTTTTATTAATACTTTAAGAGATGCCATTCAAGTAGCAACCGAAGGTCAGAATATGGTAACTATAGGAATTACACCTAACTATCCAGAAACAGGATATGGTTATATTAATTTTGGTGAAGAAAAAGAGGGAGCCAGTAACGTTTATAAGGTAGAACGTTTTGTGGAAAAACCAAACTTACAGTTAGCTAAGGAGTACTTAGATTCAGGCAAATATCTATGGAATAGTGGAATGTTTGTATGGAAAGCGTCTACTATTTTGATGCAATTTGAGAAATGTTTGCCTGATATGTATAAAGGTTTAATTAAAATAGAAGAAACCATTGGGACTAATCAAGAAGAAGAGATATTAACACAAGAATTCATTAATTTTAAGTCAGAATCAATAGATTACGGTATTATGGAAAAAGCGAAGGATATTTATACAATACCAGGAGGCTTTGGTTGGGATGATGTAGGCAGTTGGTTAGCTTTAGAACGTTTTAATAGAAGCAATGAGGATGGCAATGTAGTAAGTGGTAATGTTATTAGCATTAATACTAAAAATGCCATCGTACAAGGTTCAGACAAGCTAATTGCAACTATTGGGGTAGAAAATCTCATTATTGTAGATACAGAGGATGCTATGCTTATTTGTGCTAAAGATAGCACTCAAGATGTGAAGAAGGTCATTGAAAACTTAAAAATTTGTAATCGCAACGAATACCTATAGGGTTAGTACATACATAAACAAAAGGATAAGATGTTTCCTAGGAAATAAATAAAGGTGAAAGAGGTATCAAAAATGAAAAAAGCATTAATTACAGGAATCAATGGACAAGATGGATCATATTTAGCAGAGTTATTATTAGAAAAAGGCTATGAAGTATATGGCATCATGAGAAGAAAGAGTGTTGTGGACTATGGCAATGTGGAACATATTAAAGATAAAATTAAATTTATTTATGCAGATATGACAGATGCTATCTCTCTTATTAATGCAATGAGAATTTCACAAGCTGATGAAGTATATAACTTAGCAGCACAATCTTTTGTTGCAACTTCATGGGAACAACCAATTGCAACAGCAGAAATCGATGGTGTAGGTGTAACAAACATGCTTGAGGCAATTAGAACTGTAAAACCAGAAGCAAGATTCTATCAAGCTTCTACAAGTGAAATGTTTGGCCTTGTTCAAGAAACCCCTCAAAAAGAAACAACACCATTTTATCCAAGAAGTCCATATGGTGTTGCTAAACTATATGGTCACTGGATTACTAAAAACTATAGAGAAAGCTATGACTTATATGCTTGTTCAGGTATATTATTTAATCATGAATCAGAAAGACGTGGGAAAGAATTCGTTACACGTAAGATTACTGATGCAGTAGCACGTATCAAACATGGTATTCAAGATCACTTAGAGCTTGGAAACATGGATGCAAAGCGTGACTGGGGCCACTCAAAAGACTATGTAGAAGCTATGTGGCTCATGCTTCAACAAGATAAGGCCGATGATTATGTTATTGCGACCAATGAAACACGAACAGTACGTGAATTCGTAGAAATTGCTTTTAAAACTGTAGACATCGATGTAGAATGGCAAGGAGAAGGTGTAGAAGAGATTGGTATTGATAAAGCAACTGGTAAAACAATCGTTAAGATTAATCCAATATTCTTTAGACCAGCTGAAGTGGAAATCCTACTTGGTGATGCAACTAAAGCAGAAAAGGCATTAGGCTGGGAAAGAAAAATATCATTTGCCGAGCTTGTAGAAAGAATGGTTAAAAATGATGTGGAACTTGTAGCTAAAGAAATTAAATATAATAACCTATAAGAGCTAGGAGAAAAAGATGAGAGCACTTATAACTGGAGTAGATGGTTTCGTAGGGTACTACCTTACAAACCATCTTTTAGAACAAGGTGATGAGGTTTTTGGAACCACTATTTTACCTAAATATAAAAACGAGGCCATACAGGTTTATAAGATGAATCTATTGGATGAACAAAACGTAATAAATGTTATACAAGAAATTAGACCTGATGTGATTTATCACTTAGCAGGACAAAGTGCAGTAGGGCTATCTTGGGATAAGCCCGTATTAACTATGAATATTAATGTTAATGGGACGATACATTTATTAGAAGCTATAAGAAAACATTGCATAGATACTAAAGTATTGGTGATTGGTTCTAGTGATCAATATGGGTTTATTAAAGCAGAAGAATGTCCTATTAAAGAAGAAAAGACTTTAAAGCCTGTTAGCCCTTATGGTATTAGTAAGATGACACAAGAGCAAATTGCTAGCCTGTATGTTAAGTCATATGGAATGAAGATTGTTATGGTAAGGGCCTTTAATCATATAGGGCCAAGGCAAGGAAAAAATTTCGTGGTTGCAGATTTTGCAAGTAAAGTCGCAGAGATTGAAAGAGGTGCCGATCCTATTATTAGAGTAGGTAACTTAGAAGCTTATAGAGATTTTACAGATGTACGAGATATTGTACGTGGATACCATTTGCTTATAAACCAAGGGCATATAGGTGAAGTTTATAATATTGGTTCTGGCAAACCGATTAAAATAAAGTATATACTAGATGAGTTAATAAAAAAATCAACATCTCCTATAAGGGTAGAGATTGATGAAAATAAATTACGCCCTATAGATATACCGATAATACAGTGTGATAATTCCAAGATTAGGGAACATGTAGGTTGGAAACCAATAAATTCTATAGATGATACATTAGAATCTATATTGGAATACTGGAGAACAAAGGGAGAGTAATACGTATGTTAAAAAGGTTAAAAGAAATTATTGCTTACAAAGAAATGATAAAAAGCTTTGTAAAAAAAGATTTAAATACAAGATATAAAGGTTCTTTTTTAGGATTTTTATGGACATTTGTCAATCCATTATTGCAATTAATAGTATATTCGATAATTTTTCCACAGATAATGAAATTTTCTCAAGATAACTACTCAATGTTTCTATTTGTAGCTTTAATTCCATGGAGTTATTTTACATCGTGTCTTCAGGGTAGTGCTAGCATAATAATAGGCAATAGCAATCTTGTAACAAAAATATACTTTCCTAGAGAGGTTATCCCTATTTCATTTACAATAAGTGGGTTGATTAATATGTTCTATAGTTATTTAATAGTATTTCCAATGTTAATTTTATTTAAAATACCTATTACATGGAACATATTATGGTTACCCTTTTTATTTATATTTCAAATGATAATGTGTTTAGGATTTAGTATGCTGATTTCAAGCCTAAATGTGTATTTTAGAGATGTGGAGCACATTATAGGAATATTAGTTTTAGCAATATATTTTATGACTCCAGTTATATATGATATTAATATGATGCCAGAGTCTTTTGGAACAATATTGAAATTAAATCCAATGACAGGTTTTATTACTGCATATAGAGAAGTTTTATATTATGGAAATGGGCTTGACATTCAACAAATTTCTTATTCTTTAATAATGTCATTTGTTATTTTTGGATTAGGTTATACTGTGTTTTCTAAATTGCAGAAAGGATTTGCTGAGATTTTGTAGGTGGGTGATAAAGAGATATGGATAATATTATAAGTATAAAAAATGTTTCTAAAATGTTTAGAATATATTCAGATAGGCCAGAGACAATGAAAGAAAAAATTGTAAAAAAGAAAAAAAGGAATTATAAAGAGTTTTATGCCTTAAGGAATGTATCGTTTGATGTAAAGAAAGGAAGTACAGTAGGTTTTATAGGACAAAATGGATGTGGTAAGAGTACGATGCTAAAGATTATTAATCGTACAATGTTTCCTAATGAAGGTGAAGTTACTATAAAAGGAAAGGTATCTAGTTTAATTGAGCTAGGTGCAGGTTTTCATCCTGAGTTAACTGGTAGGGAAAACATATATACAAATGCCACTATATTTGGTTTAAATAAAGAAGAGGTAGAAAAAAGGTTACCACAAATAATAGAATTTTCTGAGCTTGGAGAGTTTATAGACAATCCTGTGCGAACATACTCATCGGGAATGTATGCTAGACTAGCATTCTCAGTAGCGATACATGTTGATGCGGAGATATTATTAGTAGATGAGATACTAGGTGTAGGGGACATGAATTTTCAAGCAAAATGTGCGGCCAAGATTTATGACTTAAAAATGTCAGGAGTTACTATAATACTGGTTACACATGATATGGCTACAATAGATAAGCTATGCGATTATGCCATTTGGTTTGACCATGGCTCTATTGTAACGCAGGGAGAATCAAGAAAAGTTGAAAGAAATTATTTAGAATTTATGGCAGAAACACGTTTTGCTAATGAAATAAATAAAGATGCCTATGAGAATAAAGAGGATGATGAGAAAAATGAGAGCCTTTTAGCGGAAGAGCAGATAAAGCATCTAGGGGTACACCATGGAACTGGAGAACTTGTCTTTACAAGCATAAAATTATTAAACAAAGATGGAGAAGACAAAAGAACGTTTTGCACAGGAGAAAAGATGACATTAGTAGCTACATATAAGTGCAGAGACGGATATGATAAATTATTTCCGAATATAGGATTTGAAATTAGTAAGTTAGGAGAAGCACATATTTACGGGACTAATACAGCAAGGGAGGGGTTTAAAAAAATCCCTTTAAAACAACAAGGAGTAATAGAAATTGAGATTGAAAAGTTACAATTACTTTCAGGTGAATATGCAATTGGTATTGCTGTAGACTCTATAGATGAAAAAACAAGTTATGATCATTATTTTGATATAGCCCATTTTAAAATGTATTCCGAGATACCTGATATAGGTATATATAGGATGCCACATAAATTTAAAATCGATAATCAAGAGGTTAGCCTGGATTTAGGAAATAAAAATAAATTATAAGGAGAAAAAAATGAAAGGAATTATTTTAGCAGGAGGAGCAGGCACAAGATTATATCCATGTACACTTGCAGTATCAAAGCAAATATTACCTATTTATGATAAGCCTATGATTTATTATCCAGTATCTACTCTAATGCTTGCAGGCATTAAGGAAATACTTATTATTTCTACACCTAGGGATATTGAGGTTTTTAAGGCGTTATTTAATGATGGTCAAGAATTGGGTTTAAACATAGAATATGCTGTACAAGAAGAGCCAAGAGGACTAGCAGAGGCTTTTATAATAGGTGAACAATTTATAGGTGATGATAGTGTTTGTTTAGTATTAGGAGATAATTTATTTTTTGGATATGGCTTTACTAAGATTCTATTAAAAGCAAAATCTGATATTATAAATGAAGGTGGCGCAAAAATATTTGGGTGTTATGTTAATAACCCACAAGAATTTGGTGTAGTGGAGTTTGATGAATATAATAGAGTTATTTCATTAGAAGAAAAGCCTAATAAACCTAAATCACACTACGCAGTTCCGGGTCTTTATTTTTATGATAATGAAGTAATTAAAATAGCAAAAAATATTACTCCATCTTTAAGAGGAGAAATAGAAATAACTGATATTAATAAGACGTATCTAAAAGCTGAAAAGCTAAATGTTGAATTACTGGGAAGAGGATTAGCATGGCTTGATACAGGAACTCATAGATCAATGTTGGCAGCTTCGAACTTCGTTGAGGCAATACAAAGTAGGCAAGGCCTATATGTGGCGTGTCTGGAAGAGATAGCATATAGACAAGGATTTATTGATAAGAACCAATTAATAAAGCTCGCTAGTAGGCTAAAGAGCACAGAATATGGTCAATATCTTCAAAGTGTAGCTGATAATTTTTAAGCGTGGAGGTTATAAATGAAGGTTCTAATAACAGGAGCGGATGGACAATTAGGAAAAGAGATTGTCACTGCAATACAAAAAGGTGAATGTGAATTAGGAACAATACCAGAAGAATATAAAAACTGTGAAGTGATTAGTGCTAATAAGCAAGAGTTAGATATATCAAATTACGAGAAAGTAAAATTATTTTTTCAAAAGCATACTCCCAATATAGTGATTAATTGTGCGGCTATTGCAACAGCTGATATATGTGAAGAGAAGGTAGAGGATACCTTTAGAGTAAATTCACTGGGAGCAAAAAATCTAGCGGTTTTGTCCGAAACATTTAATGCCAAGTTAGTCCATATTTCTACAGATTATGTTTTTGGAAATGATGGATTTTATAGCCCGATTTGCGAACTAGAAAAGTGTAATCCAGTAAATACATATGGAAAGTCTAAATTATTAGCAGAAGAGTATATAAAAATATTTTGTTCTAAGTTTTTTATAGTAAGAACAGCTTGGCTATATGGAAAGTATGGAAAGAATTTCGTTAAAACTATTAGGAAGTTAGGTAGTGAGCGAGAACAATTGAAGGTAATTAATGACCAAATAGGAAGTCCGACAAGTGCGAATGATTTGGTATTTCATATTCTGAAATTAGCCCTAACAGAATACTATGGAGTATTTCATTGTACTAATAATGGAAGCTGTTCATGGTATGAATTTGCTTGTCAGATTATTGAGAGTTCAAAAATGAAATGCAGAGTGTACGGATGTACTACAACTGAATATGGTGGGAAAGCTCCTAGGCCATATTATTCAGTACTTGATAATATGATGTTACGTAATACTATTGGTGATGATATGAGAGATTGGCAGAGTGCATTAAGTTCATATATTAAGCTTATCATAGAGGAGGGTGAAAATGCAGATAATTAATACAGGCATAGATGGAATGTTGATAATTGAACCGGAGGTATTTCAAGATGCAAGAGGGTGGTTTGTTGAGAGTTATTCAGAAACTAAATTATATAATTTAGGGATTAAAGACAAGTTTATACAAGATAATCATTCTTTTAGTTATAAAAAGAATACATTAAGAGGAATACATTTCCAGGCATATCCTAAGGCGCAGACTAAATTATTGAGATGCACATATGGTAAAGTATTGGATGTGGTAGTTGATATAAGAATAGATTCTCCAACTTATCTCAAAGTAGAAAAAGTAGAATTATCTAGAGATAATTTTAGACAATTATATATGCCCAAAGGTCTAGCACATGCTATATTATCTTTAACAGACCAAAGTGAAATTCAGTATAAGGTGGATGAAGAGTTTTTACCGGAATATGAATTGGGGATACGGTACAATGATCCGCAATTAAACATTGATTGGGAAACAGAGGAATTAATATTATCAGATAAAGATAAAAATCTTCCCTATTTATGTAGTATCGAAAAAAAATATTTATATAGATATCAAGAAAAAGAGTAAGGAGGGATGGAATTGACATATTACTATACTAGTGTAAACTGTGCATATATTCCGAGGGCTAGAATCTTAGCTAAAACAATAAAAGCACATAATCCAAATGCTAAAGTATGCCTTGTATTATGTGATAAGTTACCTGAGCAATGGAAGACTGGTATAACGCCATTTGATTTAATTTTGACTATACAAGATTTAAAATTACCGGTTGAAAATTTAGATTTGTGGATTTTTAAACATACAATTAGGGAAATTTGTACAGCAGTAAAAGGACAGGCTATACTAGATTTATTTGAGATACAAGGAGCAGAAAAGGTAATTTATCTTGATCCTGATATTGCAGTATTTGACAAGTTAGACGAAATAGAAGAGATTTTAGATGAATATGATGCAGCTCTAACTCCGCATATAACTCAGCCGGCAACATCAAGTGAAGATATTATGAACCTAGAGCATCCATTATTAACTGCGGGATTGTATAATTTAGGGTTTATTGCTGTTAAAAATAGCAGAAATGGGCTAGAAATAGCTCGCTACTGGAGAGATAGATTAGTTGAATATTGCTATGATGATTACAGTACTCACAATTTTATGAGGGGGTTATATGCTGATCAAAAATGGTGCAGTTTACTTCCAGTGTTATTTGAGAATATAAAGATATTGAAATCTCCTGGATATAATGTGGCTAGGTGGAACTATCCTACAAGAAGTATCACACAAGATGAGCAGGGAGATTATTTTGTTAATGGAGAAAAACTTAAGTTTTTCCATTTTTCTTACTGGGAGACGGCAAAACATGAAGGATTTAAAAATGAAATGAATGACTGGTATTCGGTTCAGGGGAGAAAAGATAAATGTTTAAAAAATTTAGCGCAATGGTATCATGAACAGAATATTTTATCAGAAGAAGAATATACAAACGATAAAGATTATAAGTTCATTTATAATTATTTTTCTAATGGAGAAGTTATTACAGATCAGCACAGACTGGTTTTAAGAAATAATATAGAAATATGGGATAAGTTCAAGTATACAAACCCGTTTCTGGTAAATGACGACATAAACTGCTATTATAGTTGGTATAAAAAAGAAGCAGAAAAGAATGAGATAGAAACTAATAAAATTCAAGAAGGCAAAAATAATCAGCAGGTATCCGATAAATCTAAAGCTAAAAAAATAATTAAAAGGGTTGTTAGGGGAACTTATCATATATTACCAATTTCAGACACTTTTAAGGTTAGAATTAAAAATAGTATATATACTATGCTTGCACCTTGTATTAGGAATACTTTTATGTATAAACAATGGGAAGAAGCAAGAGTATTACCCCAAGTTAGTATTGGTAATAAAGTGACAAACCTGAAAGCAAAAGATGAAATACTTTTACCAGGATTAAATATTACAGGATTTATAAAAGGTGAATTCGGGACGGCTCATTCGGCTAGAATTTTCATAAATGCTGCGCAAAGTGTTGGTATCCCTTTAAATATAATCAATTCTAATATACCTATTCCACATAAATGTAATGATATAACATATGATAATATATTATCTGATAAGTTTTCACGTTGTGCAACATTATGGTGTTATAATGCAGACATGGTTCCTGTTACTAAGCAGTATGTAGGAAATGAAAATTGGAAAAACAGATATAACATAGGGTTATGGTATTGGGAGTTACCAGATTTTCCTGATGAATGGGTAGGCTCATTTGAAGAGTTAGATGAGATTTGGGTAACATCTAAATTTACATTTAATGCTGTATCAAAGAAGTCAACAAAGCCAGTATATTATGTACCATTGTCTATTAATATGAATTTAGAAGAGATAAAAAATGATAGAAGTATATTTGATTTACCTGAATCTCCATTTTTATTTATTACAATGTATGATGTATTTAGTATAAATGAAAGAAAGAACCCTAAAGCAACAGTGAAAGCCTTTTTGGAAGCGTTTGATGTAAATGATATGAATGTGGGACTAGTATTAAAAGTAAATAATGTAGAGGCTAATCAAAAAGAAGTTGAAGAACTAAGGGAATGGATAAAACCATATAAAAATATTTATATTGTGGCAAAAACATTATCTCAGAATGAAGTATATTCATTGATTAATTCATGTGATGCACTTATATCATTGCATAGATCTGAAGGTTTCGGCTTATCTATGGCAGAAGCAATGTATTTAGGTAAACCTGCTATTGCAACGAATTGGTCGGGAAATGTTGATTTTATGAATGCAGAGAATTCTTGTGTAGTAGATTATAAATTAATTCAATTAGATAAAGATTATGGTCCATATAAAGCTTATCAGAAATGGGCTGATCCAGACACTAAGCATGCAGCACAATACATGAAAAAGTTATATGAAGATAAGGAATATTATGAAAACATATCTATTAGAGGGAAAGATACAATAAGAAGTCAGTTTTCGCCTGAAGTAGTAGGAGAAAGAATAAAACAAAGGCTTATAGACTTAAAGGTATTATAGCGAGTATTACTTGAATTTAGTTTTTAACAATAGAAATATTAAAGTCACTATATACGAAAGATTGGAAAGGAGTATTATGAACAGTAATTTTGAAAGCGTAGAACAAGAAGTGCTTTTTGAAATGTTTTCTGAGCAAGTATCAGTTCCTAAAAAGTATGATAAAAATTCAATAGAGTATCATTTAGACACAATGTGGAATCTTAGAGAGCAACCGTTACAAGTAGAGCAGTTAAATAATGATGGAATTAAAAACAAAATTACGAAGTATATAAAAAAAATAATTAGAAAATTGATTAGATGGTATGTAAGGCCAATTCCGGAGCAACAAACTCATTTTAATAATGCTACATTTAATACTGTAAAGGCGTTAAAGGAGCAACAAGAAACATTAAATCTTAGAGAAGAACAAATTACTATTCAAGAAAAAAATATAAGAGAAAAGCAACGCTGTGTGCAGATGGATTTAGATATTTTAAAGTATGAAAATAATGAACTGGATAAAAAATATAGTATGCTACAAACTAGTGTAGAAGAAATAAAAGCTATTCTAGATAATACGATGTATATGTCAAACTCTAACTTGGAAAGTATAAAAGTACTGGTAAAAGATAAGTGCCAAGAAGGTTTAGAAATACAAACAAACAAATTTAGTGGATATGATGAAAAAATAAGTATGAATACATCTAAGATAGATGAGTTATTCCAACATATTAATAATTTAGTATCTATGTATCAACAACATCAAACTATTATTGATATGTTACCACAATCGAGAAATAGTTTTAATTTAGCTAGAAAGATGACATATTCTCAATCAGGAGAAGATGCTATTTTAGCTTATGTAGTAATTATGCTGGGACTAAATTTTAAAGATATAACATATGTAGATTTAGGAGCTAATGACCCAATTGAAATAAATAACACCTATATGTTTTATGAACAGGGTAGCAGAGGAATTCTTGTAGAAGCCAATCCAGGATTAATTGACAATTTAAAGAAGAAAAGACAGGGTGATACGGTACTAAACTTTGCCATTGATACGAGGGATGGAGAAGAAATACCATTTTATATTATGAATGTGAGTTCCATGAGTACTATGAGTCATCAAGGTGCTTTAGATGCTATTAAAGTTAACCCAGACCTTTCTATTGAAAAAATAGAAAAAGTACAGACTATTACTATAAATACGCTGTTTGAAAAGTATAATAAAGGAAAAGCACCAGAAATATTAAATATTGATATTGAAGGTGAGGATATGGATATCATAAAAAGTATAGATTTCTCTAAGTATAGGCCAATATTAATTGTTGTAGAAATGATAGAATTTGGAAATGAGTTGATGTATTCTACTAAGAATCAGCAAATAGTACAGTATATCAAAGAACAAGGGTATAATGAATATGCATTTACAGGAATTAATTCGATTTTTATAGATGCGGCCTTCTCAAATAATGTCGATAGAACACAATTTAATTAATCTATGTTTAAATAAAACAAAACGGAGAGGAAGTTAGTAAAGTGAACATAGCTATTGATTTAGGTGGGCTATTAGCTCCACCAATAAGAAATAGAGGAATAGGAAATTATGTATTTGATCAATTAAAAGAGTTATTTCAACAAGATGTACATAATAATTATTACCTGTTAAATTTATTTGAAGACATAGATTTAAAACAACTATTAGAATATGGTGATAATGTAAAGAGTTTTTATTTTTATACTGGTGAAAATAATGAACTGTATTATAATAAATCATATAAAGATGTTATGAATAATATTTATTTCAACTTTATTAGAGAAAATAACATAGATTTATTCTGGCTTACATATACATTTAATCCTTTATTTGAATATGATAGTAAGGTGTTTAAAGAAACAAAAGTTATTGTTACAGTATATGACATTATACCTTATATTTTTCAAAAAGAATATTTAATGGATAAAAATGTACGTAAATGGTTTATAAAATGTATAGAGTTTATTGAGCAAAGTGATTATTTATTTGCAATATCAGAGAGTGTAAAAAGGGATCTAATAGAGTATTTGCAAATTGAAGAGTGTGTAATTAGCAACATTTCCACGGGTGTAAGTGATAAGTTTAAAAAAATACCAATTTTAGAAAATGATAAAATGAAATTATACACACAATATGGAATTAAAGATGAGTATATTATGTGTACTGGTGGAGAAGATTTTAGAAAAAATATTGATGGACTAATTATTGCCTACTCTAAATTACCTAAAGAATTAATTAATAAGTTTCAATTAGTTATTGTATGTAAAATGAGCCCCCATATTATGGAAGCACATCAAACTTTAGCCATCAGTAAGAATGTAGGTCATAGAGTTATATTTACTAATTTTGTAACAGAAGAAGAATTGATATTATTATATAATGGAGCTAAAATAATGGCATTTCCTTCAAAATATGAAGGTTTTGGATTACCTGTTATTGAAGCAATGAAATGTGGAACACCCGTATTGACATCGCAAAATTCGAGTTTAGGAGAGATTGCTGAAGGAGCGGCATTTTTAGTAGATCCTTTTGACATAACGGTAATAGAATCAAAATTAGAAGAAGCTTTAAATTCTGATGATCTTGCAAAATATGTAGATTTGGGTTTTGCTAGAGCTAGCCAATATACTTGGAAAAGAACAGCTGAGCTGACTAAACAAGTATTCTGTAAAATAGAGTCAGAGGAAAAACAGACAATTAAATTAACTAGAGATTCAATTGCGATATTTTTACCCGGGACAACTAAAAATGTATTATTTGATGAGTATGTAAGTTATATAATAAAAGAAAGTAATAAAAAAAATAATATACAAATATTTACTGATAATTTAGGGTGCACAGAATATATAGATGAAAAAAGAATAAAAAATTGTAGTGAATTTTACCCTGCAAATTTTGATAAGATTATTTATATAATAGCTAATCATAAAGAATGCGCTTTTATGTTACCTTATATTTACTATTATAGAGGCTTCATCGATACACATGATTTATATCTACCTATTCCATATTTGCAAATAATAAAAGAAGCAAAAGATGAACTAGAATTAGATGAGTTAAAAAACAGATTTTTTAAAGAGTATATAAGTAGTTCATATAATAAAATCCCGCCATATTTATTTGGTAAAAACTTTGTGACTGAATATTCAGATGTAATAATTGTGCATAATAATCTAAATAAAAAAGAAATACTTCAACAAAGTATTCATAAAACGATAGTGAATATTTTGGAGGGTATAAGCGATAGTTCATGTATAATTGAAGATTCAAGTATAAGATTAGTTAATTTAGTTAATGAAGAGTTTAACATAGTAGGGAATGATGTAATAGAAAAAATAATAAACTTTCTAGGCAATAATACCAGTGTAAGATATGAGGAGTTATTGAATTTATCTAAAACGGTTGCTTATGCAAAGAGATATTGTTTTAAAAATTAGCAGGATATGAATCATACGTTATCTTTGGTACAAGAATAATATATTAGTTTTTATAAGTAGAATGAAAGGAATAACCATATATGAAAAATATACTCGTAACAGGAGGGGCAGGCTTTATTGGATCCAATTTTATAAAGCATATGCTTAATACATATAAATATCACATTATTAACATGGATGCGTTAACCTACGCTGGTAATCTAGAGAACCTAACGGATGTAGAACAACATTCTTGTTATACTTTTATTAAAGGAGATATAAGAGATAGAGTGTTGTTAGAAGAAATCTTTAAAAAGTATAACATTGATGCTGTCGTAAATTTTGCTGCTGAATCTCATGTAGATAGAAGTATAGAAAATCCAGAAATATTTTTAACTACCAATATATTAGGTACACAGGCTTTACTGGATGTAGCTAAGAGATACTGGAAGGTTAATCCTGATGATAAGTATTGTAGAGCATTTAAAGAAGGAGTTAAGTTCTTACAAGTCTCTACAGATGAGGTTTATGGAACACTTGGTAAAGAAGGAATGTTTACGGAGACCACTCCTTTAGCGCCAAATAGTCCCTATTCTGCATCTAAAACTAGTGCAGATTTAATTGTTAGAGCTTATTATGAGACATTTGGAATGCCAATTAATATTACAAGATGCTCTAATAACTATGGTCCTTATCAGTTTCCAGAAAAACTTATTCCATTAATGATTAACAATTGCCTAAATGATAAGTGTCTTCCTGTCTATGGGGACGGCATGCAAATTCGTGATTGGTTGCATGTGAAAGATCATTGTACAGGAATTGATACGGTTTTACATAAGGGTGTCTTAGGAGAAGTTTATAATATAGGTGGAAATAATGAAAAGGCTAACATTGATATTGTAAAATTAATTATCAAAGAATTGAGCAAATCAGAAGAACTTATTGAGTATGTTCAAGATAGGCCAGGACATGATAGACGTTATGCTATTGATAATAGCAAAATTACGAGTGAGCTAGGTTGGAGCCCATCTTATACTTTTGAGCAAGGAATTAAAGAAACTATTCAGTGGTACTTGAATAATAAAGAATGGATTAATCACATAGTATCAGGGGATTATGAAAAGTATTATGATTCGATGTATAATAGTATCGAAATAGTTAGGACAGATGCATAAATATAAAGATTAGATATGAAAAAGAAGAGTTAATCTCTTCTTTTTTTGTGCTATACTATAGATATTATTATTTAAGGGAGTTTATAAAGTGAATAAAATATTACTCAATGGACTCCATTATGAAAAAAATGGAGCTGGAATTTCTAACTATACAAAAAATCTAATACATACTTTTATAAAAGACGAGTACCCAGTAGATATCCTCATGCGTGGAGAATTTGGGGATAAATATAAGGGGGAAAATATAATTCATGTGGATAAAGTACTTCCATCTAGTGCTAAGCGTATTATACAGGAACAATGGACGAGTAAACATTTATATAAAGCCTATGATTTGGTACATTTTCCTGACTATGCGACACCAGTGTTTTATCAAGGGCATAAAGTAGCTACTATTCATGA
Organism: Cellulosilyticum sp. WCF-2; assembly: GCF_003990395.1. Taxonomy (NCBI): domain Bacteria; kingdom Bacillati; phylum Bacillota; class Clostridia; order Lachnospirales; family Cellulosilyticaceae; genus Cellulosilyticum; species Cellulosilyticum sp. WCF-2. The sequence continues at coordinate 118,178 of NZ_CP034675.1, read as the reverse complement.
TATGGCCATGCACACCATGAGGGATAAGTATACAAGAATGCAGAATATGACTAAGTATACCTTGTTACAGGCTACTATAAGAAATGCCAGTCATCTTATTTGTGATTCTGAGTTTACTAAGAAAGAATTATACTCTTATTATCCTAATGTAGCGGCAGATATCAGTGTAATTCATCTCGGAATAGAGCCACCTAAGGTAATGGTTGATGACAGAAAAGCTAAAGATATTTTAACCCATTTAGGTATAACACATAGATACCTATTGTATGTAGGTACTATAGCTCCTCATAAAAATATTGTTCAACTGATTAAAGCTTTTTATGAGATTAAGAAAATCCATAAAGAGTATAAGTTAGTCATTGCGGGGAAAAAGGGTTGGATGTACGAAGAGGTATTTAATCAGGTGAATGTTTTAGGCTTAGAAGAAGAGGTTGTATTCACAGGTTTTGTAGATGAATTAGAGCTAGAGGCTTTATATAAGGAGGCAGAGTTTTACGTTAGCCTTTCTTTATACGAAGGCTTTGGCTTACCCCCTCTAGAAGCGATGATAAGAGGTTGTCCAGTGCTAGTTTCTAATCTTGAAATCTTCAAAGAAACTTGCAGTGATAGTGCTTTGTTTTGTAGCCCTGCTGATTTAGAAGAGATTGTAAGAGGAATGAGGTCTTTAATAGAGCATCAGGATCTTAGAAATCAACTAAGAGAAAAGGGGCAAGTAAGAGTTAAACAATTTACCTGGGAAAAAACAGCTAGGAGAACTTATGAGGTATATCAAAGTGTATTGAAGTAAAAAGGGAGCGAAGGTATGAAGATTGCAATAGAATTACAACCTTGTTTAAAGAATAGGTCAGGGGTAGGTGTTTATACCTATGAACTTAGTAAAAGGCTACAAGCTTATGAACAAATAGAGTTACAAGGAGATGTATTTAACTTTTTAGAAAGAAATGATTTAAAGCAAGACTTAATGGGTATAGACTTTAATAAAGAGACCTGTAAACTATTTCCCTATGGGGTTTATCGTAGGATATGGCACTACCTACCTATTAAGTATAATCAACTTTTTAAAAGAGAGGCACAGTTAACCCACTTCTTTAACTTTATCGTACCACCTCGTATACAGGGGAAAGTGATGAATACTATTTATGACCTCACCTTTGAGTTTTATCCAGAGACCATGGATAAGCGTAATCTAAGACGTATTAAAAGGGATTTGGCGTACAGCTTAGAAAGGCCAGATAAGATTATTACTATTTCGGAAGCCACTAAACAAGACATGATACAGCATTTAAGAGTAGATCCAAGTAAAATAGAAGTGATTTATTGTGGCGTAGACTTTAAACACTTTAATGAGGCGAGAAATAATAGTCAAAGTGTAAGGGAAAAATATCAACTTCCAGATCAATATATACTCTATATAGGAACCCTAGAACCTAGAAAAAATATTGAAACGTTAATTGAAGCTTTTAAAAGGTTTAAGATTGAAGGGGACAAGTCTAATGCTGAAATTAAATTAGTGTTAGCAGGTAAGAAGGGTTGGCTTTATGAAGGAATATTTAAGAAGATACAGGAGCTAGGCTTAGAGGATGATGTAGTAGATTTAGGGTATATTGATGAGATTGATAAACCAGCACTTTATCAAATGGCACAGTGCTTTGTATTTCCCTCTATTTATGAAGGTTTTGGTATCCCTGTTATCGAGGCAATGGCAGCAGGTACGCCAGTAATTACCACCAATGTATCATCACTACCAGAGGTGGCAGGAGAGGCAGGGTTATTGGTAGATCCAAAGGATACTATAGCAATAGCAGAAAGCATGTATCAGCTAACGACAAACGAAGCAAAAAAGCAAGAGCTAATTCAAAAAGGTTATACTCAAGCTCAAAAGTTTAGTTGGGAGACATCTGCTGAAAAACTTTATAGGGTATATAAAGAATTACTTTAACAATGATTAATGATTGATTTATACAGGTTGTTGTTAGAGAAAATAAAACGATGAAATAGTTAATAAAGGAGTAAGATAATGAAAGTAGCAATTGTACATGAGTGGTTAAGTGTATATGGAGGGTCTGAAAGGGTAGTTGAAGTGTTACATGAGCTTTTTCCAGAGGCGCCTATCTATACTTTAGTATACGATAAAGATAATATGCCAGAGAGATTTAAAAATTATGATATACGGACGACCTTTGTGCAGAAGCTTCCATTTGCTAAAAAAAAGTATCCTCATTATCTGCCCTTCATGCCTAAGGCTTTTGAAGAATTGGATTTAACAGAATATGACTTGGTTCTTACATCCTCCTCATCTTGCTGTAAAGGTGTCATTACGCGCTCGGATGCTTTAAATATATGTTATTGCTATACGCCTATTAGATATGTTTGGGAATTTTATTATGAGTATACCAAGGAGATGAGGGGTCTTAAAAAATGGTTTATTTCTCATGTGATTCATAAGATTAGAATGTGGGATAGATTAGCAGCAGACAGGGTAGATTATTTTATTGCCATTTCTCATTACATACAAGATCGCATTAGTAAGTATTATCGTAGGGAATCGAAGGTGATTTTTCCACCTGTAAATACACACTTATATGAGATAGCACCTAAAAAGCAAGATTATTATTTGATAGTATCTAGATTGGTGACTTATAAACGAATAGATTTAGCAATAGCAGCCTTTAATAAATTAGGTCTGCCTTTGGTTATTATTGGAGGGGGTCCTGAGGAGAAGAAGCTAAAGGCTATGGCTAAGGAGAATATTATCTTCCTTGGTAGATTGAGTGATGAAGAGATTGCCAGATATTATGCCGAGAGTAAGGCGTTTATTTTCCCTGGTGAAGAGGATTTTGGTATTACACCAGTAGAAGCACAAGCATCAGGTACACCGGTCATTGCCTATGGTAGAGGTGGAGTAATGGATACTGTAAGGGATGGTGAGACGGGGATTTTATTCAGAGAACAAACAAGTGAAAGTTTGATAGCAGCTATTAAGCTATTTGAGGCTGTAGGTGTAAGATATGATTCGGCGCAGATTAAATTACATAGTGAGGCTTTTGCTGTAAGTAAGTTTAAAGAAAATCTATTACTTTATATTGAGCAGTGCATAGAAGAACAAACAAAAAGAAAATTACATCAACAACAATATGAGGCGCTTGAGAAGATAGCAAGGTGATGGGATTATCATTAAAACTACTATCAATGGAAAAATGAAATAATTAAGAATGCCATGAAAAGGTCCTCATCCAGTAATGTAACCATTACTGGATGAGGACCTTTTCAGCTTACTAAAGCAGTTATATATTTACTTAATTATGCAAGAGGCTAAATTTGTTATTATATTACTAAAAAATGAATGACATAAATACTTAAAAATCAAGTGATATATTTTATTATAAAATCAAGTAAAACAAAAACTTATGTAAATATATTGCAATTAACAACAAAAATATGTATAATTACTAAAAAAGATAAACAACTTAAAGCACTATATGAAGTTTGAGTTTATCTTTGTTGCAAGAAGCGTTTCAAAGATGGTTTGTTTAAGCTAATGACGAACGTATTTCTATGCAAATGATTTACATAATATTCAAGTTGGGGATACACTTGAACAAGAAAGTAGACATATTAAGAAGGAGAGGATTAAATATGAAAAAGAAATTGGCTTTAGTAATAGCCCCACTACTTGCAGTAACTATGCTAGTAGGTTGCGGCGGAAATTCATCTAGTCAAGCTGGTGATAAGCCAGCAGCTTCGGCTGAAGCAGGAACTGCTGCTGATGCTAATATTGCAGATACTTTAGTTTTTGCACAAGGAGCAGAACCACGTGGACTTGATCCTGCATTTGTTGATGATGGAGAATCATCAAAGGTTATCGTTAACGTATATGAAGGACTTTTAGCTTATGCTAAGGATTCAACAGAGCTTGAACCTTGCCTTGCAGAAAGCTGGGAAGTATCAGAAGATGGTTTAAGTTATACTTTTAAATTAAGACAAGGTGTTAAATTTCACGATGGTACAGACTTTAATGCAGATGCAGTTAAAGTAAACATTGATAGACAATTACCACCACAACGTCAAGAAGACATGCCATATGCAAGCTTCGTATATGCAGATGTTAAAGATGTAGTTGTAGTAGATGAGTACACAGTTCAAATTAACTTAACAAAGAAAAATACAGCATTCCTTGCTAACCTTGCAATGAGCCTTGCAGCTCCTATTGCAAGCCCTACAGCTCTTGAAGCTAATGGTGGTAACCTCAATGAGTCACCAGTAGGTACTGGCCCATACAAATTTGTAGAATGGAATCCTTCAGAAGATATCATTTTAACAAGAAACGATGAATACTGGAGAGAACCAGCTAAAACAAAAAATATTGTATTCAAATTCATTCCAGATAACTCAGCTCGTATCGTAGCTCTTAAGAGTGGTGAAGTAGATATGATTGATGGTATCGACTCTACAGGTGTTGATCAAATCAAAGCTGATGGTAATGAACTTTACAATGTTTCAGGTATGAACATTAACTACATGGCTTATAATACAACAAGAGCACCTTTTGATAATGTAGCTGTTAGAACAGCGCTTTCAAAAGCAGTTAATGTACCAGAGCTTGTTACAGCACTTTATGGTGATTATGCAGAATTAGCTACAACTATTCTTCCAACATTTATGCCAGGTTATAGTGCAGACGTTAAACAAGTAGAATACGATCCAGAAGCAGCTAAAGCAGAACTTGCAGCAGCAGGCTTCAATCAACCTATTAAAATGATCGTTTACAATAATCCAAGGCCATATAATGCAAGAAATAAAGCATTAGCAGAATCTATCCAATCTTACTGGAGCAAAGTTGGTGTTGAAGTAACAATTGAAGATTATGACTGGACTACATACAAAGATAAAGTTGTAGCAGGTGACTACGATGTATGTTTCTATGGTTGGATTGGTGATAATGGTGACCCAGATAACTTCCTCAACCTTTTATGTGACCAAAGTCCAGCGATGAACGTAGCAAAATTAAATGATGAAAAATTAAATGCTATGATTGCAGAAGGGACATCTACAGAAAAAGGTGACGCAAGAAATGCTATCTACACAGAAGCAGAAAAATATATTGCAGGCCTTGCAGTATGGCTTCCAATCAGCCATGCAAATAGTTTATCTGCATACTCACCAGCAGTACAGAACTATTCTTACCACCCAACAGGTAACATTTTCTTCAGAGAAATGTACAAAAACAAATAAGATTCTTAATTAAGAATAAATCCATAAGTACCATTCATTATCCTTATGAATGGTACTTATGCTATCCTCAACTTCTAAATGATATAAATTGTAGGTCTAGATTTAATATTGAAAGGAGTCAATACATGTTAAAGTATATTGCTAAACGCATCCTGCTATTAATTCCTGTACTTCTCGGCGTGTCCATCATCATCTTTGCGATGATGCGTGTATTCTCGCCAGATCCAGCTGGTATCGTACTTGGGCAACATGCCACAGAAGAAAAAATGGAAGAATGGCGTGAAGCCAACGGACTTAATGAGCCTATCGTTACTCAGTACATAGATTATATGAAAGGCATTTTTAAGGGGGATTTTGGTAACTCTTATTATACTAAAAAGCCAGTAGCTAAAGAGATTTTCTCACGTTTCCCAGCTACTATTGAGCTTGCCTTATGTGCCATCATTATTGCTTCACTATTAGGTATCACCTTAGGAGTTATATCAGCAGTCAAGAAAAATTCCATCATTGATAACCTAAGTATGATTTTATCTTTGGTGGGGGTATCTATGCCGATCTTCTGGCTAGGTATATTACTTATTATTCTTTTCTCAGGAATTTTAGGTTGGCTACCAGCACAAGGTAGAATCGAAACACTATTAAGACCGGAGAACGTAACAGGTCTTTATTTAATAGATAGTCTTATAGCAGGTAATATGGAATCTTTCGTTTCTTCCTTAAAGCATTTAGTCTTACCATCAGCAGCACTTGCCATGTATTCTATGGCGATTATTGCACGTATGACAAGAAGCACAATGCTAGAAACTTTATCACAAGACTATATTCGTACAGCTAGAGCAAAGGGTATTGCAGAAGGCAAAGTTATTCGTAAACATGCCCTTTCAAATGCCATGATTCCTATAGTAACCGTTATTGGTATCCAACTGGGGTATTTAATGGGTGGAGCTGTGCTGACTGAAACAGTATTTGCATGGCCAGGTATAGGCAAATATACCGTAGAAGCGATTATGAAATCAGATTTCCCTATTGTACAAGGTGTCGTTTTATTAGTAGCCTTCATCTTTGTTATGATGAACTTAATCGTTGATATTATCTATGCATTCCTAGATCCACGTATTAAATATTCTTAGAGAGGAGGAATAATAGTGGCAGCAGAGCAAATTGCAAATCAAAATAATGAAATAGCTAACGTTAAAATAGAAAAGCCAGAATCAGAATTTAAACAAATGTGGTATGCCCTTACAAGAAATAAAGCAGCTGTGGTGGGTATGGTTATCATTGGCTTCTTAATCTTCCTAGCCGTTTTTGGTAAGTTCCTTATGCCTTATGATCCGAATTATGGGGACATGTCCATTAATAAATTAACACCTTCCGCGGCCCACTGGTTTGGTACTGATGAACAAGGAAGAGACATTTTCTCTCGTGTTATTGATGGGACAAGAGTTTCTTTATCTGTAGGGGTGGCAGCCGTAAGCTTTGCCCTTGTTATAGGAACCTTATTTGGAGCTATTGCAGGTTATAAGGGTGGTAAAATCGATACGATTATCATGAGATTTATGGATATTATGATGTCCATTCCAGATATTCTCCTTGCCATTACGTTTATGGCTGCTTTAGGTAGAGGTATTGATAAAGCTGTTATTGCTATCGGACTCGTATCTATACCAGAATATGCACGTATCGTCAGAGGTAGCATTATGTCTATCAAGGATAGTGAATATGTTCAAGCAGCGAAAGTTATTGGTAATAAAGATGGTGCTATTATCTTTAGGCATATTCTTCCTAATGTTCTTTCACCTATTATTGTTCGTGCAACTTTAGGTATTTCTAGTGCCGTTTTAAATACAGCAGCACTTGGCTTCTTAGGACTTGGTGTACAACCTCCTTATGCAGAATGGGGAGATATGTTAGGACGTGCCCGTGTGTTTATCTTTGAAGCACCTTATATGCTTATTTTCCCTGGACTTGCCATTACTATTACGGTACTTGCATTTAATCTATTAGGGGACGGGCTAAGAGATGCCTTTGACCCTAAGGCACGTCATTAAGGAGAGAGGTGAAAATATGTTATTAGAAGTAAATAACCTAAGTACTGTATTCAAAATGAAAAGAGGCACCGTAAAAGCAGTTAACGATATTAGCTTTAACTGTAATGATGGTGAGATACTTGCAATCGTAGGAGAAAGTGGTTCAGGAAAAAGTGTTACCTCTCTATCTATTATGCAGCTTTTAGCTGAAAATGCAGAAATAGCAGAAGGTGAGATTCTTTATAAAGGAGAAAATCTCCTTAAAAAGTCGCCCGCAGAAATGAGAGCCATAAGAGGTAATCAAATCTCAATGATTTTCCAAGAACCTATGACTTCGCTAAATCCTGTTCTCCGCATTGGTGAGCAGCTTACAGAAAGTATTCGTTTACATATGAAGCTTGATAAAAAAGCAGCCCTGGCAAGAGCTGTAGAAATGCTTGAACTAGTAGGGATTCCTTCCCCAGAGCAAAGGGTAAAAGACTACCCTCACCAAATGTCTGGAGGTATGAGACAACGTGTCATGATAGCTATGGCGCTTGCTTGTAATCCTGAGCTCCTTATAGCAGATGAACCTACTACTGCGCTTGATGTAACTATTCAAGCACAAATCCTAGACCTTATCTATAAGCTTCGTCAGAAATTAGGCATGGCAGTGCTTCTTATCACTCATGACCTTGGCGTTGTAGCAGAAGCTGCTGACAGAGTTATCGTTATGTACTGTGGTAAAGTCGTTGAAGAAGCTAAAGTAGATGCCCTTTTTGAAAAGCCACTTCATCCTTATACAGAAGGACTTCTAGCGTCTATTCCTAGAGCAGATGAAGATAGAGAAAGACTTTACATGATAGAAGGTATGGTACCTAATCCAATGAATATGCCAAGTGGCTGTAGCTTTAGTGATCGTTGCAGCAAATGCATGGAGATTTGTAAAACAAAAGAACCAGAAATGATAGTAGATGGTGAACGTAAAGTGCGCTGTCACTTATATACCAAAGAGCAGGAGGTGGCAAAATAATGGAGAAGGAAAAAGAAGTTTTATTAGAGATTAATCACTTAACCAAAGAATTTGTCATTGAAAAAAGCTTTTTTGGAAAACCTACTAAAGTACTTAAAGCAGTTCAAGATATTTCCTTTAAAATTTATAAACAAGAAGCCTTTGGGTTAGTAGGTGAAAGTGGTTGTGGTAAAACAACCATTGGTAAAATGTTAGCTAATGTTTATGCCCCAACAAGTGGAGAAATCCTATACAACGGTGTGGATCTTGCTAAATTAAATGCGAAACAAAGAAGAGCTTATTGTAAAGATATTCAGTTGGTATTCCAGGACCCTTATGCTTCACTTAATCCTAGAATGACTATTGGTGATATCATCGCAGAACCTATTAGAATCAATAAATTAATGCCTAAAGAAGATATTGAAAAGCGAGTTCTTTACCTCCTTAACTGTGTAGGACTAGCAAGCCATCAAAGAAATCGTTACCCTCATGAATTTTCAGGTGGACAACGTCAAAGAGTGGGCATCGCTAGAGCATTAGCAGTAGAACCTAAGCTTATTGTTTGTGATGAACCAGTTTCAGCGCTAGACGTATCTATCCAAGCTCAAGTACTTAATTTACTTGCAGACTTAAAGGAAGAGTTTGGCCTCACCTATCTCTTTATCGCCCATGGGTTAAATGTAGTTAAACACATTAGTGACCGAGTAGGCGTTATGTACTTAGGTAAAATCCAGGAGTTAGCAGATAAACATGAACTTTATGATTCACCTATTCATCCCTATACAAAGGCATTACTTTCTTCAACCCCTGTTATTGACCCTAAGCTGAAGAAAAGCAAAGAACGCATTATCTTAAAAGGGGATGTACCAAGTCCTATAGCACCACCACCAGGTTGTCTTTTTAACACACGCTGCTATTTAGAGAAAACAGAAGCTTGTACTAAAGAATGTCCAAGTTTAGTGGATGCTACAGGAGAAGGTCACTTAGTAGCTTGTCATCTTTATAAAGAGCAACTTGAGAAGTTAAAGAAAACTGTGTAAATTATAAGAGTGTAGGATGTTTAGAAAAAATCTAAATAGCCTACACTTTTTATATGGCTAGTTTTAATTGTATTAAAATAACATACAATGTACAATATAAGAAAATAGGATATAGGAGGTGGAGAAGATGAAACGAAAAGCAGTTTTACTTTACAATCCCAAAGCAGGTCATAGGGCTATTATTACACATCTAGACTATATTGCTAAGAAAATGCAGCAGTTTGATTATGAGCTAAGCTTATATAGAAGTATGGCTCCAGGAGATATTAAAAGCTATATCAAAGAAAATATAACAGTAGATAATACCCAGCTTATACTTATTTCTGGTGGCGATGGTACAGTTAATGATTGTATTACAGGCATGCTAGAAAAAGGACTAGATATTCCGCTTCTCATCTTGCCTCTAGGCACTTCGAATGATTTTGCAAACTCAGCAGGAATTCCTATGGGGATTAAGGAGTGCTTGGCTTTAGTAGAAGAAGGAGAACTTTCTTATATAGATGTAGGGAAGACTAATGAAAAGTATTTCATTAATGTGTGTAACATGGGACTTTTTAGTGGCGTATCTCATACGGTAGACTTGGAAATGAAAAAGAAGTTTGGAAGGCTAGCTTACTATGTTAAGGGCTTTGAAGAAATACAAAACTATCAAGCTATGGATATGACCATCACGACTGATAAAGAAATTCTAAAAGGCAAATATATTTTAGTACTTGTTTTTAATGGCAAAGGAGCTGGAGGACTTTTGAAGTTGGCTCAGGAAGCTGAGATTACAGATGGGGTATTTAATATGGTTTGCATCAAAGACATTGGTTTCTTTGATGTACCAGGTCTCTTCCTTAAAGTATTACAAGGAGAGCATTTAAAGGATTCAAAGGTAGATTACATTACTACTGACAAGGTAACCATTGAATGTCATAATCAAGAACAAAAGCATTTTGTAACAGATGTGGATGGGGAGGAAGGGCCTAGTTTCCCAATGAAGATAGAGGTAATTTCTAATAAGCTAAGAATATTTTTGCCTAAAAAAGAAGAGGAGGCATAATGAGTTTAGCCATTGATCTAAACGATTATAAAAGATAAATACTAAATGGGAAAGTACATTATATGTCCTCTTCTGCTAAACGGAGCTCGTCATTAAGTTAGAAGATCTATTTTAAAGAAAGATTTTGAGTATTAAAGTGATGAATGACTAAGTTATAAGCATATAAAAAAGGGATGAAGTGAACCAAGGTCTAGAACGCTTGGTTTGCTTCATCCCTTTTGTTTGCTAAAAGGTAATTAACCTATGAGAATAGGTGGTTTTCAAAGACTAGAATGTAAATAATATTTGAATATCAAGCCTTTAACTGATTGTTTAATAAGAAAAAATATAAAAAAGTTTCAAACATTAACTTGATTTTTAAAAAGTCATAGGGTATAACAATAGTACAACCTTTGCAAATGGTAAAAAAATACAAAAATACAAGTAAACAACCAAAAGTAAAAGAACAGTACATAACAGAGAAATTGACTGTAAATAAATGAGGGATACAGAAATGGAGGAAAAGATATGTTAATGGAAATGCTATTTAGTATGGTATTCTTTCTGCTACCGGTAATAGGTATGTTTGGAGCTGTTATAGCTAGGGGACTACAACCAGGGGAGAAAGCAGAGGAAAGGACCATGACTCATATAGGAGGAAGAAGGGAGAGACCTCTATTGGTCTCTACCTTAGCTGATAACCCAGTAATGAGATATCAGCTTGTAGAAAATAAAGTACATATGCCCTTAAAATTCATTGGTCACAAACGGATATTCCACCAGAGGGCAGGTCCTTAAGTTACTTTTTCTTTCCACATGAATTCAAATTGTTTTTTGTAATCTACATAAGCATAGCCAAGGAGCTTGGCAGCATTTTGCTTTTTGAGAATGTAGGATTTGGGGGACAAGGTGGTTAGTATTTGATTATTGATTAAAGTGAGTTGGTTATCTTCTATGGCTACTATGAAACTACTGTTGACATAGCCAAAGCAGCCATCCTGCTTACCTACACCTTTTCGGAGTTTAACAGGTAAAAAGATCAGATTATTATCAATCACCACAGGAGTATTTAATTTACTTCCTATAACCTGGTGAGTCCAGTGACGAATAGCCTTAGGGTCAAGGTGAAGCGTATAAAGCATACGATAGATATAGGTTTTGATGGAACAAGAAGCATATTCTTTAGAACCATCTTTAAATAGAATGCAAGTAGAGTTTTGTCCATAGGTATCATAAAAAGGAATAAGAGCTGCAATATCTGAATAGAACATGGAAAATCATCTCCTTAGTAATCGGACATATGTTCGCTTTGTGTATGATAAATTATATAACTATAGTGAGAGGTTTTCAAGTATCTATTAGTGAAATGTAGAAAAAATAGGGAGTTTTTCAAACTATTACATAACTAATGAAAACTGTTCAATTCGTTTTGAATAAAGTTCATGTTACCTTTGTGTTGCGCAAATAAACAGCTGCAGCAGAAAAGGTGAATAATGACAGAGGAACAAAGTAGGTTATCTTATGTATGGTGGGAAAAGATGAATCCCCTTGTAAAAAAGTTCGTAAGAGAAACGGTGCTGTATGGTTTTGACGAGGACGATTTAAAGCAGGAATGTTATATGCAACTACAAAAAGCGTTAGAAAGATATGATGAGCGTTTAGGGGTTCCCTTTGAAAGCTATTATAAAATTACTTTATATGGATGGCGGTCCAACCAGAATAAGAAAAGTAAACGTAGACTTTTAGAAGGAAATGAGATACTGCTAGAAGCAGTGGATGAGCGGGTGGATGTAGAAAAAGAAGTAGAAAAGGAGCTTCTATGGGAAGTGGCTCTAGGGGAGCTAAAGAAGCTAAGCGAGGTGGAGCAATACATCATTAAAGCTTATTATTTGGAAGGTAAGAAGCTGATAGATATTGCGAAAGCTTTAGGCGTTAATTATAAGACGATTGAATTTAGGAAAGGAGCAGCTTTAAAAAAGTTAAGAGAGCGATTAAGCTAAATAGAAACGAGTAAAATCATAAGACCACTTCAAGAGCCTGGGTCACTTTTGAAGTGGTCTTTTCACGTATTTGTATTCTATTTGTAATGTAGGTTTGTATTGTTTTTTAAGCATTTTTGGCATAGAATATAACTAAAGTAGGAAAACTATGTAAAACTTTAAACAATATGAGGAGGTAGGGAATTAATGAAGTTTAGAAAGTTTAATAAGAGTTTATTAGCACTGGGCTTAGCCACTTTATATACAGTTAGTACCTTTGCAGCAGTAGCAACTGATGTGCCTGCAAATCACTGGGCATACACAGCAATTACAGATTTAGAAAACAAGGGGATTGTTACTTATAATAGTAAAGGACAATTTTTCCCTAATAACCAAATGACATACTTTGAGGTAGCAGATATCTTGGCAAAGGCTACAGGCTATGTCAATGTAGAGATTGCTACAAACATTGATGAAACCTTTAAAAATCAAATCATCAATAATTATAACAATCAAAAGTCAACACTTGCGTCCTATGCGACTAAATATAGTACATGGGATAAGCTCTATGATCAACAGGTAGCGTACATACTAGGTAGAGGTTTTATTAGCAAAACTGACTTAGACAAATTTATTACAAAAGCTAATAATAAAGAAACTAAAGCCATCATGACTAAACAAGACTTAGCAGTATACATCGTACGTATACTAGGTAAAGAAAAAACAGCTCAAGCTGATTATGTCGCTGGTGCTTTTAAGGATGAAAGCTTAATAAGTGCTACGAATAGACCTTATATGGCTTATTTAAAGAGTATAGGTATGATTACACCTGATGCAAAGGGTAATTCTAATCCTAATACGCCAGTTACCAAAGCATTATGTGCTAAGATGGTAAGTGATGCCTTAAAAATAAAAGAAGCGGGCACAGACAATAATTCTAATAGTGGCACTAATGGTGGTCAAACTAATACCACAGCTGGTGAAACTGTTACCTTCAAAAAGATGATGTCTAAGAACACCTCTGAACAATACATAGCAGTACAAAAAGAAGGAGACAGTAAAACAATTTATTATACTGTAAAAAATACTTTAAAAGCTAAAGATGAAGCAGGTAATGAGATTAGTTTATCTTCTCTTACAGCAGAACAAAAGATAACAGTAACCTATGAACTAACTAATAATATAGAGTATGTTACAAGTATAAAAGTAGTAGGAAATGGTAATAGTAATTCAAATAGCAATTCTAATAGTGGTTCAGATACCACCGTTAATGCAAGTACAGTAACAGGGACATTGTTAGAAAAGGTTAGTAATGGTATTGTCCGTATAAGTCTTTCAGATGGACAAACAAGAACGTATATTTTAGATAGCAACTGCACCATCACTTTAAATGGTGTAACAGCTGATAGTAGTGCCCTTAATGCAGGGGATACGGTTGTTGTTAGCGTAGCAAATGCAACGATTACTAAAGTACAAGCTACTAAAGGAACAGGCAGCATTGTAAGTACTTTAAGCAGTGGTGAAATCACAGCTAAACAAGTTGTTTTAGATGGCTATAATGTAACCCTTAAACAAGGAACTAGCGAAGCTACTATATTTATACCAGAAAAAGCAACAATTAAACGTAATAATAAAATTAAAAACCTAGAAGATCTAAGAATAGGTGATCAAATTAGCTTAACAAAAACAGGAACTACCATTAGTGCAGTTACAGCAACAGGGGAGCAAAGCAATGTAACAGGTATGATTAAAGAGATTCATCTGGCACAACCAGGCAGGGTAGTAGTTAACACCGGTAAGGAAACTGTAACCTATACCTTAGGTACAGAAACAGAGATTTATGATATTAATTCACGTAAATACATTAATTTACGCGATCTTCATTTAGGTCAAGAGATTGAACTCTTACTTGAAAGTAAAGAAGTGGTTTCTCTTGATGTAGTTAAGAGTACAAGTGCCGTGAACTATAAAGGTATCATTAAGAATGTTTCAAGAGGCAGTGATTACATTGATGTGCTTGTAGATTATGACCCTATATCAGGACAAACTCAGATTTATAAACGTATAGAAGTACCTAATTCGCTTTCTATTATCAATAATAACAAAGAAGTAAATCGTAACACTTTAGATATAGGTATGGAAGTTGTAATTACTTATAAATATTTAGACGATTCTTCACCAGAAAAAATTCTAATTATCGGATAGAGCAAGGTGCAATAATGAGAGGGGACATGAAGAAAAATGTCCCCTTTTATGATAAGGTAGGAAGGTATGCTTTTTAAACTGGACTTAAATGAAAGGAGTAAAAGTGTGGCAAGAAGTAGTGGAAAAAAAGTAATTAAGCTTAATAATGCTAGGAGAAGACGGAGCCTTAATTTAAAACCGGATAGAAAAATTATGGTGATTGCGATTGTTATAGCAACTATTTTGGGTATATGGCTTGCATTTAGACCAAATGCTTATGAGATTAGTATTAATGGAGAAGTCATAGGTGCCATTAAGGATATTAAGGTGATAGAAGCAGCGAAAGAAACTGTTATCGCACAGCTTAGGACAGAGTATCAAAGTGATGTTAAATTTGAAGATGACTTAGAATTAAGAAGATATCGCGCCAAAAAAAGAGACTATATTGATCCTACTTATTTAATATCCAGCATGAGAAGTAATATGCAGATTTTAGTAGGGTTTAAAGAAATTTATGTGGAAGGTGAACCTATAGGTATAGTAACTTCAGAAGCAGAGCTTGAAACACTTAAGACGGAGCTTAAAAAGAAGTATTATGGAGACAAAGCTGTTAAAGTAGAATTTGGCAAGAAGGTTGAATTAAAAGATATATTTGCCAAAGAAGCTGATTTAATTTCTATGGAAAAACTAGTACAAAAGTGTACGGTAACAACACCTAAAAGTATTAGCTATGAAGTACAAAGTGGTGATACACTTTCAGGAATTGCTAATAAGTACAATACAACCATTGATAGTATTATTTCAGCCAATCCAGAATTCACAGATAAAGTTGTATTAAGAATTGGGCAGGCTATTAAAGTGAATATAAATGAGCCATTATTGCCATTAAAGATAGTGAAAGAGGAAGTACCTGCCGAAGAAAATAAAGAAGCTTAAATATAAAAAGAGATCAAGTAGGGGGAGATTCAATGCAGCGTATTGGTATTATTGAAGATGAAAAAGCTATTTCGGACATTATTAAGTATAACCTAGAAAAGGACGGCTACGAGGTATATACAGCCTATGATGGTGAAGAAGGTCTAGATCTTATCAAAACAAAGGATTTAGACCTAGTCCTACTAGATATTATGCTGCCTAAGAAAGATGGCCTAGAAATTTGTAAGGAAATTAGACAAACCAAAGAAGTGCCTATTATCATTATTTCTGCAAAAGCAGATGAAATCGATAAAGTTTTAGCTTTAGAATTGGGTGCTGATGATTATGTCACAAAACCTTTTGGTATGAGAGAGGTTATGGCAAGAGTAAAAGCAAGACTTAGAAGAAAAATGACAGAGGGAAATAAAGCAGAAGCTAACGAGGATAACTTAGTAGAAGATAATTTGTGTATGGATCTTAAAAAGTATGAAGTAAGTAAAAATAATGAAGCTATTGATTTAACTCTTAGAGAATTTGAGCTTTTAAAATTCCTATGGCAAGCCAAAGGACAGGTGTTTTCTAGAGAAGAGTTATTAGAAAAGGTTTGGGGCTATGAGTATTATGGTGATGTAAGAACAGTAGATGTAACCATTAGAAGACTAAGAGAGAAAATAGAAGACGATGCCTCCAAAGCAGCTTATGTATTAACCAAAAGAGGTGTAGGCTATTATTTTAGAGGCTAAGTTATGAGAACAAGCATACAGCTTAAAATCGTATTGATTTATTTGTGCACTATTATCATCATTATGCTCATAAGCGGTACATACATTGTGTATAGTACAGAAGAAAGAAGTTATGAAAGCGTACAAAGCACCATCGAAAACATGGCTGAAAACATTGAAGAGAGAGGCAATTGGAATCTAGATGATTTGAGCAATCAGGTAGATGATCAATATGAAATTTATTGCTTAGATTCAGAAGGAAGAGTGGAAAGTACTACAGGTGGTAAATTAAGTATAGGTGAACGTGTAAAAGAGGAAGTAGTTGTTAGGGCTAAAAGAACCAAAAAGTCGGCTACAGCTGAAATTAGCCATTTTTCTGTTTTTACTGGCGGTGAATATACAGATCATGCAAGGGTTATCTTGAATAAACAGGGAGATATCGAACGTATTATTTATATTAAAGCCAATATAGTAGATGTACACAATAATATCTTTAGCATCATGAAAACGATTACCATAGGATTGGTGCTAGCTATGTTTATTACGGGTTTCTGTGGTATTGTATTTTCTAATATGATTACCTCACCTATAAAAGCACTTACTAATAACTCAAAGAAATTGGCTGCTGGTAATTCTATTAATAGAATACCTGTAGAAGCAGCAGATGAAATTGGAGAATTGACTCAGAGCTTTAACTACATGGCAAGTCAATTAAGTACTACTATGGAGGTCATTACTAGTGAAAAGAATAAACTAGAAAAAATCTTTGAACATATGGCTGATGGTGTTATGGCCTTTAATAGGCAAGGGGTTTTAATCCATGTTAATTCTGTATGTTATGAAATGATAGGTGCTACCAGTATGGCCCCTAATTTCGAAGAAGTTTTTGAAAATATAGGTCTTGAGGTTAACTTTGAAGAACTACTAGCAGGTAAGCCTTATGAAGGCGCAGATCAAACGTTAACTATAGGTGATAGATATTTAAAAATGCATTTTGATGTTTATCTAAATGCTAAAAAAGAAGCAGATGGCCTAGTAGTGGTTATCCAAGATGTTACGAAACAGCAAAAGTTAGATCAAATGCGTAAAGAATTCGTAGCAAATGTATCTCATGAACTTCGTACACCACTTACCACCGTAAAGAGTTATACAGAAACCTTATTAGATGGCGCTATTGATGAAAAAGAGACGGCTATGCATTTCCTTGGTGTTATGGAAAAGGAAGCAGATCGTATGACGGCCCTAGTGCAAGATTTATTGGAGCTTTCTCGTATTGATAACAAGCAAATTCAGCTAGAATTTATTAGACTTAACTTAAAGCCTCTTTTAGAGGAGGTGTTAGAAGCACAGTATATACATATTATTAAGCATGGTCACCAGCTGCAAGTAGGTTATGATAAAAAAGAAGAATATTTTATAGAGGGTGATCTTTCTCGTATAAGACAAATTCTACATAATATTTTATCTAATGCTATTAAATATAGCCCAGAGCCAGGTACCTTAGGTGTCTACATGAAGAAGGAAAATGCATATGTTATAGTAGAAATCACAGATACAGGAATGGGTATACCAGAAGAAGATTTAGAGCGCATTTTTGAACGTTTTTACAGGGTAGATAAAGCACGTTCTAGAAAGATGGGTGGTACTGGACTTGGTTTATCTATTGCCAAAGAACTCATGCTTCTTCATGGCGGTGACATAAAGATTGAAAGCCAGTTAGGACAAGGGACAAAGGTGATTTTAAGCTTTCCAGAAGCTGTTAAAAAAATGTTATAAGATGTAATCATATTGTAATATTGAAAACAGAAAATCTATATTATAATATAAGTAGATTAATAAATGACTATATGACAAATGGAAAGTTAATAATAGATGACTTTTAGGTTCGGAGAAAGGGGGATTGTAGTCATGAAAAGAAGAAAAGGTTTGGTTTTCTTATTTGTATTTGTAATGATGAGCTTATATGCTAGTGCCATTTATGCTAATGATACAAAAGAAGCAGTTAAAGGTGTTAATGTGAACGTGGTAACAGAGGAAAAAGATGATAAGTCCATCGATTATTTAGTAAGTGAGGATGGCTACGTTAAAATCGCCCGTAACAACTCAAGCTTAAAAGTAGCTAATACCACCTTTGAAGGTAAGCAGCTTTTAATAGGTAATGTGAATAAAGGAACAGAAATCACAATTGCTATTTATAATAAAACAGCTAATAAAGAAGAGTATAGTGAAGAAGCTAGTAACACCTATACTATAAAGGTTGATACCTCAGAAGGTTTTGAACAACTTATAGAACTTTTAGAAGGTGACAATAAGATTAAAATTACTTATGCAAATAAAGCAGATAAAAAAGAGGATGTAATGGTTTTTTATATCAAACGCGAAAGTGCAGAAAACAAAAAAGCAATTGAAAGTTTCGTGGTTAAAGCAAACTTATAATCAAAGCAAGATAAGGGTGAGCATATGAGAAATAATTTCATTAGATTTGGTATCCTAGGCACCCTCATTATATTATGCATATGGCAGACTACAATATTATGGCTTGGCGATACGTCAAGCCATAATTTTTTAGGTGAAACCTCCAGTGATGTAGTGACTCAGCCAAAGGAGATATGGGTTAACAAAAGCGGTCTGGCTTATAAAATTGATGGGGATAATGACCAAGGCAGATTAGGACTTTTAACAGAACTAGTTAGTGAGATGAAAAAAGGGCAATATAAAATTGCTTTAGAAGAACAATATACTTATGCCCAACTATTAGCAAGGCAGGGATTCGTATATGAATATGGACTAAGTTTAAGCATAGATGAAATTTTAGGTTTTACAGTCAATAAAGAAAATAGTAAAAAGGAAATGGATAAGATTTCTGAAATTTTTATAGATATTAGCGAGAGCGATAGTTATCGTAACTATATTTATCTTATCAATGAAAAGCAGAAGGTTACTGCAAAAATTACTTTAGAAGGCAGATTAGAGTTACATAATAAAACAATTAAACACTATAATGATGAAAATAAGATTGAAGGGATTAAAACCTATCAAGCGAGCTTATTAAATACTAATTACAGCTTATTTAATAATTATAGTAATGCGTTTTTAAAAAATGTATTTTATCCATTAGATAATCAAAATCTGCCAATTCCTTATAAAGAGCTGTATATAAAGCCGATTATTACAGGAAAAACAGAAGCCGAGCAGATTAATCAATTAGAAAGCTATATTAATGTTTTTTTTAAGAATCCATCATATAAGGATTACAGTATTACACCAGAGGGGATTATTTTTAGCGATTCTTTTAATTTGAATATTAGATATTCTAATGAGGGTGTTCTAGAGTTTAAAAAGTTAATAACAGGAGATACAATTAAGCTATCGGCAGTAGAAAAAATGAATAAGATTAATAATTTTATTGCTGAGTCAGAAGCTATTCCAGAGCAACTTAAAAAAGGACTTTATTTAAAAGAAATCGTTGAAGATGAGAAATCAGAAGAAACTATTTATCGCTTTGGTTATCGTTATGAAGACTTCGAAGTGTTACTTACAGACCATATAAAAACCGAGCTCAAGACCAATGAATTTTTAGAGTTAGCTATAAAAAGTAATCAAATTGTAAGAGGCAGTTGGCTTATGCTAGAATTAGAAATGATCAATAAGGATGTAGCAAGCTATAAGGAATTAACAAGAGAAGTTAAAGGTGCTATCAATGATACATTGCAGCTTTGTAATATAAGCGATTTAGAAGCAGAACCGTTAGATTATATAGAGTGTGCTTATATTATTCAAAGTGTAGAATCAAAGATAGATTTTGATTGGGCAACCTTATTTGAAGATGAGTGGTACTTTCCGTAGAAAAAATTGACAATGCGAAGTTACTTCACATTGTCAATTTTTTTTGTTATATTTATTTTATGGGAAATATAAAATCCTATATTTCCGGATATGGGGGATGGAAATGAATGGAAGAAAAATATTAGAGAGGCTTATTTTATTATTTATAGGCATTAATTTGATATTGTTTATTTTTATTAGCATTAGACGAGGGACACAATATCAGCTTTCACAAACCAGGATAAATAACATCGTAGGGTTATTAACAGAAAGTGGTATCACATTAGAAGCCGAATTACCTAAAGAATTTGCTCCTAAGATGTCAGCTACTTTAAGTTATACAGGCGATAATGTAGCAGTAAGAAGTAATTTAGTCAAAGTTTTTTGGGGGAATGATTTGTCTAAAGTAAGCCGTTCTACAGAGAATAGTAAGGAACACTTTGCGTCCAAAGTTTATTATTTTAATAAAGAAGATGAGCGTTTAGCATTTGATAAAGAAGAAATAACATATACGAATACGGGTGTCAATTTATTAGGTATTAAACCTAGTATTACAGAAGCAAAAGCAAAAGCAGAAGCATTTATCAAAAGGCTTGGGGTAGGCAAGCTTTATAAAAATGCTTACTTTGAAATAAAAGAAGAGGAGAATAGTGTAATCATAACCTATTATCCTATCTTTGAGTATATTCCTATATTTGATTTGCCTATTGAAATAAAGGTGTATGCAAATGGCATAGGAAGTGCAACAATTTACTTAGGAGAAGTGAATGCAGCAAATGGTAGAAAACAGAGAATTACGCCTATAGACTTAGTTCTTTTCGGTATTGAGGAATACATTCCCTTAGAAGGGAATATTGTTATAAAGGATATTACCTTAGGGTATAAAAGACTTGAGAAAAAGGGAAGCAATTTGTGGGGAGAAGAAATTGTACCAATGTATAAAATTGAGGTGGATGGTTTAGAAAAACCGTTATTTGTTAATGCTTATACCAATGAAATTGTCAAATAATGAAATTAAACTTTTTATTTACTAGTTTTAATGTTATAATCTAAGATGGCATAGAGTGCAATGCTTTGTTAAATAATAATTAAGAGGTGTTAAGGTTGAGCGAGTTGTATATAAGAGGTGGAAAGCGTCTGGTAGGCGATGTAGTAATTAATGGAGCAAAAAATGCAGCAGTTGCCATTTTACCTGCAGCTCTTTTAGTAGATGGAATTAGTGAAATTGAAAATTTACCATATATAGATGATGTTATTAAATTAAAAAGTGCTATGGAAGACTTAGGTGCTATAGCTCACTTAAAGGATGAACATACCTTAGAAGTAGATGGTTCTACCTTATATAGTTATAAGGCAACCAATGAAGCTGTTGGAAATATTAGAGCGTCCTATTATTTAATAGGGGCACTTTTAGGACGCTTCAAAAAGGCAGAGGTAGCCATGCCAGGAGGGTGTAACTTTGGTGTGAGGCCTATTGATCAGCATATTAAAGGCTTTGAAGCATTAGGAGCAACAGTAACCATTGAAGATGGTATTATTAAGGCTTATGCCGAAAAATTAGTTGGAACTAAAATTTACTTAGACGTAGTCAGTGTAGGGGCTACGATTAATGTCATGCTTGCAGCAACCTTAGCAGAAGGAACAACGATTATTGAAAATGCGGCAAAAGAGCCACATGTAGTAGACGTTGCTAACTTCCTTAATATAGCAGGTGCAAGCATTAAAGGTGCGGGGACAGATGTGATTCGTATCAAGGGGGTAGAGAGACTTACAGGTGGTAAGTATGCTGCTATTCCAGATCAAATTGAAGCTGGAACATACATGATTGCCGGTGCTATTACAGGTGGTGATGTATATGTTAGAAATATTATTCCAGAACACATGTATTCAGTGAGCTTAAAAATGATGGAAATGGGTATTAAGATTGAAGAAGGTGATGATTACATTAGAGTAACAGCGCCAGAGGTTCTTAAAGGCACTAATGTGAAGACACTACCACATCCAGGTTTCCCAACAGACCTTCAACCACAAATGGCAGTACTTTTAAGCATAGCTAATGGTAAAAGTACAATTATTGAAGGCGTATGGGACAATCGTTTCCAGTATATTGATGAGCTGAAGAAAACAGGGGCCCAAATCACAGTAGATGGACGTACAGCTACAGTTGAAGGCGTAAGTGAATTAACAGGGGCAGAAGTAGCTGCCACAGACCTTAGAGCAGGAGCAGCCTTGGTTTTAGCTGGGCTTCGTGCTAAGGGAGAAACACATATTAAAAATGTTAAATACATCGATAGAGGTTACGAAGCCATAGAGAAAAAGCTTAAGGTATTAGGCGCAGATATCGAACGTAGATAATATAAAGTATAAAAATATAATAAAAAATAAAAGGCGATACTAGAAAATTTTCTAAGTATTGCCTTTTATTTTTATTCTGAATAAATATCAATATTTATCCTATAAGTTGATGCTATAATACCTTACAAAATGGTGCTATGGGGAGATTATTACTATCAAATATCCTAGCCTCACAAGCGCTTTCAAGACAGTAGTGAACCTTTAGAGGCTTGGGAGTAGCTGTGCAATCTAAGAGGATTTTTCTATCCTCAACCTCTGCTAAGACGAGATGATTCTTTCCTAGGTCATCTACTACATTGATGTAAGTTGGCTCATTAGGTTTAGCAAGAGGTAAGCCGTCACCCTGGAAGAAAAGATGAATATAGGAGCCTATAAGCTTTGCATCTTGTAATCTAGGACTTTCAGCGGCACTATTTTCGTTGTAGAGATACTTTTGTACTAAATTTCCTAAACGAGTAGCTACAGGCCTTTTATCTTTAGGATGAATATCCTCCATTTCGCCAATATCAGTAGTTACCACCATGTAAGTATGAGGGACGGTTCTTGTTATTTGTTCCTGAGCTAAACGCTGTTTACCCCATAAATAAGGGTCATGAGGATCGGCTTGTGTATTAAAGTTAGGAAGCTGTACATAGAAGAAAGGTAAAATAGGATTTTCGAAGACCTCTCTCCAATTTTTAGTAAGGATTTTAAAAAGTTTAGCATAAAGATGAGAAATGAGTTCATCACTTTCTCCTTGGTACCATAGTACTGCCTTAAAATGAAAAGGAACAATGCGCTCTAGCATAGCATGATAAAGAACAGAAGGCGTATTGGTATCAAAGGGACCAAAAGGTTCTGTAGGCCAAATAGTAGTTTGTTTACTAATATAGTGACAGATATTAACGAGATACTCACCGAAGGCTTTCATGTAGGCAAGAGGGTCTACTTCCTTGAGTCTTTGTTCGAAGTCTTTATAGTAAGCAAGTAGCTCATCGTCTTCCTTAAAATAGTCCTCTCTAATCCAAGTGCAAATAGGGCGTCCACCAAAAGAACAATTGACTATACCAATAGGAATCTTGTAAGCGTTATATAAGTGACTCGCAAAATGGTAGCCTATAGAAGAAAAGTTATGAATATGTGGCCAGGTGCAAGGCTGCCACTTAAGATCAGAAGTTTTAATTTCCCAACCTATAGTATCATCAGGACTTATGTAAGCGGTGCTACCCTCATATGGCTTAACGACCATATCACAAATACGTATCTCAGGTAAGTTAATAGAATACAAATCTAAATCCCCATTATTTGTTTCTCTAAGTGGCATAGCCATATTAGACTGACCACTACAGAGGTAGACATCACCTACTAAAATATCAGCTATAATAATAGTCTCATCGCCACAAGTTACCTTCATCTCTAAACTGGGACCTAAACACAAAGGCTCTAAAGTAATACACCATTTATTATGACTAATCATTGTAGAATGTAACTGCTGGCTAATGGTGAGTATAACTCTACTCTTATTAGGCCCACTTCCCCATACCTTAATGGCAGCATCCCTTTGTAAAACCATATGACTATTAAAAATCTCTGCTAACTGAAAAACCTCACCCACGGCTTATCCTCCTTGTGATACGTAGTCTTTAGAAATATATTTTTATTATTAATGTGTATTTTCTTTTACTAAGCCCTATTTTATATCATAACCTCTCCTAATTGTTATTGACAAAAATGCTAAGGATAACTGGACAAAATTGTGGATTGTAATCTAAAAAAGTTCAAAAATGGGGATAAATATTCACCAATTTATCTGATAGGCATAAGGCAAGCCTTATGTTAGGATAAGTTTGATAGCAAAGGTGTAAAAAGAAAAGATAGATGACAATGGGAGGGAAAGTTATGATTAATGATGAGAAGGTAAAGAAAATTTTATTTGGTGGCGACTATAATCCAGAACAATGGCCAGAGGAAATACTAGAAGAAGATATGAAGCTTTTTAAAAAAGCTGGGGTAGATGTTGTAACGCTCAATGTATTTAACTGGGCTATGCTTCAGCCAAGTGAAGAAGAATATGATTTCTCAAGGTTAGATAAGGAAATGGACTACTTAAAAGCAAACAATATAAAGGTTTGTCTAGCCACTTCTACAGCAGCTCACCCAGCTTGGATGGCTAAAAAGTATCCGGAGATTCTTCGCACAGAGTTTAGTGGCATGAGGAGGAAGTTTGGTGGACGCCATAATTCTTGCCCTAATAGCTTAGTTTATAAAAAATATGCAGTGCGTTTAGCGGCTAAGCTAGCAGAACGTTATAAAGACTATGATAACATTGTAGCTTGGCATATTTCAAATGAGTTTGGTGGGAAATGCTATTGTGATACTTGTGAAAAAGCCTTTAGAGTATGGTTACAAAATAGATATAAGACTTTAGAAGCTTTAAATAAAGCATGGAATACAAGCTTCTGGGGACATACCTTTTATGCTTGGGATGAAATCGTTGTTCCTAATCTTCAAAGTGAGCACTTTGAATGGGAAAGAAGTATGTTCCAGGGTATTTCCCTAGATTATGCACGTTTTAGTTCAGATAGTATGCTAGAGTGCTACAAAGAAGAGTATGAAGCTATTAAACGTATAACACCAGAGATTCAAATTACGACTAATCTCATGGGCTTTTATAAAGAATTAGATTATCATAAATGGGCTAAATATATGGATTTTGTTTCTTGGGATAACTATCCTTCTACTGATGATCCTTATTATAAGATGGGGATGGATCATGATTTAATGAGAGGACTTAAAGATGGGTTACCTTTTGCTTTAATGGAGCAAACACCTAGTGTGACGAATTGGCAGCCTTATAATAACTTAAAAAGGCCTGGAGTAATGCGCCTCTGGAGCTATCAAGCTGTAGCACATGGTTCTGATACGATTATGTACTTCCAGATGAGAAGATCTATTGGGGCTTGTGAGAAATATCATGGTGCATTAATTGATCACGTGGGCACAGGGGAAACCAGAGTATTTAAAGAATGTGCAGCTCTAGGAGCAGAGCTTGAAAAGTTAGGTGATGAAATTATTGGCTCCGTAGTAAAGTCTAAGGTAGCTATTTTATTTGACTGGGATAACTGGTGGGCGCTAGAATATTCAGCAGGTCCAAGTAAAGAGCTGCGTTATATCAAAGAAGTCTCTAAGTATTATACAGCCCTAGCTAAACAAAATATCAATATAGATATTATCGGTGTAGATGCAGGCCTGTCCCCATACCAATTAGTTATAGCGCCAGTACTTTATATGATAAAAGGTGATTACCATAAGAAACTAGAAGAGTTCGTAAGAGCAGGTGGTCAGTTTATAACGACCTTCTTTAGTGGCATTGTTGATGAACATGATTTAGTGACTATAGGTGGCTATCCAGGAAAATTAAGAGAACTTATGGGCATATGGGTAGAGGAGATTGATGCCTTACCACCAGGAGAAGCAAATAAACTTGTTATGACAGATGGACGTACATATAGTGCTGAGCTGTTATGTGATTTGATCCACTTAGAAACAGCGGAAGTAGTAGCGGTCTATGGTGAAGATTTCTATGCAGGAACACCTGCTATTACCATCAATCATTTTGGGCAAGGTAAAGCTTGGTATGTTGGCAGTAGCTCTAGCCAAGAATTTTTCTTTGATTTCCTTAAAGAACGTCTAGAAGAAATAGAAATTAACCCTATTATGACTTTACCCGAAGGGATGGAAGTTACAAGACGTTATAAAGAAGGAGTAGAATACACCTTTATTCTTAATCATAATCAAGAAGCTAAAGAAATAACATTTGACCAAGCATATGTAGATTTACTAAAGGACAGTATTTACAAAAAAGGAGAAGTCTTAAATCTTAGTGCAAAAGATGTTTTGTTATTAAAAGCAAGTTTCTAATAGAAATAAGACAGAGGATAAACTGTATCGTATGGATAGAGTGTAGTGTTTATGGCAATGAGAAGGATAACTACTCATAAGATAGTTATCCTTCTCATTTTCTGTGTTCTTCTACTATTCTCTTTCTTAAACTTGGCTAAATAGTTACAAATTTCAGTTTATTAATATATAATAAACATAAACAAAATAACATGTTTAGGGGAGAAAACTGTGGAAGAAAAGAACTATCGTTATGATGCGTTTATTAGTTATAGACATGGTGAGCTAGACGACTTTGTAGCAGCTAAACTTCATAAAAAATTAGAAACTTACAGTTTACCAAGACATATAGCCAAACAAATTGGTAGGAAAAAGCTTAATCGTGTGTTTAGAGATAGGGAAGAATTAATGAGTTCCTCTAGCTTAAGTCAGGAGCTAGAGGAGGCATTATGTGATTCTAAGTACCTTATTTTAATAGGCTCTTCTAGAACATCACAGTCGCCATGGGTGATGAAAGAAATTACTACTTTTAAAGCTTTAAATGGGCCAGAACGTATATTACTACTGATTATTGAAGGAAAAGTAGAAGAAGTCATTCCGGATATTTTAAGAGTACATATAAGGACTTACGAGGAGAACGGGGAATTAGTTACAGTAGAAGAAAAGGTAGAACCGTTAGCGACAGACATTAGAGGAGCAAATAAAAAAGAAGTAGAAAGAAAGCTAGAGGAGGAAATACTTAGGCTGATTGCTCCGATTGCAGGATGCCGCTATGATGACTTAAAACAGCGTCATAAGGAAAGACGAAAGAAGAAGCTAATGGGATTAGCCTTAGGTTGTGCGCTGCTTTTAGGAGGCTTTGGGGCCTTCAATGCTTGGCGTGTATGGCAAATTGGTGTACAGATGAGAGAAAAGCTGGCGACTCAGTCTAGAGCTTTGGCGGATCAATCCCTTAGATTATTAGAAAAAGGCGATAGAATGAAGGCCATTTTAGTGGGTAAAGAAGCTTTGCCCAAGAGTTTAGCTACGCCAGAAAAGCCTATTATGGATGAAGCTCTTTATGCACTGAGTGAGGCGCTCTATGTCTACAAATATGATTTTAAATTAGTGCCAGAGAAGACTTTAGATTATTCAAGACCCTTATATTTTTCTAAACTTTCACCAAAGGGAAAATGGGCAGCTACATTAAGTGAGGAAGGCTATATAGAAATTTGGGACCTAGAAACAGGGGAGTTAAAAAGTGTTGTTAAAAAGGGAAACAGCTATCTTAGGATGGATAGTTTTGAATTTATAGATGATAAGCATTATATCCTTTCAGATGAAGAAGGCTTAAAGTTGACAGAAGTTGCTACGAATCAGCTCAGCTGGCAAATAGCAGGGGAATCCTACAATAAATTTTATTTGAGTCCTGATAAAAAGCAGATTTTAGTAGTAGGAGATACAGTTAGGCTTTATGATGCAGAAAAGCAGCAAGCAATAGGAGAGCTAGTAGGACTAGATATTGATAGTTATAGGGAGATGCAGGTGACTTGGAATCAAGATATGAGTGTGCTAGCTATAGGACAAGATGGTAAGGTACATATTTGGGATTTAATCAATAAAAGGTGGCTAACGACCTTTGAAAGCAAATATAAGATTTTATCTGGTTTAGTATTCATAGATGAGAGGTCATTAGCTGTTTCAAGTAATGATGAATATAAAGATGAGATGGAATATTTCTATGGCAATGGTCGAGGTAATCTAAGTTATATGCATATTGGAGTTAATGGAGCAGAAGAAGTATGGCAGCTAGATTCAAGTGAATCTATGATAGAAATGCTTAGAGTTAACCCAGAAAATCCACAACAATTAGTGATGACAAAAGGAAATGTACTAGAAACTGTAGATGTTACTGTAGGCAAAGTCCAATATAGTCTAGCCCAGTCCTCCACGATTATGAATTACTGTTTACTAGGTAATCATTTGGCACTTTGTGGGATGAGGGACGGTTCTGTAAGGGCGCTTATGCTAGATGTAGGTGGCTTATATGAAAGTGCTAGTTTTAATCATTCGGCTGGCATTACCGATTTAAACTATGCAGGTGGCAGAATCGTGATTACGACAGGTGAAGACAAGAAGGGTTATATTTATAAAGATATGTCTGGTTCACCTAAGGCTACCCTAGAAGGTTTTGAAGGGAGTATGGAGCAAGGGGCATATAGTAAAGATGGTAAGTGGGCATATACTATTTCAAATCAAGGTGACATGGCCTATATATGGCATATGGATAAGCAAGCACTAGTTACCAGTATTCCAATGGAAGAGTATGCAGGAAAGGCTGGCTTTCTAGAGGACAATCAAAGCATTTATATTTTTAGTGCTAGAAAAGGCATCGAGGTTTGGGGATTAGATGGTACTTTTAAAGAAGCTTTTAGTAATGAACTAGCTGAAGAAATATACTATAAAGCACCTTACTTTTACTTGGTTAGTGATACTGAGGTGCAGATTGTTAAAGAAGATAATCTAGAGCTTTATAAAACAATTGAAACAGTAGATGCAGTAAGCCTTAGTATAATAGATGAGGGACGGTTCTTAACTTTGGACAAAGCAGGACAGTTGAGCCTAGTAGATATACAAACTACCAAGGGACAGGTCTTAAAGGAAGAAGGTGTGCTAAACTGTATTGCCAATAAGGACACAATAGCTGTTTGCTTAGAGGATAATAGTGTAGAGCTAATTGATTTAAAAACAGGGAAGATAACAGATGTATTAAAAAACGATGGACTTGCCTTAAGCTATTTTGTTTTTGATGAAGAAAGTAAAACACTTTGGTTAGGGTATGAAGATACTACGGTATGGTATTATTCGTTAGAGACAAAGATGCGTGAGCAGTTAAAAGAAAATTCACCCTCTCCTATGACAGGTATTCATTTTTACAAGGAAGAAAATAGAATGGCAATTACTACTGAACAAAATGAACTACTAGTTTATAACTTACAAAATCAAAAAAGACTAGGGTATTTAAAAGCGATTATAGCTGTTAATGATAAGTGTGATGAATTTATAAGAGGAGATTATGAGAAGCTTTATGTAGTTCCTTTTTATACAGCAGAAATGTTAGTAGAAGAAGCTCAGAAGCAGTTAGTAGGTAGGACACTTACAGAACAAGAAAAGGAACAATATTTTATTCAAGAGTAAAAATAAGAGTAACTCATGCATAATTAACTGTATTAGGAAATGAGATAGATGGCTACCTACTAGGCGTTCATAGCGTATTTACATAGGCTCTAAATTTAAGGCCTAATGGAAATACTTAGAAGTCACTCCTTTAGGTAGTCATCTATTTTAATAGGTAATGAGATATTAAATCCTACCATAGGTTTTTAAGAAAATATCGCCTCTAATAATATAAATATCATGAGGATCATCACTACGTACGGCAATATAATCTCCTATGGCACCATACATATATTTGCTTTTATCCCAAGCGGTAAAGACTTTAGTGACTCTTGTAAGAGGCTTAGCATAGATTTGTACCTTTCCTCTAGCTAGGCAGGATTGTACGTGGTCTTTAAGGAGTAAGGTTTCTCCAGTTAATTTATTTTTAATAGAAGGGAAATACTGAGCGTCATCTAAAACAAAGCCACTAGATAACCTCTCATAGCTACGTTCAAATTTGTCTTTTTGAATAGGGTATACTTCGCCATCAATACCAATCATAATATATACATTTTCAGAGGCAGTAATGTCGATATCACCTTCTAAAGTTCTCACAATAGCTGGTGTATGAGGAGGTAAAAGCTTCATCGTTTCTACATAGCCAATAGGAATAGGAAGCTTTTGATAAAGTGGCATATCAAAGGTATCCATTACATAAGTACCAGCATCGACAATATCATAGCTCTTATGATAGCTGTCTAGTCGGTTTAAGAAATAAGCTTCTGAGGATAGACCAGGATAACTTTTCTCAAAAAGCTTTTGATTAATAAAGCCACCAGCTTTTTCAAGGTGTCCTCCGCCAGAACCAATTTCTTCAGTTAAATAAGCTGCCAGTTCACTAGCTTTAATTTCTTTCACGCAGCTTCTAACAGAAAGCTTAATGCCATTAGTAAGTTCACTATAGACCACACAGGTATTAACCGTATCTACTTGGAGCATCATATCACTAATAAGTCCTAAAATATTAGGGTCACAAGGACGTGCTTTGATAAGAGAGAAACGATAGACTTCATTATAGGTATAACGAATGAGTGCTAGGCCTGCAATCTCAATTTCGGCTAAAGAAAGGTTGGAATTTTTGAGGCGTTTAATAATGCTCTCATCAATATGTAAATGATCTCTCATATCTTTATCTAGTGGATGATAGAGTTCGGCGAATTGGCTAGTGTCTGTAAATAAACCATAGTATAGGGCAGTAGCAATAAGAGGAAATTCATTAACCTCAAAGCCGGCATCCAAAAACATTTGCCATACTAAAGTAGAGCAGCTGCCTAAAAAACTGCAGATTTCACTTTTTTCAACATTGGTTATCTCGATTTGATGATGGTCAATAATAGCAACATCATCAGCTTCTATGAGGGTTACATTGCCAGCGCCATATTGACAATCTATAGTGATGAGAAGCCCATTTACTTTGGTCATTTTGGTATATTCTATGGGAATATTTAAAAGGTCTATCATAGCCACAAGATTTGTTTTTTGGATTTGAAGATGCCCACTGTAGATGAGTCTAGTGTCACACCCCTTAAGCCTAAGATAGGTATATAAAGCATAGCCTGCACCTAAAGCATCTGCATCGGGATTATCATGGCATTGGATAGTAATGGGAGCAGTAGTTATTAAATCGGATAGTTTCATAAGCCCTCCTTATATATAGATTTATAACTATTATATAAATTTAGAATAAAATATACAATTATAATTGTAAAAGCTTTTAAATAAAGAAAGTATTTTAGAAGGAAATGTGTTGTATAATGGAAGAAGAATGAAAAGGGAAAGGGCCTAAAAAATGCGTATTAGTGAAGGACTAGTGAAAATCTCCGTTAGAGAGCTAGTAGAATTTGTACTCAGAGAAGGAAGTATCACCTCAGGGGTAACTAGTAGCAATAGGGCTGTTTTAGGAACCTTGGCTCATAAGAAGATTCAAGAAAGTATGGAGGCTAATTATGAGGCAGAGGTCAAAATGGTTCATGAGTGCGAAAAGGATGGCATCATCTTTGTGGTAGAGGGTAGAGCAGATGGGATTATTAGAGACCTAGTAGGGGTTACTATTGATGAAATCAAAACTACAACTAAAGACCTAAGCTTAATTGATGAGAATTACAATCCTCTTCACTGGGCTCAGGCTAAATGTTATGCTTATTTTTATGCTAAAGAAAATGCTCAGAAGGAAATGCAGGTACGCCTTACCTATTATCATATAGAAACAAAAGAAATCAAACATTTGCAAAGAGGCTTCTACTTTGAAGAATTAGAAGCTTTCTTTAATCAGGTTATTACGAAATACTCAAAATGGATTCGCTTTTACATGGAGTGGACTAAAAAGAGGGACGGTTCTTTAAAGGAACTAGCCTTTCCTTTTGAAAGCTACCGCAGGGGGCAAAGAGAGTTAGCTGTTAGTGTTTATAAAAGTATTCAGCAAACCAATAACCTTTATGTCAGTGCACCAACAGGCATAGGCAAGACCATGTCTACACTTTTTCCGGCTTTAAAGGCTATGGGAGAAGGACATGGCAGTAAGATTTTTTATCTTACTGCAAAAACCATTACTAGGACCATTGCAGAAGAAGCAGCTGTGCGCTTATACGAAAAAGGGGCTAAGATTAAAACGATTACTTTAACTGCTAAAGACAAGATTTGTTTTTGTGACAAAAGGCAGTGCCATCCTGATTATTGTGAATGGGCCAATGGCCATTATGACAGGGTAGATGACGCGGTTTATGAGATTATTAATGAGAAAGATTTAATTTCTAGAAGCATGGTAGAGGATTACGCTAGAAAACATCGGGTATGTCCCTTTGAATTAGCCCTTGATTTATCTATATGGGCAGATATTGTGATTTGTGATTATAACTATGTATTTGACCCTAGTGTAGGACTAAAGCGATTTGCAGATAACAGAGATTTTGTGCTTTTAGTAGACGAGGCACATAACCTAGTTGATCGTGCGAGAGAAATGTATTCTGCTAGTCTTTCGAAAAGACAGGTCTTAAGTGTGAAGAAAAACTTAGGGAAAGGCTACCCTACTATTTCTAAAGAACTTACAAAGCTTAATGAGTGGTTTTTAGATTTAAGAAGGGAATATATAGATGAATTAGGGGTTTATATTAGTAAGGAGGCCCCTAAAACACTTTATCAGATTAATAGAAGGCTCATAGCTGCATGTGATAAAAAGCTGCAGCAGGGGGGAGAAAATAATTTACCAGCTGATTTAATAGATTTGTATTTTGAGGCTTATAGTTTTAATCGTATCTATGAACTTTTTGATGAACATTATGTCGTTTATGGAGAAAGTAGTGGACAAGAAGTGAGATTAAAGCTGTTTTGTATAGATCCAAGTACTGCTATTAGTAGCATTACAAGTACTTGCAAAAGTGCTATCTTCTTCTCGGCTACCCTCTTGCCTATTGATTATTATAAATACATGCTAGGAGGTAAGGAGGATAAGGCCATAGCTTTTGATTCCCCTTTTATAGAAGAAAATGCTTTAAGGCTAATGACTACGGATGTATCCACTAGATATAGACATAGGGAAGGAAGTTACACAAAGATTTGCAACGCCATTTGTCAGTTAGTAGAACAAAAAATAGGACATTACATGGTGTTCTTTCCATCTTATAAATATATGTTAGAGGTATTTGAGCATCTAAGGGTCATGACTAGTCAAAAAAAAGAGGATTCTGACTTACAATCTGACTTACAAAATGAGAGTTACTTTTCAGTATATGATGATTTAGGAAGGTTAAAATATGAAGTCTATAAGCAAACCAGTGAAATGAGTGAAGAACAAAGAGAAGGCTTCTTAGAAAGGTTTGTCCCCAATCCAAATACCACCACCATCAACTTCTGCGTATTAGGAGGCATCTTTTCTGAGGGGATAGACTTAACAGGAGATAGGCTTATTGGGGTAGTGGTAGTAGGTGTAGGCTTACCACAGCTTGGCCTAGAAAGAGACCTTATTAAAAATCACTTTGATGAAGAAGAAAAAGACGGCTACCACTATGCCTATACTTACCCAGGCATTAACAAAGTACTACAAGCAGTAGGACGTCTTATTCGAACAGAAGAAGATAAAGGAAGTATCTTGCTAATAGATGACCGTTTCAATACCCCTCTTTACGAAAGTCTTCTAACACCAGAGTTTTACCAGGCTAAAAAAGTAAAAACACCAGAAATAGCATCCTATGTCAAACGCTTCTGGGAGCAAATAGAATGATCTCGGTTTTCTTTTATACCAACTTTACTTTGTAGCTCTCAAGCCATATATTAAGTTGAACAAGATAAGCAATAAGTTGTGGCCCTGTCATAAGCTGACCAAACCAAGGCCTTGTATAAGCTTCACCCTTGGTATCTACTAATTTCTGCGCAAACTCTTTATTAATAATAGTAAAGAGTGGCGCATTTTTATTTTGCAAAACTTCGCTAAGCATATCACTTACAAGCTGCGTATAAATAGGATTGTGTGTTTTAGGATAAGGACTCTTTTTGCGATAAATAATATCTTCAGGTAAAATGCCTTTAAGTGCCTTACGAAGGAGTCCTTTTTCTCTGCCTTGATAGAATAAATAGTCATCTGGCAAATTAAAAGCGTATTCGACTAAACGGTAATCGGCAAAAGGTACACGTACTTCTAAGCTATTAGCCATACTCATACGGTCTTTACGGTTTAAGAGGTTAACCATGAACCATTTCATATTTAAATAGAAAATTTCTCTGGTACGTTGTCTGTCAAGAGATTCATAACCTAATTGAGGGACAAGTTTTAGACTATCTAAATAATTTTCTTGGACCATTTCTTCAAGAGGAAGAGAGGCGTATTCAGGAGAAAGGAGCTGTTTGCGGCTTCGAACAAAATTGGACCAAGGGAAGGTCTCTAGGTTCCTAAGTTCAGGCCTAGTATACCAAGGATATCCACCGAAAACTTCGTCGGCACATTCACCAGATAAGGCAACTATAAAATCTTCTCGAATTTCTTTGCAGAATAAGAAGAGAGAAGAGTCGATATCTGCCATACCAGGTAAATCACGAGCTAAAACAGCAGACCTTAAAGCATAAGCTAGCTCATCGTGTTTGATCGTATAAGTACGATGGTTACTTTGGATAAACTCAGCCATTTGAAGTGCCCAATATTGATCAGAAGTAGGTTGATAGATAGAGGCTCTAAAGTATTTATCATTATCTTCGTAGTCAAGAGAATAGGTGGTAAGTACTTTATTACGCTTTTTATAAGAACGAGCAGCAATAGCAGAAATAGCAGAGGAATCTAAGCCACCTGACAGAAAAGTACATAAAGGTACATCACCGACTAATTGGCGTTCAATAGCATCGATAAGTAAATGTTGTAAATGTTCGGTAGCTTCCTCCAACGTTTCATGATTTTCAGTAGCCCTTAGCTGCCAGTATTCTTTAATGACGATATCTTTCTTATTAATAATAGCTAGGTGAGCAGGGGGAAGTTCACTTATTTCTTTAAACACAGCACTACCTGGTCTGACAGCAGGCCCTAAACCGAATATTTCTGTAAGTCCTTCTCTGTCCACGGTAGGAGAAATAGCGGGATGAGCTAAAACTGTTTTAATTTCTGAACCCAAAATAAGAGTGGTACCTTGAATGCTATAAAAGAAAGGTTTAACGCCTAGTTGATCACGTACTAATAAAACCTGCTCAAGTTTTTCATCATAAACTGCAAAAGCAAATATACCATTAAGCTTTTCGACGCAATTAACCCCCCAACACATGTAAGCTGTTAAAAGCACTTCAGTATCTGAGTAAGAATCAAATTGGTACCCATTATTAAGGAGTTCTTTTCTAATATCTTCTGTATTGTAAAGTTCGCCATTGTAAATAAGGGTGTACTGAAAGCCACCTTGTTCTTTAGTCATAGGTTGAAGACCACCTTTGGGATCTACAACAATGAGTCTTCTGTGCCCAAAGAGAACATGAGGATAAGATTTATAGCCATGTTGATCAGGGCCGCGCATTTTTAAGGTATCAGTCATGCTTTCTAGATGAACCTGTTCATTAGTAAGAATTTTTTTGAAATCTACAATGCCAGCAAAACCACACATAAGGGCTCACTCCTTTTTGAGTAATATAAACAGAGCTTTTTGAAATTAAGTTATCTCATAAACGCAGAAAAGAGGAAGCGAATAAATGCTTCCTCTTTAGTATATTTAGGATTTCTTAGCTTTATGAAACCATCTAGCGGCTTAAAGGGCTTTAACGCCTGTTTCGCCTGTACGAATTTTAACAACGTTTTGAACAGGATAAACGAAAATTTTACCATCACCAATTTTGCCTGTTCTAAGAATCTTAGTAGCTGTTTCAACAACTAAATCAACAGGTACTTCAGAGACACAAATCTCAACTTTTACCTTTGGAAGTAAATCCATAGTGCGAGAGCTCCCTCTGTAAAGTTCTGTTTTACCTTTTTGATTACCACAACCAAGTACTTGATAAACTGTCATACCAGTAATACCAATTTCATTAAGGGCATCTTTAAGCTCCTCGAATTTACTTTGTCTTGTGATAATATCAATTTTTGTAATTGCATCCATCATAGTTCCTCCTTTAAATAATTTAATTTCTGCATTGCTCTTTCCTATAGTTTATCGTCAGAAAAACTTAAGCTTTAACCTCAAAATCTGCATAAGAGCTAGAAAGGCCATGTTCGCAGATATCAAGGCCTTCAATTTCTTCTTCTGGTGAAACACGAAGACCGATTGTTTTCTTAATGATAGCAAATAAAATAGAGATGCAAAGAATAGTCCAAGCTGCTACGGAAACCACACCGATAATTTGTGAAAGAAGAAGGCTGGCACCACCACCGTAGAATAAACCACCTTCTACAGCAAATAAACCAACACAGAGTGTACCAACAACACCGCAACCACAGTGAACACCAACAGCACCTACAGGATCATCAATTTTTAATTTGTGATCAAGAAGTTCAATGACTATAACGACTACAATACCACAAATTAAACCAATAGCCATGGCACCCCATGCAGACACCATATCACAACCAGCTGTAATACCTACAAGTCCAGCAAGAGCACCATTAAGTGTCATAGAAACATCTGGTTTTTTGTATTTTACCCAAGTAACAATCATTGTTGTTGTAGCAGCAACAGCAGCGGCAATATTAGTAGTTACAAATACGCGGCCATTAAGTAGTACATTAGTACCATCTGCAGAAGAAGCAGGGTTAAAGCCAAACCAACCAAACCAAAGGATGAATACTCCAAGGGCACCAAGTGTTAAACTGTGTCCAGGAATAGGATTACTCTTGCCATCCTTACCATACTTACCAATACGAGGTCCAAGTACTTTAGCACCAACTAAAGCACACCAGCCACCAACAGAGTGAACTACTGTAGAACCAGCATAATCATGGAAAGGTGTAGAAAGATTAGCAAGCCATCCTCCCCCCCAAACCCAGTGACCAACAACTGGATAGATGAAAGCTGAGATACAGAAGCTATAAATAAGGTAAGCAGAGAATTTAGTTCTTTCTGCCATAGCCCCCGAAACGATAGTAGCTGCAGTGGCACAAAATACAGTTTGGAATATAATCCAAACGAAATCAGAATTTCCACTCCAACCATCAAGGAGATAAGGTGTTCCAATGAAACCACCGATGCTGTCACCAAACATTAAGGAAAATCCAAGAATCCAGTAGATAATAGAACCAACAGCGAAGTCCATTAAGTTTTTCATAATAATGTTTCCAGCATTTTTTGCTCTAGTAAAACCTGTTTCTACCATTGCAAAACCTGCTTGCATAAAAAATACTAAACATGTGCCAAGTAAAAGCCAAATGGCATTTACCCAAGAAGTAACATCTTCCATAATAAAACCCTCCCTAATAAAAATTGTGAAACAAACAAAAGGGGTCTATATATATGCAAAAGCATATATATAGACCCCTTTGTCTATGTCACGATATTTAATATGATTCATATAATAACCATGTGTATAGATTTTGTCAAGATATTTTGAAAAATATATTTTTTTAATCTGATTTAAAATTAACAAAATAAAACTCTTATATTAAATATTAATTAAATAATGACTTATATAGTGACATAATTTCTTTGAAATGATAAAATAATTAGTAGAATAATATAAGTTAATTTATAAAACTAAGTGGTAGATTCTAGAGTTGGAGGAATAGAGCATGGGAGAGTTAGCTAGAGAAAAAATTATTATTCCATTGTCAAAATGTCTTCCAGGGATGGTTTTGCTTCAACCTATTGTAGATGAAAAGACAGGGGCTATACTTTTACCTAGAGGTGGAAAACTAACCAAGGAAAGTATTAAGAAGGTCCATCATTTTCAACATACGCAAGTATGGGTAGATATCAATACTGAGGAAAAAATCTGGCAGACGGATGAAACTATTGTAGAATATTATAAAGATTATGCTACTACCTTAAAACGTATTATTGAAGGAGAGAATAAGGTAGGCGAAGCACTTAATATTGAAGATCTAAAGAATTTAGCACAGTATATGATTAAAAATTTTAAAGATGACTTCAACCTGTTAGCATGTGTTAATCTTGTTACGCAGCTACAAGAAGATTGCTATACTCATAGTATTAATGTGGCATTTCTTTCTCTTATGATGGGGAGATGGAGAGCGTATAGTGAACAAAGATTAGAGCAACTTGTTTTAGCGGGCTTATTACATGATGTAGGGAAGATAGATTTAACCATCGCATTAAAAGAAAATGATATGGATGGAAGCCTAATGGAACGTCTAGCTTATAAGAGGCATCCAATCTTTGGATATGAAAAATTAGCACAGTTTAACGAGTTAGATAATGAAGTACTCAAAGCAGTACTAACACATCATGAACGATGTGATGGCTCTGGATTTCCACTAAGTTTAAGGGAAGATAAGATTAGCGATATAGCTAAGATTATAGGTCTAGCAGATACTTATGATGAGTTAAGACAAAAAGAACATATTTTTAATGTGATTAAAGAATTAAGAAGCACACAGCTTAGAGCTTTTGAGGTGGATTTACTCCTTGAATTTTGTAATAATATCATGAATTACTATATAGGTAATCATGTTTTATTAAGTAGTGGAGAAATAGCAGAGATATATGCTATTCAACCGCAATCGGTATATAGACCTATTGTAAAGGTTAATGACAAATTAATTGACCTTTATGTACAAAGCCAAATAGATATAGTAAAGGTTTTTTAAAGATAGATAAAGGGAGTGTCGCGAAACTATAAAATAGTTTCGTGGCACTCTTTTTTATGTATATAACTGGAATTTTATATCTATGTACATGAATATTTCTTATTTTAGCGCATCTTAATAAACCTACAATTATTACTTCTAAAATTTAGGCTGTTTTTAATGGATATAGATGCTTTTCACATCGTTCATTTTGAATTTTCGAGTGAAGTTTTCTGATGTTATAGGCAAAACATAAGAGCATAAACTCAGTTTTGACGTTATTTTTACCACGTCTTAAAAATCTAGTGAAATTATGATCCCACTTGAGTACACCAAAGGCCCCTTCAACTTGAATAGAACGATTCATTCTTAGTGCAATACCCACATCTGATTTTATATTTTCATATGAAATAGCTCGTTTTTCCACAAACTTTTTAGATACTTGTAACCGTCTATTTCCTTTTGCTTTTGTGCATTTTTCTTTACATCTACAACCAGTGCAGTCTTTACACTCATAAGTTGTTATTTCTGATACATAGCCATTCGTCGAAGTTTTGTGAATAACACCTTGTGCTTTTAACTGTTTGTTTGCAGCACAAATATAATAATCTCCATCTTCAATGTATCTCATGTTTTCTCGTTTACTTATATCATTCTTAAAGCTTTTCTTTTTCCACTTTTCATACATCAAAGGTTTGATATAAGGCTCTTGATGATTTGCTTCAAGATAAAGATAGTTTTCTTCGCTTTCATAACCTGCATCTGCAATAATATTTTTGTAGCGAACATCTAAATGACTGTGGAGATTTTCTAGAAAAGTAATTAATGTTGCAACATCACTACGATCAGCATAAATATCCAGGCCGATAATATACTCACTTTCAACACCAATCTGAACGTTATAACCAGGTTTGAGTTGTGCATTTCTCATATGGTCATCTTTCATATGCATAAAAGTCGCATCTGTATCTGTTTTTGAATAGCTATTTCTGCCTTTAAACAGTGCGTTGCAGCTATCATACTTTTCTTGTCTCTCTAAAAATGATTGAGCTTGTTCGGTAAGTTTTTGTAAAAGGGTTTTTCTTTTGCCTATGCCGTGAACAAAGTTAATGCCTTCATCAGATTGTTTTGTTTTTAGAAATGATAATGCTTTAGATAAGGATGTCGCTACATTTTTAGGATCAAATGCTATATCTACCAAGTAATTAGCATTTATTTGATTAAAAAGGTCTACTATTTTAACATGCATTTTATCTTCGTTTTTGCGAATGACTTTTTTCCATACAAAAGTATATTTATTAGCATTAGCTTCAATCTTTGTGCCATCTATAAAAAGATGTTCAAAATTTATCTCATGAATATCGTGTAAAAGGAGAGTCATTTGATAAAAAAGATCTTCCAAACAATCACTTAAGTAATCTTTGATAAATCTAGCGATGTTAGAATGATCTAATGCAGGATAGCCTTGTAAAAGCCACTTAAAGTTAATATCTCTTTTACATGCTTTTTCAATTTCACGTGTGGAATAAATGCCTTCCATAAAGGCATAAACGATTACTTTAAAGAGAATTCTAGGTTCGACACCGGGTTTTCTCCCTTTGTGAGAGTAAGCCTGATATAGTTTTGTATAATTTAATTCCTCCAGTATGTGGCTAAGGAGTCGAACAGAATCATCTGGTGCAATCGCAGTTTCAAAATCTATAGGGAGGGGGAGTTGATAAGCTCCTCTAAGTTCAGTATACTGTTTGTGTTGTTTTACAATGTTACACATAAACTTAGTATAACAACAGAGGCAGGGGATTATCCCCTGCCTTATAATTTTATATAAAAGTAGGGACTGCCGTGCAACTAATCTAATTGATTAATTGCGCGACAGCCCCTTTATTTTTGTTTTAAGAACACTTCATTTTCGGAAGGAATAAGAAGTTCAGCAACTATCTGCTTTCTTTCTTCAGAAGCGCTATCTAGACTATAGGATATTGTTAAATGAGAAGAAAGAGAAGACAAGCTTCTAGAAGATATAAACTTGTACTCGAAAAAAGCAGATTCTTCTGGAGCAAGGTTGCCTAATTCTAAGCAGTTTTCAGTAGGAGAAAAGTTTAAGGAGCCACGTTGTCTAATAATAGCTTGTTCTAGAATAGAAAAATCATTGCCTTGGATCAGTATCTTAAGATTATTAATATATCCAGATGAAGTGTTAGTAATTTCAAGCTCATTATTAATAAGTGTTTCAGTAGATACTTCTATAGTTTTATTGATTTCTGAGACCTTAATTGGATTTAACATGATGATCACCTCCTACTTCATACTATGCAGGAAAGTAACTATTAAGTTATTAAGATGACAACAAAGCAATAAAAAAGCAGAGACATGATGTCTCTGCAAGCAATTAAGTTAGAGTGGGTAATTATCTGCCCCAACAACTGCAGCTATGACGATTTTTTCTGGCAATGATTTCAAGCTTTTCTCTACTATCAAAGAAGTTGTTGCAACCACAGTTACAATCATCATTATTTGAGCAACGGTGACGACGATGACGACGATGACGGCGACCACAATCATCATCACTAGAACAACGACGACAATCACGACGACAACCACAGCCGCAGTCATCATTATCTGAGCAACGGTGACGACGACAACTGCAGTTACAGTCATCATCATCTGAGCAACGATGACGACGATGATTGCAGCCACAGTCATCATTAGAATGACGGCAGTCACAGTCATCATCATCTAAGCAACGGCTACAGTCGCAGTCATCATCATCTAAGCAACGGTCACAGCCACAGTCATGTTTATCATCATCAAAGCAATGACTATCATCACAATCGTCTTTTTCATCGTCATCTAAATCGTATTTATCGATATAGTTAAAAAGAATACATGCAGCATCTAAAATAGCTTTATTTGCATCAGAGAGTTGCTTTTGACAGCTAGATTTATGACAGCTGTGTTCACAGTTTGAGCTTTCATTATTACATCCACATGACATATTAAAATCCCTCCACTTAATTCGTTATATTTGAGTAGCGCCCTCAATGTCATAATATGCAGCAAAACAGAAATTGACATTATTTTTCCTGTACATACTTATGACATAAATGAAAAAAAATGGAATATATATATTAAAAGGATAAGACAAGCAAGGGGGAGGGCAATGAAAAATATTGTTTTGATCATGCAAATTGCTATGATCTTTATTGGAAGTATAGTGGGGGCGGGAGTATGCTCAGGGAGAGAATTAAATCAATTTTTTGCTACTTATGGTATAGGAGGGTTTGCAGGCCTTATTTTATGCGGTCTCTTATATATTGTTTTTGGTAAGTTAATTATTTTAATTACGGATAAGTTTAAGGTGAATTCATATAATGAATTTGTGGATTTAGTGTGTCCAAAGCCTGTAGCTAAATTTACTAATATAGTGCTAACTTTATTTTTGTTAAGTAGTACCTCTATTATCTTGGCAGGTAGTGGTTCCATTATGAATCAATATTTCCACGTTCCTAAATGGCTAGGGGTCATTATTATGATTGGGTGTAGTAGTATTTTTCTGCTTAGAAATACAGAAGGTTTATTTGAAGTGAACAGTCTTGTGGTACCCACTTTAATCGTAGTGATGACTGCCATTTTTTTTGCATACATAAAAGACAACCCTATGACTTCTACCTATTCCTATTTGCGATTAATGCCTAGGCAAAAAACAAATCTTCTTGTATCAACCTTAGTTTATGTAAGTTTTAACATCCTAACGATTATAGGTGTTATTGTACCGTTAACAAATGAACTAAAGAAACCTAAACAAATTATAAAAGGCATCATATTAGGAAGTATAGTACTTACGATTATTGGCATTTATATTACCTTTTTAATGCTAGTTAACCCGTTTCATCCTCAATTATATGAAGTGCCTCTGCTTGGACTAGCAATGGAAATGAATAAACTATTGCAACTAGGTATGTTAGGTATTATGTGGTTAGAAATGTTTTCTTCACAAGTGTCCAATGTATACAGCTTGTCGTATTTTTTAAAGAATAAATACAAAGTACCCTACAATAAAGGCATTTTCTTAGTAGTATTAATAGCAACCCCCTTTTCCATGATAGGGTTTGCTAAATTAGTGGAATTTCTCTATCCTATGTATGGTGTGTTAAGTCTCGTATTTTTATTTTACTGTACCTTATTTTTTATAAAAAACAAATAACTTAGGTTGGGGAGCTTTGAAGAAATAAAAATCGGGAAAAGGTAATTGGCTATTACCTTTTCCCGATTTTTATATTAGCGATTGGCACTTATAAGCTGGTCTTCTTCAAAATAGCATTCGTATTGTGTACCAGAAGCTTCTTGATAAATACCATTACCGTGCTTATAACCATTTTTAAAGTCACCTATATATTTTTCACCATTTGCATAGGTGATTGTCCCCTTACCCGTCATTTGACCTTCTAGGAAATCACCATAATAAGAAGAATCATTGTTCCAAATGAAATGGCCTTTGCCGTGAGGAAGTCCATTCACAACTTCACCTTCATAAATACCTGTAGAGATAACAAGCTTACCATGTCCATTTTCAATAGTATCTATGAATTCACCTATGTATTGATCCCCGTTTGGATAAGTAACACGATTAGGAGAAGCTGGAGCACCTGCACCCTGTAAGTGATTTTTAAGAAAGTTACCCTCATAAATAGTACCATCTGGTTTAGTAAGCTTACCTTTTCCTTCCATGGCACCATCTACAAAGCGCCCCTCATAAACTGAGCCATCAGAAAACTGTTTAGTACCTATACCTGTACGCTCACCTTTATGTAACTCACCTTCGTAAATACTACCATCCTCTAAATAGCATTTGCCTTGACCATGAGGCAGGCCATTAGCAAAATGCCCTTCATAGCAAAGTCTACCAGTTTCGTCATAATATTTACCCAAACCGTGAAAGTTAGAGCCTTTAACACTACCCTCATACATGACCTTACCATTTTTATGATACATTATTTCATTTTCATAAACATCTGAAGAACTCTTCAATAGAGATTTAATTTTATTTAACATCTGCATTTCTCCTTAAAATCTCATTTGTACGAAACAAACCCTATAGTTATCATTATTATAACATTATTATAGCAAAAACAATATAATAGAAAGGTAAAAAGTAACAGAAAAATTATAGAAGAGTGCATAAAATGTAAAACTTAAAACTTAACAGCCGAAAAATCTAAGTGTAAGAAGATAGGCAGCTACGATACCTACTAAAGAAGCAATAAGTGCGCCAGCCAAAGTATAACGACTTTTCTTCACTTTAATGGTCATAAAGTAAACAGACATGGTATAAAAAATAGTTTCTGTACAGCCAAACATAATAGAAACTAATCTACCAATAAAGGAGTCCGGTCCGTAGGTTTTAAAGATGTCAATAATAAGCCCTGTAGCAGCAGAAGAAGAAAAGGTACGCATTAAAGCTATAGGAATAAGCTCAGGAGGAAAGTTCGACCAGCCAATAAGAGGAGTAAAGAGCTTAGCTAAGCCAGTTAAAGCACCAGAAGCACGTAACATGCCAACGGCTATCATAAGTCCTACTAAGGTAGGGAGAATATCTATAACAACTTTTAAACCATCAGTAGCACCTTCAATAAAAGCCTCATATGCATTAACCTCTTTTAAAAGACCATAAATGATAATACCGACCATTATACAAGGAATCATCCAGTCGGATATACCTAATAAGATTACCATAGATTAATCCTCCTTTTTATACATGAGTTTACCAAAAATGATTGCAACTAAGGTAGAAACAGCTGTAGCAATTATACAAGGAACTAAAATTTCTGTAGGATTATGAGAACCATAAGCAGTGCGATAAGAAATCATACTAATAGGGATAAGCTGGATTGAAGAAATATTGATAATTAAAAACATACACATAGCATGAGTAGCTTGGCCTTCTTCTTTATTAAGC
The DNA here is from genome assembly GCF_003990395.1 of Cellulosilyticum sp. WCF-2. Classification (NCBI taxonomy): domain Bacteria; kingdom Bacillati; phylum Bacillota; class Clostridia; order Lachnospirales; family Cellulosilyticaceae; genus Cellulosilyticum; species Cellulosilyticum sp. WCF-2. Next base: position 73,655 of record NZ_CP034675.1, on the reverse strand, counting down.
TTTTGAAGTTCTATCATGGCTTTTAATCCGGGAGGAGTAGCAGCCCAACCTAGGCCTAGAAAGTTTGCAATAAGATTAGTAGCAATATACTTCCTGGCAGGGTGATTTTTAGGAACTGAAGGAAATAAAAAATTAAGTATAGGAGACATCTTCCTAGCAAGTGAATCGATTAGGCCTGATTTTTCAGCAATACGCATAATACCCATCCACATAGCTACAATGCCTAAGGTCTCTATACAAATAGTAACGGCTTCTCCAGAGGCTAAGAGGGCTGAGTTGGTAATAGTTTTCATACCACCTGTAAAGCCAGAGATAAGTACAGCAAATATAATCATAAAGCTCCAAATATAATTAAGCATAAGCTTCCTCCTTAAATATAAATACTGAAGCACTGAAGTGGCTTGTCTTTCTATATATATGCGTTAATAAAAAGAACATGTACATATTTTTATAATGATGATTACAAAACATTTGCTGTCGTTTTTTAGTATAGTAGTTACTGGTAAAATTGGAAAAGGAGAAAACTGTAAAAAATAATAATATATATGTAAATGTAAAATATTTGTTGTATTTTTGAAGGGCGTTTTAGTGATGATTCTACAGCAAATATCAATAAAATATGCACACTATTAAGTTTCGACAAATATTATATTGTATAATATAGATTTTTTATTTTAAAAAGTCTAAAAAAATACAAAAGTTAATTGACTTTAATTGTTAATTATGGTACTTTATAATCAGGACATGGAAAAATATGAGAAAAAAGTGTAAAGGGAGAGGATATTAGTGAAATCAACAGGTGTAGTAAGAAAAGTCGATGAATTAGGAAGAGTAGTATTACCTATCGAATTAAGAAGAAATTTAGACATTAATGAAAAAGATGCTTTAGAGATTTTTGTTGATGAAGACAGAATTATTCTTAAGAAATATGAACCAGCTGATATCTTTAATGGTAGCATGGATGACCTTATTGATTACAAAGGTAAAAAAGTTGCTAAAAAGACAATCTTAGAATTAGCAAGATTAGCAGGATTAACAATTACAGAATAAGAGTATAAAAAAAGCCAGAAGATGAAAGAATATTTTCTGGCTTTTTTTATGCGCTTTTTATGCTTTTTTTACAATTCGATGTAAAATTGATAAATTTTATATTACTTTAACTTGAGTATAGTATAATAAAAGAAATAGATTGGCTAGAATAGCACAAGGGTAAGGAGGCAAGAAAAGTAGATGGAATTAAAACTATTTGGATTTATTGAGAGTGTATTAGAACAGTTAGAAGAAATGAGACCTATGTTAGAGGAGGTAGGCAATGAAATAGAAGGGTTTTTCGAGAATTTATTGCTCACTACCAATAAGGGTTATCTCAATATAAATACAAGAGTAAAATCACAAAAAAGCTTAAAAGAGAAAATCATTCGTAATCAATATTATCAAAAGTATGATACAAAAGAAGCGCTTTTTGAACATGTACCTGATATTATTGGTATTCGATTAGAATGTAGGTTTATTCAAGATGAAACAGATTTATACAAATTTATCAAGCGTTCCTTTGGTGAAAAAAGTGAAATTTATGAAGACTTTTTCTATAGCAATACTAATGAAAAAATTTTACTTAGCTTAACATGCAAACAACCACAAGAACAAAAAAATGGAATGAAGATTTATAGAATAGATGGTAAATATGTAGATGATGGACAGGTTGTAAATTTTGAACTGCAAATCAAATCCTTGGTTAATATTTTCTGGGGAGAGATTGAACATAAAGTCATATATAAAAATTATAATTACGTTATTGCAGATAAGTTTTATAAGGACATTATGAAATCTATTAAGAATAGTTTGACCACTATTGATCAGCAGCTTTTATTAATATCTAATCAATTTGACCAAGGTGACGAGAAAAGTTATGAAAGACAAGAACAACAGTTAGAAGCTATACTATCTAAACTTATTTATGATATTTTCGCAAAACACATGAAGGAAACTCTAGGTGTATTAGTAGATTTTAAGAGTTCATGTGAAGCTATTGTACGTTATGTGTTTAGAGATGCATTAGAGAGTTCAATGAATGACTATGGTCAACATTTAATAAGTGGATTTGAAAAAGTGAGAGGAATTGAAGAAAAGCACATTGACTTTACACAGAAAATCTTCTTTGAAGGTAACATTAGATATGAAGACCAGCATACAAAGCTTATAGGTGAGCATATTAAAGAACGCATTAATGAGGAGTTCCAATGGAATTTATTTTTCCGTATTTTATTTGCAATCGAACCTGAAAATAACAGGGGCGACTTTGAAACCTTCATGCATTATTATACTAAAAAAATATATGATAAGCTTGCTACCAATAAACTCAGTACTAATTTTACAATAGAGGAAACAAAGGAAATTATAGAAACCTTATTGGCACAATTCTCTAACTGTTTTATTAAAATTAATTCTGTAGAATTACTTTATGACAATATGGCAGACCAGGCGGTTAAACATATTAATAGCGTAGTAGATGCACTTTATAAAAATGTATGGACTTATGAACAGTGGGAAAAGGAAAAAGATATATACAGTGATTTGTTAGAAGTAAAATTATTGATGATGTTTAATATAGATGTAGACTATAATAAAGCCTTATCTTTACTTGATCGCATTCGTGCAACAAAATCCAATATAGAAATACCAAAGGGTATGGTCAAGTATGTATATAGGTTGTAGGGAGGGAAAAGAAATGTTTAATGTACAAATAGTAGATGATGAACCTATTATACGTATGGGTATTGAAAAAATGTTAAATTGGAATGCGTTAGGATTTGAAATTGTCTGTATGGCCCAGAACGGCAAACAAGCTTTAGAGCAATTAGAGGTAGAGAAGATAGATGTTATTATTACTGATATTGAGATGCCTATCATGAATGGATTGGATTTTATTAAAGAAGTAAGACAGCAAGAAGCAAGTACAGGAGTAGCAAGCAGAGAAGTAGTTGTACTGACTGCATATGAAGACTTTGAGTATGCAAGAACAGCTATTAAGTATGGTATTGCTGAATATGTATTAAAGCCTGTAGATATAGAAGAAATGACTCAAATATTAAGTCGCCTTAAAGAACGCCTAGAAGAAAGAAAATCTATATAATGAGGAAAATACACATATAAGTTAGGAGAAGGGCCTTGAATAGGAGAGGAAAAGGAATAAGGGGAGTTCTGATTACAACTTATTTATTGACAATGGGAATAGCTTTAATTATAGGTTTTAGTATTTTTAATAAAATTAACGAACAGATACAGGGGAAAAAAGATTACGTTAACAAGGTAGAAGATACTAGAACCTTCATGAGTTTATTAGACTTGTTTTTAGATAAGAATGTATATATTTCTCAAAAAGTGGCTGTTGATAAAGAAATACAAAATGCATTAGCAAATAAACAAAAAATAGATGAGGTAGCTATTTCAAAAGTACTTAATGATTGTCTAACAAGTAATGAGGCTATTCAATCTATTCATATTGTAGATACTTATGGAACTGTTGTTTCAGAGTATTCTGTACTGCCTTATAAAAAACATACTGTACATTTCTTATCTCAGTTTAATATTCCTAAGATTAATGAAAGGCACGGCGGAGAATATATTGGAATTGGTAGGAACTATATAAGTGGAGAAGTAGAAAATACACTTTATATAGGAAGAAGTATCCGTTCGAAAGAAACCTTAGAACAATTAGGGTATCTTATCATTTTTTTAGATCCGAGCAGTATAAGAGAAGCAACCAAGGATTATATAGAACGTATGAACTTTGAAGCAATATTAGTTGACCAGGAATCTAAGGAGAGTTTTTGCTTTTTACCTACGGGGATATTAGAAGAAAGATACAAGGCCTATTTAGAAGGAAGTTTAAACCAGGTACAGCAAGATAAATGGACGGATCGTTATGATCATGCAGAGTTAGATTATAGTAGAGTAGAGATGAAATTAATTGGTACGTTACAAACAGCTTCCAAAGATGATAATTGGCTAAATATCATGATTGGCGTTACACTCATTAACTTTATTTTCTTATGTATTATGATTGTTATCTTAGGGAAAAAAGTTGTATATCCATTAGAAAATATTGCACTAAAAGCAAAAAGGGTTACTGAAGAAGGTGATCTTAGTATACGTTTCGAAACAGATGAAGCTTATATGGAAGCAGGGCTAATTGGAAAAGCGTTAAACGAAATGCTCAGTAAAGTGGCAGCACTTATATCAGAAGTGAAAGAGAAAGAAAGGATGCAGCGTATATTAGAGCTATCAGTTATTAACCATCAAGTTAATCCGCACTTTTTGTATAACACCTTAAATAGTGTAGCAGTATTAGTTGCTGTGGAAGATAAGGATAATGCCCAAAAACTCATCAAAAGCTTGTCTAAATATTATCGTGCTTGTTTAAACCAAGAGGACCTAAACACAGTAGAGCAAGAACTCACTATTCTCAAAGAATATATTAATATTATGCTTATTAAGAATCCCGCACTACTAGAGGTTACCTACAGTATAGATGAGGATCTAAAAGAAGAAAAACTACCACGTATGATATTACAAACCTTGATAGAGAATTCTATTAAGTATGGTATTAAAACTATGGATGAACCACTAGAAATAAGTGTAAAAATAGAGAAAGACCAAAGTCAGCCAAGGATGATTGTCATAGTCAGAGACAATGGGAAAGGAATGGAAGAAAAGATTAGAACAAGTATTTTAAAAGAAGAAAAGTTACATAATAAATCAGGTTTTGGGCTTCGTTCTATTATCAAACGTCTCAGCTTAATGTATCAACTAACTGATGTAAAGGATATTTTAGAAATTCATACAAGTCTTAATGAATACACTGAGATAGTCATTTATATACCCTTTACCAGTACATTAAGCAACAAGAAAGTACAACAATGCAAGCTATTTAAGGAGTCCTAGGGATGTGATATACTCGTGTGATAAATAAAAATATAAAGCACTTAAAAGGAGTAAGGCCCTTGGAAAATAATAAATGGTCAAATAAAATAATTATTTTGACATTATGCAGCTTATGCCTTGTTTTTATTGTGCTCCTTGTAGGAAAAAATCAATATATTTACCGTGAGGTTGAAGCTGTTAATAAAAAAGTTGAGATAGAGAGTAAAGAACAAACCTTTGAAATATGGACAATCAATGGAGGTCTAGAAAATATATTAAAGGAAGTCTTAGAAGATTGTAAGAAAGAATATCCAGATATAAAATTCGTTCTTAAATCTTTCAAAACAGAAGTGTATAATGAAGCACTCTTAAATGCAGCGGCTACGAATGCTTTACCAGATATGTTTTATACATGGGGAGACAGAGGACTGGAAGAACTAGTAAAATTAGACTTAGTTAAAGACCTAACACTTACGATTAAAGCAAATGATCTGGAAAGTAGAATGGTAGACAATGCGCTTAGAAGTTATACCTTTAAAGAGAAAAAATATGGGTTACCGGTCTTTGGATGGGATACAGTACTCTATTGTAACCAAGAATTATTCGAAAAAAGTCATTTGAATTATCCTACTAATTATGGGGACTTCTTAAAGACTGTTGAAATCTTTAAAAGTAAAGGGATTACCCCTCTAGCTATAAGTGGTAATGAAGCGTGGATGAGTTCTTTATATTACATGTCACTTACTTTGAGTGAAGGAAGTGTGGGTGTAAGTACAGAAATTGCAAAGAATAATATATTTTTTAAGAGAAGACCTTTTATAAGGGCCGCAGAGTTATTTAAAGAACTGATAGACCTAGAACCTTGGCAAGAAGGATATGAAAATATGAGTTCCGCTGAATGCGTTTATAATTTTACTAGAGGTGAAGCTGCTATGATGATAAATGGTAGTTGGGCTTCAACTACAATAGATGATGCTAGTCGATCTATTGTGAGTGGAAAGGTTAAAGTGATGCCATTTCCAATTACGAAAATAAAGTTAATAGATGAAGGCGTTGCAGGCTACTCTGATGGTTTTGTACTAAGCCGAAATAGCTCTTTAGGTGAAGCTGATGTGGAGAGTTTTTATGTGAAAGTCATGAAAGCTATTTCTGATAAAGCAGTACTAGAAAAGGGAATGGGCATTCCAGTTTATAAAACTCAAGATTTAAAAAAGACAAGTTTTAAGACTCTTAAAGCCTGTGATAATCTTTTCCCTAAAAACTATTACCATGGTGCTTATGACAAGCTTTTGTCTAGTGAAGCAGCAGAAAAATATAACGTGGCTATTCTTGATTTTTTAACAGGTAAAATAGATGAAGAGACCTTTAGCAATGAGATTACTAAAAGGTAAGCAATAAAGAATGTATTATATTTCTAAAAATTGTGTTATAATTTATAAAATAAAAGACTTTATTGGAAATAAAAACATATAGAAATAGGAGGAGAAAAGTGATTAAGTTATTTGATAATGGAGCTTACTTAATTAACGGCAAAGAGTTAATTGAAAGCCATACAGACGTAGAAAAAGAAATTAAACAAAAATATGGTATAGAAGCTATTTCTAAAGAAGAAGCAGCTAAAAATACGATAGCATATAGTATTTTAGAAGCACATAATACAAGTGGGAATATGGATCAGCTTAAAATCAAGTTTGATGCTATGGCTTCTCATGATATTACATATGTAGGAATTATTCAAACAGCAAGAGCTAGTGGCCTAACAGAGTTTCCACTGCCTTATGTGCTAACCAACTGCCATAACAGCCTTTGCGCTGTAGGTGGTACTATTAATGAAGATGACCATATGTTTGGTCTTTCAGCAGCTAAGAAATACGGTGGTATTTATGTACCAGCTCATCAAGCTGTTATTCATCAATATATGAGAGAAATGATGAGTGGCTGTGGTAGAATGCTACTTGGCTCAGATAGCCATACAAGATATGGTGCCCTTGGAACTATGGCTATTGGTGAAGGTGGCGGAGAGCTTGCAAAGCAGCTTCTTAATAAAACTTACGATATTAATAGACCAGGTGTAGTAGCTGTTTATTTAACAGGAAAACCACAGATAGGAATAGGACCACAAGACGTGGCACTTTCTATTATTGGTGAAGTGTTTAAAAATGGTTATGTTAAAAATAAAGTAATGGAATTCGTAGGAGATGGCATTAAGAACCTTAATGTAGAATACAGAAATGGTATTGATGTTATGACTACAGAAACAACCTGCTTATCTTCTATCTGGGCTACAGATGAAAAGGTTGAAGAGTACTTAGAGATGCATGGTAGAAAAGAGGCTTATAAGAAATTAGAGCCAGGTCAAGTGACCTATTATGATGGGGCCATTATAGTTGATTTATCTAAAGTAAAACCTATGATAGCCATGCCGTTCCATCCAAGTAACACTTATACTATTGAAGAACTTAATGCAAACCTTGAGGATATCCTTGCTAAAGTAGAAAAAGAAGCAGCAGCAAGCTTTGCTAGTAATAAAGTAACATTCACTTTAAGGGATAAAATTGAAAATGGTAAACTTCTAGTACAACAAGCCTTTATCGGTGGTTGTGCAGGTGGTACCTATGATAACATCTGTGACGCAGCGGACATTTTAAGAGGACATAGTATTGGTTCTGGTGAATTTGCTTTAAGCATTTATCCATCTAGCCAACCTACTTTTATGAGTTTAGTTAAAAATGGTGCAGTAGCAGACCTTATGGCAGCTGGTGCTACTATGAGAACTGCTTTCTGTGGCCCTTGCTTTGGCGCAGGAGATGTACCTTCTAACAACGGCCTTAGCATTCGTCATGCAACACGTAACTTCCCTAACCGTGAAGGTTCAAAACCTAGTGATGGTCAAATATCAGGAGTAGCATTAATGGATGCACGTAGTATTGCAGCTACTGCTCTTAATGGTGGTATACTTACAGCAGCGACAGAGATTGATTTAAACTTTACTAAGCCAAAATACTTCTTTGACAAAGCCATTTATGATACACGTTGCTATGACGGTGTTGGCAAGGCAGACAAAGATGTTGAACTTAAATTTGGACCTAACATTACAGATTGGCCAAAAATGTCACATTTAACAGATGACTTACTGATTAAGGTAGTAGCTGAAATTCATGATGAAGTAACAACGACAGATGAGCTTATTCCATCAGGAGAAACTTCAAGTTATCGCTCAAATCCACTTCGTCTTGCTGAATTTACACTTTCACGCCGTGTACCAGATTATGTGGGACATGCTAAAGAAGTTCAACAAGCTGAAGTAGCTAGACTTCAAGGTGAAGATCCAACTAAGGTATTAGATGAAGTTAAAGTAGCATTCGATCAGATTAAAGCTTTACCAGGCTATGCAAGCATTGATCCAAAAGCAACAGGTATTGGTAGCACCATTTATGCTAATAAACCAGGGGACGGTTCTGCTCGTGAGCAAGCAGCATCTTGTCAAAAAGTACTTGGTGGTTGGGCAAATATTGCTAGAGAATATGCGACCAAGAGATACCGCTCTAACCTTATTAACTGGGGTATGGTACCATTTACTTTAGATGGAGATTTACCATTTACCAATGGAGATTATATCTTTATTCCAGGAATTAGAGCTGCTGTAAAAGATAAAGTAAGTGAAATTAAAGCGTACGTATTAGGCAATCATATGAAAGAGTTTACTTTGATACTTAAAGATTTAACAGATGATGAGAGAGCAATTATTTTAGCAGGTTGCTTAATCAACTACTATAAAGCATAGACAAGGGATATAAGGACTAAAAGAAGTAGATAAAGTAGAAAGCCATTTGTGATACAAGGGGGGCTTATTCATGGAGGAACTAATAGATAGTGCGCTTGTGCCAAAGATTTTAAAGCTGAACTTACCTTTTAGACTTATATGTGATGGTACTAAAGCTTTTCCTATGATTATTAGAAATAAGAGGGGCGTAGATGGTTATGTTGTAGCCATAGAACTAGGTGATAGGGATATACGTCAATTCCACAAAACAGAGATTGAACTTAAAGGAAGAATTGATATTGAGTACTTAAAGTACAGAGGTGAAGTGGAGCTTAAACCACTACTCGATGAACCAGGCTACTATATTATGAAAAATATTAGGTTATATAAGTATAATCAACGTTTCTATAAGCGTGTACCTTATCGTCGTTTAATCAATATTATGGAGCCTATATCTGTAGAAGCTACACTGATTAACTTTTCGGCTTCTGGTGCGCTTATACATAGTAAAGAGGCTATAGAAGGAAGTGGCTTTAAGTTTTCTATTATCCTTAATAAGAAACCTATTATACTGGAAGCAAGAATCGTAGAGCAGACTTATAATGAAGCCTTAGGCCTTTTTGCCATTAGGTGCCATTTTGAAAATGTAGATGAAAAAACAAGGAAGCTTTTAGTATTAACAGTAAGAGAGATTATTTTACAAGCCAAAAGAAGATTGCAAGGAAGTTAGTTAGTTACCAAAAAGAGGATGCTATATATAGCATCCTCTTTTTGGTAACTAAGAGTAAAAAAGTAATACAGAAGGAACCGTTCGTAATGATTCATTCTGCATTACTTTTTATATTTATTCTTTTAATCAAATTTTACTGTAGTCCGGACTAATATACTTCATAGGTCTATTATCTTCTGTACTAAGACCCGTTAAGTAAGAAATATTAGGAAGATAGAGTCTAAAGTCATCAGCAGATATTTTAGAAATAGCAAAGTCATAAGCAGCTAATAAAAGTAAGGTGCTTTTCTTATTAGCATTTCTTAAAATATCATAGAAGCTAAAGGTATAAACATTACCTGTCACAGGATGAAGCCATACCTTTTTACTACGATTCATATAATCATATAAAGGATTAACACAGTTGTAATATGAAAAAGTTGCAAGGAATGGCGATAGTCCTTTTGGAGTTACAGGGGAAGCCATATTAACAAGAGCTTTCTTCGCTCCAATGCGATCATAGGTTAGTTTATAATAGGTACGAGTATCTTTATAAGCTTCTTTGAAAGTTTGCCCCCCATTATTAATGCCATATAATAAAAACAAAGTATCATCGAATAAACCTGTAATGCTGTCAGGTATGTGTAAGTCTTTTAAAATATGTTTATGCACCTTAAATTTAGAGCTTTTCATGTTGAACTTTTCTTCACATAAAATAGTGTCAATGGCAACTTCCAGTTTTTTATGAACACCTTTATACTTGCTAGTTTCGGGCATATCCTCGATATAGCGACCTCCTAGATAAAAAATATAAGGATGTGCCATGGAATCAAGAATATAATGGCAAATAAACCCACTTAAATAACTGAGACATTCATTGAACTCTTTCGAATCCACTTCGAATTTTTTCATATAACATAAGGCGGAAACTAAAAAATCACCTGTTTTTTCTGCATGCATCTTAGTAGCAATATAGGCTTTTGAGTCTTTTTGCTTTAATCGATGATAATAGATAGGATCAGGTCCTTGAAGTCCTATTAAAAATAAATCTTTATTTTCTTTTAATACTTTGTAAAGAGGGGATTGTTTAATATTATGGGCAGTATCAAGTCCAAAAATATAATGGGTAATAATATCTGGCATTACAAATACTCCTTTTTCTTCCTTTCATATAAATTAAGTATATCACCTAAATTTTACAGGCGATAGAGTGAGTTTTGAATAAAAAAAAACTCCTACTAGAAGGAGTTTTTGTTACTATTATGATTCGTTATCTTTATCATGAGTTGCCATGGTTTTTACTGTGAAATAAAGGAGGCAACCCATCATAACAAAGACAAGCAAGGCAAACTTTAGGTCTCTGTTGAAGAATGCAATAGCAGATACACCAAGAATGCCACTAATACCATAGAGGGTAACAACAGCTTGTTTTTGTGTATAGCCTCTATCTACAAGACGATGATGTAAATGCCCACGGTCTGGCGACATAATAGGTTTTCCAGCTAAAAATCTTCTAAGAATAGCAAAAGCTGTATCAAATATTGGAAGGCCAAGTACAAGCACAGCAATGAAAATAGTTGCTACTGTATAGCCCTTTAAAAGTCCCATAACAGAAGTAATACCTAAGGTAAAACCTAAGAAGGTAGAACCAGTATCCCCCATAAAAATAGAAGCAGGATTAAAGTTATAAGGCAAGAAGCCCATGCATGAACCAGCTAAGATGGCTGTGAGAAATGCTCCCGGTGGATTATCTGAATAAATAGATAATACCATTAAGCAAAGTGAAGCAATAGAAGAAACGCCTGCCGCTAAACCATCTAAACCGTCAATTAAGTTAACGGCATTGGTAATGGCTACAATCCAAATAACTGTAGCTGGGATAGCTAAGAAAGTCGTATAAAATTCCTTGTCTCCAATAAATGGAATAGTAAAGAAATCAATACGTACACCACATAAAGCAACTACTGTTGCAGCGAGGATTTGAATTAGAAATTTTGGTTTCGCAGGAAGCTCAAAAATATCATCAAAAAATCCAAGTAAGAAAATCATGGTGCATCCAATAAAGATTCCAATCGTTTGCTTTATATTAACCAGAGGTAATTTCCAAATAAGAGTTAAAAATGTAATCATAAAACCGGCAAAGATAGCAATTCCACCCATACGAGGAATAGGTACTTTATGCATATCACGTTTTCTGGGTTTTGCGATAGCTCCAACTTTAAATGCAATCTTTTTAGCTAAAGGCGTTGCAAAAAATGCAATTAAAAATGCTAAGACAAATGCAATGGCATATAAAATTGCATAATCTATGTTTCCCATAGGTTCATCTCCTTAAATATGTAGAACATATATGAGTACTAATAGTTTATACCTATCTATTAGTATATATTCATAAATTTCTAAAAGTGATATGTCAAATATTAGGCAAAAAAAGCTTACCACACGTTAAAAATAACAAACCTGACCATATCCTACTAATGTTTTATAATAAAAGCTCGCACTTGTCAACTAGGACTCGTGGAGCTTTTTGTATTTTTAAGATTTATTTTGTACCAAATAATCTATCACCAGCATCACCAAGTCCTGGCATAATATAAGCGTGGTCATTTAATTTCTCATCTAAAGAGGCTGCATAGATCTTAACATCTGGATGAGCGGCTTGAAGCGCTTTGATACCTTCTGGTGCAGCAATAAGGCAAAGGAAATTAATGCTAGTAGCACCACGGTCTTTGATGAATTGAATAGCTGCAATAGCTGAACCACCTGTAGCAAGCATTGGGTCAAGTACAAAGAAATCTCTTTCTTCTACATCTTTAGGAAGTTTGCAGTAATATTCAACTGGATGAAGTGTTTCAGGATCTCTGTAAAGACCGATATGACCTACTTTAGCAGTTGGAAGAAGGTCGAGCATACCATCTACCATACCAAGACCAGCACGTAAGATAGGTACAATACTTAAGTTTTTACCAGCAATACGTTTACAAGTTGTTTTTGTAAGTGGTGTTTCTACTTCATAGTCTTCAAGAGGTAAATTGCGTGTTGCTTCATAGCACATTAATTGTGCGATTTCACGTACAAGCTCACGAAATTCTTTTGAACCTGTGTCATGACTTCTTAAGCGACCTACTTTGTGCTGAATGAGTGGGTGATCCATAATAAATACGTTTTCCATGTTAATATTCCTCCTAAGTAATAAGTAAATTTATTTTTCTTCTATTTTAGAGATTCTCTTGATGTGTCTTTCTTCATTAGAAAATGGCGTTTTTAAGAAAGTATCAACAACTTTTATAGCTAGGCCTGGCCCTATAACGCGGCCTCCTAAAGCGACAATATTGGTATCATTATGAAGACGAGTAGCTTCAGCTGAGAAAACATCGTGGCAAAGAGCACAACGAATACCAGGAATTTTATTTGCTGCAATAGAGATACCAATTCCTGTTCCACAAATTAGAACACCTTTTTCACATTCGCCGCTAAGCACAGCTTTTGAAACAGCTTTTGCATAGTCAGGATAATCAACAGCTTCCTCACTCATACAACCAAAGTCTTTGAACTCTGTACCGTTTGCTTTAAAATATGCGATGATTTCTTGCTTAAGAGCAAAGCCACCATGGTCGCATCCAATTGCTATCATAATATTTCCTCCAGTTTTATTATAGTATAAATCCTATGTGTTGTAACTAAATAAATCACTTCTATATACTATAAGCTATTTTTGAAATTTGTAAACAAAAATTAAAGCTTTATAATATGATACCCGGCAGATTTTTCAAGTCTATTCATAATGGCATTGCCAATTCCCTTTTTAGGGAAAGCTAGGGAGTATACAATATCAATATCCGCATCATCAAATGTACGTAATGCTTCAAAAAGATGGGCAGCGATAGTTGTAAGGTTTTTAGTAGTACCAGCGCTGATAACTAAGTCAGCCTTAAAATGCTCTTTGGTTTCATCAGTAGCTAGAACGCCTACTTTTTTGCCTTGACTATGAGCAGATACAATAAGCTCATTCATTTTGCTTATTACAAGGGATTCTTCGCCATCAACAATAATAACCTCTGCATTAGGCGAATAGTGTATATATTTCATTCCAGGCGCCTTAGGAAGCTCACCTTCTTTGAGTGCATGGCTAATGGCAGGATCTATAGTAACACTGCCTAGGACTGCTTCTATCATTTCGGCAGTAATACCACCAGGTCTTAAGATGGTAGCTACTTCACCTGTTGTATCTACAACAGTAGATTCTACACCATACTTAGAAGAATCACCTACAATAATAGCATCTATTTTACCCTCTAAATCTTCTATAACACGAGAGGCATTAGTTGGGCTAGGTTTGCCAGAAGTATTAGCACTAGGTGCTGCTAGAGGCAATCCTGAGGCTTTAATCAGCTGCTGAATAATAGGATGAGAAGGAAAGCGAATAGCAACTGTATCTAGTCCACCAGTTACGACTTTAGGAACGAATGAACTTGCTTTAAAGATAAGTGTTAATGGACCAGGCCAAAAGTGCTCCATTAAGGTTCTAGCCATAGGAGGTACTTCTTCTACAAGAGGACTTAGCATTTCTAAATCAGCTATATGTACAATTAGCGGATTATCGCTAGGTCGCCCCTTAGCCTTATAAATATTTTTAACAGCATTTTCATTTAAAGCATTAGCGCAAAGTCCATAAACAGTTTCAGTAGGCGATGCCACAAGACCGCCTTGTTGAAGAATATTGGCTGCCTCTAAAAGTGCTGTTGTATCTGTAATAATACTTGTTTTCATGTAAAGGACTCCCATTACTCATTAAAGATATTAATCTGTCATATAGTATATCACAAATGAGGACAAAAGATAACAAGAAGACTAAAATTTCCCCATTACTTAATCAAGTATGAAGGATAATCATATGAAGGATACTCTAGTTAATTCAATTTAAGATAAATAAAACAATCTAAGATAAATAAAAATAAGAAAAAAATAAGTTTTATCAATTAAAAAATTATAATTAAACAAATGAGGTAATAAAACAGAACATCTTAAGCTTAGTTAATAGATAAGTTTGAATAAAAATAAGATAATTAAGAAAATAATTATGGAGGGATCAATATGAGCTTAGGATTAAGAAAAGATTTTAAACTGCGGAGAATATTAGCTAAGACACTAGCGTTATCAATGATAGGAATAGGAAGTTTAACGAGTATAACTATTCCTACGAGTGCTGCTACAGTAAGGCAAGTTGAGGCACTAGATAGAGGATTAGTGGCAGTAAAGGTAAATGAAGGCGTATTTTTATCTTGGAGATTATTAGGCACAGAAGGGTATGCTACTAGCTTTAATCTTTATAGAAATGGCGTAAAAATTGCAGGGCCCATTGTAAGTAGTACTAACTATGTAGATAGTAACGGAAAGGTTACAGACTCATATTATGTTCGAACTGTAGTTAATAGCATTGAACAAACAGAATCTGATAGTGTTGGCGTGTGGAACAATAATTATTTAGATGTGCCTATTAATAAGCCTGGTAGTATTTATTCTGCTAATGATGCTACTGTAGCAGATGTAGATGGAGATGGAGCATACGAAATTATTTTAAAGTGGGATCCTAGTGATTCACAGGATAATTCAAAATCAGGTTATACCTCTAATGTTTATATCGATTGCTATGAATTAAATGGTACACACAAATGGCGTATTGATTTAGGGAAAAATATTAGAGCAGGGGCACACTATACACAGTTTATTGCTTATGATTTTGATGGAGATGGTAAAGCTGAAATTGCAATGAAAACGGCTGATGGGACTAAGGATGGACGTGGAACTACTATAGGAGATGCTTCAAAAGACTATCGTAATAGTAGTGGCTATATATTAAGCGGACCTGAATATTTAACATTATTTGAAGGAGATACAGGTGAGATTATTAATACTGTAGATTTTACACCTCCACGTGGAACAGTGAGTAGCTGGGGAGATAATTATGGCAATCGTGTAGATCGATTTCTTGCAGGGGTTGCTTACTTGGATGGACAAAAGCCCTATTTAATCATGGCTAGAGGTTATTATACAAGAGCGGTTATTTCAGCATATGAAATAAGTAGTGGCAAGCTTAATAAAAAGTGGACTTTTGATAGTAGTACCTCAGGTAACAGTAGTTATGCAGGACAAGGTAATCATAATCTTTCTGTAGCAGATGTGGATGATGATGGGTATGATGAAATAGTTTATGGTTCAGCTATAATTGATCATAATGGAAAAGGTTTATATACAACAGGTATGGGACACGGGGATGCCTTACATGTAGGAGATTTTGATCCTACGCATAGTGGGCTAGAAATTTATCAAGTACATGAAGAGAAGGGAAGTAACATAGAAAGTGTACAATTAAGAGATGCTAAAACAGGAAAATCTCTTTGGTCAGTCAAAACAGGAACGGATGTGGGCCGAGGATTGATTGCCAATATAGGGCCTGACTATTATCCATATGTGGCATTATCTTCAGCAGGTAACTTTGATAAAAATGGTAATAAAATCAGCATTAATACAGGTAGCTTCGGAATCAACTTTGCTATATGGTGGGATGGGGACCTTTATAGAGAAGGATTAGACCGTACATATATTAATAAATGGAACTGGAATACAAAGTCAACTGATCGTTTATTAACCGGAAGTAATGTACACTCTAATAATAGTACAAAAGCAACACCGAGCTTATCCGGTGATATTTTAGGAGACTGGCGTGAGGAAGTTATATGGCCAACTTCAGATGATACTGCACTTAGAATCTATACAACAACGGCATTAACAGACACTAAGCTTTATACACTCATGCATGATACACAGTATAGAACAGCTATTGCATGGCAAAACGTAGCCTATAACCAACCACCACACCCAAGTTACTATATTGGGACAGATATGAAATCACCAAGTCAGCCAGCTATTTATGCAGTAGGTGATTATGTAGAAAAAGAAGTGAAGAGTAAGGAGCCAGTAATAGGTGCACAAATCAAAGAAGGGCAATACATGATTAAGAATGTAAAAAGCGGATTGTATTTAGATGTTGCAGGAGGAGTAGCAGCTAATGGAACAAATGTGCAACAATGGGGAGCTAATGGTGCTGCTGCTTATAACACATGGACTATAAAATCTGTAGGTAATGGCTATTATAAGTTGTATTCAGGAGTAGGGGATGGAAGCTATTTATTAGATGTAGATTATGGAAAGACTGCTGATGGAACTAATATACAGATTTATCAAGATACAGCTTCTGATGCGCAATTATTTAAGTTTGTCGCAAACAATGATGGTAGCTACGGTATTGTTACGAAGGTAAGTCAGGATTTATCTAGCTTAGATGTTTATGCTAATAGCACTAGTAATGGAGCTAATGTATGTGAGTGGACATATGCAGGAGGAGCTAATCAAAGGTGGATTTTAGAAGAGGTAGTTACAACGCCCACACCTACACCAACATCTACACCAATTCCAACACCTACACCAACACCAACTCCAGAGCCATCAAGCGAAATGGCAAAATTGGAGGCTAGCATAAATGACTGGGGAGGGGCTTTTGGGGTAGATATAAAAGTTACTAATCAGGGAACAGTTACATGTGAAAGTTGGAGACTAAAACTATTACAAGTAGATTTTAATGTGACAAGCTCTTGGAACGTAGATATGATATCACAAGGAGAAGAAATTGTTATTACACCAGCTTCATGGCAGGCTAAGCTTGCACCAAATAGTGCAGCAACGTTTGGAATGATTTGTAATGGCAAGCCTAATGCTAATTTTGAATATACATTAGAGTTGTTAGATGCTAGTGGAACTGTGATTGCATCTAGTAGCAGGAAGTAAGATAAACATATGAAAAGTGGCTACTATACATTATTCATGTATAATAGCCACTTCTTTATACTTAAGCCATTTTATCTTCAATTATTTCCCTAGGAAGTACAACGATCTCAATATCTCCAATCTGTGATTTCAGTTGTTCATATACACTAGAGCCTGGAGAAATAGAATTACCATTAGGTGTTTCACCAATGACTAGGTGAGTAATATCATTTTCCTTAATAAAACTCGTAATCGTTTCAGGAATGTTATTACTACATAGGAAGTGAACTTCACCACCTAATTCACCACCGTAGGCAAAGAGGTCGGAGAGGAGCTCACTACTTTCTGGCCTGTCAAAGATGGTTTCTCCTTTCCTAATGTGCAAAATATGAAGTGGTGCATCTATAGATTGAGAGAGGTTAAAACCTTCTGCGATTAAACGACGGCTATTTTCTTGGATAGTGATACCAACTAGGACTTTGTAATTCATGTTCATCACTCCTCTTCATTAAAAAATTCATATCTCAATTATAGCATGACCATAAGGAGTTAATGTGAATATATTTTTATTTTATTTTTAGTGGTTTTAGCCCCCAAATTTCATCAGCATATTGTTTAATCGTACGGTCAGAACTGAATTTACCAGAGCAAGCTGTATTGATGATAGCTTTTTGATTCCAAGTGACTTCATCTAAATAAGCATATTCTAGAGCTTTTTGAGCTGTATGGTAAGCACGAAGATCTTTTAAAATAAAATAAGGATCAGCTAAATTATCTCCAGCTCTATTTAATAGAGACTCATACAATTCTACAAAGAGGCCAGGATTCTTTGGTGAAAGTGCACCATTAATAAGTAGGTTCAATATACTATGAATTTCAGAATCGTTATGGTAAATATCCCATGGATTATATTGACCTGACTGATAGAGATTAAGAACTTCTTCACAGGTTAACCCAAAGATAAAGATATTATCTTTACCAACTTCTTCGAAAATTTCTATATTGGCACCATCTAGGGTACCGATAGTTAAAGCGCCATTAAGCATAAATTTCATATTACTTGTACCAGAAGCTTCTTTACTAGCGGTAGAAATTTGTTCACTAACATTAGCAGCTGGAATAATAATTTCTGCATTAGATACACAGTAATTTTCAATGAAAACAACTGTTAAGTAATCTTTTGTCATAGGGTCATTATTAACTAAGTCAGCTACAGAATTGATGAGCTTGATGATAAGCTTAGCTCTAGTATAACCAGGAGCAGCCTTAGCACCAAAAATAAAGGTACGAGGTACATAGTTGCCATTAGGTTTAGCTTTAATTTCATTATAAAGCATAAGAATATGAAGAACATTCATAAGCTGACGTTTATATTCGTGAAGACGTTTAACCTGAACGTCAAAGATAGAATCAGGATTAACAACAATACCATTATGTTCTTTAATATAATCAGCAAGACGAACCTTGTTGTTATATTTAATATCTCTAAATTTTTCTATAAAAGCTTTATCTTTACTATATGGTACCAATTTCTTTAAATGGGTAAGGTCTTTATACCATTTATCACCGATTGTATCTGTAATGAGGGCAGCTAATTCAGGATTAGCATGACCTAACCAACGTCTTTGAGTAATGCCATTTGTTTTATTGTTAAATTTATTGGGATAAATATTATAGAAGTTTTTAAGTACATTATTTTTTAGGATTTCTGTATGAATAGCAGCTACACCATTAACAGAGAAGCTTCCAACAATAGCAAGATAGGCCATTTTGATTTGGCCATCACAAATAATACTCATATTGTGGATGGTATGTTCTGGTTGATGATAAACATCTCTAAGCTCCATGCAGAAACGTCTATTAAGTTCTTCAATAATTTGATAAATACGAGGAAGTAATTTTTGGAACAAGTCAATAGGCCAAGTTTCTAGAGCTTCAATCATAATTGTATGATTTGTATAAGCACAAGTGCGGCTTGTAATGTCAAAAGCATCTTCCCAAGTGAGTCCTTCTTGGTCTAAGAGAATGCGCATAAGTTCAGCTACTGCAATAGCTGGATGAGTATCGTTCATTTGAAAAACTACTTTTTCAGGAAGCATATATATATTAGGATTAGTGCGTTTAAATTTAGCTACAGCTTGTTGAACAGTGGCTGATACAAAGAAGTATTGTTGTTTTAAACGAAGCTCTTTACCTTTGTAGTGATTATCATTAGGATAGAGGACTTCCACTAAAGTTTTAGCAAGGGTTTGCTGTTCTACGGCTTTTTCATAGGCGCCTTGATCAAAGAAGCGAAGTACAAACTTTTGAGGAGCTTCAGCATCCCATAGTCTAAGGGCATTGACAAAGCCATTTTTGTAACCAACAATTGGCATATCATAAGGAATTGCTAAAACAGAGTCATAATTTTCTTGAACAAAGTGTAGTCTGCCATTTTCGTCCATATAATTACGTACGGTGCCACCGAATTTGATTTCTTGTGCGTTATCATTACGTTTAACTTCCCAAGGATTACCGTTAGCTAACCAATCATCTGGGTATTCTACTTGGTAACCATCTTCAATTTGTTGTTTGAAAATACCATAGTTGTAACGAATACCACAACCATAAGCAGGATAAGAAAGTGTAGAAAGAGAGTCTAAAAAGCAAGCTGCAAGTCTACCAAGTCCACCATTTCCAAGACCAGCATCAGGTTCCTGGTCCTCTATTTTATTAATATCAATTTTAATGTTAAGTTCTTCTAGAGCTTCTTGTACACTTGACATAATGCCCATGTTTACAAGATTATTACCTAGAGCACGACCTACTAAGAATTCCATGGATAAATAGTAAAGTGTTTTAGGAGTTTTGGTATTATAAGCATGCTGTGTTTCAATCCATTCATCTGTTATGACATCACGCACAGCAAAAGCAACAGCTTGATAAAGCTCTTGGGGAGAAGCATCTTCTAGAGTTTTACGTGAGAAGTTTCTAATGTGGTCTAATATTTCGCCTTTAAATTTTTCTTTACTAAATCCATATGGCATAGGTGTACCTCCAATGATAAATAAGATAAAATCTTAGAATCCATCCTAAAGAAACATGTAGATATTAGAATAGTCAATACATATTATACAATAAAATATTGACTATAGGGAGGAAAGTGGAGATAGATTTTTTTGCTTAAAATATTGAGAAATTTATGGAAAGTATCTAAAAGTAAAAGATTATGTGTTAACGTTAAACAAACAGAAATTTGTCTAGGTGTTTATGGAGAATGACGTCTGGAGGAAAATGAGGGAGAGGACTACCTTCCAGAGTTCCGGTTCAAATTTTTTGAGGCACTAGGCTCACTTATTTGGATGAACGCATGAAAACTCCCGCTGGTCAGACACTCATGCTAAAACCCATCCAAAACGTTCGCCAAGTGCCTCTAAAAAATTCTCCCAAGTCACTCTTCCAGGCAGCCCTCTCCCTCATTTTCACAAACGTTATTGAACTCATAAACATCCACGACATTGAGGCAGCCTGGGAAGAAGGCGTAACGACAAATCATGTTAATAGCAATTAAAGAGCGCAAAAAAACACAAAAAAACACATCTCCAAGTACTATATATACTCGAAGATGTGTTTCCTTGGTCCAGACTCTGGAAATTAACTTTCATAACTAGCTAAATAGACCCTAATCAAGGCGCAAAATGGCTCCTCAGCACGTATGCGTTATTACCTAGTGCCTACTAAGACTAGTGATGAAAGTCAAACCAATGAGTGAGGAGCTCTTATTGTCTTAGCCGGTGCACCCTTATGATAGGAAACTAAGGCTTTAAGACTCTGGTTTAAAACTTTATTTGGTAATGCAAGGTATAAAAACATTTCAAACAACTTATAAGTGGCGCCTTCCTTGCAGCGCACAAGTGAACATTTTCCTTAAGTCCAGAGGTACCTATAACAATAGATTGAGACTTGGCTGACCCAGTCAGTTCCTCAGGTTGAAGCTGTGGTAATTTGCCGTGGGAAGTTATTTAATTTGTTTTTACACTTCTATATATGTGGTCAGAAATCCGAATCCCTAATAAAAAATGAAATAAATACCTAGAAATATAAGTAAGAACTTAAATATATAATTTTGTGTACATATAAATATACTATAGACTAACCGCATTTTCTCCCAGACGTCCTTTCTCATAAACCCTAAGACAAATTTTAATTTAGTCTTTTATTATTGATTGAATATTTGTATAATTTATTTAGGTAATAAAATTTAATAGTGGAGAAAATAGATGAAAAAAATCTACCTAGTGTGTTCGTTTATAATTATTTCAGTTATAGCTATAATCTTATTAGTAAATCTCAAAAATCAAAAGACAAAATATATCGATATACAGCGATATGAAGTGACAGCAATTCCTAATATTTTTGACAAATATGTAACTTGCCAAGTAGTAGAATTAGAGAATAATACATTAGGTACCTATATAAAAGTAATGCTGAAGGTAAATATTACTCAAGAGGATGAGTACCGAATTGGTGGAGATTTGATAAAAAAAGATGATTCTGGAAAGGAATGGTCTTTTTTTCAAGAAGGTTACATGAACCCTCCGAATATACCAATGGCTAGGATACATGTAGATCCATTAGTAGAATTAGAGCAAGGTATGCATGATATAAATATTTATTTTTGGACTGATAGATTAATATCAGGTAAAGTTAATGGACCTTATGATGTTAAGCTATTTATAGAAGGCAAAGAAACTGGCATACATGAAGAAATAGACTTTAAAACAAAAGCTTATAAATATACGGAATTTAAAAGAGTGCATTAAATGAAAATATACATAGGTATTTGGCTATTGACAGATATGTTCGACAAGTGTAGAGTGAGAAATAAGAGAATGTTCTACGTTTGTCGAAGGAGAAGAAAAAATGGAGCAGATAAAGAGATTACCAGATGCAGAATTAGAGATTATGAAAATTATATGGGAAGCTAATGAGGAAGTAACCTCAGCTTATATTATGGAGCAATTAAAAGGTGTGAAGACTTGGGGGAATACGACAGTACTCAATTTCTTGGCACGTTTAGTAGAGAGGGGATTTATACAAAGTGAGCGTGTAGGTAAATCTAATGTTTATACAGCCATTATAGATGAAAAGTGTTATTTACAAAATGAAAGCAAATCTTTTCTTGAAAGACTACATGGTAATTCTGTAAAAAGTCTTATAGCAGCTTTATACAATGGACATACTATTACAGAGCAAGATTTAAAGGAACTGAAAGATTTTATTGATGAAAATACAAGGGAGGGCTAAGCATGTTAGGGGAGGTTTGGCTTAGTACAATAGATTTATCGATTGTGATAGGCGGTATGATTATTGTTTTATTGATGTTAAGGCCCTTTTTGTATAAGAAAATTGCACTTAAATGGTGGTACGGTATATGGCTTGTTTTAGCCATAAGATTATTGATTCCTTTTAATTGGGGAGCACAAATGAATTTAATACAGATAGGTGAAAGTTTATTTAAAAATTATCAGCAAGAAGAAATACTGGCACAAAGTATAGATGCCTCTCAAGCTGATGCTTTAGTGGAATTAACCACAGAAAAGGATTCAACAAATGAAAAATTAAGTAGTAGTTTAACAAGTAATGATTCAATAAATAAAGGTAAATTAGAACATCAAATAGAAGATTTAAAGATGGGGGATAATAGCAAGTATGTAGAAAGTACTCTAAAGTTGCTCCTAAGTTATTTTTGGCTAATAGGCAGTACACTGTTTCTAAGTTATCACTTGGTGCTATACCTAAGTTTTCGTAAAGCATGTAAACGATGGACCAGACAAGTAGAGACCAGGTTATTAACCAGGTATTTAAAGAAATCTGCAGAGAACTCCATATTACAAAACCTATTGAAATTCAAGTGTGTAAAAAGATAGATTCACCTATGGTAATGGGCTATTGGCGCCCTAACATTTTAATACCTAGTAAGAAGTATGAGGAGCAAGAATTATATTTTATATTGAAGCATGAACTACTACATTATAAATATGGGGACCTATGGTATAAATTATTGTTAGTAAGTGTAAGGGGAATACATTGGTTTAACCCATTAGTACATATTATGGCTAAATATGCAGAAGAAGATTTAGAAGTTGTTTGTGACAGTCGGGTTTTAAAGGGAGAAGTACCTGAGACTAAGAAGAGTTATATGGAAGTTATTTTAAAGGTGGCAGATAGCTCTCATCAAAAAAGTATAAGCCTTTCTACACAGTTTAGAGGCAATAAGCAAACTTTAAAACAACGCTTTGAAGTTATAGTTAATGGGCATAAGAAGAAAAAAGGCTTGGTAACATTTATTATGGTTACTTGCATCGGCTTAGTAAGTGGATGTGTAGGAATTACAAGAGAAGTAGGAAAGCCCTTAGAAGAGACAATCATAGAAGATATAGGCAAAAAAGATTTAAAATCAGAGAGTCAACAACCTACTGGTGTAGTAAAAGAAGAAATAGAAGATACACAGGTATTAATGATAAATGGATATGAAATAAGGGTACCTGAGCAGTGGACGATACAAAATTTTAATCAGGGAGATAATCAGGGTCAAGATGTTTATTCTGGAATTAATTGGCTATATAAAGATAATCAAAGAGCAGGGGGAGTGCGATTAATAAACAATAAAATATCCATGGAGGACGCATTTAATGTATTTGGCTTGCTAGTAAAAGGGAGAGAGATAGAACAAACCAGTATACAAGGCTATAGCGTGCCATTAATAGAAACGCAGTATAAATTAAATGGTACAACTTCCTATATACAATATGCTTTTTATGATTTACCGAATCCACCTCCCTATGGTTATGCTCTTTTCTTTGATTTGGAGCAAGTGAATAAGGAAGAAATTAATCAAATTTTATCCAGTTTTAAAATACCAGATTTAGGGATGAATTTAGACAAGCTTCCCAAAAAAAATAGAAAGCCACTTACGTTAGGAGAGGCTAAAACTAGTGCTACTTATGGAGTAGGTTTAAAGGATGGCACTGAAGAGGCTTTTAATTTGGATAAACTAGACAACTTTATAGATAATCAGAAGAAAGGTATTCCAGATCAATTAGATGTACTTAGTTATATAGAAACAGAAAATGGTTTAGTCATTAAAGACTGGTATTATATTATTTTTGATGGGAAAGTAGCTAGAAGTTTTGGATATTACATGCTAGATGATGAGACTTATACATATGATAATATCCCAGTTACTTTTAGTAAAATTCTCAAAAAATATTACCCACAAAAAGATATTATTACCTATCGATTGGTTGGTGAAGATGGAAATGAAGAAAACACGATGCGTTTTTTAGAAGTACCAGCGCCCAAACAATCAAAAGTAAAATTTAAGCTAACTAGAGAGGAACAAGACATATATGAATTATTTAAGAAAAGTAAAAAGGAGGAACTACTTAGTAATCTAAGTCCTATTAGTATTGCAAAACTATATATTCAGTCAGAGCTTGACCAAGATTATGAAACCCAATATGCCCTTTACATAGATTATGATCCTTCCTCCAATATGATAGGCTGGACCAAAGAAGAACATTTACAAATACCAGATCAAGACAGAGGGACCAAGGAACAAACACTAGAGCAGTTAGGGAATGTGGAAACAGGTGAATTTATAATGCAAGAAGAGGATGAAGGATATATTCTCTATACTAATATAGATAGCGATAGTGGAAGAGAAATTAAAATGGGCTTTGGCATGACTAAAAATAAAGAAGGCATATGGAAGGTGAATTTTATGCCTATTCAGTAATTTGTAATATTACATTTTTTTAGCGTAGTTGTAAGTAATAAGTGTGATGAGTGTAAACCAAGGGTTGCTAAAAAGAACTTTAGGGTTGGTAGAGTTTCAGAATGGTTTTTGATACATTCATTACAGGAGGGATAAAATGAAATTATCAGAAAAAATTAAAGAGCTTCGTAAGCGAAAAGGGTATTCACAAGAGGAGCTAGCTGCAATTTGTAATGTAAGCCGTCAATCTATTTCTAAATGGGAAGCAGATATGGCACTACCAGAAACTGAAAAGCTATTGATACTAAGTAATGTTTTTGAGGTGACGATTGATGTTTTATTAAGAGACGAACTTGTAATTGAAGGGGTCAAGGAAGTCTTTAATTGTGGAAGTAATGCTATTAGAGATAAAAAAGCATCTATGTTTGAAGGAGCACTGATTAAAGAAAGCATTGAGGACGAAGCTATATTAGATTATCTAAGTGTGCATAAGGTAGAGTTATGGAACACAGGAGGCAATCCAAAGTATTGGACAGTTATCTTTTTTACATCTGCTGAGCCTAATCTCCCAGAATTGGTATCAAAAGTTATGATTGCAGATGAGGGACGTGGAGGCAATTGGTTTGTTGACTTTAAGAAGGATAACATGAAATATATCGTATTTAGAGATAAGATTTTAAAATATGAGATTGGAAATGATGCGCAAAAATTAGAGGTTTGTATGGCATGTCGCAAGCTAGGAATACCTGATGAACAAATGCATTGGGGGGAGTAATGAATGAGGGAAGAAGATCTTTTAGAAATGCAATAGGATAATAATAAGAAAGCCTCGGTAGAAGACTTAAATAGTCTCTAGCGAGGCTTTTATAATGCAATCTAATGCTAAGTTTAGATGCTAAAGAAAGCTTTCATAGCTTCACATGTATAAATAAAATCTTCAGCTGCCATAAGTTCTCTAGCTGAGTGCATAGCAAGCATTGGTGTTCCAATATCTACTGAGCGGATTCCTAAGTGAGAGGCTGCTACAGGACCAATAGTAGAGCCGCCTCTTTCATCAGAGCGATTAACAAAAGTCTGGAATGGAATATTATTAGCCTTACAAATACCAGCAAATACAGCAGCAGAATCGCTATCTGTACTATAACTAAAGTTGGCATTTACTTTAATAGCAGGCCCTTTACCAGGAAGTACTTTATTAGTAGGATCGCTTTTTTCCATATAGTTTGGATGAGAAAGGTGAGCTACATCTCCAGATAGTATAAAAGAGTTATCAAGAGCTATGAAAAGCTCTTCTCTCGTTTTACCAAAAGCTAAAAGAATACGTTCTAAGGTGCGAATTAAGTAAGGAGAATCTGCACCCTGTCTTGTGTGACTTCCTACTTCTTCATTATCAAAGCAAACAAACATAGAGATACCTTTTTGTGAGCTGTTATGAAGGATGGCATTTAAACCACTATAAGTCATAGAGAGGTCATCAAGTCTTGGTGCTGAGATAAATTCTTCCTTTAAACCTACACACATACTTTTTTCAAAAGGATAAAGGAAAAGATCAGCATCAAGAATATCTTCAGCTTTAACGTTAAGCGCTTCGGCTAATACTTCAAGGATATAAGATTCTTTAACTGCTTCGTGAGTATAGGTAAGGATTGGAAGTGTATCTTTTTGTTTATTAAAGTTAACTCCTGTATTTACCTCACGATTCATATGAATAGCTAAGTTTGGAATAATAACAATAGGTCTATTTAAGTCTACAAGGCGTGTTTCTGGATGAAGTAAATCATCAGATTTTAAAGCCACACGACCAGCAATAGAGAGGGGTCTATCAAACCAAGTACTTAAGATAGCACCACCATAGCCTTCTGTATTAAGCTTAACATAGCCATCTGTATTCATTTCAGCATTTGGTTTAATTCTAAAGCCAGGTACATCACCATGAGTACCAATGATTTTAAAGCCTTCATTAATAAAATCGTTAGAGTTAATAACAAAAGAAATAAGAGCAGAATCATTAAGCGTCGTATAGTATTTGCCACCTACTTGAAGGTTCCAAGGTTTATTAGGTTCTAAATAGCAAAAGGACTCTGTTTCTAAAATATTTTTACAAGATGCAATGGTATGGAACATAGTTGGACTTGCATCAATGAAATTCATTAGGTTAGTTGTTAAAGTATTAATCATTGTAAGCCTCCTTAAATGTAATCTTGCGTAAAAGCAAGTTCTGTAGTTATTATACATGGAAGCTAACCTTTTTCATACGGTTAAGTGTAATTAATGTACTTGAATTTCTAACACAAAAGTTTGTGGAGGAATAGAGAGTGTCATAGCAGGACTTACACGAAGTGTAACAAGTGAACCTACTTTAAGTGAATTAATATTAGATTTTTTTGAACTGTCATCAAAGCTGAGTTTAGTTTTTTGATCATACCTAATAATAGTTTGTACATTAATATCTTTTGCATCAGCACCTTGAGGTGTTACTGTAAAGTAATTTTCTTTATGGTTTACTTCTGCAACTACCATTTTGTCTAAAGTAATAGCTTCAGAAGTAATTTCAGTTGTTGACTCTTCTTCAAGGATGGTAATGGTAAAGGCCGCTGTTTGAGGAGGAATAGAACGTGTCATAGCAGGACTATGAGTAGTACTAATAGTCATTCCAGTCTTTAAATCATTGATTTTGTAGATTGCCTTGTTAAGATAATGTTTGATGTGGGTATCATCACCAATATTTAAAACTATGTAATTGTTTACTTCATCAGTTTTACCTTCAGGTAAGATAGTTACTTGTTTAGTTTCAAGAGAAATTTCTTTAATAGTAGCTTTGGCAATGGTTATACTTTCAGAAGCTGGTGTTTCTGGAGTTACAGGAGTAGTTGGTGTTACAAAGCTTACCACATTGTCCTTGTAGCTTACTTCAAGCCCGAGTGCATTTGCGAGCTCAGCTACAGAAACATAGTTCTTATTATTGTAGTTAAGTGTTTGTGTACCCTTTAAAATAGTATTGCCGTCTAAGGTATATTGAACTGTTGGATTAAGCATGGCTTTAACATGCTTTAAAGCTGGAGCGGCAATAAGAGATGTACAAAGTAAAAAAGATGTCCCTATAAGGGTAATAGTAAGTTTTTTAGATAACATATAAATACCTCCCAAAATTTAATTATATTGTTTAGACGTTTATATAAAGCTAAAAGTTTCATTTTATTTAGAAGATAAATAAAAAATATTTGTATTTAAGAGATAATGTTGACAAATGAATAAAGTAGGCATAATATATAAGTAAATATATGAGCAATCATTCATATAAGAAGAGGTGGAAGTATGAAGTATATATTCAGAATTGAGAATTTGGATTGTGCCAACTGTGGTAATAAAATAGAAGTAAGACTTAATAAAGAGCCTTATATTAAAGAAGCTATTTTGAACTTTATGTTAAAGAAACTCACTATTCATGTTAAAGAAGAGGAAGCGGAGCATTATCCAGAGGAAAAGCTTAGAAAAGAAATAGAGAAGCTAGCAGATGAGATAGAAAAAGGTATTAAGATCCTTAGCGTTGTAGATGAAGAAGAGGTATATATAGCACCACCTCATGAGGATTGTCATTGTGATGTTCATGACCATGAAGGAAGCTGTGAATGTCATACACATAATAGTGAAGGAGGACTGAGTAGAAATGGGCAAAAGCTTACTTCAGCTCCTAAGGCTAAAAGGGATAATGCTATCAAAAATTTTTTGGAGTCTGAGAAATTAGAGCCTACTTTATTAATAGTAAGTATTATTTTACTTGCTATAGGAGCTGTTTTAGACCAATCCATTCTTCTTATCATAGCATATATTTGTGTAGGCTATGATGTTGTCATTAATGCAGCTAAGAATTTTGTAAAAGGTAAAATGCTAGATGAAAACTTCCTTATGACTATAGCAACAATAGCTGCCTTCGCAATTGGTGAATATCCAGAAGCAGTAGCAGTTATGGTGTTTTATAAAATAGGTGAATACCTTCAAGGTAAAGCTGTTAATTACTCTAGAAAAGAAATCGAAAAGGCTATGGATATTCGTCCAAGTTTTGCTAGAGTCATTCGTAATGGAAAAGAACAGGTGGTATCACCAGAAGCAGTTTTAAAAGGTGAGATTATTGAAGTAAGAGCGGGAGAAAAATTACCACTAGATGGTGTTGTAATAGAAGGAACAAGTACTTTGGATACATCAATGCTTACAGGTGAAGCGCTACCTGTTGTGGCACAATTAGGAAGCAAGGTCTTAAGCGGTTCTATTAATAAAGAAGGTGTTATTAAAGTAGAAGTTACAACTAGCTTTAAAAATAGTACAGTTTCAAAGATTTTAGAACTTATTGAGAATGCTAGTAGTAAGAAGTCTAAGTCTGAGAATTTTATTACTAAATTTGCTAGATGGTACACACCTATTGTAGTAGGTTTAGCCATTTTAACAGCAATTGTACCTTCTTTAATCACAGGCAACTGGCAACACTGGGTTTACTCAAGTATTATTTTTCTAGTTATTTCTTGTCCATGTGCATTAGTTGTTTCTGTACCTCTTGGTTTCTTTGCTGGAATAGGTGCAGCAGCACAAGTTGGTGTTTTGGTTAAAGGAAGTAACTATTTAGAAGAGCTTAATACAATTGATACAGTTGTATTTGACAAGACAGGAACCATTACAAAGGGTGAATTTGGTGTAAGTCAAATCATTACTCAAGGAATGGCAAAGGAAGAACTTTTAGCACTAGCAGCACGTATTGAAGCAAAATCTAATCATCCCATTGCAAAATCTATTGTAAGTGCCTATGGCAAACTAAAAGATGAGGAGATCATAGGCGAGTATAAAGAAATAAGTGGTGAAGGGATTGTCGTTAATCAAGGTGACTCAGTATTGTTAGCAGGAAATGAAAAGCTAATGGCACATTATCAAATTGATTATAAACAAGAAGAGGAGATTGGCTCTCATGTTTATGTAGCAAGAGATGGGCAGTATCTTGGATGCATAGTTGTAGCTGACCAAATTAAAGCAGACAGTAAAGCTGCTATAGCCAAATTAAAAGCAGGTGGCATTAAAAAGGTGATTATGCTAACTGGAGATAAAAAAGAAAATGCATATAAGATTGGTAATGAAGTAGGTATTGATACAGTTCATGCAGAGCTTTTACCTCAAGATAAAGTAACAAAATTAGAAGAAGCTTTAAAAAATGGTAAAGTTGCTTTTGTGGGAGATGGTATTAATGATGCTCCTGTACTTGCTAGAGCAGATGTAGGTATTGCTATGGGTGGTGTAGGTTCAGATGCAGCTATTGAAGCTTCTGATATTGTATTAATGACAGATGAATTATCTTCCATTGCTGATGTGATGAGCATTGCTAAACGTACTAGAAAAATTGTAACGCAGAACATTGTATTTGCATTAGGGGTTAAAGTAATTGTACTTGTACTCGGCATTTTAGGAATTGCAAATATGTGGTTAGCTATTTTTGCAGACGTAGGCGTTTCACTTTTAGCAGTTATTAATTCTATTCGCGTTCTAGGAAAGAATGTGGGTTATGCTTTAAGAATGGTAAGAGGTAAGTAAAATGTATCGGGACTTTACTAGCTATTTGGAAAAGCTGAGTGAGGGTGACTATCCTGCGTGGCTCCGCTCCGCATTTTCATTAGGCACTAAGCTCACTTTTTTGGATGAACGCCCACAAACTCGCTACGCTCAAACACGTGGGCTAAGTACCATCCAAAACGTTCACTAAGTGTCTAATGAAAATACTCCGAAGTCACCCCGCCAGGACAGCCACCCTCACTCAGCTTTATCAACAATAACGCATAAAGCCACTCTCCTGAAGTGTTTTCAAGAAAAAAGATGAATTGCTATCGTTACGCCCTCTCCCTCATTTTCTCCCAGACGGATTTTTATTTTTAATAGAATAACACCTCTAAAAAACAAGAAGGAATGTTACCTAGTAACATTCCTTCTTGTTTTTTAGCCATGATTATTCATAAGCGATAAGGTCTAGATAGTATTTACGCAAATGTTCTGCTACTTGAAGTTTATTTGCTGGAATGGGGATTGAAATGATGCAAGTTGGCGTATCATCTATATCATATTGACCATAAACGAGTTGAAGAACAGCTTCTGGGCCTTGAGTGATAATGACGTTTTCGAGAAAATAAATAGATTTTTGTAAGCCGTAAAGTTGATTCATGAAGTAAATAGAGTCTTCTCCAAAAATGACTTCTGTAGGAATTTTCAAAGCTTTTTCGTAGTAAGTTAGTATGCATCGAATGCCTATAATGAATGCAAGAATAATTAAAATAGCAAGGGTATATCCTGTGTAAAGGATATGAGTACCGCCACTATAAGCAAACACAAGAGAAAAGATAATTCCAAGTATTAAGCTTAAGATAGCTGTAGAAATAGTGTTACTTTTCTGTTCAGATAAAGCTGCTTTAAGCGTGGAAGAACTACTAATATCATAAGTCCAGTGTGCAAGCACAGGAGCATGATGATCAATAAGGGTCTTGATTTTTACATATTTTCTATAATGAACAGCAGAGGCGATTAAACCAATGATAATAAAGCAAATAGAAAAAAGGAGTAATGCACTTTTGCTGGAATTAGGAAGAGTCTGTAGTAAAGCAGCAGAGATAGTAAAAGTAATGCCTAATAAAAAAATGGAAAACCATAAAATACAGTGAATAGATTCTTTTTTCATAGTATCCCTCCTTCGGACTTATGAAAGGAGTGTCTATAGTCATTATATGTAGTAGGAAGAAAAAAGGTTAATATAAAATGATAAAGATTATGGTGAATTAGCTTTCCACGCAGGAATAAATATGGATAGTAGTATACTTTCATACTAGGGAGATAGGTATTTACATAGAGAGTAGATTTTGATACAATAAAATCAAACGTATGTTCGATTGGAAGAGTGATGAAATGGCAGAGAAAGTTATTTTTCATGTAGATGTTAATTCAGCTTTTTTAAGTTGGGAAGCAAGTTATAGAAAGCAAATTTTAGGGGAAGAAATAGACTTAAGGGATATACCCTCTGCTATTGGAGGGGACATAGAAAAGCGTAAAGGGGTCATTTTAGCAAAATCTACTTCTGCTAAGAAGTATGGAATTGTCACCGGAGAGCCCATTGTGGCAGCATTAAGAAAATGTCCAGAACTTACTATTGTAAAGCCTAATTTTAGTGTATATGTAGAGTATTCTAATAAGTTAATGATGCTTTTAAGGGAGTATTCTCCAGTTGTTCAGCAATATTCTATAGATGAGGCATATATAGATATGACAGGGACGGAAGGATTATATGGAAACCCTTTGGATATAGCTTATAAGATTAAAGATAGAATTTATGAGGACCTAGGTTTTACAGTTAATATAGGGATTTCTTGTAATAAGCTACTAGCTAAAATGGCAGGAGAATTAGAAAAGCCTAATTTGGTGCATACTTTATTTCCAAGTGAAATTGAAAAGAAAATGTGGCCATTACCTGTAGGTGAACTCTTCTTCGTAGGTAAAGCAACGGAGAAAAGTTTAAAATTATTAGGAATTAGAACTATTGGCGAATTAGCAAAAGCTGATGTGAAATTATTAAAGCTTCATCTAAAAAAACAGGGGGAGATTATTCATCAATATGCTAATGGTGTAGATGCTTCAGCAGTAGAGGAAGAACAAGCACCTCATAAAGGCTATGGAAATTCTATGACGATTCCTTATGATGTGAATTCGGTAGAGAGTGCTTATCTCGTATTATTGTCCTTGTGCGAAACAGTAGGCACTAGATTAAGAGCAGCAGAGGTAGAAGCTAGTTGTTTGGCAGTAAGTATTGTAGATACTTTTTTTGAAAGAAAATCACATCAAATGGTATTACCAAGCTCAACAGCAGTGACTAAAGAACTATATAAGTATTCTTGTAAAATATTTGAAGAACTATGGGATCACAAAACACCTATTAGGCAATTAGGCGTGCATACAACGAAACTGGAGAAAGAAAGCCATCATCAATTTAATTTATTTGAAACACCTAAGAATAAGAAGAATGAGAAACTAGATAAAGCAATAGATACCATTAGAAATAAATATGGGGAAGATGCAGTCATGAGAGCGGCTTTTGTCGGATCAAAGTTAGACCATATGGCAGGTGGCATTTCAAAAGAAAAGAAAAGCAGCATAACAACAAGTAAGCTTTAAGCTATAAGAATAAATTGCTACTGAGTATCTCATACTAATGAAGAGATGCATAAAAAGGAGGCGAGCACATGGCTAAAGCTGGTATGAGAAGACCAGGAGTTAATGAACCTCATGGCACAGAAAGTAATAGTAAAGGGCATTATAACAAAAATGCTATGGAACCTGTTCCAGAGATTCAAGGCAAAGCAAAAACTGGTAATAAAAAAGCTGGGAGAATTTATTAAAATGTAGAAATAAATTACCACAAGGAACAAATCTTTGTGGTAATTTATTTTTTTTTGTTAGCATGGGTAGAATAAATACTTATGCAACTTATGTATGGATTACCTACACTATATTCAATATGAATTGATAATTAAATTTATGAAATTATAATGAAGACATGAAAAGTAAGAATATGTTTTATATTATCTAATACTAGAGAGATATAGGACTAAAGTGAATTTGGTTTGATTATAAGTATGGTAATAGATAATAAAGAAGGGAGTTGTCGCCTATAGGAGAAAAATGTTGTAAATACCCGTATTAAAAAGTAAATAAAAAAATTAGGAGGAATAGTATGAATAAGAGAAAAACGATGGGGCTTATGAGTGCTTTATTAGTTGGAGCACAATGTTTAACTCCACTTAGTGTTTTTGCAGCGGCAAATACACCTGTGGTTGTACCAGAATCGACGAATGTGTATGAACAGAGATTTTTAGACCTGTATGAGGATATTAAAGATAGTAGTAATGGCTATTTTAGTCCACAGGGCGTACCTTATCACTCTATTGAAACATTAATGGTTGAAGCACCTGACCATGGACATGAATCAACTAGTGAAACAGCTAGCTATTATGTTTGGTTAGAAGCTATGAATGGTAAATTCACAGGAGACTTTAGTGGTCTTAAAGAAGCTTGGAATGTTATTGAAAAATATTATATTCCAACAGATTTAGATCAACCAGGTCAAACAGATTACAATCCAAATAGCCCTGCTACATATGCATCAGAATATCCTTTACCAGATTATTATCCTAGCCAATTACAATTTGGTTTACCAGTAGGTACTGACCCTATTGCTAATGAACTTAAAAGTACCTATGGAACTTCTAAAATCTATGGTATGCACTGGCTTATAGATGGTGATAACTTCTACGGTTATGGTAGAAGAGGAGATGGTGTATC
Organism: Cellulosilyticum sp. WCF-2; assembly: GCF_003990395.1. NCBI lineage: Bacteria > Bacillati > Bacillota > Clostridia > Lachnospirales > Cellulosilyticaceae > Cellulosilyticum > Cellulosilyticum sp. WCF-2. The sequence goes on along the minus strand of NZ_CP034675.1, from coordinate 39,323 downwards.
AGCTCCTTCTTATATTAATACATTCCAACGTGGAGAACAAGAATCTACGTGGGAAACTATTCCACAACCATCATGGGAAGATTTTAAATGGGGTGGAAAAAGTGGTTTCTTACCTTTCTTCACAGGTGATGCTAACTATTCAAAACAATGGAGATACACAAATGCACCAGATGCTGATGCACGTTTAGTACAAGCTATGTACTGGGCGAAAGACTGGGCAGAAGAGCAAGGCCAAAATATTGATACTTATGTAGCTAAAGCAAGTAAAATGGGTGACTACCTAAGATACGCTATGTTTGATAAGTATTTCATGAAGATTGGTGCACAAGGTAAAACACCAGGACAAGGTTATGAAGCAGCACACTACTTAATGTCATGGTATTATGCTTGGGGTGGTGGACTTGATGCTAACTGGAGCTGGAGAATTGGTAGTAGCCACAATCACTTTGGTTACCAAAGTCCAATGGCAGCTTGGGTTCTTTCAACAGATAGTGACATGATTCCAAAATCACCAAATGCTAAACGTGACTGGGCTAAGAGCTTAGATAGACAAATTGAATTCTATCAATGGTTACAATCTGCTGAAGGGGCTATTGCAGGTGGTGCAACTAACTCATATGGTGGATCTTATGAGAAGTATCCAGCAGGTACAAGTACTTTCTATGGTATGGCTTATGATGCTCATCCAGTATACGAAGATCCAGGCAGTAACCAATGGTTTGGTATGCAAGGTTGGTCAATGCAACGTATGGCTGAGTACTATTATGAATCAGGAGATTCAAGAGTTAAAGGCCTTCTTGACAGATGGGCTGCATGGGCTAAGTCAGAAATTCAATTATATGATGATGGTACTTTTGCTGTTCCTTCTACACTTCAATGGAGTGGACAACCAGATACATGGACAGGGTCTTACACAGGTAACAAGAACCTCCATGTAGATGTTATTAACTATGGTACAGACCTTGGTACAGTAGCTTCTATGGCTAATACACTTACTTTCTATGCAGCAGCAACTAAGAAATACTCTCCAGAACAAGATTATCAAAGTTATGTAGATATAACAAAAGAAGTATTAGATCGTATGTGGACACTTTACAGAGATGATAAAGGGGTAGCTGCACCTGAAGTTCGTGCTGACTACAAACGTTTCTTTGAACAAGAAGTTTATGTACCAAGTAATTACACTGGAAAGATGGCAAATGGAGATGAAATCGTACCAGGTGTAACATTTATTGAATTACGTTCTAAATATAAGAATGATCCAGACTTTGCAAGACTTGAACAAGCTTACAAAAATGGTGAAGACTTCGAAATTACATATCACAGATTCTGGGCACAAGCAGAAATCGCTATTGCAAATGGTACAATGGCTATGTTATTCCCAGGTGATGAAGTAGTTATGAACGTAGCAGTTACAACTCCACAAAATGGTGATGTAATTGAAGTGGCAAAAGATTCAACAGGCATTGCAGTAAAAGCTGATGCTTCTATTGATAAAGGTTCTATTTCTAAAGTAGAATTCTATGCTGATGGTGTTAAATTTGCAGAAGATACAGATGTTAATTATGAAGCAAACTATGTACCAACTAAAGATAATTTAACAGCAGCAGGAACAAAACAAGTAACATTTAAAGTAGTTGCATACTCAGATAAGAATGTTGCTAAAGAATCAGCACCAATCACAGTAACACTTAAGTTCCCAGGAATTGAGTTACCAGTAGTTAACATTGTAAAACCAGTAACAGGTGATGTTATTGATTATAAAACAACTCAAACTCCTATTACTGTAACTGCAGAAGCATCTGTTAAAGATAGTACAATTGCTAAGATTGAATTCTTTGCAGATGGAACCAAGATTGGTGAAACAACAGGTAATGGTAGTGTATCATTTGTACCAACTAAAGATGGTATGGATGCAGAAGGCATAAAAGAAATTACGCTTACGGCAGTAGCTACATCAGCTGAAGGTGCAAAAGCAACTTCTGAAGCTGTTAAAATTAAAGTTCAATTTAAAGTAGCTAATAAACCAGTTGTTGTTGTTACAGCTCCAGCTGCTAATACAGTAATTGATGCTACAAATGGAAAACAAACTGTAGCCGTTTCAGCTGAAGCAACAGTAAAAGATGGTACTATTAAAGAATTAATTATTTACGCTGATGGTAAAGAAATTGGCAAAGCTAATGGTGCTACATGTACAGCAACTTATACTACACCAGATGGATACGGTCCAAAACCAGATGGTATTGTTAATGTAGTATTTACAGCAAAAGCAACAACTACAGAAGATATGAGTGCGACATCTGATGCAGTTAAAGTACAAGTTAAATTACCAGTTGAACAAGTAGTTGAACCAAGTGTAAATGTTAATGTAGCACATAATAATAAAGGTGGTGCAACTACAAATACACTTGGAGGACAATATGTAGTAACATCAGATGGCCCAGTAGATTTATCTAAACTTGCTATCCGTCACTACTATACTTTAGAAGGTAACGCAGCACAAACAGCATACAAAGATAATGCTGGTATGAATCTTAATGCAGCACCTTGGTATGTAAATCTTACTCCTGATGTATCAGTAAATGTTGTTCAAGTTAGTGGCGATCAATACTACATGGAAATTACATTTACATCAAACCAAGTATTAAATGCAGGTGGAAAGATTGACATGGGTATTCGTCTTTCTAAGAATGATTGGTCAAACTATGATCAAACCAATGACTACTCATACACTTCAGGAACAGTTGTATTATACAATGGTGAAGTTGTAAGTGGTACTATGCCATACTAATCATAAATAAATCCCCTAAAAGTTTAATATACTAATTTCAATATAATCTCGGTAACTTAGGTTACCGAGATTATACTCTAAAAGGAGGAAAAGTAATGATAGGGTTTAAGAAAAAGTCAAGACAAATAGTCAGTTCTGCATTAGCTGTAGGGTTAACATTAGGCACTATGGCTTTTAATGGTATAGAAGTAAAAGCGGCTACAAACTTTAATTATGGAGATGCTTTTCAAAAAGCATTAATGTTTTATGAATTTCAAAAGTCTGGTAATTTACCTGATAATCAGAGAAATAACTGGAGAGGTGATTCTGGCTTAAAAGATGGAGCTGATGTAGGTTTAGATTTAACAGGTGGTTGGTATGATGCAGGTGACCATGTTAAATTTAATTTACCTATGGCTTATGCCTCCACAATGCTAGCGTGGTCTTATATAGAAGACACTGATGTTTATAAAGCTAGTGGACAAGATAAATACATGCTTGATGAAATCAAATGGGCGAATGATTATTTTATCAAATGTCACCCTTCTGCTAACGAATACTATTATCAAGTAGGTAATGGTGGAGCAGACCATGCTTTCTGGGGATCTGCAGAAATTATGCAGATGGAAAGACCTGCTTATAAGTTAGATCTTAATAATCCAGGATCAGCTGTAAGTGCAGGAACAGCTGCATCACTAGCAGCTTCTGCAATTGCATTTAAAGATATTGATCCTGCTTATGCAGCAACTTGTTTAAAACATGCAAAAGAACTTTTAAATTTTGCTGAAATCACAAAGAGTGATGCGGGTTATATGAAACAAGCAGCAGGCTTTTATTCTTCACATAGTGGATATAGTGATGAGATTTCATGGGGAAGCATGTGGATTTATTTAGCTACAGGTGATGAGAGCTATTTACAAAAAGCAAAAGACTATTCTTCTGGCTGGTCGAAAGTGGACCAAAGTGATGAGATTGCTTATAGTTGGGTACACTGCTGGGATGATGTACATTATGGTGCCAGTCTTTTATTAGCTCAGTATGGTGGTGATGAAAAGTTTAGAAAAGTAATTGAAAATCACTTAGACTATTGGACAACAGGCTTAAATGGTGACCGTGTAACTTACACACCTAAAGGTCTTGCATGGAGAGACTCATGGGGCTCATTAAGATATGCAACGACAACAGCATTCTTAGCTAGTATTTATGCAGATTGGGAGGACGCTGATGCAAAAAGAGCACAAACCTATCAAAACTTCGCTAAGTCTCAAGCAGATTATGCTCTTGGTAGCACAGGACGTAGTTTTGTAGTTGGTTTTGGAGTAAATCCACCTACTAAACCACATCATAGAACAGCTCATGGTGCATGGGAAAATAATTTATCAGGACAACCATATGAGCCAAGACATGTACTTATTGGCGCTTTAGTAGGAGGACCAGATAAAAATGATAAATATACAGATGTAATTTCAGACTATGTATCAAATGAAGTAGCAAATGATTACAATGCTGGTTTTGTAGGTCTAATGGCTAAAATGTATGAGGATTACGGCGGAATCATCGATCCTAACTTAAATGCTATAGAAGAAGTTGGAGAAGAAATATTTATTGAAGCAGGTATTAATGCACAAGATAAACAAAATGCGATTAATTTTATAGAGATTAAGTCAGTGGTTTATAATAGAAGTGCTTGGCCAGCAAGGGTAACAGATAAACTTGCTTATAGATATTTTGTAGATATTAGTGATGTATTAGCAGCAGGTTATAAAGCTAGTGATATGAAAGTTACATCTAGTTATAGTCAACATTCAGCAAAGGTATCTAGCTTACAACCTTGGGATGCACAAAATGGCATTTATTATGTAGAAATTGACTTAACTGGAGCTAAGATTTATCCAGGTGGTCAAAGTGAGCACAAGAGCGAAATGCAATTTAGAATTGCAGCTCCAGGGAAATGGGATTATACAAAGAGTCCATCATTTGCGGATATAGCATCTTCAAGCCCAAATAGCTTAGCAAAAGCAAATCATTTTGCATTATATGATAATGGTAAATTAATATTTGGTCAGGAACCTTCAGGGGCTACAAAGGTTTATGCACCAACGACAAGTATTGCATCACCAGTAGCAGGAGCTATCTTTAAAGATGTAACAGAAGCAAATCCAGTTGTTATTAAAGCAAATGCAGAGGTACAAGAAAGTACTATTTCAAAAGTAGAATTTTTTGTAGACGGTACTAAGATTGGAGAAAGCACAAAGGCGCCTTATGAAATGAATTTTGTACCAAGTGACTACAGTACAGTTGCAGGTACTACAAAGGATTATAGCTTGACTGTCAAAGCAACAGCAGCTAATGGCAAATCTACTACTTCTGAAGCTGTTAAAGTATCTGTTGTTTTACCAGTACTAGCAGCACCAACAGTAGCTGTTACTGCTCCTATTGATGGAACAAGCATAGATATGAGTAAGGGAATTACAGCCATTACTATGAATGCTACAGCTGAAATAGAGAAGTCTACTATTCAAAAAGTAGTATTTTATGTAAACGGTAAGGTAGTAGGTGAAAGTAAAGTGGCACCATATACAGCATCTTATTTACCAACTGGCTCAGCTAGTCAATTAGGTGAATTAAGTGAGTATATTATAACAGCTGAAGCAATTGCAGCGAATGGTACCAAAACAATATCTAAACCTGTTAATGTATCTGTACAACTTCCTGTCATAGCAGCACCAGAGGTAGAAATTGTTTCACCTGCTAATGAAGAAACTTTTGCAGAGGTAACAAAGCAAATAGAAGTAAGTGTTGCTGCAGATGTATTAGAAGACGATATTAAGTTGGTTGAATTCTATGCAGATGGCAAAAAATTCGCTGAAAGCACTGGCGCAGTGAATGGCGAATATACAGCTACTTATGTAACAGAAGGCACAGTTACAGAAATGGGTCAATTAACACCTATCAGCTTTACAGCTAAAGCAACATCTACAAAAGGAAAAACAACTACATCAGCGGCTGTTAAAGTATATGTACAGCTTGAAGTAGTAGAAGCACCAGTAGTTGACTTTGTATTAGAGGTTGGCAATACAGGCAATGGTCAAGCATCTACTAACACACTTACAAATAACTTTAAGTTAGTACATAAGAGTGGTAATGATATTGATTTATCTAAATTAGAAATCCGTTACTACTTTACTGCTGATGGTAGTGAAGAACAAACGGTGTGGTGTGATAATGCAGCAGCTCAAATGAATAAAGCACCATGGTATAGTCCTTATACAAGTAAAGTAAATGGAAAAGTTATCAAAATGGATGCTACTAAAGCAGGAGCAGACTGTTATATTCAAATAACGATCAATGCATCAGAAATGATTTCAGAAGGTACCACTTTAGAGATTGCTACTAGAACAGCAAAATCTAATTGGAGCAATTATGATCAAACTAATGACTATTCTTACGGAAATGCTGGCAAGGTTTGCGTTTACTATGATGGTAATTTAGTTGCTGGTGTAGAACCATAGATGTAGAAATACGAATAGGTTGTAATTAAAAGTAAAATAGAATAGAGCAAGTAGTTGCAAAAAAGCGATATATTATTCCATGGTATAATATATCGCTTTTTGGAGTTAGTAGTTTATGTTACAAACAGATTAAAAATAGGTGAATTTTTTGTAAAGTTTTAAAAAAATAATAAAAATAGTTAAAAAACTTAAACTAATATGATAATATCTAAGTGTAAAAAGAGTGATATTTGGGTAAGTATACCAATTATTTAGGGGGAGGATAGAATGTTCAGGATTTTTGTATGTGATGATGAAGAAATCTTCCGTAAACATTTAGAAGAGCTTTTAGAAGAATATTTAAAAAGCCGTATAAAACAATATGAAATACAATATTTCTCTTCAGCTGAAGAACTCTTAAAAGCTAACTATGACCAGTGTGATGTATTTTGCTTAGATGTTGAAATAGAAAATAGTATTAATGGCATAACATTAGCAAAGAAAATACGTCAGAAAAATTTAAAAGCAGACATAATCTTTACAACTAGCCATCCAGAAGAGGCTCATTGTGCTTTTGAAGTTAACACGCTTAGGTATTTATTAAAACCTATACAGAAGGAACAGCTCTTTAAAACATTCGATTTGATTTTAAAGAAAAGGAAAGAAAAGCTTTCAAAGTTAATTACACTTAATCAAGGGCAGAGATTCTTTCAAATTCCATTTGCGGATATTCTTTATTTTGAAACATTGGATAGAAAGTTACGTGCAGTTACAAGTCAGAAGGAATACATCATTGATAATAAAATTAATGAAGTAGACAAGTTCGTGGCTGATAAGGGATTTTTTAGAATTCATAAATCTTATCTAATTAATTTAGGGTATGTGAAGGAATATGATCAAGCAACTGTAACCATGCAAAATGGTGATGTGGTGTATATGAGTCGTCTAAGGATTAAAGCTTTTAAAGAAAGCTTTCGTCTCTATTTAAAGGAGGCACACCGACTTGGATAGATTAAATTTACTAGCAGGTGCATTAAGCTGTTTTGTGATGCAAGCGATGTGTTTAAGTGTCTTCTTAGATCAAGCTCAATTAACTAGAAAGCGAACTATAAGATATAGTATTTATGCTAGTATAATATTGGCATTTATGTTTATTAGTGTTGAAAATTCTAAATTTGGATTACTTTTTTTTGGTATTTGTTTTGCGAATTTTTTATTTGAAGGTAAACTCCTGCAAAAAGTTTGGGTCAATCTTTTAGGTCTTGCAGTGATATATGGTATAGGTACTTTGGATTGGATGGTTGTCGACTCAATTATAAAAGATTATGGAGTTCATTGGCTTGAGAATCAAATAGTAACAGAGATAAGAGGTACCTTAGAAGTTACCGTTTTATGGCTTTTAGCTAAACAAACTAGTGTCATTTATAAAGAAAACGGGCAGTATAAAAGAGTTACGAGAAGACAAGCATTTACCATTATATTACTCACCATTACCGCAGTATATACATTTTTTATATGTGATGCAGCTTATTTTGGTGATATTCAACTCTTGAAAAATATTAGTTTAGCACCGTATATCATGATATTATTTATTTGTATAATACTGTTAATTCTGGGAGTTAATCAAGAAATGAATAAACTCTATTATAAATGGAGTAATGAATGTATGAGTGAGCAACTAGAGAGGCAACTTAAATATTATCATAAATTAGAAGAAGTAAATAAAGAAACAAGAGCTATTAAGCATGATATGCACAATCATATGCTGATTATTAAGGGCTTGGCGCAGCAAGGACAATTACATAAGTTAGAGCAATATATAGGAGAAATGGAACAGACGACAGAGAGGCTGGGTTGTATGGTTCATACTGGAAATTCTATTGTGGATGCTATTTTAAATGATAAATTACAAATAGCTAAAGAAAGAAATATTCAGATGGAATATGAAGTAAGATTAAGTAACCAACTCACCTTAGATGATATGGATTTATGTGTTATATTTGCTAATAGTTTAGATAATGCTATAGAGGCTTGTGAAAGAGTAGAGGATGGTAGAGTGAAGAAAATTCAAATGAAAGCAGTCTGCGATAGAGGTTATTTTTTCTATAACATAAAAAATACTGCTAATGGTAGGGTGGAGGTGGATCAAAAGAAAGAATTTCCTACTAATAAAAAAGATAGTATTAATCATGGTTTTGGTTTGGCTAATATTAAAAAGAGTGTACAAAAGAATAATGGGAATATCAATATTCTAAGTAAAGAAGAAGAATTTTACTTAGAGATAGATATACCTGTTAACTATGGTATAACAGCTTAGGTATTAAAAATATACATCTTAAGCAACTACAATGTAAATGCAATAAAAATAGTTTATATTAAAGTTACTAGGGGTAATATTAATAATCTATGAGGAGGTAAGTATATGAAAAAGAATCATCAGGTAAAAAAGAATGGATGTTTTCAAGAGCTATCAACGAAAGAAAAGCAAAAAGTTACAGGTGGTGCAATGGGGTTTGCTGCTACTTTATTGAAACAATTAGTACCTTATATCATGCCATAACTAAGATATTACAGAATATAATGGTATAATACTAATGAATTAAAAAAATATTTAGTTAAATAATAGAAATACTGATTAAAATATTATAATATTTTATTAGTATTTCTTTTTTTTGTACACAAATATAGCCGGGGGTAGAAAAGAGGGACGGTATGGCAAAGTATTATTGTATTATGCAATACGATATGACAGACTGTGGAGCAGCATGCTTAGCAACAGTTTGTAAGCAATATGGACTTAGTACACCTATTACTAAAATTAGAGAAGCAGCAGGGACAGACACAGAAGGAACCAATGTAGCAGGTATGTTAGAAGCAGCTGAGAAGTTAGGCTTTAGTGCTAAGGGGGTTAAGGGTGAAGCAGAAGCATTATTAAGCGAGTTTCCTTTGCCAGCAATAGCTCATGTGATTAAGGAAGGAGGTTTAATGCATTATGTTGTTATACATAAAATCACTAAGGAGCAGGTCATCATAGCAGATTCAGCAGATGGTTTAGTGACTTACAAATTCGAGGATTTTACCCGTATATGGTCTGGGGTGCTTATTTTATTAGTGCCAACCAGTGAATTTAAGAAAGGAAAGGAAACAAAGGGCTTATTTGAACGTTTTCTTCATTTACTTAAGCCACAAAAAGGTATTGTGCTACAAGTATTTGCGGCATCACTTCTTTATACAGCATTAGGATTATTAGGAGCATTTTATATGCAATTTCTACTAGATGATATTTTGCCCTATAATATGTCCAAAACTTTAAATATCCTATCCATTGGGGTACTAGTACTTTATACTTTTCAGATGCTACTTAGTTTATTCAGGTCCCACTTATTACTTTTTTTGAGCCAGAAATTAGATATAGCTCTATTATTAGGTTATTATGAGCATATTCTAAAATTACCTATGAACTTTTTTGGGACAAGAAGAGTAGGTGAGATTATTTCTAGGTTTCAAGATGCAGGCCATGTAAGAGATGCTATATCAGGAGCAACGCTAACCATAATGATCGACACGATTATGGTAATAGTAGGAGGCATTATTTTATATATGCAAAATGCGCTGCTGTTTGGAATCACCTTAGTGGTCGCTCTGCTCTATGGCGTGGTAGTAGTGAGTTTTAATAAAACCTTGAAGAAAGGCAATAAAGCTACCATGGAAAATAACGCACAACTTACTTCGTACATGGTGGAGTCACTAAATGGTATTCAAACCGTTAAGGTCTTTAATGCAGAGAAAAAAGTAGGGATAGAAACAGAGACAAAATTCATTAAGCTACTAAGAAGTATCTTCAAACTAAGTTTTACGACGAACTTGCAAGGCTTTTTTAAAGGCTTAATAGAATTACTTGGAGGCGTTGTCATATTATGGATTGGTGCCAATCAAGTCCTTCAAGGAGATATGTCCGTAGGTAATTTAATTACATATAATTCATTACTTATTTATTTTTTAAATCCTATTAAAAATTTAATCAATTTACAACCTCAGCTTCAAACAGCTATGGTTGCAGCAGAGCGATTAGGTGAGATCTTAGATTTAGAGATAGAAAATGGAGAAGAAGAATCTAGAAAGATGGAGCCAAAGCATTTAGAGGGGGGAATTTCTTATAAGAATGTCACTTTTAAATATGGCCAAAGGCAAAATGTGTTAGAAGAGATTAATTTAGAGATTAAGCCAGGAGAAAGAATTGCATTAGTAGGGGAAAGTGGTTCAGGAAAAACGACTTTAGCCAAACTATTACTTAATTTGTACCCGTTAGAAGAAGGCGAAATATTAATAGACAACAATAATATCCTAGATATTAAAAAAGAGGTTCTTAGAACCAAGATTGCTTATGTACCACAAGAAACCTTTTTATTCAGTGGGACTATTATGGAAAATCTAGCCCTAGGCATAGAACGGATCAGTATGGAAGAGATAGTAGAAGCATCCAAGATGGCCAAAGCACATGATTTTATCAATGAACTTCCACTAAGATATGAAACACTTCTAGATGAGAATGGTGCCAACTTATCAGGTGGTCAGAGGCAGAGGCTAGCTATAGCAAGGGCTATATTAAAGAAGCCTAATATTTTAATTTTAGATGAAGCTACTAGTAATTTAGACTCAATTACTGAAGCAGCTATAGAGTCTACTATAAGGCAGTTAAGCCGGTCTATGAGTACTATTATTATTGCACATCGATTAAGTACTATTAAATTATGTGATCGCATCTACGTATTAGATAAAGGAAGAATCGTAGAAACAGGGGCACATAAGGAACTAGTAAGTATAGGTGGTAGATATGCATCCTTATGGAGAGAACAAATATCAGGATTAGAAGTAGGGGAGGTAAACTAATGAAAGCCATTATTAAAAATATAAATGAGTTATCAGATAGTAAAGAACTCTATGAGACCAAACCTAATCCCTTCTTTGCCATTTTTATAGGACTATTGATAGGAATAGTTGTGGCAGCTATTATATGGATGTACTATGGGGAGATTGATATTGTATCTAAGGGTAGGGGCATGATTAGACCCAATGAACAATTAAGTATTATAAGAAATAAATCAGGTGGAGTTGTTAATAGTAGCAATTTGCAAGAGGGAAAACGAGTAAAGGCTGGAGATGTCTTAGTAACAATTGACTGTGCAGAGCAGGAAGTAAAGAAATTACAGTTACAAGAAGTGATAAGCGAACAAGAGAAGATATTAGACAATCTAAGAACCTTGAAGAAAAGTATTGAAAGTAGCGTAAATAGCTTTAATAGTGAGCATGATGAAGCTTATGTACAAAAGTACATCCAGTATGAACAAGATTTTGAGACTCTAAAAAGGAGCCAGATAATCGATAGTCAAAACGAGGAGATAGACCTAAAACAGGTGAATTTGAATAAGGCAAGCTATACAGAAAAAATAAAAAAAGCAGAGAAAGATATAGCAGGCTTAGAAACGCTTAAACAATCTGTTAATGAGGAAAAGTCTATTTTTAAAGATATAGATAGTATCTATGCAATAGAGTTTGAGACATATCTGTATGATAGGGATGCTTTAAAGAGTAAATTAGAAGAGGCAAAAACACTTTATAACCTAAATGTAGAGTTAGATGAACAGAATTTGGTAGCCAAAGAAGAATTAAAAGCTTCTAAACAAAAAGTAGGGGAACTCAAAAATCAATTAGATACACAAAAGCTAACACTACTTAAAGAAGTGGAAGAAAAAATTGAAGCCAATCAAACTATAATAGACACATCTACTATAGAGAATAATAAACTAATTATTAGTGAGGAACTCCTGAAAAATAAAGTAGCCAAAAGAAAATTAGCACTTGAGCAGTTTAAGACAGGTGAACTAGTCAAGTTAGATAATCAAATCCAAGAACTAGAAGTTCAATATCAATCGGATAAGAGGAATCTAGAAGGTATACAGATAGCTATAGATGATTGTACTATACGTGCTTCCATAGATGGAACCTTAAATGTAGTACAAGAAATTAATAAAGGTGATTTATTAACGGAGGGAACAGAGCTTGGGAAAATAATTCCCGTTAGTGATAGTATTTATAAGGTTGAGATCTTTGTTCCCAATAATGATATAGCAGGTCTTAAGGTTGGACAGGAAATCGAATATCAATTTGATGCACTTTCCTACCGCGAGTATGGCAAGATCAAGGGTCATATTACTAATATTTCTACAGATGCTAGTCAAACAGAATTAGGAGGAATGAGTGGTTATTGGATAACTGGTAGTCTAGAAGATGTAAATCTTTACAGTTACAAAAATGAGCCCGCTGATTTAAAAATTGGTATGAGCTGTAATGCATACATTATCACAGAACAAAAGAAAATATTGTACTATGTTTTAGAAAAAATCAATTTAAAAGAATAATGATTCAGGTTTACTTGTAGGAACGAAGATTTTTTTGCTTCCTACAAGTAAATTTGCTTGACAGGTGATTTATAATAAAATAGTATAGAAGAGGCTTAAATTAAGAAAGTCTTTGTATGAAAAATAAAAAATGATAAATACTAAAGGGAGTGTGAGTATCCGTGGACGTCGGACCGAGTTATAGGCGTTTAAAAAATCAATTAAATAATGAGAATACTCACCTTGTTTTAATGCAAAGGTAGCTTTTTGTGCTGTCACAAAATCACCACTTGCACTAAAAAGGTGAGGGGTGGAGGATGTGAAAAGATGAAACAAATTTATAAAACATTTGATGCAGGGCTAAAAGCTATTGAATCCTTCGAAGAAGGCGCATGGATTAATTTAATTAATCCTACACCACAAGAGATTAACGAAATTTCTGAGGCTTTCAATATTGAAGTTAATCATATTTTATCCGCACTGGATGAAGAGGAAAGAGCTCGTATTGAAGTAGATGATAACTGTACAGTTATTATCGTAGACGTACCTATTAAAGAAACAGAAGAAGGTATGGGTGATTATGCTACCATTCCAATGACTATTATTTTAGGCGATAAGTTCATTATTACAACTTGCTTAAAAAATATTCAGTTACTAGAGGATTTTAGTTCTGGTAAAATTAGAGGTTTCTTTACCTATAAGAAAACAAGATTTATATTACAGCTTCTTTATAAAAATGCGTCTTACTACTTACAATACTTAAGACACATCGATCGTATGAGTCATAAGATTGAACAAGAGCTTCATAAATCTATGAAGAATAAAGAGCTTATTCAGCTTCTTGATTTGGAAAAGAGTTTAGTATACTTTACAACATCACTTCGTTCTAATGAAATTGTACTTGAGAAGATGATGAGAATGGAAAATGTAAAGCAATATCCAGAGGATGAAGATTTGCTAGAAGATGTTATTATTGAAAATAAACAGGCTATTGAGATGGCCAACATTTACAGTAACATTTTAAGTGGAACCATGGATGCATTTGCATCTGTTATTTCTAACAACTTAAATATTGTGATGAAGACTCTTACTTCGATTACTATTGTTATGTCTGTGCCAACAATGATTGCTAGTTTCTGGGGAATGAACGTTATAGTACCATTCCAAGATGGCAGCCCATATGCTTTTGTGGGAATAGTAGCTTTCTCAATTGCTTTGACAGTATTACTAGCATTATTTATGATTAGAAAAAAATTATTTTAAATAGATAAAATAGCTATACGCCTAATAAGTTTAGATTATTAGAAGTATAGCTATTTTTGCGTGTTCATAAAGATTTATGACTTTACTAGGCTATTTGGACGGAACTGAGAGAGGGTGGCTGTCCTGCGTGGTTCCGCTCCGCATTTTCAGTAGGCACTAAGCTCACTTTTTTGGATGAACGCCCACAAACTCGGTTCCCTCAAACACGTGGGCTAAGTGCCTACTGAAAATACTCCGAAGTCACCCCACTAGGACAGCCTCCCTCTCTCAGTTTTACCAACAATAACGCGTAAATTCACTCTCCTGAAGTATTTTCAAGAAAAAATAAAAAGAATAATTGCTATTATGTCTTTTTTGCACTTCTCGTTTAGGGGCTTGAACGTTTATGATGTCAATAACGTTTGTGAAAATGAGGGGGAGGGCTATCTGGAAGAGTGACTTGGGAAAATTTTTTAGAGGTACTTGGCGAAAGTTTTGGATGGGTTTTAGCACGAGTGTTTGACCAACGGGAGTTTTCGTGCATTCATCCAAATAAGCGAGCCTAGTGCATCAAAAAATTTGAACCGGAACTCTGGAAGATAGCCCTCCCCCTCATTTTCCTCCAGACGTGATTCTCATAAACGCCCCCGACAAATTTCTGTTTGTATAGCTGAATAGTTACAACTTTTTTATAAAAGGCATATTATGTATAAAAATAATGCATCTTGGGATAACCATATTGGACTACATAACGAGCGTAATATAATAGAGGCATAAATGAAATTAATAAAGAGGCTTTATAAAAGTGTTTTATTAATCGAGGAGGGGTATGATGAGTAAGAGAATATTGAGTAAGTTAAGACAAGCTATTAGCTGTTATGCAAGAAAATTTGTTTTACCTATTGGACTTGCAATGATGTGTATTGCGCCTAATTGTGTATATGCCTATAGTACTGAAACCAATGAGTGGAAGAATGTACAAATTTATGGTGGGGGAATGATTACAGGTATTACTTTTAGTGAAGCAGAAGAAAATCTTATCTATGCCAGAACGGATATGGGTGGTATTTACCGCTGGCAAGAAGATACCGGGAGCTGGAAACCTCTCACTGACTGGGTAGGACCAGAAACATGGAGTAATCTAGGTTGTGATGGTATTGCTACAGATCCAACAGACCCTAACCGTGTTTATGCACTGATGGGAGAATATGATAATGGTTGGACAGATGTACCCGGAGCAGTATTTTGTTCTAATGATAAAGGAGAGACTTGGGACGTAGTAGAATTACCATTTTTCTGTGGTAGTAATATGCAAGGAAGACTAATGGGAGATAGGTTGATAGTTGATCCTAATAAAAATTCCAACTTGTATCTTGCATCACGTAATAATGGTTTATGGAAGAGCGAAGATTATGGGCACACTTGGAAAGAAGTGACTTCATTTCCCACCAAGGGAACTTTTAAGTACGACAAAGGAACGCAGTATGAAGGTAATCTAGGTTTAACCTGGGTAATTTGTGATGAGAATTCAAATAAAGTAGGCTCAGGTTCTCAAACTATTTATGTAGGTGTAGGAGATCAGGCACATTCTATTTATAGAAGCAAAGATGGCGGGAAGACATGGGAAGCACTCCCTAATGAACCTAGAGGAAAAGTAACCAATGAAACAACAGGTGAATGGAAAATAGAGGAGGGGGTAACTTACTTACCTTATCAATCTTATCTTACTAAAGATGGCATTCTTTATGTAACTTACTCAACTACGGCAGGACCTTATGAAACAGGTTATGGTGATGTATGGAAATTTGATACGAATACAGATACGTGGACACTTATTAGTCCTAAATCAAGTAAAACAGCACCTGATGATCCTTACTATCCTTATAATGGTATTGCTGTAGACCCACAAAATGAAGATAATATTGTGGTTATTTGCCAATCCTGGTGGCCAGATATCTTCATGTATAGAAGTACAGATGGTGGAGAAACTTGGAAGAATGTTTGGGAATGGACAAGTTATCCAGATCGTAAGCTCTACTATAAGATGGATATTTCAGATGCACCATGGTTAGATTGGGGGAATAAAAGTCAAGCAGGTGGAAGTGCTGAAATTTTCCCTAAATTGGGTTGGTGTGTAGGGGCTATAGATATTGATCCATTTAACTCAGATCGTTTAATGTACGGTACAGGTGCTACTTTATATGGTACCAATAACTTAACCAACTGGGATCAAGGTGGACAGATGGATATTACCGTTATGGCAGATGGTATAGAAGAAGTTGTATCTAATGCTTTAGTAGTAGTACCAGGTGAAGATGATGGACTTATTAGTAGCTTATATGATGTTAATGGCTTCTATCATAGTGATATTACAAAAGTACCTAGTATTTTGGCCAATGTGAAGGCTGGAGATAAATATTCTAGTTTAAATAGTTCAGTAGATATGGATTATGCAGAGCTAAATCCTAATATGGTTGTACGTGTAGGAGAAAGAAAAGAAGTAGATGGCTATGGCAATTATTTAAATGGTATGATGTGGTCAAAAGATGGAGGAAAAACATTTTCTCCTATTAGTAGTAGAATAGGTAGTAGTGCAGGGGGAGGAAAAGTTGCACTTTCAGCTGATGGCAATACAGTTGTTTGGGCTACTCCGGATGAGCCTGTAAGCTGGTCTAATGGAGGCTATAACTGGACTGCTTCTAAGGGTATTCCTACAGGAGCTAGAATTGCTTCTGACCGTGTGAATCCAAAAGTATTTTATGGTTATAAAGATGGTAGTGCTTATGTGAGTACAGATGGTGCGAAGACTTTTACAGCTGTGACAGTTAATGGTTTACCTAGTTTAAAAGATATGAATATTAAAGCAGTTAGAGGTCATGAAGGTAATGTATGGATGGGAACAAGTAAAGCTTCAGATGAAAATGAAAATGGCTTTTGGTTCTCAGAAGATTATGGTACAACTTATACCAAGATTCCAGATGTTGATGCAGTAACTTCTTTTGGATTTGGTAAAGGCAAAGAAGGCGCTAATTATGAAGCCATTTATATTGTTGGAAAAGTAGAAGGTCAACATGGTTTCTTTAGGTCTGATGATAAAGGACAAAGTTGGGTAAGAGTTAATGATGATAATCACCAATATGGTTTAGTTGACCCAGGCTGTGATGTGACTGGAGATCCTGATGTATATGGTAGAGTCTATATAGGAACTAATGGACGTGGTATTGTTTATGCTGATACTGGTAATGACACGCCTATAGTAAGTAGTAGCATTACCCCTAAATCAGCCACCTTTGATAAAAAAGAGGAATTACAAGCTGATGTCAGTGTAGAGGTTGTAGATAATGGCAATAAACTAGTGGCTATTAAAAATGGAACCACAGTTTTAACAGCTGGAACAGATTATGTAGTAGAGGGTAACAAGGTTACCGTTCTAAAAAGTTATCTAGCTACATTAGTTAATGGCACAGCTCAACTAAGCTTTGATTTTGATAATGGTATAGACCCAGCATTAACTATTACCGTTAAGGAAACAGTTAATAGTGCAAGTTTAAGTACTAATGAAGCAGTTTTTGATAAAAAAGAAGGATTACAAGCTGATATTACTGTTGACTTTGAAGCAAATGGTAATACATTAGTTGCTATTAAAAATGGTGAAAAGACATTAGCTTTAGGTAGTGATTATGTAGTAGAAGGAAATAAAGTAATTATTTCAAAAGCATACTTATCAACATTAGCTGAAGGAGTAGCTATGTTGACCTTTGACTTCAATAAAGGAAATGATCCAGTACTAAATGTTACAATATCAAAAACAGTAAATAATGCCAGCTTAGAGACAACAAGAGCTGAGTTTGACAAAGCAGTTCCAAAGGATGTTCAAGTTGTTATGAATCTAAAGGGTAACGCACTAGAAAACATTAATGTAGATGGTAAAGTCTTAGCTAAAGGTACAGATTATGTAGTGGAAGGTGAAACTGTTACTTTAAATAAAGTATTTTTAACCACACTTGAAAAAGGTGAACATACCTTGAGTTTTGTATTTAATGAGGGTTCTTCAGCTGATTTTGTAGTAAAAGTAGTTAATACTGCAGAAAAAGATGCTGTTGTTACACCAACAGAAGTAAGTTTTGATAAAAAGGTAGAAGCTAGGGCAGATATTAACTTAGAGGTAGCCTTTAATGGAAATAGTTTAGTAACCATTAAAAATGGTGAGGTTGCTTTAGTAGAAGGTAAAGACTATATAGTAGATGGAGATCAAATAACTATTTTATCTAGTTATTTAGCAACTTGTCCTTTAGGAGAGAGTAATTTAATTTTTAACTTTAGTGCAGGAGCAGTACAAAAAGTGAAATTGAAGGTAGTGGATACAACAGAGGTTGTTGTACCTACAGGAGGGCTTAGCCTTGCTTTAACTTCAACAGGAGGAACAACAACTAACACGATTGGCAGCACATTTAAAGTTCAAGTAACAGATGGAAATACATATGATTTATCTAAAGTGACAATCCGTTACTACTTTACAGCAGAAGATAGTAGTGTAGGTCAAAGCACATGGATAGACAATGCAGCTATTCAATATAGTAAATCACCATGGTATGTTAATATCAATAGTAACAGTGCTTGGAAGATTGTTAAGATGAGTGAAACGACATCTACGGCATCACACTACTTAGAGTTAAGCTTTAGTGGAGATTATTCTTTAGATACAACAGCTAAAGTGGAAGTAGCTACAAGATTAGCCAATACTAATTGGTCAAACTTTAACCAAAGTAACGACTTTTCTTATAATGATGCAAATCATGTAGCTGTTTTCTATGATGGCGTATTAGTAAGTGGAGTAACGCCTCAGTAAGTAATAATGATTTTTAGAAGGAATCACTAGGTTTAGGCTTAGTGATTCCTTTTTCTATTTTTTTGGGGAAAGAAAGTTTTTGTATTCTTTCAGTAGGAAGAAAAGGTGGGAGTAATATAGAGGTTACTGGAAAGAAGTTTACTTTTATGAATAAAGAATATATGATTACACCTAGAGGATATGTGTTATGATTCTAATTTTAGGTGAAACTTCATATAGTCTGCATATAGCTACAGTTCCAGAAACAGCAGGATATGATTACTTGCTTTCTGTAGCGACAAACCATGGTAAAGCACTAGCGACTAAAAAGGTAAATCCATTAAGCGTAATAGGTAGGCAAAACCAAAGCTAGCAGATAGTAAAAAAAGAGGGATAAGGGATGAAAAGAGCGGTACTAGTAGTGAGTTTTGGATCAAGTTATAAAGAGACGAGAGAAAAGACGATTAAACCATGTGAGGAGCTTATTGCTTCAGCCTTTGAAGGATATGACTTCTATAGAGCTTTCACGTCTAACATAATTATTAGAAAAATTGCTAGGGTAGAAAATATAAAAATTAATAATCCTATAGAAGTACTAGATGAGTTAGTTGCAGCAGGCTATGAGGAAGTTGTTGTACAAACGCTTCTTGTGATTTGCGGTGAGGAATATTGCAAGCTTAAAGGGCAAGTAGAGTGCTATAAAAATCAGTTTAAGAAGATTGTATTAGGTAGCCCCTTACTTACACAAATTGAGGATTATAAAGCAACAGTTGAAGCTGTGAAAACAGAGCTTCCAACATTGAAAGAGGGAGAAGGAGTAGTTTTAATGGGCCATGGGACGGAATATGAAGCACATTCAGCTTATTGTGCACTGGATTACATGTTTGACCAGGAAGAATTACCAGTTTATATGGGAACAGTAGAAGGATATCCAGAAATTAGAGAGATTATTAATCGTCTTAGAAAAGCAGGAGTAAGAAAAGCTTATCTCATTCCGTTTATGTTAGTAGCAGGCGGTCATGCAATTAATGATATGGCAGGAGATGAAGAGGATTCGTGGAAATCAATATTAGAAGCAGAGGGATTTGAGGTAGAATGTATTCTAAGAGGTTTAGGAGAAAATCCTAATATTAGAAAATGCTTTTTAGCCCATGCACAAGCAGCAGAGAAGGCTATAACGATATATACAGGAGACGAAGAAAAAAATTCATATTTCTCCACCATACTTATTAATAAGGATAAAAATACGAAGTGAAAAAAGGAAGGGGGCACACTATGTGTTTTGCAGTTGTTGGGGTCAACCATAGAAATTGTCCCATAGAAATACGAGAGAAGGTAAGCTT
Organism: Cellulosilyticum sp. WCF-2; assembly: GCF_003990395.1. Taxonomy (NCBI): domain Bacteria; kingdom Bacillati; phylum Bacillota; class Clostridia; order Lachnospirales; family Cellulosilyticaceae; genus Cellulosilyticum; species Cellulosilyticum sp. WCF-2. Next base: position 19,251 of record NZ_CP034675.1, on the reverse strand, counting down.
TACCCGTGCTAAGCTAGTAGATTGCCTACATGAGCTTAGGGTAGAAAAGAACTTACAAGAAGTAGTCATTCTCTCGACTTGTAATAGAAGTGAGATTTATATCTATGAGGAGAACATAGAAAGTGCTATTTTAAAGGGCATAGCGTTTTATCAAAGCTATTTTGTAAAGGGAGACATCACTCCTTATTTATACATAAGGCAAGGTGAAGAGGCTGTTAGACATTTATTTGAAGTGGCAGCGGGGCTTGATTCTATTGTTGTTGGTGAAGACCAGATATTAGGGCAAGTAAAAAAAGCACATGAGGAAGCCATGAGTGAGCATACTAGTGGAAAGGTGCTTAATAAAATTTTCCGTGAAGCAATTTCTACAGCTAAGCTCATTAAAAGTGAAGTCAAGATATCTGAGCATTCCTTATCTATTAGTCATATTGCCGTCAAGTTTTTAAAAGAAAAACAAGAAACGCTTAGAGGAAAAAAAGTACTCGTTATTGGGACGGGCGAAATGAATGAACTGACCATTAAATATTTATTAGAGGAGAATATAGGAGAAATTTATGTGACTAATCGTACACATACTAAGGCAATAGAATTAACAGAAGTATATGAGGGACTGATTCCGGTAGCTTATGAGGAGCGTTATGAAGTGCTACCTCAAGTGGATATGGTGATTTCTGCTACGGCATCACCTCATATTATTTTACAAGCAAAGCAAATGCCAAGTTTAACAAAAAAGCTGGATATTATGGATATAGCCATGCCGAGAGATATTGACCCGGCTATTAATGAAATGGAACTTGTAAATGTCTATGACATTGATGCACTAAAAATGATTGCTGAGGCTAACAATGAACGTCGCTTGGAACTTGTTATAGCAGCCCAGAAGGAAATAGAAAAAGCAATTCAAAAGCTCATGAGATGGTTAGAAGCACTCAGTATAGAAGAGGTGATTCATGGCCTAGATGCTTATTGTGAAGACATTAAAGCGCATACAACAAGGCTCCTTGGTAAGAAAATAATAAGCGAGGAAATAGATGAAGAAGCTATGCATATGATTATGGAAGAGGTCTTAAAAAGATGCATACGTACGCCAATTGCGAAGCTGATGACTACTGAAAACCTAGAGCTAAGAGCACAGTATGCAAAGACGCTATCAGAGTTATTTGAACTAAACTAAGAAGGTGAGAGACAAGATGAAAGTAGTTATAGGAACAAGGGGAAGTAGACTAGCACTTACTCAAACAAAGTGGGTCATTGATGAATTAGAAAAGCATTACCCAGAGCTTGCTTGTGAAATGAAGATTATTAAAACAAAGGGTGACCTTATTCAAGATAAACCAATAGACAAAATAGGAGATAAAGGTATTTTTACTAAGGAAATCGAAGCTGAGCTACTAAAAGGGAATATTGATATGGCTGTGCATAGTATGAAAGATATGCCATCGGAACTACCTTTAGGATTAAGATTCACTAGAACACTAAAAAGAGAAGATGCAAGAGATGTACTCATCTTAAAAGAGGGATACGCTAGTATAGAAGATTTGCCTATAGGTGCAACCATTGCAACAGGCAGCAAAAGGAGAAAGTATCAACTACTTGCTTATAGATCAGATTTAAATATAGTACCAATTAGAGGAAATGTAGATACGCGTCTTTGTAAATTAGAGGAAGAGAAGTTAGACGGTATTGTTCTGGCAGCGGCTGGGCTTCACCGATTAGGTCTTGCCGATAAAATCACCTGCTATTTGCCTATGGAAATCATGCTTCCTGCACCTGCACAAGGCGCATTGGCTATAGAAATAAGACAAGAGGATACAAAGGCGTATGACTTAGTCAAGGTTTTAGAAGACCCTGTTAGTAGCATACAGGTTGAGGCAGAACGGGCTTTTATGGATGCTATTAATGGAGGATGTCATATGCCTATAGGTGCGTATTGTGAAGTTATAGGTACAAAACTTCGAATGAGAGGTTTGTTAGGGGATGAGTTGGGTAAGAAACTTGTGATTAAGGAACTCTGTGCGCCAATAGGAAGTGAAAAGCAGTTGGGAGAAGAGTTAGCGAGTGTATTAAGAAAGGAATTTGAGAAAAATGACTGGTAAAGTATATTTAATAGGTGCAGGTCCAGGTGATTACAAACTCCTAACACTAAAGGGAAAAGAATGTTTAGAAGAAGCGGATGTCATTATTTATGACCGCTTAGCAAATGAAGATTACTTGAAGATAAGCAGCTCTACGTGTGAATGTATTAATGTTGGAAAAGCCTCTAGTAACCACACCATGCCTCAAGATAAAATTAATGAGCTGCTTGCAGCAAAAGCTAAAGAAGGCAAAGTGGTAGTTAGACTTAAGGGAGGAGACCCTTATGTTTTTGGAAGAGGTGGTGAGGAAGGTGAATATCTCTTTGATAGAGGGATTCCTTTTGAAGTCATACCAGGTGTGACTTCTGCCATAGGTGGATTGTGCTATGCGGGCATTCCTATTACTCACAGAGAATGTGCATCTTCTTTTCACGTTATTACAGGTCACTTAAAAGATGGTTCGAAGGATGAAATAAATTGGGAAGCTTTAGCAAGTTTAAAGGGGACTTTAGTATTTTTAATGGGTATTAGTAATTTAAAGAAGATTACTGAAAATCTTTTAGGAGCAGGTAAGGTAAAAGAGACACCAGTAGGGCTAGTGAGCTGGGCCACGAGGTATAATCAGAGCGTTGTAATAGGAACTCTAGAGAATATTTATGAAAAGGCACTGGAGAAAGGTGTAAAGCCTCCTACGATGATTGTTATTGGTGAAGTCGTGAATCTAAGAGAAAAGTTAAATTTTTTCGAAGAAAAACCACTCTTTGGCAAGCAAATTGTAGTTACAAGAACGAGAAAACAAAGCAGTCAGCTGATGGAGATGATTAATGATTTAGGTGGAAGAGCTATAGAATTTCCTACTATAGAGATTACACCTATTAAAGAGAATACTAGGCTTAAAGTAGCTATTGAGCACCTTAAACAGTATACATATTTGGTATTTACAAGTCCTAATGCAGTAGAGGTTTTCTTCGAGGCATTAGAAGCAAGTGGTAAAGATGCAAGGGTACTTGCTCATTTGAAAATAGCTGTTATAGGTGAAGCAACGAAAAAAGCTTTAAAGCAAAAAGGAATAGTTGCTGATAGGATGTCAACTAAAGCAGTTGCAGAAAGTTTAGCAGATTGTTTAAAAAAAGAACTTACAAATAAGGATTATATACTGCTTCCTGACTCAGCTATTGCACGAGAAGGTTTAGTGAGTAGTTTGGAAGCAGTCTGCAAGGTAGATGAAATTCCACTCTATACCACAGTTCCAGTAAGGAATGTAGCAAAGGGTGAAATGAGTAGCAAAGAGCTAGTAGAAAAACTGATAGCAGATGAAATAGATTATATGACTTTTACTAGTTCGTCTACAGTACATCATTTGATTGGACGTATAGGGCAAGAGCATATAGCAGCCTTAGCGCATGCAAAGCTTATTTCTATAGGGGAAATAACCACTCATACACTTAAGACGTATGGCCTAGAGGTATACAAAGAAGCTAAGAAAGCGACCATGACGGATTTAGTAGATTGTATGAAGGAAAAGTAGAACGTAAAAATGAAATATAAAAATACAGCTGAGACAAGAGAACAATAGGAAAAGAAGGGAAAGGTAGTATGTTAGAAAGACCAAGAAGATTAAGAGTAAGTGATTCAATAAGAAGTTTAGTAAGAGAAACAAAGCTTCATGTGGAAGAACTCATTTATCCACTTTTTATAGTAGAAGGTGAAAATATAAAAAGTGAGATTGCCTCTATGCCAGAGGTTTATCATTTTTCTTTAGATAAGCTTAAAGACGAGATAGAGGAAATTAAAGCATTGGGTATTTGTGCTGTATTACTATTTGGTATTCCAAAGGAAAAGGATACATGTGGTAGTGAAGCCTTTGCCAAAGATGGTATTGTACAAAAAGCAGTTCGCCTTATTAAGTCTATAGCCCCAGAGATCATAGTGATTACAGATGTTTGTATGTGCGAATACACAAGCCATGGTCATTGTGGCATTTTAACAGAAAGTGGTTATGTAGATAATGACAAAACATTAGATTTTTTAACTAAGATTGCAATAAGTCATGCAGAGGCAGGAGCAGATATGGTAGCTCCCTCAGATATGATGGATGGACGTATTGTAGCCATTAGAGAGGGACTAGATGCAGCAGGCTATATAAATGTAAGTATTATGGCGTATAGTGCTAAGTATGCTTCTAGTTTTTATGGGCCTTTTAGAGAAGCAGCACATTCAGCCCCTAGCTTTGGGAACCGCAAAACTTATCAGATGGACCCTGCCAATACTAATGAAGCCTTACGTGAAGGTCAGCTAGATTGCCAAGAGGGAGCGGATATTATTATGGTCAAGCCAGCACTCTCTTATTTAGATATTATTTATCGCTTTAAAGCCAATCTTAACAAACCTATTGCGGCATATAACGTAAGTGGGGAGTATTCTATGCTTAAATTAGCTGTTAAAAATGGCTTACTTAGTGAGGAAGCAATATATGAAAGTGTTCTTTCTATTAAGCGTGCAGGTGCTGATATCATTATTACTTATTTTGCAAAAGACATAGCGCGCCAACTAAGAGTTAAATAATACAGGAGGAATAAACCATGAATCACAGTAAATCCAGTATCCTTTATGAAGAGGCGGTCAAATATATTCCAGGAGGCGTCAATAGTCCTGTTAGAGCATTTAAAGCAGTAGGACTTGAACCTATTTTTGCAGATTATGCAGAGGGAAGCAGACTAACGGATGTAGATGAGAATACGTATATTGACTATATTTGTTCATGGGGACCATTATTACTTGGGCATAGCCCTAAAGCAATTGTTGAAGGTATTGAAGAAGTAGTGGCTAAAGGAACCAGTTATGGGGTGGCAACAGCTATTGAGGTAGAAATGGCAAAGCTTTTGGTAGAAGCTTATCCAGCTATAGATAAGGTGCGTATGGTTAACTCTGGAACAGAAGCAACGATGAGTGCCTTAAGAGTAGCAAGAGGTTATACAGGTCGTAACAAGATCCTTAAATTTGAAGGATGTTATCATGGACATAGTGATGCACTTTTAGTTCAATCAGGCTCAGGTACATTAACCTATGGCGTACCTACAAGTCCAGGGGTACCAGAGGATGTTGTAAAACATACGTTAGTTGCACGTTATAACGATTTAGCAAGTGTACATGCATTATTTGAGGCCAATAAGGGTGAGATTGCTGCAGTAATTGTAGAACCCATAGCAGGCAATATGGGCGTAATCGAAGGGAAAAAAGCATTCCTCCAAGGACTGAGAGAACTTTGCAGTAAGGAGGGAACGGTTCTAATCTTTGATGAAGTGATCACAGGCTTTAGAATCGCCTATGGTGGAGCATCAGAATACTTCGGCGTTGCACCAGATATGGTTTGCTTTGGTAAAATCATTGGAGCTGGTTTGCCGGTGGGGGCATATGGTGGTAAGTCAGAGATTATGGACATGGTTTCACCTATTGGGCCCGTTTATCAAGCAGGAACCTTATCAGGTAATCCGCTTGCTATGTATATGGGGAAAAAGAATCTTGAACTTCTAAAAGCTAATCAAGAGGTATATAAGGTATTAGCTACAAAAGCAACAAAGTTAACTGAAGGATTTAAAGCGAATATTGAGAAGTTAGGTTTGGAATTCACAGTAAATTGTGTAGGTTCACTGGTTTGTTTATTTTTTGCAAACGGGCCAATTGAAAATTATGATGATGTCAAGCACTGTGACACGGAGCTTTTCACTATTTATTATAAAGAAATGATGGAAAAAGGTATTTTATTACCTCCTGCACAGTTTGAAGGAATGTTCTTATCCGCAGCTCATTCTGATGAAGATATAGAAGCAACCATTAAAGCAAATTACGAAGCTCTAGAAATGGTTAAAATTTATTTGGAAAGAATATGAGAAGCTATTAATCAATCGGCAATGTTGATTAAGCTGTTAATTTCATTTTGATTAAAGTAATGATTTTTTATAATAATGCTAATGCTATTACTATAGAGTACATTAAAATAACTTAATCTAAAAGGGACTAGTGGAGAAGCACTAGTCCCTTTTAAATTGAGTTATTTTGTATAATATTTAAAATAAAAAAATAATAATTAAATGCATAATTATAAACAAAAATGATAATTATTATACTTTTTTAAAAATAAATGTATTATTATAGAAGTAATTAAGAGAAAATTGGAGGAAAATTTGTGGGATATAGAATTGCATCGAACATAGGAATTGCATTAGGAAATATAAAGTTAGGTAATGATTATTATCTTAATCAATTAGATGAGGCTAATAGAGAACAAAGCAGACATTTTTTAAGAGATATTATGGGGAGAGATATAAGATATATAGCTGATGAAACACAAACAAGTTTGTCATTAGCTATTGAGGCATCTAAAAAAGTTATAGAAGAAAACAAGGTAGATATTGAAGAGATTGATATGGTTATTTGTATATCTCATACACCAGAATATGTATCTCCTACGATGGCAAGAATGATTCTTGATGCTTTAGGTGGCGGAAAGGATACCGTTAATTGTTTAGATATGAATGTGAATTGTACGGGAATGTTAGTAGCTCTTGACATGGCAGATAGATATTTTAAAACAGATGAAAATTTAAGTAAGATTTTAGTTGTACAGGGAGATAGCAATTCAAATTTTAATATAGAAAAGGGGTCACCATTCTTTGGGTGTCTAGGGGATATTGGTTGTGCGGTTATTCTAGAAAGAGATGATGAAAGTGGCATACAATCAAGATATTTTCTCATGGATAAAACCATGGGAATGAATATTGTTTATCCAAAAGATGGATATTCAAAGCCAAATCCAGTTTTGTATACAGATCCTAATTTGGATGCGAGAGTTGATATGGGTGCAAATTTAATTGCGGAGAAATATGATAAAGAAAAGATAGATCATATGAAGCTTATTTGCATGTCTCAATTTGCATATGTTAATTGCCAAAAATATATAGAGATGAGTCAGATTGATGCTGAAAAGGTACCTTATATAGGGGATCAGTATGGTTACACAGGAGCAAGTAGTCCAATACTTGCATTAAAAGCAGGTATTGAGCAAGGAAAGCTTAATAGAGGAGATACTTTTCTTTTATGGACTTATGGAGCTGGTACCCAACATGTTGTATTAGAAATGAAGTATTAAGTGATGAACTAACAGGCAATGAACTAAAATAGAACTAGATTAGAAGGGTGAGATTGATGTTAATAAAAGAAACTTGGGGCCATTATTTACAAGAAAGGCTTATTAAAAGTGAAGATAAGATAGCTGTTATAGATATAAGCGAGCATACTAGATATACCTATAGAGATTTACTGTATAAATCAAAGATGATAGAAAAAGCCTTAATAGGTAGTAATATCACAAGGGGAACTCATGTTGCTTTAGTGTTTCCAAATAGTGCTACTTGGATAGCTATATTTATGGCACTTATTAATATAGGAGCAGTTCCTGTTTGTTTAAATAACGAGAATATTGAGGAAGAAATTTTGTATGAAATAAAATATGCAGATGCAAGGGTTGTCATTACTGATGAAGCCACTTATACCAAGATAAGATGCAACGAAGTAGAAATGGGCTTAGATTTAGTGGTTTTAGTTGATAGACAAGGTAAGTGCTCACAAGGAATACATATGAGTTTCAAGACATTTATAAAAAATGGTAAGCTAATTAGTGAGAAAGAATTAGATGAGGCTAGGAAAAAAGTGAAATATGATGATATTCTAGCCATACAATATACTTCAGGGACAACAGGAAGGCCAAAAGCAGTCATGTCAGTACATTATAAGGTACTTAATAATATCAAAAAAGTAGGAGAACTATTTAATTATACAAGTGAGGACAAACTATTTTCATCTCTACCCATGTATCACGTAATGGGGTGCTTCTTTTCCTGCCTATTAACCTTCATGATAGGTGGGAGCCTAGTGATTATGAACAAATTTAGTACAGAGAACGCAATAACTGCATTAGAAGAGGAGAAATGTACATGTTTTCATGGGGTACCTACTATGTTTAAATTGATTTTAAATAAAATTGGGGATAGAAAATTTAAATATCTAGATAAGGGAATGATAGCAGGATCTTATTGTGATGAAGAAACAATGGAAGATATTATAACCAAGATGAATATGCGAAATATTATGCCTTTATATGGACAATCAGAAGCTTGTGGCTATACTCAAATAAGAATAGGAGACCCTATTGAAAAAGTTAAGACAACAGTAGGAAGATCAATAGAAGGAGTAGAAATAAAGATTGTTGATGATCAACTTCAAGAAGTACCGATACATACACAAGGAGAAATATTAATAAAGTCAAAATATTTTATGCATGGCTACTATAAAAATCAAGAAGCGACTAACCAAGTCATTATAGATGACTGGATGCATACAGGAGATTTAGGTTCATTAGACGAAGAAGGTTATTTAAAGATTACTGGAAGAAAGAAGGACATTATTATTAGGGGAGGAGAAAATATTTCTCCTGCTGATATAGAAAGGAGTCTTAGGCAATATTCAAGAATTAAAGATGCTGTAGTGGTGGGGATTCCTGATGATATTATGGGGCAAGAAATAGCTGCATTTATTGTTTTAGATGAAATAGGTCAAGCATTGAAGCAAGGAGAACTTATAGAAGAAATAGAGAAATTTATAGACGAACATATATCAAAAGGTAAAAGACCTAAATATATTAGGGTTGTAGAAGCATTTCCTGCTACAGGAAGTGGTAAGATACAAAAATTTAAGTTAGTACAAACAATTTAAAGTAATAGAAGAATGGGAGGAGAAGAATGAACAATCAATTTAATACTTTAGAATTTTATAAAAAGAAGGTAGCAAAAGAGATTTACTTTATATCAATTATAGCTATTTTTTCAGCTATGTTAGCATGTGCTATGTGTATGATGTTTGGACTATATCATTCAGTACCTAGATGGGCATTTGGAGCATTTATTATAGTTTGCATCTTTGAAATTATAGGGTTCATGTGGGTGTATAAAAAAGTATTTGTCACTGATGAAATTTTGATAAGGAAATATAATATTTTAAAATATTCTGTTTCTGCCATTTGTATTATTAATTATGCTTTTATTATTAATGTGATGCCTTGTCAGTTAATGTGGGTAATTTTTGTATTTTTCTTAATGGTTATTGGCGTATTTCAAGATTATAAACTTACTTTAAAGTGTACAATTTTATATGTAGTTATTATTCTAATATTCTTTTTTACTCATTCATTAGAAGCTCTACAAGCAGCATCAAGTGTGGATGAATGGATTGCCAGGATACTGGTATTAGCATTAGGCGCTTCAGGGGCTGTAATAAGTAATTATTTCTCAGGTCACATACTGGCTAATGTAGGACAAGAATTGATGAATCAGAATACAGAACGACTTACATTAATTATTAGTAAGGTGAATGTACTTATGACGAAGCTCCAAGATGCCTCTAATACTTTAATATGTATCGTACAGGAAGAAAATGCTTCTATGGAAGAAATGAGTAGTGTTAGTGAACATATTGTTGGTGATAATGGTCAAATGCTAGAAAAATCTAAGGGTAGTAACCAGAATCTCTCAATCTTAAAAGATAAGGTTGAAAATATTTCGGATAGGATGAAAGAGACTAGAAGCATATCAAAAGAAATTGTAGAGATTTCAGATAAAAATGGGAAAGCACTTAATCATGTACTTAATATTAGTGTAACTATAGAGAAAGCGACAACCCATACATTAGAGGTTATACAAATTTTAGATGATAAGGTGAAGAAAATAGATGAGCTTCTAAGGCTTATAGAAAATATAGCAGAAGAAACAAATCTTTTAGCACTAAATGCTTCGATAGAAGCGGCAAGGGCAGGAGAAGAGGGACGTGGCTTTGCAGTTGTAGCAGAGCAAGTCAAGAAATTATCTGAGAATACGGCACAATCACTTCAAAATGTGAATGAAGTAGTTAAGGAGATTAAAAAGGACACTACATTAGTAGAAAGTCTAATGGCAAAAAATGTAGAACAAATACAAGAACAAAACAAGCTAACTTGTGAAACAGCAGAGATGCTTAGTTCTATGGTATTAAAATTACAAGATTCAGACGAGAGGGTAGATCACATAGATGAACTTACCAAAGAGCAAGTTACTCATACAAATCAAGTAGTTGAATATAATAATGATGTTATTAGTAGCATTGAAGAGCAGGTGGGTAGAGTACAAAATATTGCAGACTTAATAGAGGAAAATAGAAAAGCTATTGAACAAATTGGTATTCAGATAGATGATCTTGATGAAGTGGTTAGGGAGATTAATAGCGTTTTAGAAGAATAGTGTAAAAAATAAAGGGATGCTACATCATTAATTTAATTAATGATGTAGCATCCCTTTATTTTTAGGTGAAAGTCCTTACTATTCTATTTTAGGAAAGTTTAAAGGAGTGAATCTGCTTTGAAAGTTGATGTGTCATTTGTTCTAGATCTTCTGCAGTTTGTTCTAATTCTTCAATGACCACATTAATTTCTTCTGTAGAAGAAGTAACTTCTTCACAAGCAGCAGAGATGTTTTGAGCAATACAAGAGGAATTGTTAATTTTACTACGGATAGTAGTATTTTGTTCATTAACGGTAGATGTATCTTCTTTCACTGCCTGAATCTGAGGAATGATATGATTAACAGCGGCTACAATATTTTGGAATACATCTATACTATGTTCAATATTTTGGGTTTGTTCATTAAGAGAAGCATTAATAGTTATAGTACCTTCCACTAATTTAGTCGTATCTTCTGATAAAGAGGCAATAATAGATGTAATGTTTTGCGCAGAAGTTTGGCTTTGCTCTGCTAGAGTGCGAATTTCTTCTGCAACTACAGAAAAACCTTTACCGGCTTCACCTGCACGAGCGGCTTCAATAGCAGCGTTTAGAGCTAAGAGATTAGTTTGTTTTGCAATGCTTTCAATAGCATCAGTAATTTGGTTGATTGTATTCACACGCTGCTTAAACCCTTGGATTTCTTGTGCATAAATTTTGAAATCCTCGTTAAAGTCGTGAATAGAAGCTGTTACTTCTTCCATTTCAGCTTTACTAGAATTAGAAATATGACCAATTTCTCTTGAACTATCATTAATATTAATCATAGAAGTAGTCATAGATTCTAAACTATTAGATAAAGTACCTACAGCTTGATCGATTTGGGCTAAGTCTTCAGCTTGAGTGGTAGTGCTAACAGTAATTTCTTGAGAGGAAGCTACAACCTTTTCAGAGTGAGTAGCCATATGATGTGAGTTGCTAGAAAGTACTCTTGAAGATTCACTAACTGTATGAGCCAAATGACTAACTTCTGTTAAGATGGCAATAATATTTTCTTGCATGGCCTTCATACCTTGAGAAAGCATACCAACCTCATCACCACGAGCTAGAAGCTTAGGATCAATAGAAAAGGAAAAGTCTTTTTCACTTAGACGGTAAAGTTGCTTTACAGTTTTATCAATAGCCTTACTAATAGAATTGATAACAATAGCAATGGCTATTAAGGCAATTATACATACCACTATACTGATGATGATGCACTTAATGCTGAGACTTGCTATTTCTTCAGTATAAGGTGTCATGTCCTGTCCTATAAAAAGCATACCAATATTTTGGCCGTTACTATCTTTAATAGGTTCATAGTAAGCTGCAAAAGGGCGTCCATTAATTGTGACATCAGAGTAGGTTATTTCTCCTTTATTAAGCACAGCTTCAATAATTTTATCTTCGGCTTTTGTACCCACTAAAGGTGTATCGCTTTGAATAGTTGTAATTAAGCGAGTATCACCCAAAAATAATGTGTACTCAAAATCTGTACTAGCTTTAAGTTTGTTTAAAAGAGAGGTTTCTTGTAAATTATCATCACCTTTATATAAGGTTTGCCCATCAGTATGATAATCCCCATCGTGTTGTAGGTTCATCATATCTGTGTAGTAGCTAATATTAGTAGTCATACTATGCTCCATTTTATCGTTGATATGATTAGTAGATACAATAATTACCATACCTGTTAAAATAAAAGCTAGCAAAATAAATGCAGGTAATACAACTCTATAAATTTTTCCACGTATCTTGAGTTTCATATGTAGATCCTTTCTAAATTCTAAATTTAAGTCACTAAAAATATACTACAATATAAATTAGGAAATATATAGATGAAAAAATCATAAAAATGTTAATTAAATATCAAAGTGAATAGTAAATTATATCCCGATTTTATAAAACTTAATAATAAAATAAGGATGATATTATAATTATTTATTTAAACTATCTATTTATAAGCTATGTTTAGGTAAATATATTACACTTATAATTATATGAGTACAGGCAAAAGAGATGAGACTATAGAAAAAGAGTGTTTCATTAATCGAATGAAACACTCTTTTTTATACTCAAAATAGTATTAATTATGCTTTCTTTACAGAGAAATTAACTTCTTCACCATTGATTTTCCAATCTTTAGTGTAGCCTTCTACTGAGCCTGCTATTACGCTGTTAGCAAGTACTTCAGAGGCAATGTAGTCAGCATTTTTAGCCATGATAGAAGCTACTTTGTCGTTACCTGTGTAAGCAACTTGGATGTGATCTTGAACTTCAAAGTCAGCTTCTTTTCTCATTGTTTGAATCTTAGAGATGATTTCACGTACGAAACCTTCTTCAAGGAGTTCTTCTGTGAGGTTTGTATCGATTACTACAGTATAACCTTTATCTGCAGCAGCTACATAACCTTCTTTTTGAGCTGTACTAATTAAGAGGTCTTCTTTAGTAAGTTCGATTTCAGAACCTTCAATTGTAAGTTTAAGAACGCCTGTTTCATTAAGCTCAGCCATAGCAGCTGTTCCATCAAGTTCTGCAAGAGCAGTTCTAATGCTATTTAGCATTTTACCGTATTTTGGCCCTAGCGTACGCATTTGTGGTTTGAAGCTATAAGAAATATATTCAGCAGCTTCTGTAGTGAATTCTACGTGTTTAACATTCAATTCTTCAGCTACGATATCGATGAACTCCTGAGGAAGTACTTCTGTAGCTCCTACATAAAGTGTACCAATTGGTTGACGGTTTTTGATACCACTTTCATTACGGCAGCTACGTCCAAGAACTACGATTTCAAGAACTTCATTCATATATTTTTCAAGTTCCTTGTTAATCATAGCTTCATTATATACTGGGAAGTCACATAAGTGAACACTAGCTGGAGTATTAGCATCTACTGATTTTACAAGGTTTTGATAAATTTGCTCTGCCATAAATGGTGTAAATGGTGCCGCAAGTTTTGCAAGTGTTACAAGTACAGTATGAAGTGTCTTGTAAGCGTTAATCTTGTCTTGTGGCATGTCACTTTGCCAGAATCTCTCACGAGAGCGACGTACATACCAGTTAGATACTTCATCAATGAAGTCTTGCATATCACGAGCAGCTTCAAAGATACGGTAGTTTTCAAGGTCTTCATCTACTGATTTTACAAGTGTATGAAGTTTAGAAAGTACCCATTTATCCATCATGTTTAATGTATCATATTTAAGTTCGTACTTAGTTGGATCAAACTCATCAATGTTTGCGTAAAGTACATAGAACGCATAAGTGTTCCAGAAAGTACCCATGAATTTACGTTGAGATTCACTTACGTTTTCACCAGCAAATCTGCTTGGAAGCCATGGAGCAGAAGCAGAGTAGAAGTACCAACGAACAGCATCAGCACCTTGCACATCAAGAACTGACCAAGGGTCTACTACATTACCTTTGTGCTTACTCATTTTAATCCCATCTTTATCACCTACGTGCCCAAGAACGATAACATTTTTGTATGGTGCTTTATCAAAGATAAGTGTAGAGATAGCCATTAGGGTATAGAACCATCCACGAGTTTGGTCAACAGCTTCTGAGATGAAGTCAGCTGGGAAGTTTTCTTCAAATACTTCTTTGTTTTCAAATGGATAGTGAAGTTGTGCAAATGGCATTGAACCACTATCATACCAGCAGTCGATAACATCAGATACTCTTGTCATAGTGCTGCCACACTCTGGACAGTTAAGGTGAACGTTGTCAATGTATGGTTTGTGAAGTTCGATATTGTCTGGGCAGTCAGAGCTCATTGATTTAAGTTCTTCGATGCTTCCGATTAAGTGTTTGTGACCACATTTACATTCCCAAATTGGAAGTGGAGTACCCCAGTATCTTGAACGAGAAAGACCCCAGTCAATAACACCTTCAAGGAAGTTGCCAAAACGACCTTCACCAATTGATTCAGGCATCCAGTTTACTGTTTTGTTGTTAGCTACTAAACGATCACGTACTTTAGTCATTTCAATGAACCATGTGTCACGTGCATAGTAAAGAAGTGGTGTATCACATCTCCAGCAGTGTGGGTAGCTATGTGTATGAGGCATGGCTTTAAATAAAGTGCCTTGTTCTTTTAAATATTTAAGAATTTCTGGATCTGCATTTTTAACGAATACATCTTTAAGCTGAGGGAACTGAGCTATGAATTCTTCTGTAAAGTAACCTTGTTCGTTAACAAGTTGTACAAATGGGAGGCCATTTGCACGTCCTACTCTAGCATCATCTTCACCGAATGCAGGTGCGATGTGTACGATACCTGTACCATCTGTAAGTGTTACGTAGTTATCAGCTACTACGAAGAATGCTTTTTTATCTATTTTAGTACATGTAAAGAGTGGTTCATATTCTGTGCCACATAATTCTTTACCTGCAAATTTTTCTGTGATTTCTACGCCTTCTGTGCCAAGAACTGCTTCCACTAAAGCTTCAGCTAAAATGTAAGTAGCACCTTCAAAGTTAGCTCTTACGTAAGTGTGTTCTGGGTTCACACAAAGAGCAACGTTTGATGGAAGTGTCCAAGGTGTTGTTGTCCAAGCTAAAAGGTAAGTGTTATCTTCACCTACCACTTTGAATTTACATGTAGCTGTTTGATCTTTAATATCTTTATAACCTTGTGCTACTTCGTGGGAAGAAAGAGATGTTCCACAACGTGGGCAGTAAGGTACGATTTTGTGACCTTTGTAAATAAGGTCTTTGTCCCAAATTTGACGAAGTGACCACCATACGGATTCGATGTAGTTGTTATCATAAGTCACATATGGATGCTCCATATCTACCCAATAGCCTACACGGTCAGACATCTTTTCCCATTCACTTTGATATTTCCAAACACTTTCTTTGCATTTAGAGATGAAAGGTTCAATACCATATTCTTCAATTTGTGGTTTACCACTAATACCAAGGAGTTTTTCTACTTCAAGCTCTACTGGAAGACCATGAGTATCCCAACCAGCTTTACGAAGTACTTTATAGCCTTTCATGGTTTTATAACGTGGCATAATATCTTTCATTGTACGAGTTAAGATATGTCCAATGTGAGGTTTACCATTAGCTGTAGGTGGTCCATCATAAAATGTGAATACAGGACCGCCTTCTCTGGATTTAATTGATTCTTCAAATACGTTATTTTTCTTCCAAAACTCTAAGACTTCAAGCTCTCTGTCTACAAAGTTAAGGGCAGTGTCGACTTTCTTATACATAGTCATCCTCCTAAATAAATTGTATAAAATAAAGGTTTTGGATTTTAGAGCATCAAAAAAGCTCCTTCATCCATCAACAGGACGAAAGAGCACTATAAGTCATCTTCCGCGGTACCACCTGATTTGCCTTCTATAAAGGCCGCTCGTTATACCTTTCCTTACGGTAACGGTAGGAAACCGTCAGAGCCTACTTCAATCAAAGATCTAGGTTCGGTCTGCCACTCCAAGGTGATTTTTCGTATTTTCTATCGTATGGGCTTTCACCAACCCCACTCGCTTTGACGCATCAAAAATAGTACTAGTCCTTTTCATTGTGTTTGGTAACATATAAAAATTAATAGTAATATTATAAATTTAAAAATAGAGTTTGTAAAGGCAAAACACAAAATTTGTAGTTAAGAAATAAGTTGAAAAAGAGCGTTAAATAAGTATATAGAAGCTTATAAAGTAAACATATTAGAAAAGTTAACATATAATATAAGGAGTAAATCTGAAAAGGAGAAGCTAACATGAGTTGTGAGAGTAGTGATTGCTCATCTGGTAGAAGGAGAAGCAGAAGTACAGATTGCAGAGAAAGTAGCCGATCTGTAAGGAGAGTAGAAGTTGTAAGAGGTTTTGGCACCGTGGATAGTATTGGTGTACCTAGTGTTGGATGTAATGTAACTGATACTGAACAAGTAGATTTTAAAATTCGTATATTTAGAAGAGAAGATAGATTTGAGGGAGAAGTTAACATAGTTAATTTTGATAGAAGGAGAAAATTTAATTCCAATGACTTGATGTTTTTTACAGGAGATGAAAATGGTTTTTTATGTGTCTTTTGCGTGACTTCAGATGATGGCTGCTGCCGTTTTGAAATGGTTGTAGAGGCAAGTCCTATCGTATGTGCAAGAGGCACAGCAGCAATGTTCTTTGCTTATTCAGCCCCTATTAATACAGCAGGCATTAATATAGGAGGAGAAGTAGTTAGAGGCGAAATTTTATTCTGTGAAAATGCATGTTGTTGCCGTTAATAAAATAGAAAAGCTACACTCAATCTAAACAGGGGTATAGCTTTTCTATTAAAAGCTACCATTTAAGTAATATTTTAACCGTTTAAGCAAGAATTATTGTAAAAGAAGTAGGGGAGTTTTACAATCTACGTTATATACAATAGAGATTATAAGGAATAAGGAGGAACTCATGATAAGAATTTTGTTATATGACGAAGAGATTGAGGAACGCAGACAACTTTGCAAGCAAATACTAAAATATTATGAAGCATATAAGTTAGTTGTTCAGATAAGTGAGTTTGAAGATTATGTATCAGTTTTAGATGCTTTGAAAAAAGAAAACTTTGAGCTTGTGGTGATAGCACAAGACGGAACCTTTAGCCTAGAAGTAGTAGATAGAGTACGTCGTATGAAGCCAGATATAAAGCTACTTTGGTGTAGTGATTTAGATTTTGCTATTCGTTCCTATGATGTACAAGCTAAATATTTTTTGAAAAAGCCTATTAGTGAAGAAACTCTGGCACAAGCACTGAAAAAGTGTGAGCTTACTTCATAAATGAAGTAATACTGATGCATGGAAAACACCTTCCTTGACATCAAAGGTGGCAATACCTTTATAACGCTGAGCAATATTTTTTACAGACAAAGAACCAGTTCCTATACCAGGATGCTTAGTAGAATAAATACCAATATCTTCTGCTATTGATAATTCTGTTTCACAGGAATTATCAATAGTAAGGACAAAGGTATTAACGTTTTGTAAACCGCCTTTAATGACAATAAAATTATGATTTCTTTCTTGTGTTTTACAAGCATCATAAGCATTTTCTAGAAGATTACCAAATACTACAATTAAATCAGGGTCAGCAATATTTATTTCGGAAGGAATGTTAAGTTGTGCTGAGAATTTAATTTGTTTTTCTTCTGCTAGCTGAGCATAGTAGGAAATAACTGAGTTTACAGCATAGTGAGAACAAAAAGATATAGGAGTATCAGATGGGAGTATACGCATATAGTCGCTTAAGTAATCTCGTAATTTATTCCAATTTTGTTCTTCGATGCATATACCTATAAAAGCAAGATGCTGACGTAAATCGTGTTTTGCTCTACGCGTTTCCTCCATACGGTCTTTAAGACTTTCATATTGTAAGCTTTGCATAGTAAGATGATGATTTTCTATTTTTAATCGTAAATTATCTTCAGTTTCATTAATAAGTAGGACTACCATATAGTAAACAAGTAAGGCACCTAAATTAATAAAAAGTAGAAATAGTACATTGTCTAAGCGCATTGCAAGTTGTACATTAGGAGTTGCTTGATCTGCCATATAAATACCATAATATCCTGTCATATAAAAGGTGGCAGGAATAAGCCATAAATACCACCAGATATTTCTAATGCTATGATGGTTAACTACTGGGCGAATTTTAGAATTAAAAAACCAACTTAGCCATGGTAAGGTAATCATCTGAACAAGAAGCATAGTTAAGGAAAACGACCAACGATAAGTTTGCATAGCTAAATTGGGGAAAAATAATCTTTCAAAATACTTAGAGCTAATAACTACAAAATGAGCGTAATTACAAATGATAAAAAGAACAAATGCCATTTTACCAAAAGAAGTTTTTACAGCAACTAAGAAAAAGGTAGCATAAATGATTACGCAGCTCATGGAAATGATTCCTATATTTGAAGGCCTAAACAGAGTAGCCCAAATTCCCATGCCTATTTGAATAAAAGATAGCAAGATAGCAAGTATAACCGTAATTATTGTAGAATAACGAAAACTATCTTTAAAGGGGAATAAAACTAGAAATAAATAAGGTAAAAAATTAATAAGAGAATAAACAATGATCTCCCAAGTACTGAAGTTAGTTATTATCATCTCATCACATCCTGTTCTCGAACCTTATAAAATAAGTAATTGAAGTAATAAGTTCTTAATTCAGCAAAATGACGACGACTAATAGGAATACGTGCACCCGTTTGCATAACAAAATCACAGTCCTCTAGCCTTGCAACTTCATCTAAATTCACAACAGAACCACGATTGCAGCATCTAAAGTTAGGATAGTTCAGGAGTTTAGGAAAGAATTCCTCTAAAGTGATGCGAAAGGTTAATACTTGTTGGTTTTTTAAATAAATATATAAATGTCGGTTGTGAAAGTCAGTATAAACAATATCTCTTAGTAAAATCGGTGTATCATTTAATTTGATATAGCGGTTAGCTAAGATTTGAGCTATCTTGCAGGTTGAAAGGGCTTTGGCTAACATTTCATAAGTATAGGGTTTTACAAGGTAATAGGAAGCACTAACCGTGTAACTATCAATAGCAAAATCACGACTTGTGGTGGTGAAAATAATATGACATTCCTCATCCGTCTCGCGAATTTTTTTAGCTACTTCAAGTCCAGTTATACCGTTCATATACATATCAATAAAGATAATATCAAAGGAGACTTGAGCAAAGTCAGCTAAAAAACTTTCGCCATTTTCATATTCTACAATAGGATTGTCTAGTAATATAGCTTGTTCTGTTAGATAACGGTTCAAAGCATTAGAAAGCTTTAAACGGTCAGCTTCTAAATCATCTATAATAGCAAAATGCAAAATAAATTCCC